>DASPTQ010000071.1:0-102837 GCA_035623335.1 Terriglobales bacterium
CTTGATTGAGACCGAAATAGTACGCGGTCCAACTCCACCACCCGGCCATAAAAGGCGCGCCCACGCGGGCATGATGGAGTTCGCCAATCAGGTGGCCATAGGTTTCGAGTTGCTGGCGATAATCGGTGCCGGAGCTGATCAACAATCGTTCGGAGGAAAGGCTCGCGCCGGCTGGAACCGGCAGGCTCAATTCGATCTGATCCTCGGCGGGAGCCTTTTCGAGCGAATTTTCTTTTTCCAGCTCCGTGGTTCCCGTGGCATCGACTTCGTACGCAGTGACGTGGTCTTTCTCGACGTGCAAGCGAAGAACCGTGAGCCAGCGGTCGGAAGTGAGGGCTCCGAGAAAAAGGTTTCGCTTCGTCTGGCGGTTGTAAATCAACTGGCTCCCGACGCCACGATGCATTCCGCGATCGCTATCGGCCAGGTCGTGGATTACGATGCCAGGACGGTCTTCGCTGAAGCTGTCGGACAGGACGCGGTCGGACTCAGCCGGTCCGCCCAGGTCGGCGATTCCGGGACCCAGGGCATCGACGCTGCGCAGGGCCTGAACCGTAATCGCATTCGAGCCCGTGTTTCGAACCGTGACGGCCACGATTACGAAGTCAGGGTTGGCATGTGTCTGTAGCGAGTAAATAAGATCGGGCTGAGAGCGAAGTCCGGCATTCGAAACGGTGAACCGGGTTCCTGGGCCAACCTCATCGGCCACAGTGTCACGCGACAACGAATGCTGAGGATATGCACTCGACTTCAACCAATGATGATCGATTTCAATCGTCACTCCAGAATGCAAAATCGGTTTCTTGGAAACTGGATCGAAGATGGTGTAGCTGCCATCCCTCGGGTTGAGCGAAACGCCGATGTTCGTTTCCTGCACCGTCTCCGAAACAGGGTTCTGGGTTGGAGTCGTTTGTCCAAAAAACAAACCGGACAGCAGCAAGGTGAAGACCGGCCAATACGGCTTGCGACTGCTCTCCACGGTTAGCCCTTTCGTGCCCCAGCCGGAGCCAAGGAATCTGGAGTTTGCGGTGACCTGACCTGACCTGAAAACGCATCCTATCGAAAGCAAAAGTAATTGTTCGTAAATATACGCGAAAACTGCGCTGCCCGTTAGCAAAAATCCCGCCCTGCCGTTTGGGGAATGCCATTCGGCCAGAATGCTTGCCATCAGGATTCTCTCGGATCTCAGAGCGCAGTAGGAGTGTCCTAGCTTGAAGGAGTTTTTGCCATGCGCGGCGACGATCTCTTCATGACACCCGCACACTCGCCATCTTCTCATCGATAGGCTTCCCTCCTAGGTTCAACCGCGTCGGCGCAAACGGTCGTGGGCGAAAGATCGCGTCGTGCGTGAAGATGTAAGGATGGGCGAGTACAACGAAACTCGGCGGTCTCCCAGGAAGGAATCGGGATCCAACTAGGCCGACCCTGAAGGGATGGCTTCATCGGACTGTACCGGTCTCGGATAGCCGACGGGTCGCGACTTATCTTGAAAGGCTCGGTGATTTCGCGCATAATCCAAACCGCAGTTCTTCCCCCGTTCGACCAAACGCAATGGTGAATCGCCTCATGTCATTCTCGTCCGTTGCCCGCGACACGAGATCAGGCATCGGGTGCTGGAATCGAGGGCGACACTATGTCTGACCGCTCCGTACCAGAGCGATCGTTCGAAGAGAACGAATGTCGGACATCTATGCAGACCAGATGACTGGCTGTCACAAACCGAATGGCGCGTTCTGGGCACCAGGCGTTGGCTGTGCAATGTTCGAAGGTTTTTGCCGGATGTTCTTCGCCAGCTACTGCCCGCTCACGGTGGAGGGACGCCATCACCTTCCGGATGGACCGTTCCTGCTGTGCAGCAATCACACGAGCCACATTGACAGCGCGGCGTTGATGACCGCGAGCGGACGCAGCTTTAGCAGCTTCGCCCTGTTGGGAGCGAGCGACTATTTTTTTCACTCCCGACGTGTACGCTGGTCGGTCGCTCCCTTGATGAATGTCATCCCGATCGAGCGTCGCCCAGGGCCTAAATCGCTGGCTGCCTGTCTGGCGCTATGCCGCCGATTCCTAGAGCAAACTGGAGGTGGGTTGATTCTGTATCCCGAGGGTACGCGATCGCTGGACGGCGAGATGCAAGCGTTTAAGACCGGTGCTGGTCTGTTTGCGATTGAGCTTGGGGTACCGGTCATTCCTGCCCACATCGAAGGGACACATCGAATTCTCCCCAAGGGACAGTCAGTGCCGCGGTCCGGCCCGCTGACGGTGCGCTTTGGAGAGGCGCTAGCCTGGGCAACACTCGCCTGGAACGGAGAATCAATTCGAGAGCGGAGGCGCTTGGCTGTCGAACAACTCGCCCGGAACATCCGGCTCCTCGGCTTTGGATGCCAGCCCCGCGAGTTTGCAGCTGAGGTCGAGGGAAAAGGATAGCTGAGGACAGGCGACGATCTCTCGCCGCAACGGGTGAACCTTGAAGTGAGGCTAAGCGAACCCCCAACGTTGGACCTTAAATACAAACCGTTGAAGGCTAAGGGCCTTTGCAAATAAGATCTTCCAACAGGTGAAGGCTTCCCATGGCCTACGAGCCCAGGCACATGAAGTGGTGGGGTTGGGGGAACGAGGATGCGGAATTCAATCCCCAGGCCCATCCAGGCTTCTGGACCTATGCCAGAACGGAGCTGGGGATTGAGCGGGACGATTTCGAGAGGCGGGAATGGAAGCTCGAGGCCGTGCAACTGCCCCAGCCTTCGATCGACGAACGGTTTCTGGCGAGATTGTGCTCCTTCCTCAAACCCACCCAGATTTCTGACCAACGCAAAGAGCGGGTGATTCATGCCTATGGCAAGGGGTTCCGCGACCTGTTTCGCCTGCGTCGCGGCCTTGCCATGGGTGCACCGGATCTGGTCGTCTACCCGGAAAATGAGCGCGACGTGTGTTTGACGCTGCGCGCTGCCGCTGAGCGCGACGTCATGGTGATCCCCTTCGGGGGAGGATCGAATATCTCTGGATGCCTCGAACGAATGGAGGCCGGACGTATGTTGGTGTCGCTCGACATGCGTCGCCTGCGGCGGGTGCTGGCCGTCGATCGACCATCCGGTACTGCACGGATCGAAACCGGGATCTTTGGCCCGGATCTCGAGCAGCAACTGGCGGCAGACGGGCTGACGCTCGGCCACTTCCCGGATTCGTTTCTGCACTCTACCCTGGGCGGTTGGATTGCCACCCGATCCGCGGGAATGCAGAGTGATCGTTACGGCAAGATCGAGGACATGGTGGTCGCCGTGCGCATGGTGACCTCCGAGGGCGTGTTGGCGACCCGTACAGTTCCCAAGTCCTCCAATGGTATCGATGTAAACCACCTCTGCATCGGCAGTGAGGGGACATTGGGAGTCATCACGGAAGCCACCATGCGCGTTCATCCTCGGCCGGAGGCACGGCTAGTCCGGGGCTATCTCTTTCCAGAATTTGAGGGCGGCATTCAGGCCATGCATGAATGCGTGCGCCAGGAATGTATGCCCGCCATGGTGCGGCTCAACGATCCCGACAAGACTGCTCTGTCGCTGGCCTTCAGGCCTCCGGCATCCCGTCTTGCCAACGCCATGAGCGGCCTCGTCAGACGATATCTCCAGCTCAGGGGTCTGTCGCTGCCACGGGTTTGTCTGATGTTAACTGCTTTTGAGGGCGGTCGAGCCGATGTTGCCCGCCAGCTACGCCACGCGCAGGCCATCTATCGGCGATTTGGCGCCGTCAGCATGGGAGAAGGCGCGGGCAAATCGTTTGAAGCGACGAAATATGACTTTCCTCATATCCGCGATTTTCTGCTGGATCGGGATGTCACGACCGATGTGAGCGAGACCTCCACGGTGTGGAGCAACATCCTTCCCCTGTACCGGCAGACGCTGGCTCTTCTTCGCGCCACCATCCTCGAAAGTGGTGTGCGTCCGTGGACCGGATGTCACATCAGCCACACCTATCACTGTGGCGCTAGCGTCTACTTCACCTTCGGCTTCCGACAACAGCGGGGACGCGAAATGGAACAATATCTGCGGGTCAAGCGCTCTGCCCAGCAATCGTTCATCGACTGCGGCGCGACCCTCTCCCACCACCATGCAGTCGGCACCGAGCATCTACCCTGGCTGGCTGCGGACATTTCTCAGCTCGGCGTTCAGGCCGTGGCAGCGATCAAGCAAGGACTTGATCCAGGTAACATCATGAATCCCGGCCGGCTGCAGCCATCCCCCAATCCTTTTGAGCGCTGGATGTGACGGGCGATCGCAGCGTTCCTCAACTACGACCTGCTACGATGTTAAAGCAGATTTTTGCCGATTCGCATCGGCAAACACCGCGGCTCGGGAAAAATACTGTTGGTCATGGGATGGTCGCTCTTGGCGGCGTGAGTTCTTTGCTCCCGCCAGATCTCACACACGCCGATCCGTTTTGCGAAACTGGGGCATTGCAGACCTCGCGAATTCAGGTTCACAAGCATTGCTGATGACACCCATGTACAATGTCATCTGGACAGACATCGAGGCACCTGATCGAGCGACATCGCATCTTGCGTTGTCCGCTGGTACGGCTTCGTGCAAATTCCTAGAATTTCTCTGCACTGCAAACGCCGCTGATTGCATCGAGTTCGTTCGATTTTTCCATTCCGGAATCACAAAGTGAGGAATCATGAAGATCAAGGGTACTCTGGCAGTTCTGTTCGCCATGATTGCCGTAGCACCTCTGGGCGTGGCGGACACGGTTGTCCTCAATAACGGATCGAACCTGATCGGAACTGTTGACAGCGCCGACGGCAAACAACTGATATTAAAGACCGACTATGCGGACGTCATCACCATTCAGTGGTCGCAAGTGAAAGCCTTGACCACGGACAAACCGATTTTTGTAGTTACGCCAGACAAGCGGACAGTCAGTGGAACCGCGACCACCGAAGGCAGCAATTTGATAATTCATGCCTCCAGCGGAAACGTAAGTATGCCCTTGGCCAATGCCCAAACCATCCGATCGGCCCAGCAGCAGCAGAACTACGAATCCAATCTGCATCCTTCTTTCGTGCAAGACTGGCAAGGCGGTTTGAACCTTGGTTTCGCGCTGGCCCGGGGAAACAGTGATACTACCAACCTCAACATTGGGTTCACGGCGGATCGCAAAACGCAGAACGACGAGATCAAGGCGTACGCCACGTCCGTATACGCCGAAAATAACGCTCCGGGAGGAGGCGGCGTCACGGCGAACGCGATCCTGGGTGGAATCCGTTACAGTCACAATCTCAACCAGAAGTTCTTCGCCTTCGTGTCAGCGGATTACCTTCATAATGAGTTGCAATTCCTCGATCTGCAACAGATCTATACCGGCGGCATTGGTTATCATGTCGTGAACACTCCGAACACAAGCTTCGACGTGTTTGCCGGCCCCAACTACACGCGTCAGAACTATACCGCCGGCGCAACGGCACTGGGGTTCTCGCCGGGTGTGACGCGAAATATTATGGGCCTCACCACGGGCGAAACTTTCCTGCATAAGTTCGGTGCGCACACCTCCTTGACGGAAGACTTTACGTTTTATCCGGAACTCACCCCGAATGCCGGCCAATATCTGTTCGCGTTCGACGCCGGTGCAACCACCCAAATTCACAAGTGGCTGGGCTGGCAATTCACCCTCAGCGACCGCTATGTTTCCAACCCTCCGGTGGTTGGAACGAAATCAAACGACGTTATCTTCGCCACCGGTCTGGCGTTTTCCTTTGACACGACCATAAAGTAAGCAAAATCGCAGGCACGGAATTTACCGAACCCCCCCGCCTTTGAAGACCGCCAAAGGCGAGGGGAATCGTGCCGGGGCTTAGGAGCTAAACTTCCATTGCGGAGCCGTCTTGCTCCCAACGTTCCGGCGACGTTCTTGAACGGACCTGCAGTGAAGAAGATATTTTGGGTCGTTCCGTGTCGCGAAGGGTGCCCACAAAGCGACCGGATCCTGGATGCCGAATACAGAAATTACAGGCCGCTCGATGGCGGAGACGAGCCCACATGCTTCTTTCCGGTGGCGGAAAGTTGTCGGACGGTGGCGATGAAACTGGCTGTCGATCGGGTATGAGTACGGTCACGGCGATAGGCCAGCCCCAGCTCCCGCCATAGCTCGACGTCCTCGAGAGGGATGAGTACCACTTGTCCCGCCAGAAGCTCGTCTTTGGCAAACGTAGAGCTGATGAGCGACACACCTAGCCCCGCGGCCACGAAGCTTTTAATCATGCCGATGCTCGGCAATTCCATCCTAATGTGCAGGTGCGAGTTGTAGGGACGAAACAACTTGTCCATCAGCTGGCGAGTGTACCCGGTCTTTGGAAACAGCAGCGGTTGCTTGGCGATCGCGTCCACGGAGACGCGATTCTTTGCGGCCAGCGGGTTGTTCGGGGAAACCATCAACATGAGTTGATCGCGAAAGATGGAGTGAGTTTTTAGACTCGGTGATTTGACCGGCAGGGTCACGATGCCAACGTCGATGGAGCCGTTTTCCAGTTTTTCTATGATTTTGTAGCTGAAGTTGCGATAGATGCTAATTTGGACCTGGGGATACAAGCGACAATATTCGGCGAATACCTTCGGCAGCACATAGAGGCAGGTGGCCTCGTTGGCCCCAATTACCAAGGTGCCTCTGGCGGTTACTCCCTGGTCGGCCACGGCCAACAAAGACTCCTCCCGCAGCTTCTGCATGCGCTCCGCGTAGGCGAACAATACTCGCCCGGCCGGAGTGAGCCTCACGACCTTGCCCGAGCGATCCAGAAGCTTGTCGCCATACTCCTGCTCCAGTTGCCGGATTTGTGCGCTGACGGCAGACTGCGAGCGGAAGACCTTTTGCCCGGCACGCGAGAAGCTGCCAAGCTTGGCCACCTCCAAGAACGTAACTAGTTGGTCGAAATCCATGAATTGTCAGTGATTATAGAAGGATGTACCCAAGAGGCAGAAGCATTATTGATTCCAGAGCCGGGCACGCTGCTTGCGATAAGGCAACGGCGCCTCGACGGGAACCGGGGGCAGATTCGGCAATCTTGTCGGGTCGAAGCGTTCGAGAATCGGCTTCCAGGTTTCGGCCACCGAGCACGGTGGCGAGAGGGGCTCAATGCGGACAAAAGGCAGGCCTTGCCCGGCCGTCACCAGCCTTCGAGCCAACGGGCTACCCGTCAGACCGGCATGCCGGTCGAGCACCCGCAGAAGCCACTCGCCTTCCTCAATTCCCATGGCGACCGCGCGTACCGACTGATGGTTCCACACTGCCTCGCCCGGAACTTCTAGCAGGTAAGCCAGGCCTCCGGTCATGCCGGCACCCAAGTTGATGCCAGCAGGACCAAGAATCACGGCAATGCCGGCGGTCATATATTCGCAGGCATGTTGACCGACACCTTCAACCACGCCGAGTGCACCGCTATTGCGCACGGCAAATCTCTCTCCGGCTCGCCCTGCGATATAGAGTTCTCCACCGGTAGCGCCGTAGAGCAGTGTGTTGCCGGCAAGCACGTCGCCGCGCACCGAGGCGGTTTCGCCCGCGGTGATGGCAACCTGGCCGCCGCACATTCCCTTTCCCACGTAGTCATTGGCCTCACCGAAGAGCCGCAGATGGACACCCTCGATAAGGAACGCCCCGAAACTCTGACCGGCGGTGCCTGTGAACCTGTAATCACCCCGCCCCGCACTCGGAATCCTCTGCCTTCGCCGAAGGATTGTGCCGCTCAATTGTGCGCCGACCGCCCGATCGGCACCTGTGATGCGGAAGCAACGGGATCCCGAGGCAGGCTGGCCCACTTCATCGAAGGCGTGCAGCATGGCTTGGGGCAGAGCCGTATCCGGTTCCTGCGCCCGTCCGATCTGCGGTGGAGCTGAAATCGGCTGAAGTATCTCCTGGACGGCTCGCGCTGCCGCGTCATCCCTTGGCCGAAGCCGCTTCACATCCCCCACGACCTCAGCCATCGAGTGGGCTCCGATTTTCGCGAGAAGTTGTCGAACCTCGTCTGCCACCGCGCGGAAGTAGCTTTCCACCATCTCGGGTTTGCCGGTGAAACGGGTTCGCTGCTTTTCATCCTGCGTCGCAATGCCCACCGGACAGGTATTCAGATGACATTGCCGGGCCATGACGCAACCCAGGGCCAAGAGAGCTGCCGTGCCAAAGCCAAATTCGTCTGCGCCTAAAAGGGCGGCAATGAGGACGTCTCGTCCAACCTTGAACCCGCCATCCACCCGTAAGCGGACGGCACCTCGCAAGCCTGCGCGCAACAGCGAACAATGCGCGTCGCGCAGACCAACCTCCCAAGGCAATCCAGTGTTCTTGATCGAAGTCAGAGGCGATGCTCCCGTGCCGCCATCGTGACCACTGACGGTAATCAGGTTGGCTCCGGCCTTGGCCACGCCGGCGGCGATAATCCCGATTCCGGTGCTAGAGACCAGCTTCACTCCGATCCGGGCTTGAGGATTGACGGCGCGAAGGTCGTAGATCAGCTGTGCCAGGTCCTCGATGCTGTAGATGTCGTGATGCGGCGGAGGCGAAATCAGCGACATGTTGGGCACGGCGTGTCGCAGGCGGGCAATGAACGCGGTAACTTTCCCCGCCGGAAGCTGTCCGCCCTCCCCGGGCTTTGCACCCTGGGCAATCTTGATCTCGAGTTCGTCAGCATGGATCAGGTATTCGGTTGTCACCCCGAATCGTGCTGAGGCCACCTGCTTCACTCGGTTATTTTCTTGGGCCAGGCCTCGATAGACTTCCGGGTCCTCGCCACCCTCCCCGGTGTTGCTGCGGGCTCCCAGACGATTCATCGCAATCGCCAACGTGCGGTGGGTTTCGGGAGAAATCGCGCCCAGAGACATGGCCTGGGTGCTGAAGCGCGAGAGAAGGGAAGCCTCAGATTCAACCTGTCGCAGAGCGAGCGGAATCCCCGGCACAATTTCCAGAAGATCTCGGACGGCAACGGGCACTCTTTGGCTCGCAACTTCGGAAAAGTACCCGAAATTCTCCGTGCTTGGCGACGTGATATAGCGGTGCATGCGTCGTATTAGTTCAGGAGAATTGCCATGTCGTTCCCCGTTCCGGCGGAAACGATACAAACCTTCATCTCTTAGTCGAGCATCAGGGGCGCTAAACGCCTCTGCGTGCCGCTTGAGACAATCCCCAAGAAGCTGGTCGAGCCCCTTCCCACCCAGAGCGCAACCAGCATCCTCAAAAAAGCGCTCGCATAAGTCCGCATCAAGCCCCACGGTTTCAAATAGATGGCTGTTGCGATAGCTGGCGATACTTGAAATTCCCACCCGGGCCATCACCTTGAGCAAGCCCTTCTCGACGGCCGCGCGATAACTGATTGGGCCATCGCTCGTCAAACTCGCCGCCTGCGCCAAGGCGACATAAGGCAGGACTGCACTCGCACCGGCGGCGATCAGCAAAGCAACATGATGGGTGTCGATCACTTGGCCGGTTTCGAGGATCAAGGGCACCCTCCAGGCTCCTTGCCTGACCAGGGACTTCCAAGTGGCGGCCAAGGCTAGCAGTGCGGGCAAGGCGGCGCGAGTTTGATCCAGGCCCCGGTCGCTGAGCAGCAGAAAACCGAGCTTAGTGGCCGCCAGTTTCGCGGCTTTTTCTTCGAGTTCCTCGAGAGCCTGCCTAGCCCCCTCGACTCCCTGGTCTACCGGAAACGTGAAACTCAGATGCTCGCATGGAGCAAGCTGTTTTTTGAGAATATCGAGCTGAGCTTGATCGAGCAGCGGAGATCGGAGGACCATGCGATCGCCGAGATTCACCTTGAGCGACATCACGTGTGTCTCTCGCAGGGGATCGAGCGGAGGGTTTGTCACCTGGGCGAATCGCTGTTTACAGTGGTCCCAGAGCGGTGGCAACAGGTCCGACAGGAATGCCGGGGCAGCGTCGTCCCCCATGCTCCAGACGGCTTCCTGCCCCGAGGCAATCAACGGGCGAAACAGCAGGGCGATGCGATCCTCGCTCCAACCAAGGGCCGCCATGACCGGCTTTGACACCGGGGCTGGACTCTCCGAAGTTGCCTCGCGGGCCTCAATCATCGCCGGCGCGGATCGGGGGCTGAACGTCCAGTCTTCCCGTCGTGCAATCTCCTGCGGCCCAGAAAAAGAGCCACTGTGGAGATCAGCGATCAACATTTCACCTGGCCCCAGACGCTGCCGCTCGAAGATCCGACTGTCTTCGAAATCCGCGATGCCCGTCTCGGAACCGACCACCAGCCATCCGTCCGCAGTCCTCGTATAGCGCAGCGGTCGCAAACCGTTGCGGTCCAGTTTCGCACCCACTTTGATCCCGTCTGTAAAGATCAACGCAGCCGGTCCGTCCCACGGCTCCTGCTTACTGGCGTGTGCCTCGAGGAAAGCACGCAGGTTCACAGGCATGGTTGCATCCTTCTCCCAGGCTGGTGGAACCATGGCAAACATGGCGGAGGCGGGGCTGTAACCTTGCCGCAGGTAGAGTTCCAAAGCATTGTCGAAGCTGGCGGAATCGCTGACATTTTCTTCAAGGATTTGCATGTTCCTGAGGAGATTCAGCTTCTCGACCAGGAATTGCTGCCTGGCGCGGAGCCATCGCCGATTCGCCGCAATGGCGTTGATCTCGCCATTGTGCGCCACGAAACGGAAAGGCTGTGCGAGTGACCAGCTCGGTCTGGTGTTGGTGGAGTAACGCTGGTGGAAAATTGCAAAGGGGCTGACGAGTCGAGGGTCCGCCAGGTCAAGATAGAAGGCAGACAATTGAGCTGGAGTCAGCAATCCCTTGTAGACGATGGTTCGCGACGACAGGGAGCAAAAGTAAGTCCCCATCGGTGCCAGCTCTTCTGCCCGTTTGCGGAATGGGAACAAGCGCGATTCAAAATCCGGGGGCGAATGCCCGGCAGGCGCCAGGAAGCACTGCTCGATCGTCGGGAGACTCCTGAGCGCCTGCGGACCAACCGCTGAAGGATCGGTTGGTACCTCTCGCCATCCTAAGAAGCGGAAGCCGCAATGTTGAGCCAGTTTTGCGAGAGTGTGACGAGCAACCTTTCTCTGCTCGGACGGCAGGAAGAGCATGCCGACGGCGAAGACCGGCGGTAGTTCAATTCCTGCTGCTTGGGCGGATTCCCGGAAGAATTGGTCAGGAATAGCTGTCAGCAATCCAGCGCCATCGCCGCTGCGTCCGTCGGCATCGACACCGCCACGGTGTCCGAGCCGTCGCAGGGCTTCGAGGGCGCGATCGACCACTTCCCGCGAACCGGGGCTTCCGAGCCGGGCTATGAAACCGACCCCACAAGCATCGTGGTCGACAATATGGGCTTTCGATCTCATCTACCATTGTCTACATGCTGAACCGGCGAAAAGTACAATCGAGAATTTCGATGGCTGCGATGGAATTTTTAGAAGCGCCGAGCGGAAGGACTGGAAACGAGGATCACCGTCAGAGGCGACCGTGTCGAGAGGCTAAAATCGCATGGCGCGGAAAGGGCAACCGACGACAATCCAGGAATAGGTAAAGCCTTTGGAATGATTAAGTCGCGGGACGAAGGCGAAGGATTGTCTCAGCACCAGTCGTGCTGGAAGGGTGGGCTTTCGGCTTGCGAGACGGTTCGGGTCCAGTACATAGCAAACGGAGCGCGGGCAACAGAAAAACAGCGTATCGCTCGCAGGTATTTGCAGGCAATTGGCAATGAAGTCTCCGACCGGCTGCTAAGTAACTGACAGATATGGTGCCCGAGGGACCGAGAGGTTGGCACAATTCGTGCTCCTTGAGGGATCGGGTGTGCTGTTTTTTTGATCCCTGGCGCAACATGAACCAAAAGGCTCGAGTCCTATTCGTGCCTCCCGGCTGTCAAAACTGCCAGTACAATCGCCCCACCTGCGGGTCCTATTCTCTCTCCTGCTGAGAATCTGGGGAACGAGAGACAGGGTCTGGCTCTGCGTCGTTGCTTTCGAACTTCATGATCTCGGAGACCAATAGCGGTAAACGCTGACATGACCAAGTATTTCATTTTCGTCTTTCTGGTACTTTCCCTCGCGAGTGGTGTTCTGGTAGCTGGTCGCAGGCTCAAATCAAAGCCCGTGCAACATGCCCAACCTCCTAAGTCAATCGTAATCTGCGGAATCCAGGACCACCCTTGTGTAACTTACAAGGTCTCCTTTCACCCGCCGACCGAGAAGTTTGGCGATGGGCCCGGAGAGGGTTTCACCGACTATGGGGCGAAAACCATCGCTATCGCATCCAGCAGCGATAGCGTTAAGAATGTTCAGGCTCTCGAACACGAGGTCTACCATGCGGCCTTGTGGGAGCGCGGTTTCAAGGACACAGAGACCTGGGACCTGCACGCCTGGATTTACTTCTCCGAAGGGCCCTTCTCGTTGGTGCTCCACGACAACCCGGACTTCGTACACTACATCGTTACTGCCTACTAGAGAGCACGCTTCCGGGTCCCATGCTTCTCCGCAGTAACCTGGAAGCAGAGCTCACGGAACGAGCTCGCTGAGCATCATGGGTGAGTTAAGCTCTTCTTCTCTTTCTGTACCCTAAGCCTTCTCTCTCGGCTTTCGCTGGGCCTGCTAGGACGGGCAGTTGGCAGGGATCAGTCGCCGGCTGCTTTCAGGCGCTCCGGGGAGCGAGGGAGGCCTTCCGTGCGCAAGCTGGTCTCCTCGCCGAAGAACGTACGATAAATGCCGCCTCCGATCAGCCCGCCAATAATCGGCGCCACCCAGAAGAGCCACAGTTGGGCTAACGCCCAGCCTCCCACGAAGATCGCAGGACCCGTGCTACGCGCGGGATTTACGGATGTGTTGGTTACCGGAATACCGACGAGGTGAATCAGCGTCAACCCGAGTCCAATCGCAATTGGCGCCAGTCCCTGGGGGGCTCGCCGGTCAGTCGAACCTAGAATGATGAGCAGAAAGAACGTCGTCAGTACGATCTCAGCCGTCAGGCAGGCGAACAAGCCATACCCCCCCGGCGAGTGCGCCCCGTATCCATTGGAAGCAAATCCCCCGGCAAGGTCAAAACCCTCTTTGCCGCTGGCGATCAAGTACAAGACGCCTGACGCTGCACAGGCTCCCAGCACCTGGGAGGCGATGTAGGGAAGCAACTCGGAGACGGGAAAACGGCCCCCAGCGACCAAACCAACAGATACCGCGGGATTGAGATGGCACCCCGAAATGTGGCCGATGGCAAATGCCATCGTTAGGACGGTCAGGCCAAAGGCTAAAGCGACACCTAGAAAACCGATGCCTAGGCCGGGAAAGGCTGCGGACAGTACGGCGGCGCCGCAGCCGCCGAAAACCAGCCAAAAGGTACCGAGGAATTCCGCCAGACTACGTTTGCCGAGCGTCATAGTCGTCCTCCTGCGAATATCGCATGCATTCGATTGGCGATGATGCTTTGCGGGAGATGCCGCGGGAAGGTTATCAAAGACCGGGACCAACGCAACTGTCAGGGTTGACAGGTGCCGGTCATCGGCAATTCCGCGCGCTGATGAGCCTTATTCGCAATCCCTGAGACGAATCTTCGAAGCCACGACGTCCCGTGGGGGAAGTTGCTACCCGAGGTCCAGCTAGCCGTTCATCTTCGAAACGCCTTGGCTCCCGTGCCTTCGAAT
The DNA here is from genome assembly GCA_035623335.1 of Terriglobales bacterium. GTDB lineage: Bacteria > Acidobacteriota > Terriglobia > Terriglobales > Acidobacteriaceae > JAFAGX01. The sequence continues at coordinate 13,601 of DASPTQ010000071.1, forward strand.
TTCCCGGCGGGAGGGGGCGGCCCGAGCGAGGCCATCTTGGGTGCCCGAGAAAGGTGTCTTGACACTATTCGTTATAACGAATAATATCAGCTCTGGATGAGGGAGGGATTCCAACCTGGGAAGAAAGGGAGGCGGGTGGCTTGTCCCGAGGAAGCTGCGTTTCTGGACCTGCTGCGCACCTGCGATCTCCTGTCGCGCGGCCCCGCCCAAGTGCTGAAGGCCGAAGACCTGTCGCCCACCCAGTACAACGTGCTCCGGATCCTCCGGGGAGCGCCGGACGGGCTGCCTTGCGGTGAAATCGCCAACCGCATGATTACCCGGGACCCCGACGTTACCCGGCTGCTCGACCGCCTGGAGAAACGCGAGCTGATTGCGCGGTGGCGGGAGGCCAAAGACCGGCGAATGGTGCTGGCCGGGATTACCCCGGAGGGACTCAAGCTGCTAGCCCGCCTCGACGAGCCGGTCAGGCAAACCCACCGCCGGCAATTGGGCCACCTGGGGAAAGACCGGCTTCGCGCACTCACCGCGGTACTGGAGGTTGCCCGTGCGAAGGTAGGCTGATTTTTGCTGCAAAAATGTGTTGCAACGAATATCGTCACAACGCATCTAAGTAGAATGAAATGAAAGGATGGCCACCATGAGCACTCTGGCTACACCGCAAACAGCAACCACCACCTGGAACCTTGACCCGGCTCATTCCGTTGCCGAGTTCAAGGTCAAACACATGATGATTTCCAATGTGAAAGGACGATTCGCGAAGATCGCAGGAACCTTGACGCTGAACGAATCCGATCTGGCAAACTCCCGAGTCGAGACCTCGATTGATGCGTCTTCTATTGCAACCCACGACGCCCAACGCGATGCCCACCTCAAGAGCGCCGACTTTTTCGATGTGGAGAAGTTTCCCACGCTGTCCTTTAAGTCCACCCGGATTAGCGTTCTGCGAGATGGAGAACTGACGGTAGAAGGTGATCTGACCATTCGGGGGGTCACGCGCAAAGTGCTCTTTTCGGTGGAGGGACCGACCCCGCCCGCGAAGGATCCCTGGGGAAACAGCAGAATTGCCGTCGCGGCGACTGCGAAGATCGACCGCAAGGACTTCGGCCTAACCTGGAACGCAGCCCTCGAAACCGGTGGCATCTTGGTGGGCAATGAAGTAACTATCACCTTGGATGTCCAATTTGTGAAGGCATGAAACGGTGCGCACGTTGCCTGGCAGCACAACCGCTGCGTGGCACCGAAAACAGGAGTAGACCATGTCACTGCGACCAGTGAAACAGATCATTCAACCGCAGCCCACCATCGAAGGTGCCGGCGTGAAATTGCAGCGCGCCTTCGGGTTCGGCAAGACCAAGGATTTCGATCCCTTCCTGCTGCTGGACGATTTCCGCAACGACAATCCCGCCGATTACCAGGCGGGATTCCCCTGGCATCCCCACCGCGGCATCGAGACGATCACCTACGTGCTGGCCGGCTCGGTCGAACACGGCGACAGCCTGGGCAACCGAGGCAAGATGACCGCCGGGGACGTTCAGTGGATGACGGCGGGCAGCGGCATACTGCACCAGGAGATGCCGAAGGGGGATCAGCAAGGTCGGATGCACGGTTTCCAGTTGTGGGCGAACCTGCCCTCATCCCTGAAGATGACCGATCCCCGTTATCAGGACATTCCGTCGAGCGCCATACCGGAGATCACTGACGATGACGGTACCCGAGTGCGCATCATTTGCGGTGAGTTCTGGGGCAAGAAAGGTCCCGTGGCGGGAGTCGCCGCCGATCCGAATTACCTCGACATTCTTGTGCCGCCGGGGCAACAAAAGCGGATCCAGGTCGAGACGACCCGCAACGCGTTTGCGTATGTATTCGCCGGATCCGGTTCGTTCCGAGATGCGTCGGATCCCCGCGCGGTTCTCACCGAGCAGGCTGCAGACGCGAACGCGCCAGCCAAGTACGACGTCAGAAATCATTCCCTGGTGCTGTTCGACCGCGGAGACGAACTCACCGTCAAGGCGGGTCCAGAGGGAATTCGGTTCCTGCTGGTGTCCGGTAAGCCAATCGAGGAACCAGTCGCCTGGTATGGCCCGATCGTCATGAACACGCAAGAACAACTGCGGCAGGCGATCTCGGAACTGCAGACCGGCAATTTTATCAAGCATCGCTGAATCGCAAGTCTGAGCGGGATGGCCGACTCACTTCCATCGCAATGACTTAGCCGGTGATCGTGACTCCTCAGCCGAACGGCAGTTCGGTCAATTGGCGGAGAGGAAGACCGAGATACCAGCGGTTTTCGTCTTAGGTTTCGAACTGGCTAGGTGTCCCTTTTGCATGGCTTTCCGGGCAGACGGGGCGGCTAACAGCTTTGCTTGCTTGTCTTGTGAAGTCCAGATTACGACCGGGGCCAGAGCCTGCACCCTTGGGAATATTTAGAATCAGCGCTTTTAGCCGGGACACCGTGATCAGTCTGCTCAGGTCTTCGCCGCTTTCCCGGGCAACTCGACAAACACTTCGGAAGGAGCCGGGTCCAATCACCTGAGATGGTTCAGGAAGAATCTTCTCAGGTTCGTTTGCGCAGAATTGACCGGAAGCCGATAATATCCGGCATGCCGGAAGGCCGAGAGATCTCGGCCTGGAGCGCACGTGGGAAATTCGGCTCTAGTGTTTGTCGAGTCTCTGCAACGAGTATTCCTCGGGAGTAGATGCCAAGCCTGTAGTCCTGCTCTGGACCTTCTTCGGCGTGGTGTGGCCGCAAGTTAGGCGGGCGCGACTCCTAAACCGGACTGGTAAGGTTGACAGTTGTTCTTCTCCCTTTGCCAGCGTAGAGACGAGATAAGCTGAGCGTCGATGGAGGACAATTCGCTCCACCAATAAATCAGTGTGAAAGGAGGACTACGATTATGAAACGCTGGCTGCGTATCGGTGGAATTGCATTCGCAATTCTTCTCTTGATCCTGATCGTGCTTCCGTTCGTGATTAACGTGAACAGATTTCGACCGCAGGTGGAGTCGCAAGCGAGTGCTGCCTTGGGACGGCAAGTCACGGTCGGCAACCTGAGCTTATCCCTCCTATCGGGCACCGTCGGAGCGGACAATATTGCGATCGCTGATGATCCTGCCTTCAGCAAGTCCCCGTTTGTGACAGCAAAATCCTTGAAGGTGGGCGTCGAGGTGCTGCCCTTACTCTCTTCCAAGTTCAACGTCACCGACATTACCCTGGAACAGCCACAGATAACCTTGCTCAAAACGGCGAACGGGAAATGGAACTTCTCGAGCATCGGTGGAGCTTCGGCGAAGAAGGAGCCGGAACCGGCGAAATCCGGGTCGGCACCGCCGAGCGTCTCGGTGGCAAAGCTGAAAGTGAACCAGGGAAGGTTGTCGGTGGGGAAAGTGAACTCTTCGGCCAAGCCCGTGGTCTACGATAATGTGAACATCACAGTAAGCAATTTCTCTTTCACCTCAGAATTCCCCTTCCAGCTTACGGCACAGCTGCCCCGTGGCGGGGATGCGAACATCTCGGGGAAGGCCGGGCCCATCAGCCCCGAGGACGCTTCCAAAACTCCGTTCGAAACCTCGGTCAAGATCAACAACTTGAATATCGGGGCGGCCGGAATCATTGATCCTGCCAGTGGTATCGCCGGGCAGGCGAACTTCGATGGGACGCTGAACTCGAATGGCAGTCAGGCCAAAGCGGTCGGTCTTTTTACAGGCAGGCAGCTGAAGTTCTCTCCCAAGGGCACACCGGGTCCAAAAGTGGTTACGATCAAACACACCGTGGATTTCGACCTTGACAAGGACACAGGGACCATTAAACAAGGTGACATTGCCATAGGTACTGCCCAGGCCCATCTGACTGGAACCTTTCAGGCCCAGGGCGACAGTGAAGTGGTCAACCTGAAGCTGAATGCGCCCAACATGCCGGTCGACGAACTTGAGCCCATGTTGCCCTCGATGGGTGTGGTCGTTCCCCAGGGATCGCAACTCAAAGGAGGCACTTTGTCAGCGGAACTGGGAATCGTGGGGCCGCTGGACAAACTGGTCATCACGGGGCCGGTCAAGTTGTCCAATACCGAGTTGGCCAACTTCGACTTGGGGTCGAAGCTAGGAGCCTTGGCGGCATTCGCGGGTAAATCGGCGTCCAATCCGAATACCGCCATCCAAAACGCCAGCCTCGATGCGCGTGTGGCCCCAGAGGGTACGAAGGCAGATAACATCAACCTCAACGTGCCGGCCATCGGGGTGATAACCGGAGGGGGAACCGTCAGCCCGGAAGGAGCTCTGGCTTTCAAGATGCTCGCCGACCTGCACGGCGGTATGGTGGGTGGGCTCTCGAAAGTTGCCGCAGCGGGTAGCGGCAAGGGCGGAATCCCCTTTGCGATCGAGGGAACGACTTCCAGCCCGAAGTTCATTCCAGACATGGGTGGAGTCGTCGGGGGTTTGGCAAAGGGCGAACTTGGCAACGTCGCCAAGGGCCAGGTTCCGGGAGCCAACAACCTTACCAACAGCCTTGGTGGGATCTTGGGAAAGAAGAAGCAGTAAGGAAAGGGTTGGCAAGATAAACAGGCAGCACTGCGAAGAGCAAAGTGGGAATGCTCCGAGTGGTGGTAGCCTATGCACGGATATCTCAGGGCACGGCAGCGTCAGCGGGGAGCTCCGTGCCTGAGATTTCGGTTCTGGGATGCAGTCTTTGCCCCGATTGCCTGGCGGTGAACAGCGACTTTGCTACGCGGCGCGCTTTCCTTTAGCAGATTTTGCAGGTTTCGGGGGAGGGAGCTTGGCCGCTTGAATCCTGCCGGTCTGAATTGCCCGTATGAACTCCTCGAAATCTTTCGTATTCTGGTCGGCGTAGGCGACACCAAAGCCGGCGATTGCCTTGTCGAACTTGTCGCTGTTGCCGATGTACCCGGCGATGGCGTACGGGTCCCCGGTGCGAGCATGTCCCTTCGCCAATAGTTCTCCGCAGACTTGCGCGTATTGCACCAGGCCCTCGCCCTTCAAATCCCCGTCCTCAATGCCTGCCTTGTGATCGCGCAACTGGCGGACCAGGTAGTCGCGGCCGGCTATGGAAGTCCACCCCAAGAAGATGTCCGACTGCACCTGCATGGAGCGTTGTCCTAGGGCTACACGTTGACCTTGGTTGGGGAAAACCTCGGCCTTAGGCAAGTAGCGGGTGTACGCCGAAAGCCCCTCTTCCTTGATCTGGACGAAGAGAGGGTCATTTTTTACCGTGCCAAACATGAGGACGATATAGTCACGCACTCCAATGCTGCCGGTCCCCACCACACGAAAAGCGACGTCCTCGACCCGATAACGCGTGAACCAGTGTTGTCGTTCCGGCAATAATGTGTCGATATAGTTGAGCAGGCCGGAAACCACCAGCTTCACCGTCGCGGGGGGTACGTGGAAGCGCAGCGGTTTGTTGTCCCGAAAGCGCCATTTTCCGTTGCGGTGCTCGGCCAACTGTTCGAGATTGTGGGCCGGCGTGGCACGCTCCGCCTTACGTAGCACGTTGTGCACGGGGGAAACATCCAGGTGGCGGAAAACCTGATACCGGGCCAGGTCCACCACGGGCATTTTGGAGAATTGCCGCATGGCCTCGCGATAGCTCTCTACAAAAGCCAGCGTGGCGATCTTGCATTCCTTCTCGCTGTTGCTGGATTCGCGGCCGGCCAGCACCAGACTGCCAGCCATGCGCTTGACGTCCCATTCCCAGGGCCCGCGTAGGCTCTCGTCAAAGTCGTTGATGTCGAAGATCAGCCGTCCGTCTTGCCCTTCAAAAGCCCCCAAATTGTGAACGTGCGCATCGCCACAAAGCTGTGCATAAATACCGGTGTTCGGGAGAGTCGAGAGATCGCAAGCCATAACCGGGACGGCACCCCGGTAGAACCCGAAGGGTGAAACAGCCATCCGTGCGGCCTTGTAGGGGAGGAGATTCTCGAGTCGTCCGCGCTCCGACTCGCGTAGCAACTCCAGGAAAGGTACCTTTCGCTGCGTCCGGTCCCAGTTTGCCTGGCTCGCTCGGGTGACCTTTTCGCGCAACGACTTTCCATATCGCAGCCGCTCTTCGCGAGCCGGCATCCTGAAGGGAGAGTCAGGCATAAGCAACCACAAATGATACCCCACTTCCTCTCTCGTACCGAACGGCAGTGGCCCTGGCAGCGGTTATGGGGTCCCCGGGACTCTCCGTTCGATTGCAGGCGATCCGAACTGCGTTGGGCTTCAAGGCACCGATTAGACGGAGTTTCCTGAAACGGGAGTCCTTCAGGTTGCCCTAGCCCCTACCCAAGGACCCCGCCGGAAACCACTGATCGACAGAGGTTTACCTCATTTGGTGGGCCTCCGTCGCGGTCACGCACTCGGGTTCCGCGATCGCCTTCGCCTTGGTCTTATCGACCCGGCTCCGTGGCGATCACCGCTTTTCAACACCCGATCGAGGTGCTTGACCTCGGCTCAAACAAGGGACATCGCATGCCTTGTACGATGTGGCGCATGGATCCATCAGCGAAGGAGACGAGCGGTGATTGACAACCTGACGAGTGGATGGTTTGATACTTTCACTCGCCCGAGAACCACTCAGAGTATGGATCGCGGCCGGCGGCTGGCAATGATCGCGGTCTATTCTTCAGACCGACTCCCGGCAAGACTTCAGGTGCCTAGCTGTCGGTAGCAAGGATGAGAAGGAGTCGAAAAAGTATGCTTCGCACGGGAACAGCGTACGGTCTATGGCTAATTTCATCTTCCCGAGCTTTTGTCGAAGGAGTGTGATCGGTGGGGCCGACCGCGGTCTTATTGATATCGTGTCCTGATCAAAAAGGGTTGGTCGCCGAGGTCTCTTCCTTCATTTACCGGCACGGCGGAAACATCGTACACGCCGAGCAGCACATCGATGTGCCGCAAGGAATCTTCTTTCACCGGATCGAGTGGGAGCTGAATGGATTCGATCTTTCCCCAGAGGAACTTGAATCATGCTTCGCCCCCGTTGCCGAGCGCTACCGGATGTCCTGGTGCCTGTCGTTCTCGGAAAACAGGTACCGGGTGGCGATCTTTGTCTCGAAGTACGACCATTGCCTCGTGGACCTGTTATACCGTCATAAAATTGGCGAGCTGCCTTTACATGTGGTAGCGGTGCTGAGCAATCATCCGGATCTCGAAGTACTGGTGCGCGGGCATGGTGTTCCGTTCTTTGTTTTTCCTATCACAGCCCTCACCAAAGACAGTCAAGAAGCTCGTGAGTTGGATTTGCTGCGCGAGCTTCAGGCGGATGTGCTGGTATTGGCGCGATACATGCAGGTGCTGACCTCACGGTTCGTGCAGGCATATCCGAATCGGATCATCAATATTCACCATTCCTTTCTGCCCGCCTTCATCGGAAAGCAACCATACAACCAGGCGTATGAGCGGGGTGTAAAGCTCATCGGAGCGACCAGTCATTATGTCACCGACGAACTAGACCAGGGCCCGATTATCGAGCAGGACGTGTGCCGAGTCACGCACCGCGACTCGGTCGAGGACATGGTTGCCAAAGGGCGAGATTTGGAGCGGCAGGTACTGGGTAGGGCGGTCCGGCTCCATGCCCTCAACCGTGTCCTTCCATACGGCAGAAAGACAGTGGTTTTTACTTAACCGTTGGCTGCGGGAAAACGTGCCATCCGACTGACAGGGAAGGAGTGCAAGGTCGCTCGTGAAGGGTGGTCCTGCGGCCGGGCTCTTAAACTTGCTGTCGCCCCAGATCATGCAGGGCGATCCCACACTTGTGGGAGTGTCGTGACCGTCTACCTAAGCACAAGTCCGCTCGAAAGAAAAGAGTCCTTAAGATTCCGCCGTCGAACGTCAGCTTGTTCCAGGCGGTCTCAAGCACAATTCAGTTGCAAGCAAGTGCGCAGCGCCCTCAAAGCATAGAGCCCCTTATCCACGGCTCTGCCTTCTTCACTGTTGTGGCAAGCTATCCTGAACAATTCTCGGGCGCGCAGCGTCATTGCTCTTTCGGCTTCAGCGATGCGCGATGGCAGCTTTTGCTTATCCGTCTCAAACAGCGCCGCTAGGTACAGTTGACTCCAGTCGGGAACGCCAGTGGGCGCCGCGGAACAGAGATTACTTCTCGTCATGACTTTCCTTCACTAACTTCGGGATTCGCAAGGCGCCGATCGGCTCCGCCTTAATATCCAGTGTCCGAAAGCCGGACCGTGCGGAACTCGACCACACGGTCCGGCGCAACCGTTGTTGTGTACCGGAAGGCGGCTATGCAGCCTGCCTGGCAGCAACTTTTTCAGTGACCTTGGCTGCAGCAATCAACCGAATGAAACGATGGGTCCGCTCCGCCAGGGCGAGCTTATTGGCGAGGGCACTCTCAAGCAGTACGCCTACGCCGTAGTGGCCTGACAGGTCGGCAGCCGCAATAAGCACCTTGTATTCAGCGATGCGAAGGTGAATCAGGTGGGTGATCTTGGCCAAGATGAAGAGGTGCCGAGCCGCTGGATTCTGTATTTCGGCGAGTTCCTTGCGGAAGTCCTCGGCAAACACTTCGTACAGGCGTCCGCTGAGTTTGACCGGCTGCTCGCCAATGAGCTTGAAGCATTGATCAATAGTGCTAAGAATGTTCTGAGCGATGAATCCGCGCGCCTCTAGCGCCTCTTTGATATCGGGGTCTTGCACCATGGGGGTGACTTCCTCAAGGATCTTGGTTGTTCGTTCGCTGTTCTGCCGCAAGTCACTGAGCAGAAGCACGAACATTTCCTTTGGATTCTTGACTGGCATGATTATTCTCCTTTTCCTTTTTTGACTTTGTTTCGCTTCCCAAAACCCGGGGTCTTATCAGTTAGGGCTGCTTAAATGGCCACGCGATTGTGCCTCCGAGCACTCTTCCCAGGCTGGCCCGCCTGCCTCTTCGAGTGGCCCCGCCGAGAACATTCGTTGCTGTTCCGGTTCGGCCGTACGATCCAGCTCCAAAAAGAGCATGAGCAGCTTGTTGACATCGGTCTCGCACGCAGCTCTGCGACATAAATCATGCAATCTCTTCTCGTGTTCTAAAGCCGCTCTGCCCACTTTCGCAGCCTCCTAAGCAGCAATCATATGGTTTCGGACCGCATACTTGACCAGATCAGCATTAGTTCTGGCTCCTAGGGCCTCCATGATCCGGTACTTGTGAAAGGCGACTGTCCGGGTCTTCATATTCAGGATGCTGCCGACTTCCTTCATCAGCTTCCCTTCGGCTAGCAATTGCAAAACCTCGCGCTGCCGGTCGGTGAGCCGTTCTTCTTCTTCCACCGGCATCTTCGATTGCCGGCACAAGAAGTCGACAGTCTCCTTGGAAAGGCGCGAGGACACGTACGCCATGCCCCGCAGCACTCTGCGAACCGCGGTTACCAGTTCGTCCGTCGTGCAGGTCTTCAACAAATAACCCGAGGCTCCGCGACGGAACGCCTCCGCTGCCACCTCAGGATCGGGGTTCATCGTCAAGTAAATGAGCTTGACCGCAGGTAGCATCTCTTTCACTTGCTGGCCAGCATCCAAACCATTCAGCATCGGCATCGCAATATCGACTACGATCACGTCGGGCTTTAGTTCGAGAGCACCGCGGACCAAGGCGTGACCGTCCGACACCGTACCCACGACGTCAAACTCCGTCTGCAGCAGCTTTTTGCACAAGTCGGCAACCAGAACGTGATCATCGGCGATCAAAATGCGGGAACGACTGGTCATAGGCAGAATCCTCGGGACCCCACTTTTCTAGAGCAGCCAGCGGCGTGCCGCCAACTAGGAAAACTCCTAGGTCGCGGTGACTGGCCTGAGTAAATCTCCTTGGATGGAAAAAGTCGCACCTAATTCTTCAGGAAGTGCGGGGTGATGGCGTCGGCCCAGGATCGGCGACCGGTGAGGTCCGTTTACGACTACCCTCAGAGTGGAATCGAAGGGGAAATGAAGCGGTGGCCCGACAGTACCTTACTGATGGCGGGAACAAGATCGGTGCCCAAGTGCGATTTCGCGACATAGCCAAGCGCTCCTTCGGCAAAGCACGCGTGGAGAAACGCAGGCTGTTTATGCACTGTCAAGAACACAAACTTTGAGGTCGATCCCGCCTCGCGGAGCTCATGGGCGGCCTCGATCCCGGTAAGTATGGGCATGGTTATGTCCGATATAATAATGTCCGGTTGCAGGCGTAGGGCTTCGTGGACTAGGTCCCTGCCGTTGTTCGCCGTCCCAACCACGTGGAAGTTCCGCAAGAGCGATCGCACCCGTTCGAGCACCATGCTGTGGTCGTCCGCCAGGAGAATCGTGGGCGGTTTCAGCGGCGAGTGTTCTTCGCCATGCAGAGAAGCGTCGATGTTCTGCTTGTCGATAATCACTGACCGCGCCCCGAGCATTCCTTGATGTTCAACAGTTTGCCGGTTCCCGCAACTAGGAAAACTGATGGGCCCGCATCGCACCAGCTAAGAGGAAATCAGGTGGTGCTTGAGAGCGAACAAAACCAACTCCGCGTTGTTCTTCAGGTTGAACGATTCCATGATGTGATACTTGTGGAACATGACGGTTTTCTCACTGACCCTCAGAATATCGGCTACTTCTTTCATGGGACGACCTTCGGCAAGTAACTGAAGCACCTCCTGCTGGCGAGGGGTAAGCTCTTTGGAGAATTGCCGGGCACGGGCCTCGCGAACGGCCCAGTTTTCGGCTCGCAGTTTGGGCGTCACGTAGGCCCTATCCTGAAGCACTTCCGAGACTGCTTTCAGCAACTCCGAGGCGGCGGCATGCTTCAGGACGTATCCCACCTTTCCCAAATTGAGGGCGGCGGCAGCAAGGTTGGGGTCATCCTTCATCGTCAGGAAAACAAGTTTCACGTTGGGCAGCAACGATTTCAGTCGCTCCGCGGCGTCTAAGCCGTTGAGCAGAGGCATGCCGATATCCAGAACGATGATGTCCGGTTTTAGCCTGGGGGCCTGGGCCAGCAATTCTCGGCCGTCGGGAACGATTCCAATCACATCGTATTTCTTTTCAAGCAGAGAGCGAAGTCCCTCGGCCACGATACTGTGATCGTCGGCGATGAGGACCCGGAGACGAGTCGTAGATTGGTCGAATTCCGGCATAGCCTTTCATCGGAGGGGTCGGAGCACCCTCCCCTCAACCTACCCCTTGGCTAGCAGCGACCTCGAAGGGCAGCCACGCGTCAATCCTAGTTCCCTCCATAGGCCTGGATTGAACTTCCAGTTGTCCTCCCAGAGGTCGCAGACGCTCCTCCATACTCCGAATGCCGATACCACGCTCCGCCACAGGTTTCTTGGCGTCGAAGCCCTTGCCTCGATCCGAAACTGCCAGATGAACCTTCCCGTCCGACCATTCAAGCCGAACCGCTGCTCTGCGGGCACCGCTGTGCCGTTTAATGTTGCGAAGCGCCTCCTGGGCGACGCGAAACAGGCATAAAGCGGCATCTCCGGGAATACCACGAGGAACATTCTCGTGGGCAAAGTCGACCTGCATTCCCTGCTGTTCCGAGAACTCCTGGCAGAGCGCTCTCACGCCCGCGACCAGCCCCAGATTTTCAAGCGTGGAGGAATGCAAGCTGTGGGACAGGGAATGCAGGTCGGCGCCGAGTTCACTCACACGATTGTTGAGCTCGCGCAGTTGCTGGCCGGCTTCGACGGAAAGATCTCCGAGGTTCTCCGCCAATTTTTCGAGGTCGATTGCGACCAACGCCAGCCGTTGGTTGTAATCGTCATGGATCTCGCGGGCGACTCGTTTACGTTCCTCTTCCTGCGCTTCGATGAGGCGGCCGCTCAGTTCGGCCAGGGCATCCTCCGCCAGCTTGCGCTCGGTGACATCGATGCAAGAACCGATGTACCCTTCAAAGGAACCGTCCGAGTTAAATCTCGGTACACCAATATCGAAGATCCAGCGGTATATTCCGTCGCTGCGACGAAGCCGATACTGCATCTTGAAAGACTCCCGTCGACCTAGCGCCGTGATATAGGTACCCAAGCATGACTTCACGTCTTCACGATGGACACCTTGTGCCCAGCCGTCGCCGAGTTGCGTATCAAGGGGCTGACCGGTGAAGTCCAGCCATGGCTGATTGAAGTAGGTGCACTGCCCATCGGGACTGGACATCCAGATGAGGACGGGCGCGGTATTCGCCACCAAGCGGAAACGTTCCTCGCTTTCCCGCACCGCAAGTTCTGCCTGGTGACGTTGGGTGATGTCCCGAATGATGACCGTAAACACCTTCTTGCCGCTGATCTCCACCTGCGAGATAGAGGCCTCGATGGGGAATTCCTCGCCACCTGCTCGCAACCCAAACAATGCTCCCAGGGAGCTCATGGCGCGATTCGTCACGCCGGTTTCGCTGAAATGAAGAATATGGGTGCCGTGCGCAGCGCGGAAGCGCAGCGGGATGAAGCGATCAATGGAGCTCCCAATCGCCTCCGCCATCGGACAAGCGAAGATTTCCTCGGCGGCCGCATTGAACAGAACAATTCGGTGCTCTTCATCGATGGCGATGATCGCGTCCATGGCTGACTCAACCAGGCCCGCCAACCGTTCCTTACTCTGCTGCAACGCCTCCTGGGTCCGCTTCCGCTCGGTGATATCCTCGGAAAAGATCAGAATCCCTTCCGGCAATCCTTCGCGGTTTCCCCATGGTCGGATCTCCCAGCGCACCCAGATGCTGGCTCCATCGACTCGATCCCACCGGTCTTCCTCGGCCCTCAATGTCTCCCCGGCAAGGCCCCGGCGGTGGAACTGTTTCCAGCGCTCGGGGACGTCGGGAAGGACCTCGTAGTGCCGGCGGCCCAGCGTCTTTGAACTATCGAGGGAGAGATCAGCGCACCAGCGATCGCTCACTTGCAGATAGCGCATATCGCGGTCAAACATGGCCACCGCCGCCGGCGCATGCCTGACAAATGTCTTGAGCAGCTCCTCACGGGCTTGCAGTTGCGCCGTCCGCTCCTCGAGGGCGTGATTCATCTCGCGGCGGGCAAGGTCCTCCCGCTCCAGACGCCCGGCATTCAGCATCATGATCACGACCAGGCAAAAAACAATGGATGCGACCAACAGGGCCACGGAGAATCCGGTTGCCCAGCCGGCGTGCTCTTGAACCACGAAGGTGCCGAGGCCAAGTAGATAAGGAACCAGCAGGGCAGCGGGAAGTAGCTGCCGCAGCATCGAGCCTCCGGCATTGGCGGCATGGATGCGGCCGACAATCCCTTCGGTCGGATTGGCACATTGCACGCCGACGGCCGCCACGATAAAACCCAGAGCCGTGTGCAGCGCCACGCTGCTGTAAGGGCGCACCTGATAGAGGGCCTGCGTATCGTAGCTATAGCCGAGGAGAGCAATGAACCCGATCGCCCAGACGAGCAAGCCGAGGGCACGCGAGATTCGTCGTGCGGTAAGGGAGCGCCACTTCATGAGGGCCAGTGCTGGCCCCAGAAGCGTGAAACCCGCACTGGTAATTTGGGACATCCGGCCCCGTTGCATGGAATAGGGATCGGGTACGAGAAGCTGATCAATGCCAAAATCGGACTGCACAAGGTACTCGATCAGTGTGATTGAACCGATGAGCAGCACCCCAAGCGAATAGAGCCTGACATCAGATTGGTTGCGGCGGAGAAGGGCAATACCGGTAAGCAGAAATGCGGCCGCAGTGTTAGCTTTCATCGTAGCCAAGCCAGGCACAACACTGGTCAAGGCAGGAATATGGAATACCCAGCCCGAGAGAACAAGCAGGGCCAGAGCAATCAGCATCCAACCCATTCCGGAAGCTGTCTGCGCAATTCTCGACTCCGCGACGACCAGCCTAGGTGATGGCATTGGGCTCACAAAACAAAGCTCAACCAGCGTTCTAATGCTAAATGCTTGATCTAAAGGAGGAACTGGCAGTACTTACAGCTCGTGAGGGCTTGCCTTACTGGGCGGAGTCGAGGTTGCCGATGTGGCTACGATCGGCTCGCGGGGATGGTGCAGGCTCTGCTCCGGTCAATCGGAGGTGAGACGACCTGGCGAATTAGGTCGTGGCGTGTGCGAAGCTTAGCTGGCCGCGCGCATACAGCTCGAAGCTATCGTGCATGCGGCGCAAAGGTGAGCGAAATCAGCTGCGGCGAATGGGCGGCTGCGAAGGCTTCGTGGCAAGTCGACTTAAGTTCTTTGAAATGAAGGTGGCCAGGGATGGCGTTGAACCGCAGCACCAAGCCCTTTCACGGATCTCTTCGGTAGAAATTGAGTGACCCGATTCGGCCCGGTCAACACCAGGTTGACGAGTTTCTTGAACCTGCGAGAAGCCTTTTTCGGCAAACCCTCCTGCCGCTGTACGAACGACCGCTCTTACCGGAGCAAGGTTCTGATTCAGGCACCAAGCACCAGTAGGATCTCGGCCTCAGCTTGCCGAATCCGATTAGAAATAAGGTTCGAAAACTTAGGAGGCCAAGGGAAAGTCTTGGCGCTCGAGACTGCGTTTTCCTTATGCCCAGAGCCGGTGTCGCTTTAGGCTACTCTATCGATGACTCGCCCCTTGTCCACCACGCTGCGAATGCGACGCGCGGCCAAACTGAGCATAAGGCGCGTGGTTCCGGTCATGAGCATGCTGATTCCAACCAGGGTTCCGATCACCCATCCCGAACTTGAAGGCCAATGCCTCCAGACCAGAATGCCCAGGATCAATGTGACGATGCCATCGAAGAGAATCCAGCCCGCTCCCTCAGCGCTGCGGTTCTGGAAGTACGCGATCAAGTCCATCACTCCCTCAGCAACAAAGAAGAAGGCTAAGGCCAGAGTGAAGGACGCCAGGCCTAAGAGTGGGTGCATCAGGAAGTAGATGCCGGCAATCAGGTAAACGACCGCGACCAGTAACTTCCAGGCAATGCTGCCTGCGCCTTTGGACTGGAATGCGTGAATGAACTGAAAGCCGCCGCTGAGGATGATCAGCCAAGCTACGATCATGACCACGCCTAGCGATGTTCCTAGCGGAAGCGCAATTGCCAGGAAGCCGAAAACGATGAGCAGAATAGCCCATACGATTGAGCCTCCCGACCCGAGAGTGGCAAGTCGGTCTTGTGCCATGATTCACCGCCGTCTAGTGTTTGTCAGACTCTGGTGTCTCCTAAGAAACGAAAAACAGAGGGCATGAGTATACAAGCAATTTCGACGCTAGGGAACCGTGGTTTCATGTCATACAATATCCCGACGCGATGCTCCGCCGGACGACGAACTACGGTCAGACTGGGCGGAGGAAACCGTTGTAGCCAAAGTCGTCGCAATCTTCTAGGAGGGAGCGTCCGCAACCTATTATTGGTAACCGGCTTATGGCCCCCGGGGGGTGTCCGTAGAGGCCATTTCTGGGCGCTTGTCCCGCCTTATCGAGCGCCCAGCTGCAGGGGAACGGCTTCGCTGAACCGAACTCTTGTTCCCAGGTGGAAACCACGCTAATTAGTCTTTTCCGCTGGCCTCGCCGGAGTTCCATCCCGCTTCACATAATGCGCGTACCAGGTCAAGTGGCGTTCCAGTCGATCTTTAATGTGCGACGGTGCCTTGATGCTGTGATATTCCCCCGGATACACCACCAATTCCGTCTCTCGCCCCAGGCTCTTCATCGCTTCATACATCTGTTCGCCGCCGAGGATCGGAACATTCCAATCAATGTCGCCGCCCACAAACAGCGTAGGGGTTGTGATCTGATCGACTTTGTAGAAGAAGGAAATCCTATCCCAGACCGCGCGGTGGGCCCAGGGCTGGCCCAGCTCCGTGTCGTAGTCGAGAATATATTGGTCGTGTCCATAGAGCGCCGCAAAGAACGACGAACCCGCGCCCGAGATCGCGGCCTTAAATCGTGTGCTTTGCGCAATGATGAAGTCAGTGGAAATCCCCCCATACGACCATCCACCCACGCCCAACTTGTCGGGATCCGCAATTCCTTGCGCGACCGCATAGTCCACCATCGCCATATCATCTTGAAAGTCTTTGCTTCCCCAGTCGGCGAAGATGGCCTTGCAGAACGCTTCCCCATAGCCTGATGAACCCCTCGGATTCGGCTCGAGAACCACATATCCGTTCGCGGCGAACAGCTGCGAGAAGTGATTGAAGTCACCGTAGTAGGCTCCCACTGGACCGCCGTGTGGGTGCAGAAGCGTGGGATACTTCTTTCCCTGCGTGTAGTCGAGCGGCTTGTAAAGATAGCCTGCGACCGTGGTTCCATCCTTGCTCTTGAACTTCACGTATTCCGGGGCAACGGTTTTGATCTTCGCGAGGAAGGCGTCGTTAACGTGCGTAATGCGGGTCCACGAGCCGCCTGAGCCGCCCATGGCCAAGATTTCGTTGGGCCGGTCCGCCGTAGCAACCAGGGCTGCCAGCTCGCCGGACTTGGCCATGCTGTAGCTCGAAACCACGACTCGACCAGGCATGGTCCGAGTAATTTCTCCGCCCGCTACCGGAATGCGACACAGATTCACGTTGCCATCATCGTCGACGGTAAAGTAAACGAATTGACCATCGGGCGAAAATCGTGGCCATCGCGACATGCGATCAAAACTTTGTGTCAATACCTTCGCCTGGCCTCCCGACGCCGGAGAAATCGCCACGTGCAGCGTGCCATACACCAAAAGCTTGGGATCAAGCTTGGTCACGTATGTGACCCACTTTCCATCGGGCGACCACGAGGGCTCGTCATCTTCGCCCGGATTGGTGGTGACCTGCGTCAGATGTGCGCCTTTGTCGGCGTTGTCCGCGGCCACCACCCAAATGTTCGTGTCGTAAGTCCGGTCGGGATCCGGAGTCGATCGGTTGCTGCTAAAGGCGAGCAGCTTGCTATCGGGAGACCAGGCAGGGTGTCGGTCATCAAAGTCGCCCGACGTAACCTGAACGACCGCCTTCGTCGCCACATCCAAGACATACAGATGTGTGCGCCGACGATCGAGATAGCCAATCGTGTCGGTCTTGAAACGATATCGATCTACCACGACGGGGCGCGGCGTCTTGGGCTTTTTAGACTTGGCCTCATCCTTCGCCTCATTACCGGGCTTCTCTTTTGCCTTCAGCTTTGCCTCTTCCAACTCTTCCGGCGAGGGATCCTTTAGCAGCAGAACCATGTGTTTACTGTCGGGCGACCAAGCGAAGTCTTCTACGTCCTGGATTGCCTCGGTCAATTGCTGCGCCTCGCCGCCCATGCGGTTCAACAGCCACACTTGCGTCTTACCCTCGCCTCGCTTGGAAAGAAATGCGAGATATTTTCCATCCGGACTCCATCGCGGATGAGACGAGGACTCCTTCTCAGCCGTCATCACCACGGCATCACCGCCGTCGGCTGGCACCATCCAGATGCGCATTTCGCTCTTGTCTTCCTTCAAAGACATGGTCGCGATCGTGTAGGCCACCCATTTGCCGTCGTAGGTAATTTGCGGATCAAGCACGTTGCGGATTTCAAAGACGTCGTCAACCGTAATCGGGCGGGGAGCGGAACTTCCTTGCTGCGCGTTCACCTGTGGCGAGAAAGAATACGACAGCGCCAGGGCGAACAGGGGCAAGACCATCGTGCGGAATCGCATGGTTGTGTTGTTCCTTTGAATGACGTTGGAAAAGCCACTGCTGAAGCGGCACTAGGATACAACGAGCCGAGTTGAAAACCGAAGCAATCTCAGGGGTTCCGCTACCGGGAGGGACCGGATTCCTCGAGGCCCCGGTACTTTAGCATCGGCTTGATATTAGGGGGTCCTCCCCGCCAAGATTCATACATCTGGGCGAGGTCTTGAGTGTTTCCGCGAGACAGGACCATCTGCCGGAATCGATCGCCGTTGGCACGGGTAAGACCGCCGTGCTCAAGGAACCATTGGTAGCCGTCGTCGGCGAGCATCTGGGTCCAGAGGTAGGCATAGTAGCCGGCGCTGTAGCCGTCGCTTCCCCAGATGTGGCTGAAGTAGGTGGAGCGGTACCGTGGTGGCACATAGCTGATCTGGAGGTGAGTTTTTTCGAGAGCCTGCTTCTCGAACTCGTCCGATTTTTGAAGCGGCGCGTCGGCCGGAAGCATGTGCCATTGCATGTCAAGCTCGGCGGCGGCCAGGAGTTCGGTCATGGCATACCCTTTATTGAAGTCTTCGGATTTGCGGATTCGGTCTGCAAGCTCCGCGGGCATGGGCGCGCCGGTTTTGTAGTGCTTCGCGTAATGGGCGAAGATCGAGGGATACAGGGCCCAGTGCTCGTTGAACTGCGAAGGAAATTCGACGAAGTCGCGAGCAGTTGAGGTGCCCGCCAGCATGGGGTACTGGGCGTCGGAGAACATGCCGTGGAGAGCGTGCCCGAACTCGTGGAACATCGTCGTCACGTCGGTAAAGCTGATCAGAGCGGGCTCGCCTTCGGCCGGCTTGGGCAGGTTGGCGACGTTGTACACAACGGGAAGGTCTCCGAGTAAGCGCGACTGTTCGACAAAGGACGACATCCACGCTCCCCCATTTTTGTTATCGCGCTTGAAATAATCGCAGTAGAAAATTGCGAGGTGCTTGCCGTCGGCGTCGAAAACCTCGAAAACGCGCACATCCGGGTGGTACACCGGGAGATCGTGCCGCTCTTTGAAGGTAAGCCCGTAGAGTTGATTGGCAGCGTAAAAGACGCCGTTCTCGAGAACATTATTCAGCTCGAAATAGGGCTTCACTTCGTCATCGTCGAGGTCGTAACGAGCTTTGCGGACCTGCTCCGCATAGTAGTTCCAATCCCAAGGCTCGAGTTGGAAGCCACCGTGCTGAGTATCGATGATCGCCTGATTGTCGCGCGCCTCCTTGGCGGCCTTGGCGGTTGCGGCAGGGACGATGGCATCCATGAACTGCAAGGCGGCTTGAGGTGTTTTTGCCATTTGATCTTCAATCTTCCAGGCTGCGAAGTTCGGGAAGCCGAGGAGTTTGGCCTTCTGTGCCCGGATCTGGGCGAGGCGGGCGATGAGGTCGCGCGTGTCATTGGTGTCGCCATGCTCGGTTCGGTTCCACGAGTGCTCGAAGACGGCTTGGCGGGTGGCCCGATCGCTGAGCGACACCAAGTCGGGCTGCTGGGTGGTGTTCTGCAGCGGGATGACAAAGCCTTCCTGCTTGCGGCTCTGTGCAGCTTGCTCGGCGGCCGCCACGCGAGCCTGGGAGAGTCCGGCAAGCGAAGTCTTGTCGGCGGTTACGTAGGCGCCCTCCTTGGTGGCGGCGCGGAGCTTGTTGGTGAAAGCGGTTGAGAGCGAAGACGCCTCTTCGTTGAGCTTTTTCAGTTCGGCTTTATCGGCCTCGGGGAGATTGGCACCGGCATGCACGAACTTGTCATGGTAACGCTCCACCAGGCGAAGGGACTCAGGATCCAAATTCAGCGATGCACGTTGGTTGTAAATGGCCGTCACACGCGCGAAGAGCTTCGCGTTCAGGTAGATGAAGTCGGCGTGCGCCGCAAGTTTCGGAGCCTCGGCGGTTTGGACCTCTTGCAGCGTCGGATTCATGCTTGCGCCGGTAACACCATTAAAGGCAGCCATCACCCGATCGAGCAGCTGCCCGCTCTTTTCCATCGCGACAACGGTGTTGGCGAACGTCGGGGCCTGAGGATTATTGGCAATGTTCTCGATTTCGGCCTGCTGCTGCGCCATACCGGCTTCGATGGCCGGCTGGAAATCTGCATCCTTGATCTTGTCGAAAGGAGGTGCTTTGAACGGCAGCGTACTGGGCGCGTAAAACGGGTTCGATGGGCTCAAGGCAGCGGTTGGCGGCGCCGTCGTGTTGCTGGAATTAGCGGCCAAGGCATCGGCGGTTGTCAGGATGCTCATGGTGAACAGGATAATCGTTGCAGGGTAGGGTCGAATAGAGGTCTTCATGGATGTTGGACGTTTTGCCTCTTCAATTGTAACGGTTAACGAGGGTAAGAGGCGTTGGAGTGGAGCGGCCCTGGCTCAGGGTAAGGGGCGGCACAGGGCGGCTCGGTCGCCGGGAGGGAAATCGCCCCTCGGTTGACCCCTGGTCGACTCTAAGGAATGACCGGCAGAATGATCTGGGATGGGTGCTTCGAGTCTAAATAAACGGTGTTCTTTGCAATCTGCGAGCGGCGGTTATCGTTTAGCGGCTCGCCCGTGTTCGGATTGACGTCGAATCGCGGGAAGTTGCTGCTGGAGATGTCGAGGCGAATCCGGTGACCCCGTCTAAAAACAAGCGAGGTCGGGTACATCTCGATGGTGAATTGGTAGGGTTGGTTGGCTTCGAGGAATTCGGCTTTGCCGAAACCGTTACGGTAGCGGGCGCGCACGATACTATCGGCAATATTGAGGTCGACGCCGGCCGGGAAGTCGGGATTGGGAGGGTACACATCCAGCAGCTTGGCGGTGAAATCGGTATCCAGTGCGTTCGACGATGCCCATAGTTTGACGATGAGGCGACCGGTGACCTCGAGGTCACCGGCGAGCGGAGGTGTCTGGAATACCAGCACATCGTTGCGCGCCGAGAGCGGCTTGGTGTCAGAGCACAGCCAGAAATCGAGGCGACAGCGCTGGTCAGCGGCTCCTTGGAACATCAGTTCCCCCTGGGAGGATACATTCCCACCCAGGGTCGGCACCGGGTTCCGCGGGTCAAATTCGTAGGTGATGGGCGGATCTTCGGAGGGAGTTCCGGGGGAAAGCAAACCGTTTGCGTGCAAATAGTAAGGACTGTACCTGGTCCGAGCCAGAGGCCATTCCTGTTCGCCTCGCCAATGCCCTCCCACGAAAATACGGCCTTCGGTCGTCTTGTGAGCGTCGCCTCCCCCCATCACATAGATCCGCACCGGAGGCTCCCGATCTACGCCGTTATCAATGCCCTTCAACCAGTGATCAAACCATCGCAAATGAAAGGCAGTAAGGTCGAGCGCCGCGTCGTCGGTAAACTGCGCTTCACCCGCGTAGCTGAGGTTTTCACTGCTATGGATCCAAGGCCCTACGATCAGCCGCTGCAGGCTCTTCTTGGTTCTTCGCAACTCCACGTAATTCAGGTTGGCGACCTGAGTGCCCCACGAATCGTACCAACCCGTGGTGTGGTATTCGGGCACGTCTTTGTATTCCGCCAGGTGATCAATCACGCTAGCGCCTGAATCCTTCCAGAATGCGTCGTTATCGCCGTGACGCATGGCTTCAATCAGCCAGCTTTCGTAATCCGGAGCAAACTTGAGCGGGGTAGTGCCAGCCCGCAAGGGAAGTCCACGCACATACTCTCGAACCTCGGTGCCCAGCTCCACGAGCGCCTTGACGGCCGCCGGATCGGAAGCGGCGCGTCTTGCCGCGGGAAGCGCATCGGCAGTTCCGGCAGCATTCCCGAGGGTGAAGACCCAATTGAAGAAACGCAGTTCGAAGGCGCCATTGTGGCGCACACCGTATCGGCCGTAATCCGACATCGCATTGCGGGGAATCATGGCCTTTACATAGGGAGCGTTGCCGATGGCGAGCGCATGTTGGGTTGCCCCTGCATAGGACGAACCCAAGGTACCAATGCCACCGTCACACCAAGGCTGAGAGCCAATCCACTTAGCGGTATCGAACCCGTCGTTCGGATCCTCGACGTGCGGACGCCAATGCCCTTCCGACATGTACCGGCCGCGTACGTCCTGGAGCACGACCACATATCCGTGCGGCACGAAGGAGCTGGCAAGCTGTGCAGAGCCATCCTTGTTATAGGGGGTGCGCAACAGAATCACAGGGAATTTACTCTCAATCAGCTGGCCGTTTTGGGTGGGCCGGTAGATGTCGGCGGCTAGCTTGATCCCGTCCCGCATGGTGATCATTACGTTCTTTGTCTCGCTGACGCCGTAGCTGGGCTCGGTCTGCGCACGCCGCGGAAGACCAGCCAATACAAACAGCAGCCATGCACCAAGAAAGGCGGTGACGAACTTCTTACTGTTTTCGATCACAGGAAGCTCCTTACCGTCCCCGATTCCGAGTTTCTTTCGAATTGTAATGAAGATGGCGGCTGCTTCACAGGGTCCGGTGGGGAGTCCACCTTGAGAGTGTTGAGGCCTGTCTAAATCCGTCGCCTAGATCTGCTGCTTCGCTCTCACCTCTGTCTCTTGGGGCGCAAAACTCCTATCCTTTACTTCCGCCGGCCGATTTCTGATCCGCGTTCACGGGTCGTGATTGGCCTAGGACCGGCAGCCGAAGGTTAGCATGATCAGGCCAAATCCCAACATCACCAGGCCCGATTCGAGATTGATGTTGATGCCGAGCGAACGCGCATAGATTGTTGTTTCGCTGGTCGCACCGAAAGTTGTCAAGATAACTCCGAGTACCGTGAACAGTGCTCCAAGCGGCAATCGAACATCCAATCGCACACGGATCCCTTACCAGAACAGTAGGTTCAACATAACCGTAAGGACGAGCACGGCAACCGCCAACACGATGGGACGTTTGTACCAGGGAAGATGCTCATCACTCGGGTACTCGGTCAAGGAATAGACCAGGCCAACGAGCTCCTTGTCCTCGCGCGGGCGCGTCAAAAGGCTGATCACAATTGTGACCACAAAACACATGCTCCAGGCCCAGATTGCAGTCCAGAAATTTTGCGCCATCTCGCTGGGATAGACGTGTACGACGTTTCCCAACCATGCACCCTTGATTCCTGGAGTCGCGCCAGTAGGAAGGGTCAGGCCATGATGAAGAGCGGCCGATGCGGTACCCGCCAGCAGGCCCACGAACGCGCCATGTCCGCTGGCCCGTTTCCAGAACATCCCTAGCAGAAACGTGGCGAACAAGGGGGCATTTACGAAGGCGAATACCAATTGAAGCATGTCCATGATGTTATTGAAATGCGCGGCCGCATAGGCCGCAGCCACGGAGAGCACGATACCAAAGATGGTTGCCCACCTACCCATCGCCAGGTAATGCGAGTCGTTGGCGTTGGGTTTGATGTACGACTGGTAGATATCGTAAGTCCAAACTGTGTTAAATGCTGTAACATTGCCGGCCATTCCCGACATGAAGCTTGCCAGCAGGGCGGTGAGCCCCAACCCTAAAACTCCGGTCGGGAAATAGTGCAGCAACATGTTCGGCACCGCAAGATCGTAGTCAAGAATGGGCTTGCCATTCTTGTCGAGTATGGGCAGTCTCGTGTGCTCGTCAATTTTTGCTGGGATTAATCCTTCTCCTAACGCCGCCAGGTGTCGTGAGTCAGAAGTTCCCATCGCTGCGGACAGCGTGGTCTGCGTAGGCAGGGCGATCGCGATCAGGCCGGGGAAGACTACAAGGAGAGGGAAGAACATCTTTGGGATTGCAGCGATCAGAGGTGTACGACGAGCCGCGGTCATCGACTCGGCAGCCATCGCCCGTTGGACAACAAGAAAATCGGTACACCAGTAACCGAAGGACAACACGAATCCCAGGCCCATGACTAGGCCAAACCACTCCACACCCAACCGATTCGTGAAGGCACTGCCCATTCCCGACCATGAATGGGTGTATCCGCTGGGAAGCCGTTGGGTGATGCCCCGCCATCCACCTACGTTCTTCAGGCCGAGCCACACCAGTGGGAGAAACCCCGCAACAATCAGGAAGAACTGCAGTACTTCATTGTAAATTGCGCTCGAGAGTCCGCCCAGCAGGATATATCCGAGCACGATCAGGGCCGAGAAAATGATGCTGACATGAAAAATCCATTCCGGCGAAAGCGACCAGCGCTCGAAGGGCGCATCGAAAATGTGCAGCGTTTGAATCAGCCGGGCCATGGCGTACATGGAAATGCCGGAGGAGAAAACCGTCATTGTCGCAAACGAAATGGCGTTTAATCCACGTGTCTTTTCGTCGAACCGCAGGCGCAGATACTCGGGCACGGAACGCGCCCGAGAACCATAATAAAAGGGCATCATGAAAAGCCCGATGAAGACCATCGCCGGGATCGCGCCGATCCAATAAAAGTGGCTGGTCGCAATGCCGTACTTCGCGCCGGAAGCCGCCATGCCAATGACTTCCTGCGCACCCAAATTAGCAGAAATGAATGCCAACCCACAGACCCAGGCAGGAAGAGCGCGTCCTGCCAGGAAAAAGTCGGTGCTCGTATTCACCCGGCGTTTCAGTAGGAAACCCATGCCCAAAACAAAGACGAAGTAAACGAGCATCACAACCCAATCGACCAGAGTCAGGCTTCCAGATGCAGCCTCGAGCGTGACGGGTCGAAGATTCATGTTCCTTCTTCCCAGATTACAGAGTCAGAGATCACTACTACTGGAGATCGGCGTGAACCCCGGCCAAGGTATGATTTACTGTCGCCACGCTTCAGCGCTCTGGACCGTGTCGACATCGACAATCTGCTGCCGCGCTCGGGCACGTCCGTCGATTCCAGATTTCGCGGTATCGCCCTGCTTTCAGGTCGCGGCGACCTGAATTCTGGTCCTGACAGTCTTCGACGGCCCTGAGAGACAAGGGGCATTCCAGTCCCCAAGAGGACATGTGCTGCCATGTTCGGCCAGCTACTTTTTCCAGCGACCATTCCATCAGCTGCCAACAATGCCTCGTTGTAATCCTTGCCAAACTTGGAAATACTTAGTCTCACACCGTCCACCAAGACTGCCGGCTTCTCATGGCCCGGTTGCCCCAAACGCACAATAGGCTCCTCCTCTACCGCCATTAACTTCCACCTGGCTCTTGGACGGGGGTCATTCCTGCGTTTCCGTGCCGCCGCAGGCGGAGCCGAGCAACCCCAGGCATCTTGCATTGCCTCGAGATTTTGTGGCGATTGCGCAGGAGCGCGGCGTTTTCAGGTCATACATGGTCACGAGGATCTCGATGCTTTACCTTGCTCTTACGAATAGCTATCTTGCGTGGCACTCAAATGCTCCCGCCGGGCAGCGGCACTGCTTTACTCGTATCTCTTGTCAGTTCCTTTTTCGAAAGCGGCTTCCCCTCCGATGCGCTTCACTTCGGTCGGAGCAGCCACCAGCGAAAGGAGGTCTAGGTCGAAGTACTTATAAAGATCAAGGCAGAAGAGTTCCGGCGCGGAGCGGAAAGGCACCGCGTTTCTTAGTAGATAGTCCAGACTCCCCATCGACTGGCGACTTTCGATTCCGGCAAAGGCATCGGGGTCTAAGGCAGCAGATGTTAGCGCAATTACCTGGTTGCGAATCCCTTTGGTTACAACACTGATGGCATGATGACCATTGTTGCTCTCAAGCCAAGCGGCCACTGCGAGCAGTTGCGCCACTTCCAGGCCAAGCGGGCGATCACCGGTCGTGGCCACCAGCATCTCCCAATCCGCGGGATTTTCTGGTGCCGTGGCTCCGTTGAAAAGCAGGTCAAGGGCAAGTACCGGTTCTCCACGATTCACGTGTTCTGAAACGACTTCTCCTGCAGCTTTGTAACCTTGATCCGCGAGCACAATGGTAGTGGGACCATGTGACGATGCCGAAATGGCCTGGAGCCATACTCCTGTCGCGCTCAGCTGGTTAGAAAAATCAAAGCGGTACGATAGGGTCTCCAATCCCAGATGTTTAGTATTGTTTGTCCTCCAGGCATTCTCAATTGAAACTGGAGCGTAACGAATCACATTCCTCAGTTGTTGCCGCTGCGACTGAATCCACAACCCTCGGTCATTGCCCGTGGGAACCGCCGTCTTGACGATATGGCCGGCCAGCCTTCTGGCGAGTCCTACGATGGTCAAGTTCTGCTGTGGCAGACCGGCGGCCAGCTGCTCTGGGGCTCGGATCTCATTGTCGCTTCGTATCTCATTTGGGGTAACGGGCAAGCCGAGGTTTTTGGTGAAGAAAGCATAGGCTTGTTCGCGGTTAGCGAGTTGGTAGTTATGAGTACCAGGATCTCGATTCTCGTACCACGCCAACTCGTCCTCTCTCCCCAACAGGCGGAAATAGGGCCGAACTTGATCGTAGATGTAGGGCTTCACTAACGCGGAACGAAAGCAGCAGTCATCCTCCGCATTATGAATCAGCAAAGTGGGACGAGGCGCCCGTATGGCTAGAAACAAGGGATAATCTTCGTCCTTGGCGAGGTCGGTTGCGTTTTCCTCGATTTCGTCGGTGTCGAGCGGGCGGATGAGATTCGACTGCAGTGCCCCAATACCGGCCACCTCTACAGCGACGGCGACGCGCTCGTCAAGCGCACTCAGCAGCGTGGTTTGCCAACCGCCGCCCGACAGGCCAGTGACACCCAGCCGACGGGTGTCGACCTGCGGCAGGCTTGCGAGGTAGTCGAGTCCCCTCCGCATCGAAAGATAGAAAAAGCCCAAAGCGTTCGCGCCTACAAGATCGAGGTGGGCGGCATAGTCATGGCCGTTTTCCGGTTGCGCCAGTTCCCCGAACCCGACCCAAGACAGACTCAACGCGACAATCCCGCGCTTGACAAAATTGATGCACCTCTTTTGCTCATATTCCGCGGCATTCCCCGCAACTTCGTGGCCTAAGAGATTAAGAATAGCGGGTGCCTTACCGTTGAGTTTTTGTGGCTCGTATAGGATTGCCGTAGACTCAAAGCCCGGAACAATCTCATATCGGAACTTGCGCAGCCGGTATCCCTGTGCACTTTCAATAACCTCGGTCTCCTGAAAGCGGGGCGCGGCGTCGATCCAATCTCGTGACCAGCCATGAAAAGCTACATCTTGGAGGGCATGGTTGCGGATGCTTGCTGCCTCTGCAGACCACTTCTCCGCAGTGGTGGGAGGGGATAACTTGAGGATACGTTTCGCCAGATAACTTTGTAATTGGGATGCGGTTACGGCACTGGGCTGGATACGCTCCTCGAGAACACGCTGCACCGAATCAGAGGTAGTCTGCGTACCGACATTGATGCATAGAGTAACAGCGATCATGCAGCCCATAATGAATGGCATCTTTGTCAACAAGCTCATGCAATTCCCGGGTCTGATATGCTGGATCGTTGGTCGAAACTTGTACGTCGTTCCCGAGTACAAACCGCCGAGCCTACACTTGTTCCCGGCTTGTATCTTGAGCTGCCTCAGTGTGAGGACCGTGGATGCAAGTGTCGAGAAGCATGGTAGCTGGCGGTCAGTTTTGATGGGTCTCGCTCCTACTGGATCAAATTCGCCTCACCACAGCATGTTCTGATGCGCCATCTGCAAACTCTACTTCTTGGGTCTGTTTCGAAACACGGTTCAAAGCAAGAGTAATGTTCCGGTTGCGGTCTCCGTTGAGGCGAAGCAGCGCAGGGCTGCTCTCCGCAGCCGAGCAGGACTCGATCAATGCTTCCTGCACATCCTCAAGAATGAAGGCAGGTGCCTTGGGTTCTGATTTCTGAGCCCGGATCCGAATCAGTTCGAGATCGAGAACACTCTTGCACTCAACCGACGGTCCACTGGTAGCGTTCAGCACGGTGTTGCATACGCGGAATCCGTTCACTTGGTAGCAAGAAATTCCCTTGGCAGAGGATTTGACGATCATATTCTCTAACGACAGCTGTTGAATTGGGCTTTCGGGCAGACCTTCGGCGACGACTGCGACTTTTGCCCCATCCAAAAGGATGTCGCTGCAGTGAAAATTCCGAAAGGTGGGAGTACGAACGTCTAACGGGTGCTTGGTGTTGCGATCTTCATCCTCGTAGAACATGCTGAAGATAACTCCGGTGTCTTCGAGGTTTCGCATCACTACGTTAACCGCGGACACGTTCTCCACCACATTGCCTCGTCCGCGCGCAGTCCTGAAATACAGCCCGCAGGTCGTTCCGTCGCACACGCAGTTACTGATCGCAACATTACGCACTCCGCCAGCGGTCTCGCTGCCGATTCCCACCCCGCACCCACCCGCATTGAACGTGCAATTCGTCACGACAATGTTCTCCGAGGGCTGAAACGGTCTCCCCGGAATCTGCTTGTAACCGGATTTCAGCATGACGCAGTCATCCCCGCAGCTTATGTAGCAGCCAGAGATGCGAACATTACGGCAGGACTCCGGGTCGATACCATCCGTATTCGCCGAATGGGGCGGATTCAGAATGGTGAGGCCGTCGATGTAAACGTCGTCACACAAAACCGGGTGAATCGTCCACGAGGGAGAATCGTGAATGGTGAGGCCTTTGACTAGCACTTTACGACTGCGATAGAGGTTGATCACTCGCGGCCGCGGCCATGGCAAGGGAGAGCCTGGCGGGTTCTCGGGCTCTCTTCCTATCAGTCCCAATTTCTTACGCAATTGTTCGGTTTCAGCCCACGCGTCGAGCCACACGGCTCCCTGACCGTCGAGCGTCCCCTGCCCAGTGATCGCTACGTTTTCAAGATCAATGCCGGTGATCAGGGAAGCATAAACCGTGCGTTCCAGGCCCTCCCACCAACCGGGAATGGTTGGATAGTCGGCGAAATTAGTGCTTCCAAGCAGAGTAGCGCCGGCCAAGAGTTCCAACTCCAAATTGCTTCTTAGGAAAATGGGACCCGTCAGATACTTTCCGGCTGGAACGAAGACCTTACCACCACCCGCCGCGGCACAAGCGTTAATGGCTGCTTGCAGAGCGCCTGTGCAGAGTGTTCTGCCGTCACCAACCGCTCCAAAATCTAGAACGTTCACTACATGGTTAGCCGGTGTTGATTCTGAACCAATGGACGCTCCTGAGGAAGGTCCACAGGATGGCCAATACCGGGCGCTTGTGCCTACAGGCACTGCAGCTGAACTCGCGAGGCCGACAAGGAACTCGCGACGGCCGGGATCAGTTGGTTTCTTCATTTGACTATCTTGCGACTCCTACGGGATAGCCAGAGTCACAACGCTCAACCCGAACGCAGCCAATTTTCTTGTACGCCCATTTGCTGGTCAAGGAAGAAACGTTTTTTGATAGCAAAATATTGACCAATTGAATGGACAACCTTATCGTACAAGGTCGAGCGCGGTTGGGACGATGAGAGGACTTCGAAATGAATAAATTCCAGATTGACGGCATTGTTCCTGTTATTCCCACCCCGTTCAATCTCCATGAGGAGATTGATTGGGCAGCTCTTCGAAGTTTACTGGACTTTGCGGCTGGTGCCGATGCCAGCGCAGTTTGTCTTCCTGCTTACGCCAGTGAATTCTACAAACTCACCGAGGCAGAGCGGAGAGAGGCTATCGTTGTCGCAGTTGACCAGTTAAGGAATAAAGTTCCGGTCATCGCGCAGGTGAACTATTCGGCCACCTTGCAGGCGGTTCGCTCAGTGCGGGAAGTGCAAAGGGACGGGGCCTCAGCGGTGTGCTGCGCTGTACCAAGAATGTTTTCGCTCGATGATACAGCGCTTCTGCGGCACTTCGATCGCATTCTTCAAGCTATCGATATTCCCTTGATCATCCAAGATTTCAATCCCGGGGGTAGTTCGGCTAGCGTGAGCCTTATTGCAGAACTGCACCGGCGTCATCCTCATCTTCGCTATGTCAAGCTCGAAGAACCGCTAATGAGCTCAAAGGTGGAGGCGATCTTGCATGAGACGGGCGGAGCCGTCGGTGTATTGGAAGGCTGGGGTGGCATGTACATGCTCGAGCTGATCCCCGCAGGCATCTGCGGCGTGATGCCGGGTCTTGGAATTAGTGATATCCTCGCGCGCGCGTTTCGCTTGGCAAAAGATGGCGAAGTGGATCGCGCCTACGAACTTTTTCAGGAGGTTCTTCCCCAGATCGTGTTTTCTCTGCAGAACCTCGAGTTATACCACCACGCGGAAAAGCGCCTTCTGGAGGCACGCGGCATAATTTCGAAAAGTGTTGTTCGTCACGCAAGCCGCACCTTGCTGGAGAGGGAAGCAAAGCACATTGAATTCCTTAATAGCAAGATTCTCCATGCCTTGGATCGTTTTGGCTTTGCGCGAAATGCTTTTGGCAAAGCGGCCACAGTTCCTGCGACGACAACATCGGGGGACATCTTCCCTTGATTGCCCTATGGCAAAGGTTCATAACAAATGCCTAATCGCGAAATAAAACACCCTGACAAACTCGTTTCCACGGGTTCTTATTCAGCCGCCGTTCAAATAGATGGATGGTTGTTCATCAGTGGCCAAGGCCCTTTGGACTTGCGAACGGGTGAAGTGGTAAGAGGCTCGATAGAGGATGAGACGCGGTTGACGATGTCCCACATTGGCAAGATCCTTGAGTCGGCGGGCTACGGTTTTGAGAATGTGGTGAAGTGTACTTGTCATCTGGCTGACATCCGGGATTTCGATGCTTTTGATCGCGTGTACGCGACGTTCTTTTCTGGAGTACGGCCGGCACGAACCACAGTGCAAACGGTTCTATGGAACGGAATTAAAGTGGAAATCGATGCCATTGCGCGAAAAGCTTGACACCCAGTTTGCCCCGAAGCGCCTTCAGCAGGTACACCGTTGGGAGCGTATCTTAGTTGGGGGGCAACGAAGTAGACCGACTGTGCTGACTCAGTTTGCTGCCGGGTGGTTGGCCGGGAGCGCACCGGTCTCCGAAGGCTGTTGCCAGATCCGCAGCATCACAACTCCCCCTTGCGGTACGGTGACCGTATAAGAGTCGTGAAGAACACCCAGATCCTTGTGGGCCCACAAATCGCGAACACGCACTGCACCACCAAAGCCTACATCTTTGAACTTTAGGGTGAGTGGCTCCGCCTCATCATCAATAACGTAATTAAAGAGGGCTACGGCCTTGGAGCCATCGCTCAACGGCTTCATCCAGATTTGTGGCGGCGCGATGCGGCTCCCCTGGATTCCCAGCTTGTCCTGATCGATCGCAATCACTTCCTTGTTCATCAATATGCTCTTGGTCGTCTGGTCTATCTTACTCAAGTCGTTGCCAGCGATCAGCGGGGCTGCCAGGATGGCCCATAGGCTCATGTGCGTCCGGTATTGGTCGGCAGTCATGCCACCATTACCAATCTCGAGCATGTCCGGATCGTTCCAGTGACCCGGTCCGGCGAACCTCTCGAGCCCTGCCTGCGAGAAACCGATAAGCGCCATGCTGCGGTAATGATCGCGAATATCATCGGTTGTGCGCCACATGTTGCCCCCCACCTCTGGCCCCCACTCCCAAACCGCGCCGACGCCGTACTGACAGAGACTGTAAACGATGGGTCGATGTGTATTGAGAAGTGCCTCATGCATCTTCTTGTATGCTGCTTGCATCATCCGCAACGCTTGTTGCGGATCTTGTCGAGGGTCGTGCAATTTCATGATGTCCATGTAACTGCATAGGTCATATTTTAGAAAATCCACTCCCCAGCTGGCGTAGGTGTTCGCATCTTGTTGCTCGTAGCCATAGCTTCCCTCATAACCTGCACAGGTTTTGGGCCCTGGAGAGGAATAGATACCGAACTTCAATCCCTTCGCGTGCACGTATTCGCCCAGCGCCTTCATGTCGGGAAACTTGCTGTTGGAATGAATGTTGCCGTGGGAGTCTCGCTTGCCTTCCCAGGAGTCGTCGACATTGACATAGACGTAGCCGGCATCCTTCATTCCGCTGGCGACCATGGCATCGGCCGCCGCACGCACATCCGCAGCGGTGACCTTTGTTGCGAAATGGTTCCAGCTATTCCAGCCCATAGGCGGTGTGGGAGCCAGTTCAGCGGATTGGGCGTCTGCCGTTGGGCAACGCTGACCGATCAGGGTGATTGCCAATGAGGCGCATACTGTGAGAATGCGCTGCCAGTGGAAACGCATGTTACCTTTCTCACCTCTGGAGAAGCATCTCACCGCGATACCAGAGGCTGCCTATTTTCGCGTGGGGAGGCTCCCCTGTCACTTTCGCGAGCGAATTGAATTTAGCCATCGATATCGGCTGTCATACGCTTGGGATTCACCGCTTTGCCGCGCCGCAATAGCATGCGCAGCTGTCCCCGCAGCAGCTAACCATGAGACTAGATTCATCGACTGCTTCAAATTCAGAGGACGGGACAGTCCTCAGCTCGTTAACCAAGCCTTGTGTCCAAGCAGGATCGAGAGTTCCGTCCAGTTGCCAATCGTCTCCGATGTCCGACATAAACATCCCGTATTTCTTAAGTGCGGTCAAAATCACTTGCGCTTGAGCGGAATAATGAGAGATATCAAAGTTGCTCTTCAATCGCCATCGGGATCCCATCCAGATAACCTCGGCGTTAAGAGTGTCCAGATAAGTTGGGGTGTAGGTACCAGGCCATAGCACACCGCCTGAGTACGCACGTGAAGCCTCAAAGCGCAGTGCATGATCAATGTGTCCGGCTTGTACTTCGTCATTACGAACTAGTCCAGGAAAGAGCGGTAATCCACCATCATCTACAGAGGCGGTAGGAAATGAGCGATTCGTAATTAGAGCGTTGGACTTCAAGTCGTAGATTACCCCGTTCGCGGCCTTCGGATGGCCGTCCTTCCAATGGGCGCCATAGAGTTCGTAAAGAATGCAGGTATCTTTATTGATCATCAGTGCATGAGCATCGCCACCGTCATAAGGTTCAATAGGAGTGTGCGCGGTGAACGGATACGGGCCAGGATCAGATTCAGCAAGATTACTAATGGCAACCGATACCAACGGCGTGCTGTTGTCAACGATTGCGAAAGGAAAACCATAGTTCTTACCGCCTGCCGGACCGAAGCCAAGGGTAAGATGTTTTCCTGGAATACTTGCTGCCCATGCGGCAGAATTCCTGTTGACCGGCAAGTTGTCAATCGGAGTATTCCAAACGTTATTGGCTGGAAAGACTGCGCAGGTTGTACCGGGAACTAACGATAACCGAACAGTGCTCGCTGCCTGCTGCTCAGAGCCGGCTGCGGCAAGCAGCGTTGTTGCGAAAAGGAGACGGGCGAGAACGATTCTCCACTTCCACATTGTCCGCACTCCTCGAGCCGCGCCCGCTCGAAGCGGCGCCATCAAGTTGATACCATGGGCGCATTCTGGCTGCAAGCCGTCGCTTCGATTTCGCGGGTGCAGGGTTTCAGGCGAGGAGAGAAAAGGGGCACCCCGACGGGGCCGTCCTGGGTTGGCGATGGCTAGGCAATGCCAAAGTTTTGCGCACCGTACCCCAAACGTGACGAGATCGCCTGCGCAGTCCGCATCACCTGGTGGGCTAGGATCGAAACACGATCCATCCCAATTTGGCTGGTCGTACCCGCCACGCTGATTGCGGCAACCGCGGATCCGTTCTCGCCGAACACGGGTGCCCCGATACACCGAAGTCCAGGTTCATCTTCTTCATTATCCAGAGCGTAGCCTGACTGCCTGACCAGGGCCAGTTCTCGCCGCAAAGCATTCTTCGAAATGATGGTGCGGCTATTGTGGCGGGCGAATTCTTTGGTCTTAAGGAGATGCTCCAGTTCATCAGGCGGCAGAAACGCAATGAGTACCTTTCCCACCCCGGTGCAATTGGCATCGAGTCTCCGGCCGATCCATGACGCCAGCCTAACCAAACCCGGGGCTTCAACTTTTTCAATGACCACAGCTTCGTCGCGTTCCAGCACTGCCATGTGAACGGTGAGCCCGCTCTCCTGCATCAGGGATCGCAAGAAAGGTTTGGCTTCTTCGCGGAGATCGAGATTCTCGATCGCACTCCTGCTTAGGCTAACCAACTGCAATCCAAAATGATACCTGCCGGTTTGGGTGTGCTTCTGAAGGAACCCCCTTCGTTCGAGGGTTGTTAGGATCAGATGAGCTGAGCTCTTCGGAATTTTAAGCCTTCGGCCGATTTCGGAAATAGAAAAGCCGCGCTTGGAGTGGCCGAGACATTGCAGTACCGACAGTGCCCGTTCGATGGATGGTACTGAGTATTGCTTGGGTTGGGCCATGAAGAACTCAGTTGCAAACCCTGGGGGGCCTGCGTCCAACCAGTTGGACAGACTGCCAAACCTTAACAGAAATGCAGTTCACCGGTCAATCGAACCTGGATCAAACGGATCAAACCCAGAACGGTCAGACCCGGGTGGTGATGGACAAAATCAAAAATGCTTGTCCAGAAATCGCAAACCCCGGACAACTCGAAATGCCGATCCCGCTGCACCGTAACATTTGGAACTGGAGCAATTTGGCGTCCAGCGGATTGTACGAAAAAGCCATTTCACCGGCGAAACTAGTTGACAGCTTTCGTCGAGCAGCACTAATCCTTTGTGGGTTTAGCCTGGGCTCTGTCTCCCAATTCGGCGATTCGAAGAGGTAGGCGGGAATTCTTTTTGAGGGTTTGCCATGGCGATCCGGCGGCTGGCTTTCCTCTGTGTGCAGTTTGGTTTTCTCCTAGCCTGCACATCGCTTCTTTCCGCCCAACTCAATCGAGGCGCGATTGAAGGTACGGTGACCGATCCGCAGGGAGCGGCGGTGGTCGCAGTTGAGGTCACCGTCACGGCGCTGGATACCGGAGTAACGACCAGGACGCAAACGAACAGTGCCGGTTACTACCGCGTGGAGGCTCTGGTGCCGGGCACTTACCGTGCGCATTACACCGCTCGCGGATTTACCTCGGTCGAGGTCACCGCAATCGAAGTACCAGCGGCGCAAGTGGTCCGGGTTAACGCCCAGTTGAAGGTGGGCTCGGTTCAGGAAGTTGTCCAGGTGCATGCCGCGGCGCCAGTGCTTGAGACCGACGCCAGCAACTTTAGCAGCACGGTGCAACCCGACCTGATCCAGAATGTCCCTTTGGCCGGTCGGGACTTGCAGCAGCTGACCTTTTTACTTCCGGGTGTCAACAACGTGGGTGGTCCCCCGGGGGCTAATTTCGGCTTTGACAGCGAATTTGGAACGTTTCCCGATCCGACCCACCTGCTGGGTTCGGCGATTTCCGTAAACGGCGGCCAAGCCGGGGCGAACGCCTGGTATCTCGACGGCAACCTGAACATTTCGAGCTTTGGAGAAAACATCGTAGTTAACCCTTCCCCCGACTCGGTCGATGAGTTTCAGGCTATCACCAACGCGTTCTCCGCCGAGTATTCGCACACCGGCGGCGGAGTCTTTAATGTCGTATTGAAGTCGGGGACAAATGCTTTCCACGGAAACGTTTACGAGTTCCTGCGCAACAGCGCAACCAATGCTACCAATCCGTTCAGCATCCAGGGAGGATTTGGCAAGAATCTGGTGCAGTTCAACAACTTTGGCGGTACGGTGGGCGGTCCGGTTCTCATCCCCCACGTTTATGACGGCAAGAACAAGACTTTCTTCTTTTTCTCGATCGACGCCTCGATTCTTCACCAAAGCGGCAACAACGCTTACACCGTCCCAACCCCTTTGATGCGTCAGGGGAACTTTAGTGAAGATCCGAATGTGGTAAGCAACGGGATCTGGAACCCCTATAGCACGGCAGGACCACAATCGGACGGCACATTCCTGCGCACGGCCTTCGGAACACCCATCAACAATTCTTACGGGCCGGGATGCCTCAACGCATCAGTGGAGGCGGGTGCAAATAACGGAGTTGCAACGTGCAATTTCAGCACCCAGATTCCGACCGCTATGTTGGACAAGACGGCAATGTACTTCGTAAATTCCTTTCCCTTGCCTAACCACGTCGACACTTTGGGCGGTTGTCCCTTGGGGGCAAGCAGTGCATACAGCATTTGCAACAACTTCGAGGGTAGGACTTCCAGCAGCCAGGATCCGATAAATCTTTCGATTAAGGTTGACCATCAAACCGCCAAGGGCAAGTTCTTCTTTGAGTGGTTGTACAGCCCTACACAGTACCGTAATTTTGCTGTGCCTTGGACTGGCCCCACGTTCCCGCAGGCGCTGATTGGATTTGGGTCCCCGTATAATTTCGATATTAGCAGTCAAGTAGCCTCGATCGGCCATACTTATAGCTTCAGCCCTACTTTCATTAATGAGTTTCGCGCTAGCTACAGCCGCCAATACCTCTCGACCTTGGCGCATCCCTATCCTGATAGCGTTACCTCGCAATCTCAGGTGGCGCAGCGATTGGCGCCGCTGCTTCTACCGAGCAACTCTTTCTATCCCACACCGAATTTTGAAATCGATAATGTTTCCGGAGGCGGCACGGGAATTGAGTTCGGCCCACAACCGTGGGTGAACATTGCCACCGGAGCGGAAGCGCTTACGATTCTCGACAACGTGACCAAAATCATCGGCAAACACACGCTGAAGATGGGCTTTCTCTATCGTTTGAACCATTCCAGCTATAACAGCAATGATCCCACTATCCTAGACTTTGACGCTTCTCTGGCCCAGGATCCGAATTCTGGTCTTGGAGGCAACGGTCTAGCGCAATTTATGATGGGAGCGGTTCCTGCCGATGGTGGCCAGAGTGGTAGCTTCGCAGGGCGTTTACAGTCCCCCTACATTCGCTGGCGCAACTGGGGATTCTTTGTCCAGGATGACTTCCATGTCAAACCCAACTTCACCTTGAATCTGGGGCTACGCTACGATCTCAATGGGTATTTTCGGACTCAGTATTACCCGATGTCGAACTTCTGTTTTACTTGCATCAATCCTCAGACTTTGCTCCCGGGGGAGAACATTTATGAGGGGAGTCGCGGATTCCCTAATGGCGACATCTTCCCTGCCAACCACACTGATTTCGCTCCGCGGTTCAACTTTGCTTGGTCGCCTTCTGCACTGCGCAAAACCGTTATTCGCGGCGGCTACGATATTTTCTATACCGACGCCATCGAGAACTTTAACGCAGTAGGTCAATCTGCGGTTAACGGAGCCGGCTGGGGGTTGAGTGCAGCGTGGTACGCGAGTTTCTTACCGCAGTGCCAAGCCTTCGGCGTCTATGGAGCTTGTGTAGCCTTCCCCCTAAGCGATACCACCACCAACAAGACCAATCTCTTGTTTCCGTCCATATCCGGACCGTTTCCGGCACAGACTCGGGAAAACCTTCTGGGCGGAACCTACGCGTTTGTCAAGCCCAGCCGTGATCCCATGGTGCAAAGCTACACTCTGGAGCTGCAACACGAATTTCCATGGAGCTTGGCTGTCTCTCTAGCCTATGTGGGCACTCACGGAACTCACTTGGCGGGGAGCGGGCCCAATAACTATCTGTACAACAATGTCCCCACCTCTGAAAAGCTGAAGTACCAAGCCCAGCTCTTCAATAACTACCCCATTTCTCAGTTCTTTTCAGGCAAGACAGCGACACAGTTGGGCATAGTGTATGGGAACCCGTTGACCGGCCCGGTGAACGAGCTGCCGCTCTTAACTCTGTTAGCGCCCTATCCTTTTTTCCCAACCGTTCCAACGAGCGGCACCTTCGAGGGTGGCACTACCTATAACGGAATGAACTTGAGGATCCAGAAGCGGTATGCTCACGGCCTCGACTTCATCGTTGCCTATACGGTGTCGAAGCAGATGGATAACTGGTCCGTGGGCGGAGCAGGCGTCCAGGTCGTGGATCCGATTCATTTCGAGCGGAACGGGCTCATTGGTGGACGAGGGGGCCAATTGGAGAGCACTTTCGGCGGCCCCTGGACCTTTCAGGATCCATCCAACCGAAACGTGGATCGCGCCATCGCCGTCGATGACATACCCCAGCAGTTCAACGTAGGCGCTACTTATGAGCTTCCTGTCGGCAAAGGCAAGTCGTTTCTGAACCACAACGCGATACTGGATGGCTTCTTCGGAGGCTGGAAACTGGCCGGCAATTTCAATGCGCAAAAGGGTCTGCCTCTGCCCATTTCCTGCCCATCCAGCGAGCTTCAAATGCTAAGTACCCCGGGTACCGCCTTTCAGGAGTCGGGCGGCCGATGCAACATGATCGGTGACCCACATTTCAGCGGGCATCGCAGCAAAGCACAGCAGATTGCGGATTGGATCAACCCGGCAGCTTTCCAACCTGCTTTTGGGACCGATGACGATTTCTTGGTCACGGACCCTCAAGCATGGACATTCGGAAATATGAAGCCGCGCACAGATGCCATTCGCGGTCCCGGTTTTTGGAACCTGGATTCATCCTTGATGAAGAACTTTTACCTTACGGAAAGCCGATACTTTCAATTCCAGTGGGAAGTGTTCAATGCGCTCAATCATCAAAACCCGGCGCTCCCCAATACCACGTATTGTTTGCCACCCGGCCCAGGAGGCGAGGTGGACTTGGTGCATCAAGCGGGATGCACGTTCGGCAAAATCACCAATGTCCAGACTGACCCGCGGAACATGACTTTCGCGTTGAAGTTCTTCTGGTGATTGATCTGTCCGCATCCTGTGCTTCGCCCAACCTTACGTCTTGAGAGGGATCATGAAACATTTGCGCAATGTTCTGACGTTCAACTTGAGTATGTTGTTGCTGGCTATCCTGATGCCGTCTGCTTCGAGTGCACAAATGAGTAAAGTAAAGACGGTCTGGATCATACTTATGGAGAATCACAATTGGACCGGCAACCAGGCCGGGGCGGCCTTTGGTGATCCCGATATCAAAGGCAACCCGTTGGCCCCGTATGTCAATGGCACATTGCTCCATATGTCGGCCCACGCAGAGCAGTATTACAACCCCCCGGGAAACCATCCCAGCCAGCCGAACTACTTGTGGCTGGAAGCGGGCACCAACTTCGGCGTCTTCGCGGACACGATGCCCGGACAGTCGCCGTTTAATGTTAGCGCGAAGCATTTGGTGAAACTTCTTCAGGAAAAGGGCATTTCCTGGATGGCGTACGCGGAGCCGGACTTTGGTAGCCCCGTGTTCGACGTTTGTCCGATCGATTTTACCTACCTCGACGTTGAACATCTTTCATTCGTCTACTTCACCGACGTCGCTGGGAACCCGCCAAACCCACAGTCAGCCGAATGTATAGCGCATGTGCGGCCCTATTACCAGCTAGCGACAGACCTAGCCGGCCATACCGTGGCGCGTTACAACTTCATCGTGCCCAACGTGTGTCATGACGGGCACGAGGGGATTTCTCCTTGCGATAGCACCGAGCCCGCAGACAACACGCTACGGGGCGATACTTGGCTTAAGCAAAACGTGCCACTCATTCTCCAGTCCTCTGAGTACAAGGAAGGTGGCGCCTTGATCATAGTTTGGGATGAAGCCGAGGACACCGACCAGTTTAGCGATGGCCCAATACCGTTTTTCTTGCTTTCGCCCTTCGCCAAGGGTGGGGGCAAGACGCCTTACAGCAATAGCATCCACTACGACCATAGCTCTACTCTGAAAACGTTGCAGGAGATCTTTCACGTTGGACCGCTCTTGGGTGCTGCGGCTGATCCTAAGACGAACGATCTTAGTGACTTGTTTAAGTAAAACGCGCCCGGATCGAAGCGGACTTCCGGCGTTCGATTGCCGGGCGCAGGATTTACTTCCGAACGGCGGTCGTGCACTGGACGCGCGCGGATTTTCAATTTGGGCGGCAGCTCAGTACTAACAGTATGAGGATGTCCACAGACGAACCTTGGAGGCCATGATGACAATACGTTTTGCCTTTTCTTTTGGCTATTCACAGTTCCGACGGGTGAAGCGTATCTGGTTTTGCGCAGCTCTGTGCTGTGTAATCTTACCGATTGCGGTGGGGGCGCAGGTGACCTTTACCGGAGCCCACCGTAGTGTGAACATTGGTTCCCAGGCAGTTGGATCGCCCAGCGCAACTGTTTCCTTGCCTTTCACAATCGACGCGGGGACGAGAGTTGGCAGCATCGCCGTGTTGACCACAGGCATCGCGAATAAAGACTTCGCGCAAAGCACGGGCAGCACTTGCACGGCGAAGACGTATAGCACAGCCACCAAGTGCTTGGTCAACCTGAGGTTCACACCCCTAGTAGCCGGCCAGCGCCGGGGTGCAGTGGTGTTCTATTCAGCTGCGACCAAGACCAGCACTGCGCTGGCCACGGTACCGGTTTTCGGCGTCGGAACCGGGCCGCAGGTGGTTTTCCGGCCGGTTGCTGCGCAATCGAAGGTGGGCAGCAGATATATCAGTCCCCAGGGCGTGGCCGTGGACGTGGGGGGCAATGTGTACGTCACCGACATCGGCCTGCAGGAGGTGTTTAAGATAACGCCCAGTGGGACTCAGACCACGGTAGGTACTGGGCTTGGAGTGCCGGAAGATGTTGCCGTGGATGGAGCGGGCAATGTGTATATCACCGATAGTCAAGCCGACGCGGTATTCAAGGTGACCCCGGGCGGCGTACAGACCACGGTGGGGAGAGGATTTTCCTACCCTGTTGGCGTGGCCCTGGACGGAGCCGGGAACGTGTTCGTCAGCGATCCCTTTGTTCCAACGGTGTTTAAAATAACGCCGGCTGGTGCCCAGGGCATGGTGGGCAGTGGATACAATACACCCGCCGGCGTGGCCGTGGATGCAGCCGGCAACGTGTACGTAGCCGATACCTTCGACATGACGGTGTTCAAGATAACGCCGGGCGGCACCCAGACGATGATCGGGAGCGGGCTCATCAGTCCCTCAGCCGTTGCCGTAGATGCGGCCGGCGACGTCTATATCACTGATTCTGCTACCGACACGGTGTATGAGGTAACGCCGAACGGCATCCAAAGCACCGTCAGCAGTGGATTCAATGTCCCGAACGCCGTGGCCCTGGATGGACCCGGCAACCTCTATGTGGCTGACACTTTCAACCAACAGGTGACAAAGCTCGACCGCGTAGATGCGCCATCGTTACAGTTCGAGCCCACGAAGATCAACTCGACGAGCAAAGACAGTCCTAAGACGGTCGAGGTCGAAAACATCGGCAACGCGGCGCTAAAGTTCTCCGCCCTGACCTATCCACCAGACTTCCCGATGGCCTCGGGCAACAACCAATGCACCTCGAACACATCGCTCGCAGCCGCTAGCACCTGCGCGCTGATTATCGATTTCAGTCCTGCGTCACCTATTAGCTCCGGATCATCCAGGCTGTTGCGAGAGGCCGTCAAGTTGACCACCAACAACCTCAACGCACCCAAGAAGGTTCAACAGGTGATCGTTACCGGGAAGGAGCTAGGGGACTGACAAGCACAAGAAGCAGCAGGAGCCTGAAAGCACCGGCACAACCTATTTCCACTGGTGCCGCTGAAAAATGAAACAAGCAGCATCATTGACGCTAGCCTGGATGTTGGTAGTTTGCTGCAGAGCCTTTAGTGCGGCGCCCGTTGTTTGGGTCGTGCCAAGCT
Source organism: Terriglobales bacterium (assembly GCA_035623335.1). Lineage (GTDB taxonomy): Bacteria > Acidobacteriota > Terriglobia > Terriglobales > Acidobacteriaceae > JAFAGX01. The sequence continues at coordinate 54,473 of DASPTQ010000071.1, forward strand.
CCTTGCATCGGGTGGGGCCGACCGACGAACCCGATGTCAGAACCAACGTATTGATCCATACGGCACGAGGAGAATACAGATCCTTCCAGGTTGCGATGCAGGCGCCGAGCGGTGGCCTCACTAACGTCGGCTTTTCGGTCTCCGAGCTGGTGGGGCCACACGGCGAAGTACTTTCTCGAGCAAATTTGGTTCTCTATCGGGAATGGTACGTAACAGTGAAGCACCACAGTCCGACCTACAACGGACCCCCTAATCTTCCAATCACACACATTCGCACCTTCCCCGATGCGCTCGTTCCGTTTCTTGATCCCGCCACAGGCAAACCGCCGGTGGCGGCCAAATTCAGAGCGGTTCCCTTCGACCTAGCGGCCGGTCGCAATGCGGTCTTCTGGGTTGACGTCTTCGTGCCCCAGGGTACGGTGCCCAACCGATATCAGGGTACTTACGCTGTCACCAGCGATCAAGGATCGTTCGAGGGAAAGATTTGTATCGAGGTGTGGGGATTCACGTTGCCGCTCGACCCATCTCTCAAAACCAGTTTCAACGGTGGCGGCAAGACCGTGGCCGGTGTTAATGAAGAGCTTCTGAGAAACCGGATCATGCCAGACGCCGTGGATCCGTCCAGCGAGAAGAGATTCATCGAACAGTATGGACTGAACGCTACCGATCTCGGTTTCTTTAGCGGGGTTTCTTATGGCCATTGCGAGATGTCTCCTGCGCCTTCAGTGGGAGCGATAGAAGGCGCCAAAGTGCTACATGAAGCCGATTTATACCTGTACGACGAATCGGCAGATCCGGAGAGCAGCTGTACCCATCCGGCTTTTTACAGCGCGATGATCGCTTGGGCCCAGCACTTACATCGAGCCAATGTCGATAACCTGGTAACCCAGGAACCCGTGCCACAACTTTACGACGACGGTTTGGGAAGTGGTCGATCCGCAGTCGATATTTGGACGATGCTCCCGCTCGCCTATGACAATGCTCAATCTTTTTCTCCTCCTCGCGTGACTTATGTCCTGCAAAAGGGGGACAAAGCGTGGTCGTATAACGCGCTTGTGCAAGACTCCTATTCTCCGAAGTGGGAGCTGGATTTCCTACCGATCAACTATCGTATCCAGGCTGGCTTCATCAGCCAGAGCCTGGGGATGACGGGACTACTTTACTGGAGCGTAGACGACTGGTCGGCTGAGCCGTGGGAAAACCCTCAAGGCAATCAGAACCCCGATTACCCCGGAGAAGGAGTGTTGGTCTATCCAGGTGGGCCGGCAGGCCTTCGAGGTGTCGCCCCTTCCATGCGGCTCAAGTATCTGAGGGACGGGGTCGAGGACTACGAATATGTGCAGCTGCTCAAGAATTGTGGTCAGGCTGCTTTCGCTTTGGCTGAGGCTCTAAAAGTCGGCCCTGATTGGACGCACTGGACGAGAGATCAGACCTTACTGGAATCGGTTCGCGAGCAATTGGGGAATCGAATCGCCACGAGTAACTGTGGCCCCTGACCGGGAGAAAGAAATGACGAACCTCGTATCAGTTCCGGCGGTAGATGCCAAAGCCTCTCCAACCACCGATTCCGAGGTGAGGAGAATCCCTGTCCCCGGAGTCCCCGAGCGGTTAGGTTCGCTGGATGCCTTCCGTGGTTTCGTCATGCTCTGGATCATTGGCGGCGAGGGTTTGATGGCAGGTCTGGCGGCTCTCGGACACAATCGAGTCATCGAAGCCATCGTTTATCAACTCAACCATACTCCCTGGCAGGGGCTGCGCTTCTATGACTGTATCTGGCCATCCTTCATGCTCATGGTCGGAGTCTCGGTGCCACTTTCGTTTGCCAAGCGTTCGCTCACTCAGACCTATCATCAACAGCTAGCGCACGCTGCAAAACGCGCCCTCATTCTTTTCCTGCTGGGCTCGCTGCGTGAATCGGTCTTGATTGGTTCGCCGTACCTGATCGAGTTGAGCAGTGCTCTGCAACCCATCGCGATCGCTTATTTCGTGGCGGTGCTGGTAGTCCGCAAGTCTTGGCGTTTTCAGGCTGCACTGGCGGTTTTAATCCTCGCCGGCTATGCGCTTGTCTTGGCCTTGGTTCCAGCTCCCGGAATACCGGCGGGCAGCTATCAATTCAATCACAACTTGGTTCACTGGGTCGATATCGCACTGCTTGGCCAGATTCACTGGGATCGCTGGCCCTTTGCAGACGAAGGCTGGGGGACGGTATTGAGCACGATTCCAACCATTTCGACCACACTTCTCGGCTTGCTGATTGGTGAATTGCTCATCACCCCCGGCTCGAAACAGCGCAAGGCCCGGCTTATTGGTGCTATCGGACTTGGGTGCATCGCAGTCGGTTTCGCAATAAGCCCGATCGTGCCGATCGTCATGAAGATGTGGACGACCTCTTACGGTCTCGTGTCTGCTGGGTGGGCGTGCCTCATGTTTCTGGTTTTTTATTGGCTGGTTGACATTCGCGGCTATCGCAGATGGGCATTCTTCTTGACCGTGATCGGGATGAACGCCATTTTCATTTACATGTTTAGCAGCCTTATTCATCTCGACCCAATTGTCGACGTTTTCACTCAGAGGATCGCGCGGGCTTTGCCGAATTCCGGATTACTGTTTCAACAGGTTGCGATCCTTGTGGTCGAATGGCTCATCCTGTTGTGGATGTACAAACGAAAAATTTTCCTTAGGGCTTAAGAGAGATCCCGTAACCCTGCAGTGGGCCGGAAATACGAACAGTGCCAAGCAAACTTTTGTCGATGACGATATGGGCCGGCATAATCGCCACCAGCGCCAGTCCTCCACAAAACGCGGACTCCAGGGCGACCGGGACCGCCGACGAAATTCACTGGACCTTCACCGGAGCCAACTCCGCTAGCTTCCATTGGCGTGGTACGGCAACCGAGCTTCGTTATGGCTTAAGCACGACTTACGGAGCCATCGCGCACGCGCAACCACCTAGTCCTATGCCGTTCTCGTCTTCCGGGCCATTCTGGGAAGCTGAGCTGACAGGTTTGCTACCAGGTGGCATTTACCATTACTCGCTTGGTTCGGCCCCCGATCGAACTTTTCGCATGCCACCCCAACCCGGCCCTGCGGAATTCACCATCGACGCTGAGGGCGACATTGGTGCCTCCAACTCTTCTCCTGGCGTTCAAGGTGTTCAGCGCCTCGTTGCTGACGATCTCCCCGCCTTCGTCCTGATCCTTGGGGATCTAACCTACGGCAACGAAAATGGACAGGCGTCCGTCGACCAGCATTTCAACGATGTCATGGTGTGGTCCCAAGACACGGCGTATATGCCGGCTTGGGGCAACCATGAGTGGGATATTGCTGCGAAGGATGATCTCAGGAACTACAAGGGTCGTTTCGAATTGCCCCACCAGCAAATGTCGACCGGTTCACCAAGCCAGGGTTGTTGCGGCAAGGACTGGTATTGGTTCGACTACGGTAATGTGCGTTTCGTCGCGTATCCGGAACCTTACAGCTCGGAAACCTTTGCCGATTGGTACAGCAAAGCGACAGATGTGATGGATCAAGCCGAACATGATCCCAATCTGAACTTTATCGTGACGTTTGGGCATCGCCCGGCTTATTCCTCCGGTTACCATCCCGGCGATTTGGTTTTGAGGCAGTACCTAGAGCGTCTTGCGAGCCACCGCAAGTATGTCCTCAACCTCAACGGGCACAGCCACAATTACGAGCGCAGTCTTTCCCAGCGTGGTCTCGTTCATGTCACAGCTGGAACGGGCGGCGCAGAACTCGAAGAGAATCCGACTCCTTGCTTGTTTCGCGTGTGCCCGAAGCCCTCGTGGTCGGCCTATCGCGCCATGCATTTTGGTGTTTTGAAGCTGCACTTCACACCGAGCGAGATCCGCGGAGAATTCGTATGTGGCCCCGAGGGTGGCGGAAAAAATGACATCCAGTGCGCGCCAGGAAGCGTAATAGATCGCTTTACCGTGCCGGCCCGCCGGGAGCATGGCCAAGATGCATCGTCAAGGCAAGGCTGATGCTGCAAGCAAAACGAGGCACCATCATGCTATGGCTGCCTGCGTTCAGATAGGACGGTGCAAGAGAGGGGCGGACGTGAGAGCACGAACCGGTGTGCGCTGGTCGCTGGGTAGTCTGATTTTGCATGGCACTTTCCTGGTCGCGGCGTGGGCAAGCGGAGGGCACAACGTGCTCCTGCCTCAACCTCAGCAGATACATTATGGGTCACATCTGGTTCGCGTACGGGGCCTAGGCATTCGCTTGACGCGGAGTCCTAGCGTCGAGGATCGCTTCACCGCGGAGCAGTTGTCGAGCTGCCTTTCCACGGCAGTAAAAGAACCCATTCGGGTTTCCCAGGGCGAAACTGGAAGCACATTGATTCTGCTAACACGGACCGGCGATGTCGGCGCGTTACCCCTTCCCGGCGAGCATCCCGGGCCGGGATCCCGCGAGGCCTACACTTTGAGAGTGACACCCGCGGGAGGTGAAGTCCAAGCGACCTCATCGGCCGGCTTGTTCTACGGAGCACAAACTCTCTGCCAGTTAATCGAAGGAGGCGCGGCCGACGCGGTACTTCCGGAAGTGGAAATTCAGGACTGGCCATCGCTCGTGTACCGGGGAACCATGGTGGACATGAGCCATGGGCCCCTTCCCACGGAGAATGAGATCAAACGGCAACTTGACTTTCTTGCCCGCTGGAAGGCTAACCAGTACTACCTGTACAGCGAAGCCAGTATCGAGCTGGAAGGATATCCGTTGCTCAATCCGGAGGGGCGACTGTCCCAGGATGAGGTGCGGAGGATCGTAGATTACGGCCGTGCGCGGCACATTGACGTCATTCCCAATCTGGAACTATACGCACATCTGCACGACCTGTTTCGAGTGGAGGAGTACTCGCAGCTCTCTGACTTGCCACACGGAGTCGAGCTCGACCCCAGCAACCCAGCGGTGATGGCTCTTTTAGGCAATTGGATCAACCAGCTGGCCGATCTGTTTCCCAGTCCTTTTGTCAACATCGGATTCGACGAGACCTTTCAAATTGAGATGGCAGTGAAACAGCAGGGGACGACTGCTTCGGCAACGCGATTGTTTGTTAAGCAGCTAACAGAAGTTACTCGGCTTCTTCAGCAACGCGGTAAGCAGGTCATGGCATGGGCGGACATCATGGTCAGATATCCGGACATCGTGGCAGAACTCCCCCCCGGTCTTATTGCGGTCGCTTGGTATTACACTGCTGATCCTAACGATAGGGAGTACAAACATTGGCTGGGACCTCTGGTGGCAAAGTCAGTACCACACTTGGTCCAACCTGGCGTGACCAGTTGGGCTCAGATTGCTCCCGATTTTGATACCAGTTTTGAGAATATCGACACCTTTATCGCAGCTGGGCGAAAATCGAACGCATTGGGCGTCATCAATTCTATTTGGGCCGACGATGGCCAGGCCTTGGTACGCATGTCCCTTCCGGGGATGGCTTATGGTGCCGTAGCGGCGTGGCAATCCACGCCCATCGACAGGACACATTTTTTCTCCGACTATGCGCGGCAGATCTATCCGGCGGTTATTTCTGCGGATGTGGCTACGGGCCTCGAAAAGCTTTCCCAGTCTGAAACCGAATTGCAAGAAGTCCTGGGAGAGTCCACACAATTTGCTTTGTGGCAAGACCCGTTCTTCCCAACATACTTCAAGAACTTAGCGCCGAATAAAAGACATTTGCGGCAGACGCGCCTGCTGGCTGAAGAAGCTGAGCTTCACCTTTATCATGCTTTGACGTTAGGGGCCGATCCCACAACCTTGAATAGCCTCTTAGTTGGCGCTCGGCTGCTCGACTACGCCGGCGAGAAGTTCCAAACACCCCCGGAGCTGGTTGATTTGTGGGGTCGAATCGGTCCCACTCGTCCAGATACCGACAAGTGGTGGAACGAATGGGAATCTCAGGTCGTTTACCAGGATCACTCGCGCATCGTAGACCTGATGGACGCGATTACAGAACTGCGCCCACTGTACCGTACGGAGTGGCTGGATGAGTATTCTCCCTACCGCCTCGGTTCGGCACTAGGAAGGTGGGATGCCGAATACCAGTATTGGCGAAGGTGCCAGCAGCAACTGCAGCAATTCTCAGATAGCTCTCACGAAGGAGACGTTCTACCGCCATTACAAACGATCCTCGGGGAGCACTAGCTCGATAACCTGGATGAGTCCAGGTGAGAGGAAATAGGGGATGGCGAAGGAGCCCATGATGGAGACCAACGTTTTGGCGATTCACGCCAACTCCTCAAAAATTCTTAAACACAATCGGAAGTTCATACCAGGTGGGGTGGTATCGGTGAACCGCGCGGTGCGGCCCGAGATCGTCTTCGTCAAAGGCCAAGGGGCCTATCTATGGGATGCGGATGGGAATAAGTATATCGACTACCACGCTGCGTTTGCTCCGCACTTCTTGGGACACAATGATCCATACGTTACCGATGCAGTAATTTCTGTGCTGCGGAAAGGGGCCAGCCTGTATGGTTCCGGAACCACCGAACTGGAAGGGCAACTAGCCGAACTCATCTGCCGCCACATACCAGCTGTGGAGTCGGTCCAATTCTTGAATACTGGCAGCGAGGCTACCTATCAAGCGATTCGCTTAGCTCGTGCGGTCACGGAAAGGGATCACATCATCGTTATGCAGGGTGGCTACAACGGGTGGCATGACGATGTCTCCTGCAATTTAATGACGCCCCTAGACGTGATCGGGGCGAGGGTCTCTCCCGGTGAATACCCTTACATTCCGATTAGCGCCGGAGTTCCGCACGAGCATCAAAACCTTGTTCATCCTATCAACTTCAACGATCTTGGTTCAGTGGAGTACGTCTGTCAGAAGTATTCCATCGCGGCACTGATTACGGAACCGATTCTCCAAAATATCGGAATCATCAAGCCCGAAGCGGGCTATCTTCAGGGATTGCGTCGATTGGCTGATCGCTACGGCGTTATCCTTATTTTTGATGAAGTCAAGACGGGCTTTCGTCACGGTCTAGGTGGCTATGCGAAGATTGCCGGCGTGACACCGGACCTAGTCGTGTTTGGCAAGGCCATGGCCAACGGTTACCCTATTGCCGCCCTCGGGGGAAGGAAAAAATTGATGGAGTGGTTTGTTCATCCCGAACCTTCGAAGCGTGTCCTCCTGGCAGGGACGTACAATGCACATCCTGTACCTACCGCAGCCGCCATCGCCACCATAGAGCGTCTGCTCGTCAATGATGGGGAAGTCTATCGACACGTTGAATCTTTGGGGCAAGAAATGCAACTGGGCTTGGAAGAAATCCTTCGCCCTTTGAGTGTTCAGGGGGTAGTGGCCAGGCAAGGGTCTGCCTTCTGTATCTACTTCATGGACCATTGCCCGAAAGATTGGCACGACCTCGCCGCCCACCACGAATTCAGTTTTGATGAAAACCTGCGCAGGAAATTGATCGAGCTTGGTGTCTACTTCTTCCCGGTTGCCGCGAAGCAGTGTTCTATCTCCTTTGCTCACACTGCCACAGACATCGAAGTTACGCTGGACCAGATCGGAAACCAGCTAAGTGCAATGTTGAACTGAGGACCCATGCGTTCCTGGCTGCTTCTATTCAGTTGCAACTTCATGTGGGCGTTGCAGTTCACCTGTATCAAATTGGTTCAGGATCAGGTCGGCTCCCTGTTCACCGTCTGGGGGCCTATGACTCTGGCCACAATAATGGTTTATCCGCTGGTTAGATCGGAGGGAAAAAATGCTGCAAACCGAGACAGGCGAAGCAGTGATGTTCTGATTTTCCTTTTGCTGGCGGTGCTGGGCGTGTTCCCCGGACAAGTACTCATCACCTGGGGTACTCGCATGTCTCTGGCCAGCAATGCCGCTCTACTCATGCTGACATTACCAGTGTCAACGGCGTTTTTGGCGTTCCTTTTTCTGCATGAAAGAATGACTACCATAAGATGGGTCAGTTTCGGCCTGGCAATCATCGGTGTGCTGATGTGCTCCGATGTCGATTTTCGAACTCTGAACTTCGGCAAGGGCTATCTGTACGGCAATCTCTTGATCTTCGTTGGCACTCTCGGCAGTGCTTTTTATAACTCTTACGGCAAGAAGATGTTGGAGCGCTACTCACCGACAGAAATGTTGTTTCTTACATACTTGGCCATGTTTATCGTTATGACTCCGTTGACTCTGGCTGAGGAACCCAGAGTGTTCGCGGCTATTCCTCATTTCTCTCTGCAGACCTGGATCGGGCTGGCCCTCCTCACTTTCTTCCATAATTACCTGTCGATGGTTTTGTTTCTGAAGGCTCTCAAGCAACTGGATGCGATTCAGGCAGCCTTGTCCAACTATCTAATTACATTCTTTGGGGTTCCGATTGCAGCGATCTGGTTAAGAGAGAAACTAACGTTTCTGGCCATTGTCGGTGGAATTCTAATTCTTGGTAGCACACTGTTGATCACCGTTTGGGAAAACAAACAGACCTCGGAAAAGTACGCCGCTGTGCCAACGTCGCAATGAGAGCAGAAAAGGATCTGCCTTCCTACAGGACACGATGATGGAAAGTCGAAAAGATGCCCCTTCCATCAACTCGGGTTGGCCCGACAAGAGGAACCCGCGAACGCTAGTTGGCGGCAATGCCGGCGTTGTCGGCATGGGGCTAATGGGGAGCAGCATCGCCGCTTGCCTGCTCGCCGCCGGCCACACGGTGACTGCGGTAGATGTGGATCCGACCAGATTCAGAAGAGCTTCTGAGCGTGTGCGGTCATTCCTGGAAGGTCTGATAAAGGAGAAACTGTTCGGATCGAAGCCGCGGGATACTCTCAAAAGGCTGACCATTTCTGCGGATTACTCTACTCTGCGGAATTGCCAGATTGTCATTGAATGTGTCGCCGAGGATCTCGATGTCAAAAAGGCGGTGATCCGGAACATCGAGGCAGTCGTGTCGGCAGAAACGATTATCGGGAGCAACACCTCCGCCATTCCCCCGACCCTGCTGCAACAAGGCGCACTCCATCCTGAGCGCATTTTGGGCATTCATTGGGCGGAGCCTGCCCACATAACGCGGTTTATGGAAATCATCTGTGGAAGGAATACGCTGCCGGTTTATGCTGAGCGCGCCCTCGCGCTCGCGTGGCACTGGGGCAAGGAACCTTCTCTCCTGCGCCAGGATGTGCGCGGATTTATTACGAATCGAGTTATGTACGCGATGTTGCGGGAGGCGTTTCATCTGGTGGAGTCCGGCGTGGCTTCGATCGCGGACGTTGACCGATCCTTACGAAACGATCTTGGATATTGGATCACGTTCGCCGGACCATTCCGCTTCATGGATCTCACGGGGATCCCTGCGTATCGCGCGGTCATGCGCGATCTTCTTCCCGATCTCGACTGCAGCACTCAGGTTCCACGCCTGATGACGCGAGTTGTTGAGTCTGGAGCGCAAGGCGTAGCCAATGCCAAAGGCTTCTACGATTACACGCCTGCGCAGGCGAAAAGGTGGGAACAACGGTTCTTGAAATTCAGTTACGACGTTCGCAGGCTGGCAGAAAAATACCCCGAGGAGGATGGACATGCCTCGGGCGGCTCGCGCAAGCGAGTGGTTCGCGATAAAGAACCAAAACCTGGCAAACATGTTGAGCAACGGCGGCGTAAAGGTTAAGAAATGTCTCAGGTGACATGGCCGTGGACTTCTTTTCTCCTGATTGCATTGCTCGCTGTCCGTATTTCTGCGGCTGACGACACAGTCTCATTAGCACTTCAGCACAGGATCCGTGCGTTCAAGACGGATATGCCCATTGCGCTAGACGGCGATCTTGGGAAATGGCGCGAGGCGGAAACGGTGACATTTGGCGGGAAGCCTCTGGCAGGTCATCTTCGGCATGCCACCATCTACTCTTTATGGGACAAGGAGAATCTTTATCTCGCCTTCGATGTTCATTCCTCTAAGCTCCAGGCCAGCATACGTGAACACGATGGTGACAAACTCTGGGAGGACGATGGCGTAGAATTCTTGATTGATCCCCTGTTGCAGCATACGAAAGAATTCCTGCCCGACGATTTTTCCTACCACATTAATATTTTGAACGCGGTATATGATGACCGGGGCACGCCAGCTGGGCAGCCCGATCCGCAATGGAACGGTGATGCACAACACATCGTGCGCACGGTAGATGACTATCACTACATCGTACAGGTGTCGATTCCCTGGAAGGAAATCGGTGTTGAGCCAGTCGAAGGACATACCATTCTCGGAATCGATTTCGGAGTGAATGGCAAAGACCCTGACACGGGAGCGTATGACTATTTTGATTGGTGCGGCCTGAAAGTGTTCCATGACCCATCCGGCTTCGGCGAAATGCTGCTTGCAGGTCGGCGAAGTCAATAGGGGCTGCCGCAGTCCAGCCGTGAGTGGAATATACGGGATATGTTGATCTCCCCAAGATGTTGCGCTTCTTTCCTGGTCTGGGTGTTTCTCGCAACTACGGTCGCCTACGGAAGGCCTTCGGCGCAGGCTGAACCAACGTCGGGGCCCTCGTCCGACGCACTCGTTGAATCAATGGAAAAAGCCCTATCCGCGGGGAAGGGCGACGAAGCTAACGATGTCTTAATGCGGCTCTTGCAACGTCCGAATCTCAGGTCTGACTTTTTATTGCGAGTGGGGATACAGTTCGCCGAACGGGAATGGTACGCGTCGGCTGCTGCGACCTTCCGACGCTGCATTCAGGAACATCCTGAGGTTTTTGAAGCCTACTACAACCTCGCGTTGGCAGACATCGCCCAGCAAAAATGGGACGAGGCGCTCACTACCCTACAGCGAGCACCCCAGAACTCCCGACCGGAGGTCCTGGCATGTTCGTATCTGCGCGGCAAGGTAGAAGATTCACAAGGTAAGAGCAGTGAAGCGGAACACGATTTTTCGGTTGCATTTGAGGGTGCCCCGCAGAATGCAACCTACGGAATGGACCTCGGCCTGTTTTACATCCAGCACCACGCGTATCCCCGAGCAGCCACAATTTTCGAACGGTCCGCTGAATTCAATTCCCACTCATCCATTCTTCTTCTCGGGCTCGCTCTCTCACAGTTCCTCGCAGGGCAACCTGAACGATCCTTAGAGACCTTGAGAAAGCTGCTTTCCATGCAGGCGGACTTCGCTCCTGCTCAAGTTCTGATGACGTTTGTGTTCTCTACGGAGGGAAAGCTGGAGGATGCCGAAAAGATTGCGCGCCAAGGTCTCAAGTCTCCGGATGCATCTCCTTATTTGTACTATCTAGATGCTTCTATTCTCGTTAAGCTTCAATCACGGCAGTACGAACGGATCTTCAGAGAACTCAGCATTGCTCGACGTAACATTCCGGGTTGCAGCCTTTGCTATTTGACGCAGAGCAAAGCGCATCAGGCACAGGGGAATCTTGAAGCGGCAATTGCAGATCTTGAGAATGCCACTCGAGCCGATCCGAATTTTTCGGAAGCCTGGTATCGTCTGGCCTCCTTATATCGGCGTGTGGGCCGCAATGCCGACGCCTCGAGCGCGCAAGACCGATTCCAGGAACTCAAAGCCGATAAGGAGGGACGCGAGGTTCAGATGTTACGCGAGAACTTCCTGCAAACTCTGGATGCTGCTCAGACCGCTCAATGATTAGGCTGAGGCAACCAATGGCGTGTCGACGATGTCTTCGGTGAAGGTGTCACACTTTTCGGTCATGGGATTCGCATTTGGGTGCTATTTGATGATTCTCTCGACACCCGCCCCTCAGCATAAGGCGACTGCCATTCCGCCCCATGTCCATTTTGTAGATATTGCGGCTCGCGTCGGCTTGACAGCCAAGACCGAGGATGGCGGGGAACGTACGAAGAAATACATTATCGAAACCACAGGCAGCGGCGCGGCATTCATCGACTACGACAACGATGGGTGGCCGGACATCTTTCTCGTCAATGGAACTACTCTGGAGGGTTTTCCCAAGGGCAAGGAGCCCACTAGCCATCTCTATCACAACAATCGCGACGGAACCTTCACTGACGTGACGCAAAAAGCTCATGTCGCTCTCACCGGTTGGGGCCAAGGCGTCTGCGCAGGTGATTACGACAACGACGGATGGGTAGATCTGCTCATCACATTTTGGGGCCACAACGTGCTGCTACACAACAATGGCGATGGCACCTTCACGGACGTCACAAAACAAGCTGGCCTTTGGCATGACGACGTACGCTGGGGTACCGGATGTGCATTCGTTGATTATGACCGCGACGGTCGTGTGGATCTGTTCGTCTCTCAGTACATCGATTTTGATCCTTCAAAGACTCCGGTCCCGGGGCAGAGCAGTTTCTGCCGTTGGAAGGGGATTCCAGTCATGTGCGGTCCGCGCGGTTTGAAGGGCACGAGGAGCGAGCTCTATCACAACAACGGCGATGGAACATTCACCGACGTCAGCGATAAATCAGGAGTATCCAAGGTAGGACCATATTATTGCTTCACTGCCCTTACGGGAGATTTCGATAACGACGGTTGGCCCGACATCTATGTGGCTTGCGATTCCACGCCCAGCATCCTGTTCCACAACAATCACGATGGGACATTCAGCGAGATTGGCGTCCGTGCCGGTGTCGCCTATAACGAAGACGGCCAGGAGCAGGCCGGTATGGGCGCTGACGCGGCCGACTATGACGGCGACGGTTGGCTAGATATCATCAAGACAAACTTTTCTGACCAAACTGCTAGCCTCTACCACAACCATCAAGGCGGAACTTTTACCGACAGCACGTATGAAGCAGGTCTTGGTGGCAATACACAATTTCTCGGTTGGGGTACGCTTTTCGTCGATATTGATAATGACGGCTGGCCCGACCTGTTTATAGCAAACGGCCACGTATATCCCGAACTAGATCGATACGCCATGGGCACTTTCCGGGAGCGCAAGTTGCTCTACTGGAATCAACATGATGGCAAGTTCAAGGACATTTCGCTCAACGCGGGTCCGGGTATCACCAAGGCCCTTAACAGCCACGGTGTGGCCGCTGCCGACTTCGATAATGACGGCATGGTGGAACTCCTGGTGAACAACAGCCACGATCCACCAAGTCTGCTAAAAAACTACGGCAGCCACGATAACTGGGTACTGATCAGGCTCGTAGGAACGAAATCTAACCGTGAAGCCATTGGCGCTCAAGTGCGAGTACGGACCGGCAACCATCAACAGTTGCAAGAAGTCCGCAGTGGCGGCAGCTACATCTCGCAAAGTGATTTCCGGCTGCATTTCGGACTGGGTGCCGCGACCAAGATTGACGAATTGGAAATTCGTTGGCCCAGCGGGTTGGTGGAGAAATTGAACAACCTTCCGGCTAATGAGATCCTGACGCTGAAAGAAGGCGCGGGAGTGGTCAAGCAGGAATAGACTGCGACCGGGCTAAAAAACCCTCTTTATAGGCTAGTCGCGTGAACACTGTTGTCTTCAAGGGCGGCACGGTGATCGACGGAACGGGGGCGCCACCCACTTGCGCCGATGTTTTGATTTCCGGCCAGACCATAGAAAGGGTTGGTGTCTTTGAAGCACCCGCCGACGCCCAAGTGGTCGACTGTCGCGGGCTAGCCGTTGCGCCGGGCTTCATCGATTCGCACAGCCACCTGGATCTGCAGGTGCTCGAAAGCCGGCGTGACAAACTCGCGCAGGGAGTTACAGCCGAGGTGGTTGGCAACTGTGGCTTTTCGCCGTATCCGCTTCCCGCCGATCGCAGCTTACTCCACGATTTCGCCAATGGCCTTTTTTGTGGGGGCTCGGACTGGGGTTGGCCGAGTGCCGCCGCCTATCTCGAACGCGCGGCCCATTCAGCCACAACGGCGGTGTTTTCTCTGGTAGGACACGGCAGCCTTCGCATAGCTCGTGTCGGACATCAACTCGGACAGCTTGCGGAACGCGACTTGGATTGGATGGAGCAAAAACTCTCCGAATCCCTGGCCGAGGGGGCATGCGGGTTCTCCACTGGGCTGATGTATTCGCCCGGCGCGAGCGCCCCACTTGTTGAACTCGAACGGCTGTGTCGGGTTGTGGCTCGCCACCACAAGACCTATGCAACTCATATGCGTGGCTATGGTGATCTCCTAATTGAGGCCGTGGATGAGCAGCTACAGCTGGCACGCAGGACAGGTTGCCGACTACAGATCTCTCACTTCCAAGCGGTTGGTCGGCGTAATTGGAGCAAACAGTCAGTGGCCCTGGAGAAAATCGAGAACGCCGTGGCTGAGGGTCTTGATGTTGGCTTTGATTGCTATCCTTATATCGTGGGCAGTACAGTCTTGACGCAACTGCTTCCGCAATGGTCCCTCGAGGGTGGTATCGAGGGTCTCCTTGCTCGGCTGGCCGATAGCCATGAAAGGGAGCGGATCGCAGCCGAAACCGACGCCAGCCTGGAGCAGGGCTGGACGAATATTCTAATCTCTGCGCTCCAGACGCCTTCGAACCGCAACTTGATCGGCCAAAGCATTGCTGCAATTGCCGCTGGTCGCGGGCGTGAGCCCGTCGAAGTGGTATTCCAGCTTATCGAGGAAGAACAGGGGCGAGTCAACATGCTCGAAATGAATCAAAGCGAAGCGAATCTGCGCCAAACACTCACTCATCCTCTATCGTGTGTCATCAGTGACGGGTTTTACGTGAACGGTCGGCCGCATCCTCGACTTTACGGGACATTTCCTCTGTTGCTGGGGGAGATGAGTAGGGAACGGGCATGGCTTCCGTTGGCAGCGGCAGTTCATAAGATCACAGACAAACCGGCTCATCGTTTCTCGATTCCACGCCGCGGACGGCTCCAGCGTGGCTACTTTGCCGATGTGGTGGTTTTTGACCCCGGAACCGTCAACAGCCCGGCTTCTTTCGAAACTCCGTCGCTGCCGCCAACGGGAATTTGCCAGGTGTTCCGCAACGGCGTTGCTGTTCTGTCAAAAGATTGCTCTCAGTAGCGCGAACTCTAGCTTGTCTGCAACACTTCCAAACCGGGATCCCTAATCCGGTAGGCGCTTGCTTGTAAGACTCGTGATCAGAATCTGCCGCTTTTGCCGGCACCCGCAAAGGAGACAGCCCAAGCTAAGGAACTCTGCTCTGAGCCAGGAAGAGCTCAGACCGTGATGGGGACGCCGTTGAACTTTGTGAAGGTGAAGCCGTTGAAAGGTTCGTTGTACGTTCGACGCTGATCCCGCAGGATGCTGATCGTCACCTTCTCTCCGAGCAGGAGAGCTTGCTCGGCATCCGAGCGCCAATGCACTCCGGCCATGTCGCGTCCTAACGCCACATTATTGGCAAGCTTGTTCAGTTCGCCCCCGACGGTGATTTGCCCTGCGTCGGAGCCGGTATAGGGAATCAGTGACTGACCATCATCGTCAGCTACCACGGGATCGGGTATCACGTAAGTCTCGTTGAAGAACGCTTTCAAGGCAGTAACGCAGGCGCCGGCAATCACACCGTGGCCCTCGGCGTAGGAAGGATGCTGCGGCCCTCCTTCCGGATAGGCAGCGGGCAGAAGGTAAGAGCCATACTTCTTGAATACCTCACGGATAGCCTGCGATTTCAGTACGTCCTTGTGGACAGGGTACTTTGCCACTCCGGTGATAGTGTTTTGGACCAGACCTCCATAGGCAATAGGGCGCAAGGCGCGATGGACGAACCATTTCTGATACCACATGGCCTTGAGCGCCCGGTTCGTGACTTCGCCCAGCAAGTCGACAATATACTGTGGTCCAAAGGTTTGAACCCCGGTTTGATTTGTGATGGTGAGATACGGGTTTCCCGGATTCAAGGGTGCGCCGTTGCCGAGCAGCCACTGGGCCGCGAACAGGTAAGCCTGGAACGCAAAATCCACATGAACCCAGGCTCCGAGATCGCGACCGTTCTTGATGTAGCTTGTACCCGAGACGACATTTTTGGGGAAGGGCCCCTGCCCATTTTGTACGGCCAGCCAGGACGTGAAGTCCGTCAGATAGTCAGTGTCAGGAGCATAGGTATTGAACTTTTGTGCCACGGCGAGCGTTCCTAGGTTCACGGATTGAAGGAAAAATTGAGAAAGGTAGGGCCCGATCAGATCACCCGGTGTGGAGCCACGGAATAAAGTTGCCGTCGTAACCATCCCACCGATTTTGGGCCCCTTAAAGAAGTTAAGCTTATTGAGATCAGCGATTGCCGCTGCAGTGATGGGTTCGTTCCCGTACTGAGAAAACGGAATATCGCGAGCTAGAGCCATCCAGTAATCTTCGACCATCTCGCCACCCCTCTCCGCGCCAGCCAGAGTGGGTGAGGGCGGGATCGTGAGTTGGCCGCTATCGGTACCTTCCAGATCAAAGGCCAGACCTCCCTGAGGGTCCGCCAGCTTCACGGTTCCGCCGAGAGGAATATTTGCGAAATAGCTCGGCTTGCCGCTGGCGACGGCGGTCAGCAAGGCCTGGTACGCCAACGGATCTACTTCGCCGATGCTGTTGTGGGGAAGGCCCTGCGAATAGTTGCCGATACGGTTAGGGTATCGGGCTTCGTCACCGTTGTTGATCTGGGGCGGGATTGGCACATTGCGTTCCCAGGACGCTGCGTTAAACCGAAGTTGAAACGACCGGTCGGCGCGGTCTGGTCCTCCGACTTGGCCGTCCGCATTGCTGGCTAACAACGACGGCAAAGCGGCGCTGGCGGCTGCCACGACTATAGAGGAGACGCCGGCATGACCAAGAAACGAGCGTCGAGTGAGAGACTTGCTGGACTTGGTGTCAGGATTTTCAACGCCCGTGTTGCCGTTGAGATGGTTCTCGGTATTCACCGAGTCCTTATTTGTCTTGCTCATGTGACCTCCGGAAAGGGCTTCTGCTGACTGGCGCGTCAGGGGCCTGTGGGATGGATGCCGTTTAGGTTGGAACTCGTGGACGATTCAATCGAACGACGTCCGGCACACGAAACTTCGATTGAAGACCGCATGCTACGCTCCAAAGAATTAGATTGTCAAGATGAAGGGAGAGAGTAAGGGACAGAGGGAAGTGAGGAAGGGAAGTGACAGAGGAAGGGAAGTGAGAGCCAACTCTGCTAAGGCCGGTTCATGTTGCAGTTCGAGAGACTTGAATGACTCAGGTGGTCGACTAACTACTGGAGAGACGTTGAAAGACGCATCTTATGTGGATATCGTGCGCTGGAAGATTCGAAATTGAATGAAGTTCTCGCACCTGGAATGGTGAAGACCAGGCGGGTCAATTTGCTGGCGCGAAAATCTTTGAACCAGTCGTTGCAACCTTCTCAACTCGTAAGTTTCAAATCCCGAATGGCTTCTCCCGCGCCGCTGAGGTCGGCGAGCCGCATCTCGGAATACTTGCGAGATAGGATTACGCCTGGCGCACCTGCGCGGAAAGCCGCCAGAACTGCTTGCTTAACACTTTGTGGCGTACACTTGCTGTGACCCGGCTCGGTCGGGATGTCGATATCGATGCCTGGCCAGATCTGGGTCTTTGTGCCGGCTGCGCCATCCAGCGCACGTTTCGTCTCACGGTAGACGTAATCGGCGGAAAGCCCTGTGTACGGAATCTGATCGTAGCTGAGCTCCTTGTATCCCATCACTGCATAGGTGAAGTCGATCAGGCTCGGCTTCGAAAGATCTCCATACATTGTCGATCCGATGTTGTCGGCATACAGCGCCAGCCGCTCGCCTCCGCAGTTGTTGTACATAACGACCTTGATGAAATCTGAATAGTGCGACAGCTCATGCAGATCCTGTTCCGCACGGTAGATCGGGTTGAATGAATTGTTGTGCCAAATATGCCAGCCCACCGGTACCGCCGGCTTGGCTGTCTTTACCGCTTTATAGATGGCAGCGTAGGTGTCGCGAAGACTATCCGTCCACAGCATTTCCCAGGCGGCCAGTTCAGGATACCGCAACAGCAGCCGCCAGAATTGCACATAGTAACCATCAACGGGACGCTGGCCACTCCGCGCCGAGCGGACGAATTTTTCCAGTTCCAGAAAGCCCTGCCGGGCACGCTCCACATTGATGCCCGCTTGCTTGGCTCGGCTTCGACAAAACTCGCAAAAGCAGGTCACTTCCCCGGGATCGATCGGGGGAGCGTCGTGCGTGGCTCCTAAGCTGTCCGAGAGCGCACCCTGCCGTTCCGATCCCCACATGATCCCGTCGATATCATAGGAATGGGCATAGTCCTCGACTAGGCCGATCAGGAAATTCCGGTAGTCCGGATTGTTGACGCACAAGGTCTCCGCGTTTCGCCCATACAGATCCCGCTCCTGCAATTTCGTGATGTTGGGCAAGTCGGTGCGAAACACGTCCTCAAGCCAGCAGATGACCTTCATGCCGCGTTTCTTAGCGGCCGGGAGCACTTCCGCCAGGATATCCAGGTCGCCATGATCGGGTGCGCGCGTGTCCTTCAGAACTGTGTTTGCGTAGTACTGGGGATGGGGGGTGGCGAAGTTCCCCCCGTGGAAGTTGAGATCGTACTCCTGCTTGCCATGATCGGGCAGCGGTTGTCCCGGGATCTGTCTTCCCGCGATACCCCGACCATACGTGAATACGGCAAGGAATAGGGTGTTCACACAGGCACGCTCCTGAAGCAGGTCAAGAACTTTCTCTGTGCCTTCATCCACAAACGAAACCGCTCCGACCTGAATGCCAACCATCTTGGACGAGACGGTAGTCTGTCCTGGCATTGGCATAGCTAGTGAAGCGCAGGTTCCGGCCGTGATCTTCAAGAATTCGCGGCGATTCAGGTCCCATCTCCACATGGAAGGCTCCCAGGGTGCTGGTCAGCACCGCTATACATTTATATTTGGTACGTCAATACGTATAACAAGGTTTGCCTCGAATCGATGCGCGCGTATTCTCTGCCGGATCCTGATCCCGCGAGAATATGAGGCGCACATGCCCGTGCAGCAAGAGGATGAACCGGAGGCAGGAGTCAGTAGCGGCTGCGGGCGATACGTTGGCGAAGGCTATTGCGGCAAGAGTCGGTGACACAAAAATCCAGGGCCTGTTTGCAATAGGTGATGTTCTCGGGTGTGTCTCCCGCATTGGCGAAGTCGATGGCAAGGATGCGCTCGAGTTCGTTGTAGCCACCATTCCATTTTTTCAGGTATTCGGGATCGCTCTGGCTGCGCGTGTCGAATTCCGGCCAATCGTCGTGCAGGGCATGCAGACGCCCCAGCAAGGGCTGGAGGGGAGTCTTAGCTTGATCGCCAAAAGCCATCACTCGCGCTCCGGCTGCGGCGACGGTAGGCCGCGGATCATCTAGAGCCAAAACCACAAAGGGCCGCAATTCAGGGCTGTTGCGAAGAACGGCGAGATCTACCAGCAAATTGTTTTGATGACAGTCGCTGCCTCCCCTGTCGTAGTAAGCAGAGAGCGCGGGCCCAAGTTTGTCGCTGCCATACTTGGGATCGACGCGCAGGAAATAGGTGAGCAGACCCGCCTCGATCGAGCAAGGCCAATCCGGGCCGTAAACTTCATAGACTTTCTTAACGCGGGGCAAGACGGAATCGCCAGCATAAAGGCCGATGATGGGCGCGATCCGGGACATGCGCTCCGTCCAGCGATCTTCGAGAATGCGAATCAGCTCGGCGTCGAGATCGGTGCTGGGCGGGAGGTTCATGGAACGGAGGCGATTCCAATCGAGCGGAGTGTCAAGGTCGAGAATATGTTCGCGAAAGAGAGCCTGCGCTTTTTCGGGATTAAGCTTACGGATTTCCTTGAGGGCTATTTCACGGATAAACGAGGCGTTTTGCGCCGGAGGAGCCGAATAGATTTGGGTCAGAACCGCGAGGACTTGATCGGAGGGAAGTGTCTGGGCCCAACGAAAGTTGAGAAGATCGTTGGCCAGTTCCTGATAGGGAAGATCGGGCATGGCGGCGAGATGCTGAAGACGGATTCGGTCGCGCTCCGCGGTGGGAACGGGAAGCAACTGAGAGCCGCAAGAATAGGTGTTCAGGTGATCGAGGGAGTGGAGGGTGGAGGCGCGGATGTCTGGTGGACGGTGGTCAATGCTGGCAGCCACCTGTTGCCAATTAGCGGCGACGCGACCACACCATTTCGCCTGCCAAGCCGCAATGCCCGCTCGATCCGAACTGCGGATCACAGAAGCGGTGAGCTTCGGATTCTGTTCGAGGAACTCAACCAGGGACAATTCCGTGATGAGTCTCTCATCGGCAACGAGCGAGGTCTCCTCGAGGCGGCCGCGCAACAGAGCGATGGCTTCGCCGTGCGTGGGTGCCGCGAGAATAGTGGCCAGAGCAATATCATCGGACCAGACCGAGGGGTTGCGCCGCGTGTACAGCGACGCCGAGGCCGTACGGGCCTTGGGAGTGGCGATCTCGAAGAGACGGAAGGCCTCGATGGGGGTGAAGCGCGGCAGCGGTTGTTCCCGGGCGCGCGCGACGATTTGATCCACTTCGCCAGAGGCGGCTAGGAGCTTTTGGGGAAGAATCTGAATTGTGACAATGTTGTCGGAGGTGATGGGTGGCCCTCCTTGTTCGGTGACGGCAGCACTAGGGGAGAGAACCGAGCGCGTGACCACATACATGCGGTAACGGCCAGGCTTCAAGAAGCGTAAATAGTGGGTGAGTTCGACCGAATCGAACTGCGGCGAAACACCAAGTTTAAGATTTGGCTCGCGCGGGGCGGAGAGACGGCCAGCCAGTGCAGCATGAATAGCCCAATAGTCGTGGAGAGGTTCGGGGGCATCGGCGGGCCGATCGCTAACAAACGATTCGAGGACGGAACGCTGCCCGTAATCGAGATAGCGCGCTCCGGCAACATAGCTAGCCGAGGAGTCCGCGGTGAATTGGTATTTGAGGCGAATGGTGTCGCCGATGTGGAAGGTCGTTTGGTCAGAGTCCAACGAGATCTCGAAATGAATGCCCGGAGGATTGGCAGCCAGCGCCTGATGGTGTTGTGAATCGAACGTATCGCTGCAAGTCCCGGGAGATACCCAAGCAACAACTAGGAGCGCACCGAGAGCAAATCTCCGCGACATGGTGGCCATTACCAACAGTGTAAAGGCCGGAACGCGAGCTTAGGCCGGAGGGCTCATTACCGAAGGGTAACGAAGAAGCAGGATTTTCTAGTAGTCCCAAGTAATGTATCGCAAGATGAGCAGATCAGAGCGTTATTAAGGATGAAGCTGGCCTTCGGAGGGCGATCATGAAGATAAGTCGACCGAGTCTCGTGACCATCGCGTGGGTGTTGGCAGCGGGAATGGTCACGATGAGCGGCCTCGCTACCGGGCAGGCGAAGAGCGATGCGGGGATGGCACCGGCGCTGACCATCTACAACCAGCAATTCGCCGTAGTCCGGCATGGCTTAGCTCTGGATTTGAAACCGGGGCAAAACCACGTGGAAGTAACCGACATTACGGGCCATCTCGAGCCCGACTCCGTGTTCCTGCGATCACTCGATGAGGCGAGGCATTTGCGCATTCTGGAACAGAACTATCGCAACGATCCCGTATCCGAGCAATTGCTGTTGTCGCTCTATGAGGGCAAGACGATTGATTTTCAGACGCCCGACAGGACCATTGTGCAAGGGACAATTATTCGCAGCGGATTTGTTCCCCACGCGACGGCGCTGTACGGACAGAGGTATTACCAGGCACAGGCAGCTTATGTACAACAGGGAGCCGAGCAGCCGGTCATCGAAGTGAACCACAAGCTGCAATTTACCCTGCCGGGACAGCCCTTGTTTCCAGCACTGGCGGACGACACGGTGCTGAAGCCGACGCTCTCCTGGGAATTGGAAACGAACAAGGCGGGCAAGGCGGTGGCGGAGCTGAGTTATGTTACCGGCGGGATGAATTGGGAAGCCAGTTACAACGTGGTGTCGCCGACCAAAGAAGGCGAGTTGGAACTGGTAGGCTGGGTCACGCTCGACAACCAGAGCGGAAAGACGTTCCCGAATGCCCGCATCAAGCTAATGGCCGGAGACGTAAACAAGATCCAACCGACGGAGATCTATGCGAAGGCCGCTATGGCCTCCTCTGTTGGCATCGGCGGCGCTGGGGAGTCGCAGTTCACGGAAAAGCCGTTTGATGAATATCACCTGTACACGCTTGAGCGGCCGACGACGCTGCACGACCGGGAAACGAAGCAGGTGGAATTTGTGCGTGCGGTGGGGGTCAAATCGAAGACCGTCTACGTATACGACGGCTGGAAGACCGAGGCGAACTACAGGAATTGGCCCATGGAGACGATCCGGGCGCAGGATGCCTTTGGCACCCAGTCCAATTCGAAGGTGTGGGTCATGCAGGAATTTAAGAATAGCAGCGAAAATCACCTCGGCGTGCCGCTACCCAAGGGCAGAGTCCGATTCTATCGGCGGGACGATGATGGGCAGCTCGAATTCACCGGCGAGAACGAGATCGATCACACCCCCAAAGACGAGCTGCTTCGGATTTATACGGGGAACGCCTTTGACTTAACGGGAGAGCGGCACCGGGTGGACTTCAAGCTGAACACGGCCGCCCGGTGGGTAGATGAGAGCTTTGAAATAAAGGTGAGAAATCATAAAGCCACGCCCGTCGAAGTTAGGATTGTTGAACATCTCTACCGCTGGTCGACATGGGACATTAGCAAGAGCTCAGATCCGTTCAAGAAGGTGGATGCCCAGACCGTGGCATTTACAGTCGAAATCCCGGCTGAGAGCGAGAAGGCTCTGACATACCAGGTACATTACGCTTGGTGAGTAGGAACCGCACCGCAGCACCCAGACCGATCCATTTGGTTCGGATACTACCCACAGTGCCTGACAGAGAAATGATGGAACCGGCGAGTCGATCCTTTGCCTCGGCAAACGGGGAAGCGCTAACGCCGGCCAGCGACCACGCTCGGATCAAAAGTCAGCTGTAATTAATTGACCAAGGAATACTTACCGCCTTCTTCTCGAAACACCCACAAAAATCAACAAAGCAATGATGCGATTGGCTTCGCTCTTGCGCTGCCAGGTGGACCGGAGAGGCGGTCCCCCTTAGCTAGCAATCGGACGACTCACCTTGCATCTCGCCAGCATCCGCATCCGCTGATGAGCAGGACACCTTAGTGGGGGTGACCGCCACCTCCACCTCTTGGTTGCTGCCTAGCCTGCAGGTGTTCTTGCTCTTGGGCGTGTTTTACCTCCATTTGTTGCGTCTGCTGTTGATGCTTTTGTTCCATCTGCTGCTTCTCTGCCTCGCTGGCAGTGCGCTGCTCCGCCTGCTGGTGCTCTCGTTCCTGCTGCTGCACCATTTTTTGGTGTTCCTGTTCCTGCTTCTCGTAAAGTTTGTTCTGTTCGTCCTGGTTCTTCTGATCCAGCTTCGCGTCGCCCGTGCTGGGCGCCTCCCCGCGCTGATGCGGAGGAAGATCCTTAGCGTGAATTACTCCGCTCGCATTGGGAGGACGAGGGACATTGTTTTCAGGCCGGTAAGCTCCTCCTGCTTCTTTCGCCGGTTCGATCCCGCGGTCGTCAAAGGCTCCGGCTTTCGGTGTTGCCGCGATCGGAGGCTTGCCATGATTCTCCGAGGCTCGTAACTGTGGATTCGTGAGAGCAGCGTGCTCCTGATGCGTTTGTACGGAAGTAGCCCCAATATGCTTGTCGCGTTCGGCGGCCTCCTCCTCAGCTGTAGGACGGGCTTCGATTCCGCCGTTGCCTCCGTTGTAGCTGACGCGGTTCACGTTGTTATTGATCACGGTGGTGTTATAAACATTGTGAATATTGGTGACATTTATATTGTTCACCGTACGGTTGTAAAAGAAGTTCCCGTTGTCCCAACGTCCACCCTCATATCCGTGACCGAAATATCCGAATCCGTAGTTGATTCCGCCATAGAAACCGACGATCGGACCCCAGTAGCCAGCATGCCAGATAAATGCGGCCCCGCCCCATCCCCACCATCCCGGAGTCCACAAGAGGCCGACCGCAGGAGCCAACACCCAGGTTCCTGGCACCCAGTAATAACCGTACGGACCCCAAGCCCAATAGCCCGGTACCCATATATAGCCAGGGTCTGGGCAGAGTGGTTGCGCATAAACGGGTATCGGAGGCGGCCCGAACGTGATTGAAATACCGATTTGTGCAAACGATGCAGTGGAAAAGATGCAGATTACGAGTGTGAACAGCACCAGCAAACGACGAGCATGCGACAGTCGCATAGATTTTTTCCTTTTGCTCGATTATCCGCCCATTGCAGG
Source organism: Terriglobales bacterium (assembly GCA_035623335.1). Classification (GTDB taxonomy): domain Bacteria; phylum Acidobacteriota; class Terriglobia; order Terriglobales; family Acidobacteriaceae; genus JAFAGX01. The sequence continues at coordinate 78,623 of DASPTQ010000071.1, forward strand.
CAAGATCTCCGCTTGCCTTTGGCACACGGAATCGAGCGGAATCGCTTCCTAGGGCATTCCAACTCTCAGTTGTACAAACTCCAATTTGAACAAGATGTTTCTCAGTCTAGTGGATATTCTTGCCATTCAGGTTTACTCCTCGTGTCACGCGCCTCTTGTCCCATCAACGCCAGCTTTCGACCCTTTACCGCTGGAGGAGAGAGTGGTGGTATACCGGTTCGTAGCCCATCTCCTTTTGTCTCTTGGACTTCGATGGCGTGGAGCATCCCGTAAGAATCCGGCAGTTTCATCCCACGCGTGGGCGAGGGAACATTCAAGATTTCGGTCAGTCAAGTGCATCTGGAGTGCGGTTCTCAGACTCTCCGTTGAGTAAGCGCGGTTGAGGTTCAATTGCCATCTCCGGTCTGCTTCGCTTGCGCTTCAAGCGTCGTTACCTTTAGGAGCGTACAGCATCTCGTCGGAGACCGGCATTCTCGTCCATCTCTAGACAAGAGTTCAGCGACGCACGGGTGCGGGGTTCTTCTCGGCCTGAGTTTCCTACGGTTTTTTAGCTTGTTGCTGCTTTTCAGCTTCCTCGATCACCTTGCGGAATTGAGCCACCGCTGGGACATTGGGTGAGTTGAGTGCGTCTTTCGCCGTATAACGCCATACTGGGGGGCTGTCGAGCGGATATTCAACCTGACCGCGGTACACCGCAAACACATCGTCTGCAGACCCGATCTCAGTGCGCGGATGAGGACCGGACGGCGGAGGGCCCACTGTGGTGTCGCTGACGGGGGGAGGGGTGCCTTGCTGCGCTCCCACGCGAATTCCCCCGTCCGTTGGCTGCATAATCACCGGACGATCGTTGGGAATTCCACCGATCGTAGGATTCACATTCCTTCCGTGGCCCTTGCGGATCGAGATCACAAGATCGGCAGTTTGAGGAGACATCACAGGCGAGAGGCGTCCCCAGTTCGACAAAGCTTTCTCGACATCCTCCTGCGCGGTGCGATTCTCATTAGGATTCGTGATAGAGACCCCGGCATCAGGATCAATCACCACATATACGGTGTGGGCTTGAAGGACGTAGTTGGGAAGGAGAAACTTTTTCTTGTCCTTGGCCGGTGCGACTGAAATTAACGCTAGAACAGCGGAGACTAGAGCGAAGCCTCGAACACTCATAGAGCCTGCAAGGCCAAATTATAAGCTTCAAGACCTTTGGACAGGGACTTAACTGATGAAAAATCGGCAACAACTGTTGCGATCCGATCCGGTCCCAGATTCAGTGTCGCCTGCGTCGCGCTGGGCTGGCGCCGTAGGTGGGGTAGATTCCATTATCGCGTTTGCAATAGATTGATCATGTGGGTCGGGCCAAACGGCTTGCAGCCGCGCTTCTTTGGATACGGGCCTGTCGGCGTTAGCGGCCAGACACACAAGGACCGCGCATAACCTTTGGCTCGAGGCGAAAGGATGTCCCGTTCCGGGAAACGGTGTTCAGAGTCGGTTCGACCAGCCAAGTTTCCAATCGGAAGTTGCCATCCATGAACTCACCCGAAACCCGTTGATTTTACCCCCCCGCGAGCTTCCCTGGTAGGGAGTAATCGTGCTTCCCGGAGAATCCTCATCCTCTTGAAAAGATAGGGTGTTAGCGGTCTCTCAGGGGCTAATTAAAAACCGAACTTCGCCGACAGCTGCACTACGCGAACGGAAGAATCAAATCCGAGGCCGCTGCCGTAAGGACTAGTCGGAACTCCTTGCATCGACGTTACCAGCCCAAACGTGGAATCTCCGAGCTGCGCGTCGGGTAATCCGAAGTTCGGATGATTGAAGACGTTGAACGCCTGCGCGCCCAAACCGAAACTAACCCTCTCTTTCACGCGAAACGTCTTGAAAAGACCGAAATCAAAGTCCATGTAACCCGGCCCGCGAAATTGGTTTCTTCTTTCGTCCGGATAGCTGGTATAGCCGGGAAAGCTTGGAGAGGAAGTATCAAGAAATGCCGAATCCGGGACGCAGGGAACTGGGTGGGGGTTCACATAGGCAGCCGCACCTCCACATCTCGAAGAGGCAGCCGTCCCAACGATCTCGGCTACGATCGGTCCTCCTCCGTTGGCAATACTGCCGTCAGCCCGGCTGTCCAGCACGGTATACGGCAGGCCGTAACGGGCGTAGACCTTCCCCGACCATTGCCAACCTCTCAAGAAGAGTCTCAGGAACCCGTTCTGGGCATAGACAGGAGGAATGATCAGAAAATCTGCATTGAGAAGATGGCGTACATCGTAGTCCGCATTTCCATAACTGTTCGCTCGTAGACTCAGCGGATTGATTTGAAACTGCAGGGAGCCGTTGCCAAAGGGATAAAATCCGCCATTCGACATGTCATCGAGGGTGTGAGAGTACGTGAAATGGACATGGGCACTAAACCAATTGTGATACTGCTCGCGGAGTGAAAGGGTCAATCCGTTGTAGTTGGCCACGCCTCCGTTTTGCAGCGTGAAGACCGCGCCATAGTTCGGATAGGGTGCAGCCAGAATTCCCGGCACGTGCTCGAATAAACGATCGGTCGCGACTGCATTCCACCACGCGTCACTGTAGATGAGACGGACGGAGTGATTCCCAACATAGTTTAGAGTCAGCACCGTCGAGGGCATCAGTTGTTCCGCGACCTTCAAATTCCATTCCTGAACCTGCGGTGTATGGAATCTTCCCTGAGTGGAAGTGAACGTCAGCGGTGGAGTAAACCCAAGAATAGGATTCAACTCTGCTAAAAGTTGATTGTAACTTTTAGTCAAACTGAAGGAACTGGAAGCCGCCGCAAACGCCGCAGGTCCGCCCTTTTCTGGATCAAACGGCAGGAGGCCTGTGGTGTTGAAGTCTGCGTCCAGAGGCGAAATGAAAAACATTTCTGCACTCGGTGGGTTGGTGAGAAGCGTGTCCACCAGGCCGGTCGGGGAGGTGTCGTAGAAAATACCGATTCCACCGCTCAGCAAGGTCTTTCCTCCTCCCGGGAACCAGGGATGCTGCTTCGACGCCTTGGGCATCCAGGCAAAAGCCAAACGGGGCGACCAATTCACGGAATCCGCGCTCATAAATGCATGGTGAAGATTGGTGTTGATATCTTGGTTGTAGGGTACATTCGCGGCGCCTGCGAGACCGGCTTGAACACTCGTCAGGTTTGGAAACGAGGTCTTGAAATTGGAGAAGCAGTTCGTTTGGCACACAGGATTTGAATTCTTCTCCAGGCGCAGCGCACCCGTCAGGGTCAACGTCGAGGTGATCTGCCAGCCGTCCTCGGCATAGAACGCAGCCCCCCACACCGCAATGGGCACATCGGGAGAGGGATGGTACTGCTGTACATAAGCGTTAGCAATCCCATCGGCAAATGCCTGGATCCCAGCGGTTCCTCGACCGGAGGTCAGTCCACTGAATTGCGTGGTCGGAAAGGAGCCATAAAAGGTGTGATCGCTGATGTCATATCGCCGAAAATTAACTCCAAACTTCAAGTTGTGCTTTCCGCGCAGCCAGGCATAGTCGTCAATAAATTGATATTGCGTTGCTTTGCGACCCGAAGGAAAGTTCGAAATCGAGGGGTTAATTCCGGAAAATCCGTTGGGAAACTCGAACTGCACTCCGCCCTCGGGAAATGCTGCCTGCCATGCAGCAATGTTCTGGGCAAAAATTGAGCTGTAGTAACTGGCTGCGGCTGTGAACAAGTTAACCCGGTCGACGCCGGAGGAATGGCGGTACTGGAGTTGCGTGTCCCAGTTCGGCTGGTCAGAATGAGCATCGAAGGCAGCACTTAGCGGATCGATATAGGAAGCCTGAATCCCACGGTCCAGTTCGACGCGAAAGAAAAGGTCGTCGCTGTCGGTAATTTTTTGGTCGACGCGAGAGGCCAGAGTCCATTCTCGGGTAAATGAATTTGGCGTCGTAACCAGAGTTTCAGCGCACGGCAGTCCGGCGCCAAATCCGGGAAGTACGATGGATTCGCAGTCCGTGCCTGCGGCAGGTAGAGGCGTTGTAATCCTCCCGCTCGCCGCCTGGGCATAAATGCGGAACATATTTCGATAGGCGGACGCCTCGGCGGGTTGGAGGTTTCTCACATTAGCCAAAACCGCAGAGGCAAAGGCCGACGTGGGAATGGTTTCCAAATAAACGTTGGGAAGGACGAATCGCAGTCCCTCCGTATCCACGAAAAACCAGGTGTGTCTCTTTCGGATTGGTCCGCCAACGGCTGCTGCCCACTGGTTGGCATTCGAAAAGGGCTTGGGGGTCGACGTGGCATCGCTGAAAAAGTCGTTCGAATTCATGGCCGATCCGTTCCACCACCACTGCAGGTTTCCATGAATCTCATTGGTCCCGGACTTAGTGACGTAGTTGATCTGTGCCCCGCTGAACTGTCCATATTCTGCCGAGTACGGGTTAGTCACAACCGTTGCCCCCTGCAGTTCATTTTTTCCCAAGGACAGGTTTGCAGCTCCCGTGCTGTTGACGTTTAAATAAGGGTCCATGGCATTTTCGCCGTTAATGGTGAAGGTATTTGAAGTGGCGGGGAGTCCGTTTACGGAGAAGTTTCCTACGCCGCCCCCGGGCGCCAATACGGTCGCCGGCCCTGTAAATGCAATGGTGGTAATGTCTTCGCCCGAAGCCGGCAGCAAATCGACTTCGAGGGGAGTGAAGGTTATCACCCATCCAGGATCGGTCCCAATCAGCGAACTCAACCCGGACACCTCGATTTTTTCGCTTCTCCCTTTCAACCGAAGGGGAATGTCAAGTGAGGTGGTTTGCCCCACATGGACAGGGACGGCAACGACACACTTGACGAATCCCTGGACCGAGACAGAGACCTCGTATCTCCCCGGGCTCAACAGATTGAATCGGTATCCGCCTTGTTCACTTGTAGTCGTGGAATGGGTCTCGCCGGTAGCTAGACTGAGCAACGCAACTTCGGCCCCCGCCACAACTGCTTGCGTGGGGTATCGGACAGTTCCCTGAATGCTTCCGGTCACGAGGGTCTGTGCTGAGATCCTGCCCCCCACTGGCAGCAACAGGAATAAGGCGAGGAGCAGGCGGTTTGCCGCCACCCGCGTGCCCCTGCCATCTCTGCGCATGTCCACCATTGATTGAATACTTAGTTGCGGCGAGAGACAGATTCCAGCCCACAACCCCAAGCCTATTTTTGGCTAGCATAGTATCTCAACCACAGGTCTTGTCATCGGGTCATAAAGTCGCACCGATCCCGATTGCAAGGAGTGCAGTTAGCGCCAGCTGAACAAATTGTGGGTATGGTTGAATTCGATTCGGTGCGGTTTCAGGGCGGCAGTGCCGAGGTAGCCATCGATCCCGGGAAGTACGTCACTCGGGGGGCCTTTGACCAGTATGGCCTTGCCCTCCAATGTCTTAGATCCCAGCTGGACATCCGGCAAGGTCACGCGTCTGCCCGCCAACCTTGATCCCACTAGAACCTCCGTCGGGTCGTCGTACAGGATCAAGTGGGGTATCTGAAGTTTAAGTCGGTTCTCGAACAGAAACATGCCTTCTGTGCCGGTGTCCACGAGCACGTTGATCCTACGGCCCTGCACCTCGAGTTCGACGATCATCCCGGTTTCGTGATGGTTGGCCGAGGAACTTTGACCGTCCTGCTGGTGAAAGGAGAGGACCCTCTTGTCGTAGTCGACAGCGAAATCAGCGAGTGAAAGCAGGTCGGCTCCAATAATTGCGACTGCAGTACTGGCGAAGGGAGATAATTTTTGGAGATCGCCTACCAGCAGCGGGACATTCGTCGCATGTACTGGCCCAATAAGCACTTCCGGAAACACACCCAGGCCAGCGTCCACATACCGATCGAAGTCGAAAAGCCTTTTCGTATGTGGCAGTACACCCAGGTCTCGAGCCAGGTTCCGGTCCACGATACTATGGGTCGCGCCGGTGTCCAGGATAAATTTCAGGCCGGTGCTGGTTCCAATCGCTCCCTCGAACTCGATCAAGAAGCCATTCGCCAGGACAAACGGGATTTCCCTAGTATCCCCGGAAACCTGCGCGCGTGCCTGTTTCTGGCAGCAAAAACCGAATGCCATAATCCCGCAGAGCTGCAAGCCAAGAGAGAGCTTCAATCGGACCGCCAACCGAAGCGTCGGTGGTCTCGAATCTCCCCTGGGGAATCGGCAACCTCAATTCACCCGACCTATTCTGTATGTCTTGACTTTGTCTCCTCTCTAATGGTCCTATTTTCAAACAACTAGCCTCGAGGCCGCCCGGCGTGCCCCTGTGCGATCGGGCGAGTTCGGCTCACACGATCCACGGAGTTCTACGGGGACGCCATGAAGCAATCCGACGCCAACCCGAAATTCGAAGATTTTGAAGTAGACCTCCGAACCGGCGAGTTGCTGAGGTCGGGCGTCAGGGTCAAGCTTCAGGATCAGCCCTTCAAGATCCTGGTAGCTCTTCTGGAGCACCCTGGCGAATTGGTGACACGCGAGGAACTCCGTCGGCGTATTTGGCCAACCGAATCCTTCGGCGATTTTGACCACGCCGTCAATATCGCTGTCGGCAAGCTGCGGGCCGCCCTCGGTGATTCGCCCGAAACGCCCCGGTTTATCGAGACCCTCCCGCGGCGTGGATACCGATTTGTTGCGCCGGTAACGGGTCAGTGCCCGCATACCATCGGGGCGAAGGCAGAACCTCGACCTGCGGCCAGCCCCTCAAGCACGGCCATCGTGCTCGGTTGCATGCTGCTGGCCGCTGTCGGCTTCATCTATTGGCGCATTGAAAGTCGCAGGACCACGGTGGTCGCCGCACCCGCCGCTCCCGTGCAAGTACCCTTCACGTCGTATGAAGGAAACGAAACGGCGCCAACTTTCTCCCCAGACGGCTCGCAAATTGCCTTCGCATGGGACGGCAGCCCGTCGGCGCACGGCCAGGGTCTCGATCTCTATGTGAAGACGATCGGGAGCGAAACTCTCGTGCGACTGACGGAGCACCCGTCCGAATGGCTCAGCGCTGCCTGGTCACCCGACGGAACGCAAATCGCGTTTCATCGTCTGGAGGGAGCGCAGACGGGGATCTACATGGTTCCTGCCCTGGGGGGGCCGGAACGAAAGCTGCGTTCGACCCGTACACCCTATTCCGTGGCCGCTCCGATCAGCTGGTCACCAGACGGTAAGTGGATTGGGTTTAGCGATCAGTTTCCGAACGATCCACATGACCACTTGTTTCTGTTGTCACCAATTACGCTCGAAACGCAATCGATTCCGCCGGATCCCCAATGTCTGCACGAAGCAAATCCGACGTTCTCGCATGCGGGAGACAAGCTGGCCAATGTATGTGTACGCAGCACTCGTGATTTCCTGATCTATTGGCGCTCCGCACCAAACGGTACCCCCAATCTGATCACCGAAGCACCGAACGTCATTGGCGGTCTTTGCTGGTCGGCTGACGACACTCGCCTGATTTTCTCGCAGGCTAAGGATAATTTCCCAGAATTGGACGAGGTCTCGATCGCGGACGGGTCAGTGCGGCAACTTTCCTTTGCCTATGATCCGAGCTGGCCGGCCGTATCTCCCAAAGGTGACAAGCTTGCCTACGTGAATAACTCCGGCATTTCCAACATTTGGCGAAAAGACCTGCTGCACCCGGAACAACCTGCGATAAAGCTCATCCATTCCACCCAAGGGCAAGACTCTGCTCAATATTCGCCGGATGGCCACCAGGTCGTGTTCGACACGGGCATCGGGGGCTATTGGGAGGTATGGATGGCAGAAGCGGACGGTAGCAAGTTGGTTCAGCTATCGAGATTGAATTCCGTGACTGGTGCTCCACGCTGGTCGCCAGATGGGACGAAGATTGCGTTCGGTTGGAAGCAGGCGGAACGTTCCGAGATTTACATCGTAGACCCTTTGGAGCGAGTGCCCCGAAAGCTTGTGACGGACGTCCGAGAAATATCCGACCCAAGCTGGTCTCACGATGGCCAGTGGATTTACTTTCGATCCTACGGACCGCGTGGTCAAGAACTTTACCGCTGTCCCGCGAATGGCGGAAAGGCCATATCTCTTCCTGGCGGGCCCGACGGTGTCTCGCTCGAGGAGTCACTGGATGGCGATACCGTGTACTTTGCTGCGCGGGAATGGCACACCCCTCTGCGCAGGCTCTCTCTGACGGAGAAGTTTCCCGAATCCATCGTTCCAGGGATGCCCGAGATTCTCACCTTTAACCTGTGGACGGTCGCGCAAACTGGGATTTTCTTTGTACCAGCGGAGGCTCCGAAATCCCTGCGATATTTCGATTTCCGCACGGGAAAGGGACGTGAGCTCTTCACGGTGCAAAAGGAGTTCGCAGGTGGTTTGTCGGTCTCACCCGACGGGCGTTACCTGTTGTTCTCGCAGGTCGACGAAGCAAACTCCGACATTGTTCTAGTACGGGATTTCCACTGAGACATGCCCGTAAGATGTAGCCGCCGGTCAGAATCGCTCTCCTGACAAACGGGCTTAAGGCTTATCGATCGGTTCGGCACACCAGCGAGCCGAGCAACGTTCGAAACCCGGAAGGCGCATGGCCGGTGTCCTCGCCATTGGCGTTTTAAGGCGAAACGATGGAATCTACGCTGCGCTTCGCCTCTGCAGTCGCCTCACAAGACGGACGCAACCGCGGAGACCTGACGTTGGCCTCACTCAAACCCCACTACGCTTGCCTCAGAATTGCCCACCCTTTGCGACCACCCCGAATCAAGCCTGTTTGCGGACAGCTAATACGTCACGATCACCGCTTCGTAGTCGATATCCGCGGAGTCTGAGGAGTTATTCGACGAAAGCTGGATCCAGATCTGGCCGTTGCTCGAATTCACATAGTTGGACAACGTGCCCGGTACGGTGAACGTCAGGATCGTCCACGCGCCCCAATCCGGCGCACCCGCGTTGGTGCCCAGGGTCACGTATGCCGCAGTCGTCCAATTGTAGACGGACCAGGTCCATGTCTGGTTCGCCGCCGAGGGCCCTTGGTAATTGACCTCGACTTGCATATTGGTGACAGAACTTGTAGCAATCGTCGTGGGCAGACTGAACACTTGATAGCCCGTGTACAGGCCATCGAATTCGACATATTTGTTCCAAGTATTCGCCGTCCCCGACTCGTCCAAAATGTCGATCGAGCTCGCCACCGGCTGACCTCCCGTCGACCCTACCGTCGTCACATAGGAAGAGGGCACGAGTGTGATTGTGGATCCCGAGGTGCTGACCGCGGTGTTGGTAAGCGCAAAACTAGCTGCCGTTGATACTCCCGACACGCTCGCGGTCACGGTGTAGCTGCCCGCGGTGGAGTTCGCCGTGAACGCCGCCGATGTCGCCACTCCCGATGCGTTCGTCGTCGCCGTGTTCACGCCGCCGGCAAAGCTGCCAGATGCTCCGCTGCTCGGAGCCGTGAAAGTGACGGTCACGCCACTCAGAAGGTTTCCCTTAGAGTCCTTTACCGTCGCGCTCAGCGGGCTGGCGAAAGCGGTGCTGACCGTGGCGCTCTGTGGCGTCCCACCTGTCGCCGTGATCGAAGCAGGGCTCCCGGCTTGGTTGGTGAGCGCAAAGCTAGCCGGCGTCGAAACACCCGCCACACTCGCCGTTACGGTGTAACTGCCCGCCGTGGCATTCGCCGTGAACGCCGCCGATGTCGCCACTCCCGATGCATTCGTCGTCGCCGTGTTCAGGCCGCCCGCAAAGCTGCCCGATGCTCCACTGCTTGGAGCCGTGAAAGTGACGGTCACCCCGCTCACTCCGGCGCCGCTCGAATTCTCCACCGTTACCACCAGAGGATTCGCAAACGCGGTGCCCACGGTTGCAGTTTGAGGCGTTCCGCTCGTTGCCGTTATCGAGCTTGCGCTAGCCGCTTGATTGGTGAGCGCAAAGCTAGCCGGCGTCGAAACGCCCGACACGCTCGCGGTTACCGTGTAGCTGCCCGCGGTGGAATTCGCCGTGAATACTGCCGATGTCGCTACTCCCGATGCGTTCGTCGTCGTCGTGTTCACGCCGCCCGCAAAGCTGCCAGATGCCCCGCTGCTCGGAGCCGTGAAAGTGACGGTTACGCCACTCACTCCGCCGCCGCTCGAATTCTCCACCGTAACTACCAGTGGATTCGCAAACGCGGTGCCCACGGTTGCGGTTTGGGGCGTTCCGCTTGTTGCCGTTATCGAGCTTGCGCTAGCCGCTTGATTGGTGAGCCGGAAGCGCGCCGTTTTCGACACTCCTGCCACGCTTGCCGTCACGCTATAGCTGCCCGTTGTGGAGTTGGCCGTAAACAGCGCCGAGGTTGCCAACCCCGAAGAATTCGTCACTGCTGTATTCACACCTCCGGCAAAGCTGCCCGATGCGCCGCTGCTCGGAGCCGTGAAGGTGACGATTACCCCGCTCACCGGGTTCCCATTGCTGGTCTCCAGTAACGCCACCAACGGATTGGCAAACGCGGTTCCGACCGGAGCACTCTGGGGCGTTCCACTGCTGGCCGAGACCGATGCCGGGGTGCTCGAAGTGTTCTTGACCGCGAAGCTGTAGGTGGTATTAGTCGAGGGCGCCACAAAGGTCCGCGGATTCGCCGTTGAACCGTCGCTCCAGCTGACGAACTGGTATGGGGTCGAGGGAGAGACCTGTACTGTGCAACTAGCGCCGGGCGTCCACGTCAACGTGGTCGGCGTCAGGTAACCGCCGGTGCTGCAGCCGGTTCCCGTCACGCTGAAAGTTATGGTCGCTACGTTTGCGGTTATGGTGATCTGCGGCGGTGGTGTTCCGTTGTAGAAACGCTCGGCCGAAGTAATCCCAGCCGAGCTGCCGCCGGTATTTGTGCCTCCGGCTGCCAACACCGAGCCGTCGCTCAGCGCGGTCAGCGTATGTGCATACCGTACCTGTGACATGCTCGCGGTGATCGACCACGTTTGCGTTGCTGCAGTGAAGATTTGTGCCGTGTTCATGACGCTCTGCGGCGTGGCGCAACACGAATAGCCTCCGGACACCAACATCTCAGCGCCGCTGGAAAGCACGGCCGAAGCCAGGAGGTAGGCACCTGTACTCATGACCGGCATTTGCTGCCATGATTGGGTGGTAGTCGAATAGAGTTCGTCGGAGGAAAGCCCGCTACAGCAGCCGCCAGGATCGCCTCCGGCCACCAGCACTTCGTCACCGGTTAACAGGCCGGAAGTCGCGTAATATCGGGCGGCATTCAGATTGCCGACCGCCGTCCAGGTCCCGGTGGCTGGATTGTAGACTTCCGATGCGCTGACCACCTCCGGCCCCGCGGGCAGTTGCAGGGAAGTACCCCCCTCCACGAGCACGGTCCCATTGGTGAGCACGTTGGCGGTGTGGAAGACGTGCATGCTGACCATCGAGCCAGTCAGGGTCCATTGGCCGGTTGCGGGATTCCACAACTCACTGGAGGTAAGAGCCTCGGAGATCGTCTGGGTACTGCCGGGTTCGATGCCCGTGGTGCAGCAGCCACCGGCCACCAGCACCATGCCATTTGGCAATAGCGACGCGGTGTGCCCGTAGCGCGAGACGTTCATGCTGCCCGTCACCGTCCAGGTTTGGGTCGTGGGATTATAGATTTCCGCCGATGTACCGGTCGCGTCGCCTCCGGCGACAAGAACCTCGCCGTTACTGAGCAGGGTCGCGGTGTGGTTGTAGCGCGCGTTGGTCATGCTGCCGACCACCGTCCAGCTATTCGTGGCCGGGTTGTAGATCTCGGCTGTGGCGGTGTCGGTGACCGTCGAATTGACCCAGCCACCCGCGACGAGCACGTCCCCGTTGTTCAGCAGCGTCGCGGTGTGGGACGAGCGGGCCGTCGACATATTTCCTGCGGATGTCCACGTCGCCGTCTGAGCACTTGCGGTTCCCGGGAGCACAAGACCGATGCCGAGCAAAAGCCACAGCGTCAAACGGCAGACGCAGGCACAGTGGTTGCGCGCAATGCGCAGTCGGTTCATCACAGACCTCCTCGATCTCTTGTCATACCCTTGTGCAGAGAGGGCGGCGGATTCGGCCAGGGTGAGGAAAAATGCTAGCGTGTGGATCTGGCAGCCGAAAGAGGTCCAGCTTCCATGGAGTCAGGGAGCATAAACTACCGGGCCGCAGGGTGCATCTCGGAGGAGAAACAAGTCCCCGCCTAGGATGTGATTCGTGGGTGGCGGGTGTTCGGTGAAGTTTAGACCGGACGATAGGCCCTTCGAGCAGCGGCTACTTGCAAAAGAGTTAACCACTAACAATGGTCCCGCAGGGTACGAGGACCAGAGTCCCGTTGTTGTCTATGGTTTACTCAGCTCGAAACCGGTTTGTGGGAACAGAGGCCGGACGGTTCGCTTCAGTCGAACTCCGCCACGCCTTGAGGCCGGTATCGAGGCTGAAGGTTTCATATCCGGCAGGCGATGCAGAGTGGCTGGATTTCGAATCCCTCACCTAGGAGCTGAGATCCCAGAGGGCGATGCGGTCCATGATGACCAATTCCAGCCCTCTCTTTCACGGCGGAACATTGCCTTCGTCCCCCTGCTCTTCGTTGACCAGGAGGGCCAAATTTCATGGCTCCTGCGTCAATGTACGGTTTCGTTTTGCCAGTCAGGTAGGGACGTTTCCGCACGGGGAAAACGGGATTCGCAGACAGTCGCCCGAAAAACATTTTTCATCACGAAAGCCGCCCCTGAATCTATAGGGAAAGGAATCCCAGTTTCACATTAAAGCGAGCCATTCAACCTGCGGTTCACATGAGGAGAGAGACATGTCCGTTACGGATCTTTTGTTGGGCGAGTTCGATGCAGAAATGAAAAGTACCCGCACGATGCTCGAGCGTGTGCCCTTCGACAAGCAGGGTTTCAAACCGCACACCAAGTCGATGCCCCTGGACAAACTGGCTCCGCATGTGGCGGAGTTAGCCGGCTTTGGCGCCACCATCCTGACCACCCCAGAATTGGATTTCGGCACGGGCCCTCAACGCACTCGCCCGCCGTTTGAATCCGCAGGATTGTTGAAGGTTTTTGATGAGAACGTGGCCAAGGCGCGGGGTGCGCTGAAAGGCCTATCCGAAGAGGCGTGGACACAGCCTTGGAAGCTCAGTTTCCAGGGTAAGCCGATCTTTAGCGGCACCCGCTTTCTGGCGTACCGGCAGATGTTCTTGAATCACCTGGTGCATCATCGCGCGCAGCTTGGCGTTTATCTTCGACTGAACGATAAACCGGTACCGGCTACGTACGGACCGTCGGCGGATGATACGTTGGGATTCTAGGCTTCCACCAAGCGGGATCCATCAGGAACAGCCGCTCTCGAACGACCTGCTGAAGAAAGTATTAAGGATTGGCTTATCTTCTCTAGGGCGAGCGCTCTTGCTCTCCCCAAGGTTAGTACCCGCTGACCTTCTGATAGTTGGAATTTGTCGTCGTCACTTGAAGCTGCTTGGCAGTTGCATCAAGAACTGTTTGCTGCGCATAGTTCGTCCCGTCGGGTAGGCTAGCCATGTGAACCGCCAAGGTCACAACGTCCTTTGGATCGTCCATATAGGTGTTCACATTCAGGGCGCTGACTTTCTTCGTGGCTGTGTCGAAAGAGAGCGTCATTTGATCGCCGGATTGAGCGTAGTTCTTAAATACAATCTGCAAGGCTTGTTCGCTCGGGTTCGGATTCAGCGAAGCGTTACCGGCCTCGAAGGCTTGGGCCATTTTCTGCGGGTCGGGCGGAACGTACTTGGCGAGCAGACTCTTCACCTGACCCATGTAGTCCTGCATTTCTTCCTTCTTCTTCTCAATGATCCTCTGCTTCACTCTTCCCCCGCTAGGCGGTGGGGGAGGCGCTCCCTCGGGAGTTTTCTGTACTGTCCCGTCGGGTGCGTACTGGCATAGGAAGGTCCTTGGAGGCTTGGCTTCACCCTTGAGGGTAAGCTGGGTCGTCTCTGTCCACTGATACTGGTGTAGTTTCAACTGATTTTCCGCAACCGATTGCTTGACGGTTGCCAACTTCTGCTGCAGTTCTCCACCTGCCCCCCCGCCCATCTGCGCGATCGCAGGAACCACGGTGGCAAGCAGAACTGCAGCGACGACGGCAGCGGGCTTACGGATATGGCGAGGCGTGCCGTTAGCTGGGTATGTTGCACCCTTATTGACTAGGGTTCGGTTCATCGTGAACTCTCCTTGGAGTCAAGAACTTGGAAGAAAAATCCAGTAGGCGTGGTTCTCACGGTTGGATCAACCGTGATATCGGCAGGCGTAGTATATGGGTTGCCGCATTGGCTCAGCGGCGTGAGCTTAAGTTTGTCTTCGAGCGCGTTCACTTCTAGAAACTCTTCAGGGCCGTCTGCGCCAATCTGTACCAGTATCGACACGGGTCGCGTAGTCTTTCGACAGCTTGCCTTGATATCCGCAGTCATGCGTTCGGGTCATCGCCCCACAATTGGGCGCGCTGTAGTTTGTACCAGAGGGGCTGCAACTGGTCGACTCGCAATTTTGACAGGGGACCCGCAATTCTCTGTGAGTCCACCGCACGCTGCACTTTTGCATTGTATCCCACCGATCTGAATTCAAGCAGGCCGGATTGCCCTGTGGTTTGGGATCGATGTGGGCGGTGCGTTCCGAAGAGCTCGAAGCTCAGAATTCGTAGCGCAAGGCGAACTGCATCACCCGCGGGTTGGTCATCAGATGCGTATAGTTGCCGAAGTTTGGAACCGCGATGGAGTTGTTGCTTTCACTCGCGCTGCCGGAATTTCTGGTCGTTGAAGTCGAAGCGGGTTGAGTTGGTCACGTTGAATACTTCCCAGAATACTTCCCAGCGCAAGGCCAAACTCTGCTGTTCACTCCAAGGCATCTTCCAGCGTTTCGCAACGCCAACTGAATGCGACCCTCGTTGCTAGCGAGGATCAATCGCTCCGCGTCATCGCGTTAACTAAGAGGGGTTACGACGCTGACGCTTTGAGCCTCTCCGCCTGCGTTCCGTTCCAGCGTGTGCCCCATGGCAATCACAACGACGTTTTGCAAAACGGTGACCGTCCGCTGTTCTCCGTTCGGTGCTCCGGTCATCGATACGTCCACTCGCGTCCCAGGGGTCACCTCTCCTGCGACGGAAGTCAATTCGTTAACTTGGATCCCGTTAACTTGGACCCCGACGGCCCGCATGCCGGGAGGGATTAGCAAGGGCAGAGCACTGCCGGCGTTCCCGCCCGCTAAGTGCACCGAACGGATAAATTGTCCCTTTCCGATCGGGAAGATCACGCCGCGGCTGATCACATCGGCCGTCCTTCGCGGTGCGCAGGGTGGGAGAGCACTCACCGGCACGCGAACCATTTTGATGTCTGGTCCTTGCAATCGTGCGCCAACCTCGAGATCCTTCGTGGCCACCATGGCATCGGTCATGGGCTCGGAGCCAGACTTGCCCGTCACCACTGTATACCGCGGTAGACGTAAAAGCTGACCACCAAGCCGAGCAAAAGTGACATGCCACTAAGCATCAGGAAACGTGAGGGGTTCATCTTTTCACTCCTGTGTTTCCCAGTCCCTAGTCCCCGATGGACCCCAGCTATGAACGATCCGCGTGCATAGTTGGATGGTACTCCTGTCTTGTTGAGAGGCAAGTCAGTGGGATTCTCCATTTGTCCTCATGGCGTTAGGAATGGGGTAGTTTGCTAACGGACAAGCCTGAGCACGTGCCGGTGGCTGCATTGTGAGGATCTTGCAGGCTAGGTGAATCGTCTCCGCGTCACCCTATCCCGTGTTCATGCTCACAGCGACTTGTTTCAAGTGGACGTATAAGAAAAGTCGGACACCTTGCCTCTTACTAACTAAGACAGGGACAAGGCCTGTTTCGATTTTCTGCTGCAGAGGCCTTTGGCTGGGCATTTGACTAAGCGGAGCCATCAAGCTCACTTGCGGCGCCGGCTGAATGAGCCACTTTAAAAACTCACAAAGCGGAGAGAACGTTATGCGACTTAGACCGTTTCTCAAACTAATCACCCTGTTGACGATAGGCCTGTTGGCCATCGCAGCCGTGGGGCAGAGCATTCTGACCGGAGAGATAGACGGTATGGTCACTGATCCCTCGGGTGCAGTGGTTACAGGCGCGACTGTAACCCTCAAGAGTACAGGCACCGGTCTTACTCAGACCGCGATCACCGGTACTAGCGGCACTTACCGCCTTCCATTGCTGAAACCCGACACCTACAAGCTGAGCGTGACCCAGGCGGGATTCCGTGCGCTCTCGCAGACCATTAGCGTGGGCGTCGGTCAGGTGGTAACCGCAAACCTCCAATTAGAGGTAGGACAGACTAGTCAGACCGTCGAAGTTACGGCAGCGGTTCCTCTGATCGAGACGGAAAACGCAAACCTGCAAACTACCTATTCCGAAACACAGGTGGAGAATCTCCCTAACGGAGGCAATGACGTTACTGCCTACGCCTACACCACCCCAGGTGTTACACAGAACACCTCCAGCGGTGGTGGTTACGGAAATTTCACCGCCTTCGGACTTCCGGCGACCTCGAACTTGTTCACCGTGAATGGTAACGACGAGATGGATCCCTATCTCAACCTCAACAATTCGGGCGCTACCAACTTGCTGTTAGGCGCCAACGAGGTCGAAGAGATTGGCGTAACCAGCAACGGCTATACCGGCCAGTACGGTCGTATGGCGGGGGCTCAAGTTAATTACGTAACTAAGTCCGGAACTAACGCCATCCACGGTGGCCTCAAGTACTACTACAACACGGAATCGATGAACGCCGCCGATTGGTTCCTGAACAACACTGTTCCCAAAACACCTCCAGGCTTCGATGTCAACAACCAATATGCTGCTGACATTGGCGGACCAATTGTGAAGGACAAGTTGTTCTTCTATGTAGGAACTGAAGGCTTGCGGTACGTCTTAGCGACAAGCAACAAAATATATGTGCCTACGCAGGTCTTTGAAAATGCCGTGATAACCAACCTGCCCACACTCGGTCCTGCATCCGGTGGTGGTGGCGCCGCTTCGGTGCCGTTCTACCAGCACCTGTTTAGCTTGTTCAATAATGCGCCGGGTGCTAAGGCTGCGGTTCCGGTGACAACCGCGGGTTACGGCTGCGGCGATATCAACACTTTCAATCCCATTACCGGTGCGGCAGGTACCATGCCAGGGTTCACCCAATTCGGCGACCCCGCCGTTGTCGGTGCTGGAAACGGTGGTACACCCTGCGCCAACGTCTTCCAGTCTACTGTGGGTGCCCTCTCAACAGAGTGGTTGATCTACGGCAAGGTTGACTGGGTACACACCAACAATGATCGTTGGTCGATGCGTGTTAAGACAGACCATGGCTTTCAGCCCACTTACATCGACTTTCTCACGCCCAACTTCAATGCAGTTAGCAACCAACCGGCCTGGGAAGGTCAGATCACCAATACTCATACTTTCAATCCCGATTTGCTGAACCAATTCATTGGCTCGGTATTCTGGTACAGCGCGATTTTCAAGCAAGCGAATGCGGCGCTAGCCCAACAAACATTGCCCTACGCGATATACGATTTCGATTCGCCGTTCGGAAATCCCAACACCGCCGTAATGGCGGGCGGCGAACAGAACGTATTCCCGCAAGGTCGCAACGTTACTCAGTACCAGTTTGTGGACGACGTGTCTTGGACCAAAGGCAAACATGGGTTGAAGTTTGGCGGTAACTTCCGTAGAGACGATATTACGGACGCTACTTTTGGGGTTCGAACCATTCCGAGAGCGCGGGTCTTTTCGACCACCGACTTTGCCGTTGGATACATCGATCAGTTCAGCCAGCGCTTCCCGCAGAACCTCGAGGAGCGCATTAACATGTACAGCCTGGGGCTATATGGGCAGGACGAGTGGCGCGTACTCCCCAAGTTGAAACTGACCCTGACGTTGCGTGTGGATCGCAACTCCAATGCGAGCTGCCCGGGGCATTGCTTCTCGCTCTTCGCGACACAGTTCGATCAGTTGAACCATGATCCGACAATTCCTTACAACCAGATGATCCACAATAACCTCAGCGAGGCGTTCCGGAACATTCAGGCGGTGGTGTGGCAGCCGCGCGTAGGCTTCGCGTACAACGTTCGCCAGAATACGGTTATTCGCGGTGGCGCCGGCATGTTCGGCGACCTTTATCCCGCCACTCTGGTGGACAACTACGCCGCCCAGGCCCCATTCGACCCGACCTTCACCCTCGCGGGTCTGCTCTCGCCGGCGGAAGGGGCAAGTAGTGCTGCGACTATCGTGAGCGGTTGCGACAGCACGTTCCACAACATCTTCTACTCCGGCGGGACCTACGGGCAGTTGCATGCCGCGGGCTGCCCAGCTCCCGATTACCATGACGCTGTAAACAATGTGAAAAACCCCGTTTACATCGAGTGGAACCTGCAAGTCCAACAGCAGATTGGAAATAAGACCGCAATCTCACTGAACTATGTGGGCAACCATGGATATGACGAGTTCGTTTACAACGACCTCGCCAATGCCTACGACAAGGGCATAGGAACAGTGCCGTCTGGGCTATCCATGGGCGTTCCTCCTGATCTTCGCATCCGCAACCTGCAAGCGCTTTCGAATGGAGCTACTTCCAACTACAACGGCCTCACTGCGTCGCTCACCCAGCGTGCCTGGCACGGCCTGCAGTTTCAGGCTAGTTACACGTACAGCCACGCTCTGGATATTGTCTCCAATGGAGGTATTTTGCCCTATAGCCTCAACGATAGTGTGGGTCCCGTGGCTAATCCGTTCAACTTCAAAGCCCTGAACTACAGTAACGCTGATTACGACGTACGCCAGAACTTCAGCGCCAATTATGTTTGGCAGATTCCCAGCCATTTCCAGGGCGCGATGGACCGGATCCTGGGCGGCTGGACGCTGTCGGGTACATGGTATGCCCGTTCCGGGTATCCGTTTACCATATACGACACTGGAGCAACCGGTGGATTTTTCGGCAACTCTAACGGTTACGCAGTAGGATATTCGCCCATTCCAACATTCACGGGCAGCTTCCCCGACTGCTCGGGTCACAGCCAGACCACACCCTGTGTCACAGCCGGTCAGTTCACGGAGGATGGGAGTTTCGGCGGTACAAGGCGCAACTTCTTCCGCGGACCGCATTACTTCAGCAGCGATTTCACTGTCATGAAGAACATCAAACTCACCGAACGGTTCAATCTTGGGATCGGCACGAATATGTACAACGTGTTCAACCATCCCAACTTTGGCAACCCAGACCACGACCTGGCTGTGCTGAGCACGCTCGGCTTCTCACAAACCACGGTTGAGCCGGCGACCAGTCCCTATGGTGCGTTTGTTGGTTCTGCGGTTTCAGGGCGCGTGATTCAACTTGCTGGCAAGTTGACCTTCTAGCAGTGCGCTACTGACTGTTTGGGCGATCCCACAGGGGATCGCCCTTTTGTCTGGGGTTGCGTTCGAAATGGAGTAGGCTTTGCCATGGAAAGCACTCAAGTGCCAGACGCACATTTGCTCAGCTCGGACAGCACGCAATCCCGGCAGTTCCAAGCCAGCGCCAAGAGCATATCCAAAGCAGGCTAATGGGGCGGAGCAAGAAATCCGCGCCGCCCCACAATTACTAGAAGTTGACCCGAATACCCATCTCCATTGTTCGCGGAGTAGTTCCCTCAATGGAAAACTGCCCGAAACTAGCTGGTGGACTTGTAACGCCGAGTACTGGATCCAGCAGTTGGTTGTGGTTCAGAATGTTGTTGACATTGAGCGAGGCTTCAGCATTGAAGCGTTCTGTAATTTTGATGTTCTTCTTGATCCCAAAATTCAAGTTCCAGTACTTTAGGCCGCGGAACGCCCCGTACCCACTGCTGCGGGTATCGTACCCCAGGATTAGAGGACGAAGCCTACCGTACACCGCCGTTGGATCTCCAAAGGCGGTGTAGACTCCGTTGAGATTGTGAAACGACGCCGACGGCGGCCCGCCCCCCAGCACGCAGTTTGCATCCGTGGCGGCGCCGATGCCATCGGCGGAGCCAAACTCCTGTGCGCCGCTATAACCCTCGAGCCCGAAACTTACATAGGTGGCGCAGAACAGTGGCGCACCGCTGCCAGCTGTGAAAACAAACGAAGGGGTCCAGCCCCCTAAAATATGCCCCAGAATGCCTTGTTGGCCACGATAGAACGGCTCCTGGTAAACCACGAACATCGTATCCACCAGTTTGCGGTCCGACGGTTGCGGGCCGTACTGAGTATTAAAGTTGAAGGGGTCCACGACACCTTGATCGCTCGTGGCCTGAATCACGTCTCCCGTTCCCAGTGCCCTGCTAAAGGTTAAATTGTTCTGCAAAGTGACTCCATGCCAGTCATTGAACTTGAGCGTGGCAAAAGCGGCGTTGTAATTACCATGTCCCAGACTTGTACTCGCGAGGACGTTGCTCGAGATTTGACCTGAGCCAAACAGGGTGCTGGCAGGGAAATTAAATCCGGGCGCTTTTCCTCCGGTGTCCAGAGTTGTCCACAGCGAGTAGACCTGTTGGCCTTGCAGGTCGCCGAACAAAGCGGCGTTATTGACCAATCCCTGGGTGCAGCTCGGCGTGCAGGGGAAACCGGTTCCTGCGAGCGCTGCCTCGAAGAAGGGCTGCGGGGCAACGGTCATCCCCACTTTCGCCGCCTGGCAGGCGGCGATTGAGGTCGCACAACCCATCGCCTTTTCCAGGTTGGCATAGGCGGCCTGGAATTGCTGCCCGCCCAGGGTCATCATGTACGGCACGGAGTTGAGATTGACCGACAGAAGTGTGCTATGGATCCAACGACTGATGCCGCCCACCTCCACTGAGACCTTGTTCGAGAACTGGTGCTGAATGGTGAGGTCAAACGAGTCCACAGAATTCGGCCGGGTTTTCGGGTCCAGGGGCGCAGCCGTAGCAGCTGTTGCGTTCCCGTTGACCCCAGGGAACGACGGTTGGGTCACCGTGGCGGCTGGGACCGGAATTACAGGGCTTGTGCCATCAGTTCCAATGCGGAAGGCTGTATTGAGGTCGGGGCCAGATGTACCACACGATCCGTTCGGACCCCCTCGAAAGACGTTCCCGCAACTTGCCGGGTAGATCAAACCAGGGCTGAGCAGTGGCGCCAGCACCAAGCCCACGCCGTTCAAGCGCCCGTAGATTCGCCCGTAGCCGCCGCGGAATACTGTGTTCTTTCTCCCCAACCTGTCCCCCAGGTCCGGGTTCCACGCTATAGCGATGCGGGGGCTGAACGCGTGATAGTACGGGTCGTACATGTAACTCGGATGTCCGATGACACTGTCGATCAGGCCGAAACCGATTAGGGGGTTGTAAACCAGTCCTTGGAGCGCGGCTTGCTGGCGTTGTGCCAGATACGACTGAGTGTCAATCTGTCGGCCGGTTGAATCGACGAGCAGAATCTGCTTACCATTTTGCTCCGTGGCTGGCATTTCCAAGGCCCACCCGAGACCATACGTAAAGGTGAGTGAAGGTTTTAGGCGCCACGTGTCATTCATGTACAGGTTGTAGTAAGGAATAGTGACCCTGTCGTATGCGGGGGTGAGGGGCGGATTCCGGAGTAGATTCGAACCGGAAACGCTGTAGGTATATACCTGCTGCGTGTCGGTCACGATCCCCAGGACTGCGGCCGCCTCGCGGGCGAGAATGGCGTTACTGAAAGCGGAACCCAAGGACGACATGTCGACCGTGCCGGCGCCCGCAGTATCTCCAATCTGGTATACAGGATAGTAATTGATGGTTCCACCGTTGTCGGTGCGCGAGTGGTAGTTCCAGTTATGCTGGTACTGACCGCCAAACTGGAACAAGTGGCTGCCTTTCAGCCAGGAAACGTCGTCCCGGAAGAAATGATCTCTCCCATTCCAGAAGCGCGTGCGCGTCTGCTGGTTGTTGACATTGTAAGGAGCGGCTACCTGAGTCGGTGTCTCCTCGCCAAGCGGCTCGAGGGCTGCACCCAAGTTGGAATACTGCGGGGGGTCGCCGTGCGATCCCCACTGCCACCAGTTGCGCAGGAAGCTGTAACGGAAATCATTGGTTACATGCACATTGACGTTCGTGGTCATCCCCAAGACAAGGTACCAGGGCACTTGCGGGCGATTAGTGAGCGAAGCTGGGGTGCCCAACGTATCGCCGGGGAAAAATCCTCCGATATCAACCTGATCGTCCGTGGCGCGCGTCAGATGGTAGTAGCGGTAGCTCGCCTGGAAGTGCCACTTCTCTCCGAAGTCGTGATCGAGGCGCACCACGGCGAAGTTGTCGTTTTGCGGAAGCGACAGGTTCGCCCTGAAGGCGAGCGTGTTGACCCCGTCGCAGTAACCACCGCCCGCTAGGGAACCACAACCCGCTCCCGGGGTAGGAAGGGGCATGTACTTGTTCCACAACTGCTGCAGGTAGGAATTGATCCCAATGCGGCGTGGATCAAGCGTGTTCAGGTTATAAGTTATCGAAGGGTTGTTAAGATCGTGCAGGATCCCATTGCGCATGTCAACACTCGGGACCAGCTTAGTGATGGTCTCGGAGTTCGGCCAACGTGCGCCTTGGTAATTGAAGAAGGCGTAGGTTTTGCCGCCAAGAATCTCTTTGGGAATGATAGGGCCGCCAACCGCTCCTCCGAACCAGTTCCGATGCCAGTCCGGTACAGGTATCTTCGGGGTGGCCTGATTATTATCCCAAGTGTTGGCAGAAAAGTTATTGTCCAAATAATATTCATAAGCCGTACCATGCCATGTGTTGCTACCTCGCTTGGTGACGATCTGTACCTGGAGGCCAGACGAATTGTTGAAGTCGGCGGTCTGGTTCGTGGTCGCGACTTTGAACTCTTCCACGCTGTCGACCGGCGTTGGCATCACTCCCGAGGGCTGGCCGCCGTTGATCCCGTTGATGGCTCCGCTGATTTGATTGTACTTGTTGGAAAACAACCCCCCGGCTGGATCGTCGCCAAAGTTCGGGTTGTAGACACCCGAACTGCCGTCCATGTCGTTGCTGTTGTTACCCCCGTCGAGCATGAAAACCGCCTGGTCCACCACGGTGCCAGCAGCACTGCCATCGGGGCTCACGCCAGGTTGCATGGTGACGAACGAACTGGTATCGCGGCCCAAAGTAGGCAAATTCTCGAGAGCTTGGCCAGTGACAGTATTGCCGATGGTGGCATTCATGGTCTGCAGTTCGTTCGTGGCAGCAGTCACTTCGACCACGACGGAGGATCCGCCAACCTGCAATGCCGTATCAAAGGTAGTGGCTTGACCGACCTCAACATTAAGCGGAGCTTTGCTCTTCGAAAACCCCTGCTTGGTAATGGTCAGGTCGTACCGGCCCGGGGGGACATTGACGAGCACATAATGCCCCGCATTGTTCGTCGAAGCAGTTCGCGAAGTGCTCGTTGCTACATCAGTCAGCGTGACCGTAGCTCCCGAGACGACTGCTCCTGAAGGATCCGTAACAGTTCCGCTAACTATTCCGGTATTCGTTGATTGCGCCTGTAGGAATGGAACGAACAGGCAAAGAACGAACAGGATAAGAACTGAGGTGAGTTGGCGGCTGGGCATTGTTCCTCCTTACAGACAACAGAATCACGCCAGTGACGGGTACACCGTCGCGAACACCCTGTGGGTAGCGAATTCCTGTCTGCATTCGCACGGCCGCGGAGAGTTTCTGTTCCGACCGTTTATTGGGTATGTGATGAACGAAACAATTGTGGATTTGGGCTTCCCGTTCTGTGCCTCGAGAAACTCGCTCGCTCACCCGCGTTGAGAGCCCCCCGAGTCTTCGAGGCCGCAAATCTTCCAAGAATGGAATTAGCTGATGGCCTAAACTATGGAACCGCGGATTGCGCGCTCCGGTGCAACGTTGTCCGCTGATCGGAGGCCCGGGACGCTTTCTTCCGAACTCAGCAACGAACCGGCAAAATCCCGGCTCCTCAGGACGATTCATCAATCTCAAAGCAAACGCAAACCAAAACACATTTGGCTCTTGACCACCGCTGGTTTTAACATACATACCGCACGGTATGTTAGTTCGCGAACACCCTTAAGATTGTGAGATACCCGCCAGGAGATCTGCCTCCCCATGTCTTCCACACGAAAGCCTCAGCGATAGGGCGTGGTGTAGTGCTGCCAATCGGCAGGGGTGAGTTTGTAGTGAGTGAAAAAGTTGCGGGCGAAGAGGCGGGTGCAGGTTTATCAGCGTCGTACGTATTTTGAGTCTCTTCGCTGTGTTTACGTTGCCGAGGCAGCTGAGTTCAGGGTGTCTCGCGGATCACAAAGTTTACACAACCTGACGC
>DASPTQ010000072.1:0-4462 GCA_035623335.1 Terriglobales bacterium
TAACCGGGAAAAAGAGGTAACTGAAGCTTCTTATCTCGATCCTTCCAGCGGTGGACGGCAGTATAAAGAGGAAGAAAAGAATCCAACCCTTTTCCCGTTAGGGCCAGGGCAACGTTCCTTTCGTGGTGGTGGCGCGTGTACAGGGCGAACCAGGAAAATATCGGATCATCTGCGCCGACAGTATTTCTTTCTACCATAGACAGGCATCTCCGCCGTCGCAGCAACACCAGTATTCGAAAGCTGGTTCAAGGGGAAGATAACGATTCTGCCGTGCGATTGCTAGCGCTTTGTATTCCAGCATATCTATTGTGACGTCACAACTGATATCTCCCTCTCTCATTTACCCGATCGCTAGGCATAGATTACGACCGTTAACCCAGTTCGTCCAAGATAAAGCGGATGATAGGAGCCTCTGTGGTACACACCCTGCTGTACTTGTCACTAAACCGGACCGCATCGGTAGGAATTTAACTCGGGGGTGCAATGTACGAAGGGGCTCTTGAGTATGCACGATCGTGCGCCCAAGATACCTAGATGTACCGATGCAAAATGGGGAGAAAAGTGTGCCGTCTTTAAAGCTTTTGGTGGTTGACGATGATCGTGAGTGCCGGGAGTTGATGACGGAAGTGTTTACTTCTTTCAAGGCAGAGGTTCGTTCCCTGAGCGATAGCCAGGAGGCCGCTGCGCTGATGGAACACGAGAAGTTTGACGGAATCTTCCTCAACGTCGAGATGCCCAAACTGGACGGTTTGCGGCTGCTCGCGAAACGAATCCGACAATCTTCCTGGAACAAGTCCACACCGATCGTGATTGTGACCGGATGCGAACAGCGAGATACGATGAATCAATGTTTTGAGACCGGCGCTACCTTCTTCCTGCAGAAGCCCATCGACCGGCAAAAGCTAAGGCGCTTGTTTCGCACCGTGCGAGGGCCGATCCTGGAGAATCGCCGACGCCATGTTCGCGTACCGCTGCAGACGGAGATATCCTGCACCGTAGGTTCGAAAACTCTGCGGGGGAGGACTTGGAACGTAGGTCGGGGAGGAATCCAGGTGGAGGTGGACCTTCTACGCCCGGGCGATAAGGTGCGACTCTCACTCACCCTACCCAAGTCCGGGGTTGCGGTGGATGCCTTTGGTGAGGTGATATGGGCGAAGGAGAAACGGCAAGGAATCGGATTCACCAAGATCAGTGAGGAGAGCCTACAGCTGATCCAGAGTTATATCGACCAGATAGAAGGATTGCACAGCTCCTCCGAAAACACTGGCTAGAGAGAGGGGAAGGCAAAGCCCTCATCGGTCCGCTGCGCGTTCTGAGGAATCAGAACTCGATCTGACGATCGAAAACCTAAGTACGCGCGCTCGCGGGAGCGGCGTATACCCATTTATCTCACGCATCGAAATTCTGCGAGGTGGGTATGCTCTTCACTCAGGTAACCGCTATAGGTTGTAGTAGTAGCTCCTATCCGGCTTTCGCTGCCATTCGCAACGGCGTGCTATATCGGCGGGTGGTGCAAACAAGATCTGCGTGGAGTTCGACGTGGATCACGAGCGGGCGCTATGCGGTGCGGACCACTTCGTCGACGAACTCTCCCAGCACCCTTTAGTAACCATCGCCAGAAAACTGAGGGGCAGCGTGAAATTACCTAAGTCAGTTCTCAGACCCTACTGGGTAAGCGAAGATTAGAATTGACTAAGAAGAGCATGTGAAGGAAACCCAAAGGAGAAGCATCGTGCGCAGGCTCGTATTCCTTGGCTTAATGATGACGCTGAGCGCTTCGCTCGTAGCACAATCGAAGAATGAAATTTTGCCGACCAGCGATGGGCGCCATGAAACGACGCACTTGGGGTACCCACAGGACTGGAGTTCGACACACTTGTTAATGCCGGGGATGCAGGCCGAACAAGTGTTGGAAGCCGGAGAACACGACCCGCGTTACGTGTACAACATGGTGATGCGGCAGGTGGCGATTGAAAATTTTCGCCATCGTCCTGCCAAACGCAAGCACCTGACAAAGATCGACTGGGCAGTTTCGCTGGAGAAGGGCTACGTCCCCCAGAACCAATTTCCGTCGAAATTCCGGTTTACGGTAAATGCGGAGGACTGCAATGCAGATTACGTTGTGTACGGACTGACCGTAACTTCCGGTACCCAAGCCAACATCGTCGGAATCAATAACCTGTACACTTCGGCGAGCCCTGCGTGCAACGGCGGAAAACCCTGGGTTGCCTTCGCCTATAACACCGTAACTCAAACTGGGGGACAAATCAAAACCTCGACGGCCCTGTCTACTGACGGAACGAAGGTGGCGTTTGTAGAGACTACGAGTTCAGGCTCCTATTTCCACGTTCTGGTATTGCCAAGTCCCATCCCGGCACCTCCGTCGCAGGCGGGAACGGTGCTGAGCCCTCAAACTCCGACCTCGTGCACGAAGCCGGTAACGCCAGGGTGCATGACGACGCTTACGATCGAAACCAGCGCGAGCAACTCAAACTCTTCGCCTTGGGTGGATTACAACACGGATACAGCGTACGTCGGAGCGGACAACGGTGTGCTCTATAAAATCTCGCCCGTGTTCGGCGGCGGCACGCCGGCATTGGTGAATGATCCCAGTAATTGGCCGGTGACCGTCTCGACGAATCCAACCAACAACGTCCTGACTGCGCCAGTTGTCGATGACCCATCGGGTATGATCTTTCTGGGAGACGGTGAAGGATACCTGTATTCGGTTCAACTCGCGAACCCCGGCAATACCTACGCGGCGCAACAGACGATCGGATGGGCATACGACGGCACCACCGATGGTAGCGGGAAAGCGGGGACTGGGATCGTAGATCCGCCGATCGCCGTTACGGATCCGGCAAATCCGAATACAGACCAGGTGTTCGCTTTTACGGGCTGCAGCTATGTCCTGGGCATTGGGGGCGCCATCACCCAGCTGCCGGCAAACTTTACGACAGGCGTGGCGACAACCAGCAATACGGTGAATATGGGGTCGGCGACTGGCGCGGGAGACTGCACGGGAAACAATCTACACTCAGGAGCGTTTGATAACGCCTTTTGGATCAACGGTTCAACATCGGGACACATGATTGCGTGCGGATTCGTGAACAGCGGAGGGGTGCCCTCCAATCCGCAGATGTACTTCTTCCCCTTCGCCAGCAACGTCATTACTAGCCCCGCATCATCCACATTCGTAGTGAATGCCAATAAGGGTGAGGAATGTTCGCCCCTGACGGAGTTTTATAACGGAACATCCGACATGTTGTTCTTCGGAGTGGGCAGCGCGACCAAGAACTCCTATGTGGAAAGCTCAACCATCACCACTTCGTTGACGACGCCCAATTGCACCTCGCCACCTACCTCGACTTGTGTAACTGCGCCCAAAGCACTCGGCGGGACGAGCGGGATCGTGATCGACAATCAGCTTTCGAACGGCGGAACAAACATCTACTTCTCAACCTTGAGCGCGGGTTCAGTGAACGGCCAGAAGTGTAACGTTACCGGCGGAACTGCAAATCCCTATTGTGCAGTGAAGTTGACTCAGTCGGCTCTGCAATAAGACTCAAACCACACAGCAACGGTTCAATCACCTATGGACAAGGTGCGGCTGGTTTGCCTGTGTTCTCTGGTCACCGTTTACTTGATTTGTTCATTCCACGGAATTCCCACGATTCCCCTGACCGCCCCCACAGTGGTTTGCAGCTACAATCTCACAATGTGGCTTTACGATTCACTCCGAACGCGCCTCACACCCCCGCGTTTCGGAGTGCAAGACGGCGTCGGCTGAGCAGCACTTGCGGTTTGGCATCGCCCGCGAACTCATTGTGGAATGCGTTGACACAAGGCCAGACACCGCCCGGTAGAGATCGGTGATAACGCCTTTCCCGAGTTGCACAACACGACCTGTGAAGAGGTAGCCAACATTGTTGTGACGTTGGATCGTTCCAATTCTATGCAATTGCTTGTGAGTTCCAGGCCAGCGCGCATTGGACTCGCCGGCCTCGCCGTCGCCCTTCTCGGCTTTTATCTGTACACGGTCTTCCTCATTTGGAGAGCAGATTGGCTGCAGGATGGACTTTCCCAGCAGAGCTTGCAAGCTTCGGCGGAATTGGAGCCTTGGGATGCACGAACCCATTGGTTGCTGGGAAGATATCTGCTGCAAGCAGATCAGGATCCTAGCCGTGCCTTGGGACCTTTGCATCGCGCCGTTGAATTAGATACCTATGAAGGGCATTACTGGCTGGATCTCGCGGTCGCATATTATGAGCGAGGCAATTCGAGCCAAAGTAGGGTTGCCCTAGAACATGCGTTGCGAACCGAACCGACATCACCTGCGATCGCGTGGGAAGCGGCGAACTTGTATCTGGCGCAGAACGATGTCCGCAGTGCCTTGCCGCTATTTCGAGTGGCGGTCCAGCATGATCCGAAGAAAACTGACGCCGCACTTGATCTGTGTTGG
>DASPTQ010000073.1:0-75199 GCA_035623335.1 Terriglobales bacterium
GGTGAGACAGGATCCAGATACCGTCACTGTTGGCGACATAAATCATGCCCCGTGCGTTATCCGGCAGAATACTTGTCACTCCGCTGAAACTCTGAACCTTTCGCGGGTGTGCGGGATCGCTCACATCTAGTATGAGAACCGATCTCGAGAGGGCACCACCCCCGCGAGTTCCCTCGGGGTTTCCAGCCATGCGAGAGGTCCCCGCCGTTGGGGAATCGGGCTCGTCAACAATGGCGAGCCCGGAGCCCACCGTGGTTAGAGTCCCCTGCGGCACGCGACTCACCACCCTCGCCTTCGTCGGCTTAGTAACGTCAACAATCGTAAATCCCTGTTCGGTAGGTTGCTGCAAGTACAAATACTGTTTCCTGCCCTCTTGTTGCAGCCATAGTCGTTGCGGTGATCCGCCCGACAGCAAAAGATGGGCGATCACCTTCACATCCGTGTAGCAGAGATAGAAATCACCCGTTGATGCGTCCGAGCGCATGGTGAGAAAAAGTGAGCCCAGCATCACGATCACGGCGGTGACGCCGAGTGTGCGATGAATAGTTGTCATGGCCATACTCCCTTCAGTTTCGGCAAGCCGACCTTCAACCCAGGCGAGATCACAATTCGGGCTCTCGGCCAAATCCCCACGCGATCAAAAGATCGGGCGGTACAAATTTTTTTTGTTTGTGGACGCGCGCCCATTCTTTCAGTTCCAAAGAACTTTCATATTGTGCCGGAGATAGCCCCATCGTCTTCGCCATGGCTTCGAACGATGAAGCGGCGGCGATTGATGCCGGGACGACGCCGGTGCTTCCCCAAGATTGACTGACATATCTCCTCTTACTCAATCTGCCCTCCAAATCTCGACCAGCTCGCAATCGAAAAGTGCCATTGGGATTCGTGCCGGCGCTGCCTCAATCTGTCTCGCCGGGATGGATTCGAAGTAGCCCCGAAAGGGCTGAGTTGCAGAGTTGTTCATGGTCTCAAAGGTCCGTATCTTCCCAACCCTCGCCGATGCGGTCTCTATTGCGCAAATACTCATCGAAAAAGCGCAGCATAAACGGCGTCTGGCTGCTGACACCGTTGAACAAGAGAACCGGAATATCCGGCCGGATCGCCTTCAGCCGGGTTCGTACGGCGGTACCGCTGCTGTCCGGCAGGTTGTATTCCAGCAAGATGCCATCGATGGCTTCTTTGGCGAGCATGTCGATGGCCTGTTCGCCGTTGCTGGCAGGCATCACTTCGTAACCAATGCCTTGGAGCATGCAGGTCAGCACTGCCATTTCTTCGGGTTGGTTTTCAACGCACAGTATCTTCATTCCTGTCATTGGTCTTCTCCCGTAAAGAGATTTCACCCTGTTCATCGACCTAGCCTGACGCCGAGGAAGCCAGCCCTGACAACATGCGTCTGGCGCTTAATCCGCTGCGGTATTGCCGGGCAGAGCTAATGCCCGGTCAATGCATGCCCGAACCGCGATCGATTAGCTGACAGGAGGCGGGCGGTTGTAGTGGAAGCCCTTGGATTGAAGCCTAGAGAACAGCTGAGGTGTTAGTGCAAAATGCGGAGATTCCGCTGCCACAAGACCGGGTAGAAGGTCGGCGGGAGGAGCGCTCCATTGTGGCCCGTGGTGGTCAAACTTAGGTTTCTGGTCGTGGTGAGAAACGGCCCTGGCAGCGCATTGAACAGAAGGTGCCTTGGGAAAATCCGGCAGCGCATTGCGCGCAACCATCAGAGTAAGGAGCGCCGTCGACGCAAGCAGGGGACGAATCGCGACCCTTGCTCGAGCGTAGCCAAGGAATTGCCGCCCAAGCGACATGAGCTGCCACCTATACTTGGGGATGATTTTAGCGGGAATTTGGTTGGCCGACTACATTTGTCTTCCACGGTCCGAAAGCCGGTCAAACCTGATCGGGGACCTAGGTCCATACGGCGATCACCGGACCCACCGGAGGTACGGGATACTCAACACGTGCCGGAGATGAGCGCCTTCTCCTCGACGCGATACCCATCCGCAGACGCGACGGCTCAAGACGCGCTCAACACTGCCCCCCGCTTCTGCCCTCTCATGAACGCCAGGTGGAAAAGCAAGTTTGCGGGCACCATCAACGACAGGTAGACAAGAGGGATCATATACACCTGGGTGCCGGGAAAGCAGAAGCGCGCAATATACCACACGACAATTACGCTGCGCATGCCCGTGGAAGTAGCCAAGATCCGTCGTGTGTCTCGGTCGGGACCACCGATCAGCCAGCCGATCAACATGGAGAACAGCAGTAACAACAGCATCGCCAAGATGGTCCCATTGCCGCGGATGGTCTTCAAGGCTTCACGGCGTATCAGGCGGGTCTCCCACATAAGAAAAAGGAAGACCACCGACGCCACCAGGCCGAGGGGTAGTACCAGCCTGCGGGCAACATTCGGCACCCGTCGTGCCACCCAAACGCCCGCGCACAGTGGCACGGCAATGTACAGGGCAATGGTGGAGATGAGGGAGAGAACCGGGCGTTCACTGCGCTGCAAGGTCTGGGGCATGGCTTCCATCACTAGCGGGGTCATCGCGATGCTCACCAGCGAAAGCACAAAAATTACAGCGGCGGCAAAGGCCAGCCGGGCTTTGGCCATGCGTGTAAATTGCAGGGAGATTGGAGTTCCCGGGATCGCCGCCAGCAGCATGATGCCGATACTGGCATCGGGGGTAAGGGGGAAGACGCGTACGAGCAGAAAGCCGATGGCCGGAATCAGGATACAGTTTGCGATCAGGGTGCGTATCAATAGGGCACGGGCGCGGAGGATGTTGTACAACTCTCCACCGCTGACCCGCAGCCCTATCGAGAACATCACGATCGCGACGAAGAAGTTGAGCAACGGCAAGGGCCGAATCAGCACGCCTTCCTCCGCGCCAGGGTTGCCCGATGGTCAAGCAGCCATTTCCTTCTCTTTCGTCGCCTCGGCAAATGCACCCAATTTACCGCCCGCCAACAATTGAGCGCCGTCGAGCCTGCCGAAAATCTGCAGCATTCGGCCTATGATTCCGGTCCAGCCGGTTTGGTGACTGGCTCCCAGGCCCGCTCCGTTGTCTCCATGGAAGTATTCGTAAAACAGGATGTAATCCTTCCAGTAAGGATCGGTTTGAAATTTCTCCGTCCCTCCGTACACGGGTCGCCGTCCGGAGGAGTCGCGAAGGAAGATTCGAGCCAGCCGGTTGGCAATTTCACGAGCCACCTCAAACAGGTTCATCTGGCGGCCGGAGCCGGTCGGGCACTCAACCTTGAAGTTATCCCCATAATAAAGATAGAAGTTGAGCAAGGCACGGATCAGCAACCCATTCACCGGCATCCAGATCGGACCGCGCCAGTTCGAGTTTCCGCCGAACATGCCGGTATCGGATTCAGCGGGAAGGTAGTTCACGCGATATTCGTGCCCGTTCACGTTAAAGCTGTACGGATGCTCGGCGTGATGGCGAGATAGCGCGCGGATTCCGTACGGACTCAGGAATTCGTTCTCATCGAGCATGCGTCCGAGAATGCGGCGCAATCGCTCCGGTCGGACGAGTGCGATGATGCCTCGCTCGCCGCACCCGAGATGGCCGACACCGGTCGGATGAATGCTATCGCGCAGTTCAGGCATGTATTGCAAGCGCTGTTGCAGAACCTTGGCCACTCGGGGCACTCGCTCCCGTTGCCAAGGCTCGATGACCGTGGTGGCACAAATGGGCAACAACCCCACCATGGAGCGAACTTTGAGCCGGGCCGCACCGCCATCGGGGAGGCGCAGAACATCGTAGTAAAAGCCATCCTCTTCGTCCCACATGCCATCCATGCCCACTTGATTCATGGCGTGCGCGATCAACAGGAAATGGTCAGCAAACTTGATGGCCATTTCTTCGAAGAAGGAATCATGACTGGCCAGCTCGACGCTCATTTCGAGCATGTTCTGACAAAACAGCGATACCCACGCCGTGCCGTCCGCCTGTTCCAAGTAACCACCTGTGGGCAGTGGCGCACTGCGGTCGAAGACGCCGATATTGTCCAGTCCAAGGAATCCACCCTCGAAAACGTTCTTGCCAAAGCGATCTTTCCGGTTCACCCACCAGCTGAAGTTCAGCATGAGCTTGGCAAAGGATCGTTTGAGAAATTCGAGATCTCCTTCGCCCCGCAGGAGTTGCTCGGTCCGGTACAGGAAGATCGTTGCCCAAGCATGCACGGGGGGGTTCACATCGCTGAAGTTCCATTCGTAGGCCGGGATTTGGCCGCTCGGGTGCAAGAAAAATTCCCGCAGCATCAGGTCCAGCTGTTCCTTGGCGAAGTCCACATCTATCCCGGAAAGGGCGATGGCGTGGAATGCCAGATCCCAGGCCGCATACCAGGGATATTCCCACTTGTCGGGCATCGAGATGACGTGCTCGTTCACCATATGGAACCATTCGCTGTTCCGCATTTGGCGACTGTTCCGATCCATCGGGTCGACGCCGTGCTCCTCCAGCCATTTGTTGATTTGAAATCCAAAAAACTGCTTGCTCCAAAGCATCCCGGAAAGGGCCTGGCGAAGAACAAGAGCTTCGTCTGCGGTGAGGCGTTCGGGCGTGATGCTGCGATAGAATGCGTCCGCCTCCACTTGACGTACGCTCATGATGTCCGCAAAGTCCTGGAAGGCATCGCCCATGACTGCCGGTGCCAGGTCACTGAGTCTCAAGCGGATGGTTGCGGTTTCGCCCGCGTTGACGTTGACTCGATAGAGCGCCGCGGCCTTGGTTCCCGTACGCTGAGGATTGACGGCACTCTGCATTCGCTCCACCAGGTAATTGTTGATTCCATCCTTCACGTATGGGCTGGCGTTCGGTGTGCCAAAGATGCGCTCGTTGTTGGTCTCATTCTCCGTAAACAGCAGCGGTACATCTTCCTCGCAATAGAGGTAACGGACGCCCAGTTGAGCATGCTCCGCCGCCACGACAGAAAAAGCATTCCTGCCAGCGATCTGCTTTAGCGACGGTTTCGGCGTGTCCGCCCACCATGTCCAGGTGTTGCGGAACCACAGCGTGGGCAGAACGTAAAGCGTGGCGGGCGATGGTCCTCGATTGGCAATGCTGATCTGGATGAGGATGTCTTCGGGGGAGCGCTTGGCATATTCTACGAAGACATCGAAATATCGATCTTCGTTGAAGATGCCGGTATCGAGCAGCTCGTATTCCATCTCACTACGGGTGCGCCGTTTGCTGGTTGCGACCAGGTCATTGTAGGGGTACGCATTCTGCGGATATTTGTAGAGGTACTTCATGTAGGAATGGGTGGGCGTGCTGTCGAGATAAAAGTAATACTCCTTGACGTCCTCCCCGTGATTGCTTTCGCTGTTCGTGAGCCCGAAGAGACGCTCTTTGATGATGGGATCCTTCCCGTTCCAAAGACCCAGGCCGAAGCACAGCAGCTGCTTTTCGTCACTGATCCCGGCAAGACCATCCTCGCCCCAGTGATAGGCTCGCGATCGCGCCTGGTCGTGACTGAAGTAGTCCCAGGCGTTGCCGTCGTGGCTGTAGTCTTCGCGTACGGTGCCCCACTGCCGCTCGCTGAGGTATGGTCCCCATTTTCTCCACGGGATGTTGGCGGTGCGGGCTTCTTGTAGTCGAGTGGTTTCCGGATTACTGATCATCATTTCACCTCACATTGAGACGTTGTCGACAAAAACGCAGGATTCAGGCACTCGCACCAGAATTGTGGTCAGAAGATTTACTGCGGCGGACGGCGAGTACTTACGATCTCCTACAATACGCTAGAATAGGCGGCCACAAACCAGAACTGTCAAATTTGACAGCACGCGGATTATCGCTGCGCGAACTGCCAAGAGTGACAGTCTTGACGGAAGTGGCGTTTCGGGCCCTCCCGGCTTTGCTGGTTTTCAATGAAAGACCCTCACGACTGGTTCCCTGCAACCTCTACCAACCGGCTTCTGCTCGATGCGGTTCTCGTCGTGGCGCAGCCGTCGATCGAGAGTCCTATAAACTAAGAACCCGGTGGAAGCCAGTCAACGATGGTAACTGTGGTCCAGAACGTCCTAGTGGTCACAGCAACGGTGATTGTCTCGCTGCTGTTCATGGCCGGACTGAACCAAGTCTGGCCCCGGGAGAGACGCCGCAATTATAACGACCTGATCGGCTGGCAACTCAGCATCCTAGGCACGACGTATGCCGTCATCCTTGGCTTCATGCTCTACACGGTCTGGACGAGTTTTGGCGAGGCCGATCTGAATGTGGATCTTGAGGCCAACGCCGTCGTGAATATCTATCGCCTGGCCGATGGACTTCCGGAACCGCAGCGCACCCAGCTCCAGAAGCTGGCCTGGTCGTATGTGGATGCGGTCATCAATCGGGATTGGCCGCAAATGGCCAGAAGTGAAAGCCCGGACCAAAGCGCGGGGATAAATGCCGAGATGTGGAAGACCGTGATGTCGGTTCGGGCGACATCGCCGACCGAGCAAACTGCCGAGGACCATGCGCTTTCGGAGCTGAGTTCTCTTAATCAGCACCGTCTGACCCGGCTGCTCGAGAGCGCAACCCGGCTTCCCAACGTGCTTTGGTGCGTGCTTCTCGTGGGTGGGGCGCTGACGATTATGGCCGCCTGCCTGTTTGGTGAGGTGAGTCTAAAGCTTCAGACCCTGCAAGTCTTCTCCTTTTCCCTGCTCGTCTCGCTGTCGCTCGTGGCGATCTCCGACATCCATCGCCCTTTTCACGGTCTGATCCACGTCGGCGATCACGCCTTTCGACAGGCTCAGCGTAGTATGCAAGCTCGTTAGTTGCGGATTCCCATCCCTAACGGAGCTGGTGAGGTAACAGAGCGGCGTCGAGCCAGGTTTTGACTCAGTGGGGAGGGAAGCTAGTTCTGTCACTCGTAGATGATGACTGAAGTTTCATCCCCTTTCGTTCGTACTGGACGTTCCGCCACCGCTTCTGGTGTAATCGCAGAGATTCCGTCCCTGCTCCATGGAATTGCTTTCGAAAAGCCTACGACCTCATCGGGGGCAAAGCTCTCCCCGGAATAAACAAGGACAAGTGCGTGCTCTTTTTCTGCTCTTGCTCGGTCTGGCACGACCAGCGTCTGCCTGTACGGATCTGGCAGCCGGGACCCGCTTTTGGGTCCGCTTGACTGCGCCGGTTTCCTCCTATAGTGCGAGACGCGACATGTCGGTTCACGGCTTCTTGCTCGATCCGCCTGAATGCGACAACAGCCCTGTCCTTCCTATTAAAATTCCAGTCGAAGGGCGCGTTGTTGCCGCACATCGCGTGGGGCTCGGCCTGTGGCATGAGACGGCCAGCCTGGAGCTGGAGTTCACCCGCCTCCTTCCGCCCGAGATGCCGCCCATCGAGATCCATGCTCGCGTGCTGCTGGTTGACAACGCACGCGAGGAGGTCAAGAAAGGCGTAATCCACGGCATTCGCGCCACCGATACGCCCCAGGGCACCATCAGCAGCCGTCTGAAGTATATGCCGAGTCTTCATCTCTATCCTGATCCTTTCCTGCTCGGCTACAAATTGCTGTTCCCGGTTTTTCCCGAGCCTGAAATCTACTTGCAGGCCGGTACGGACCTCGAGCTCGAGCTGTCTCACCCCGCGTCGGTTCCCGCCGATCTGTCTCTTCCGGCCCCGTATCCGCCTCAGGGGGATCTGCAAGAACTCGCCGAGGACTTGGCCGGCTTGCCGGAGCGCACGTTCACGCCGAAAGGCAAGGAGGCCGACGTCGTCAACTTCGTCTTCGCGGGTTCGGACGCCCAGCTTGAACAAGCGTTCACCGCGGCCGGCTGGAAGCCAAGTGATCGGGTTTCACGGCGAAGCGTGCGGCATTCGCTGTCCGCTTTCCTCCTTAAGGACGGCTATCCCACGGCGCCCATCTCGCCGCAACTGCTGGAGAATCGAGCCTCTGAGTTGACGCTCGAAAAAACCTTTGACAGCTATGAAAAGCGCGACCATCTCCGCATCTGGTCGCTGCCCCCCGGTCGCGATGGTGAACCACTCTGGGCCGGCGCCGCTGTCCGTGAAACAGGGGCCACCCTTTCCATCAAGCATAAGGGCTTCATGCATCATGTTTCGCCTAACCTCTTGGATGAACAACACATCGTCGTCCGGGACCTTTTGGCGGTCGATTGTGTGGATTCTGTCGGGGCGATCGCTCGACCTGAAATGAGTCATATCGTTCTTAATGCGACCGGAGAAATCTTCCGCACGGACGGGACGCTCACGGTCGTCTACCTCAAATCCTGTGCCCCGGACCCGTACGCCTCCGACCTCCATGCTCAAAAGAGCTACCACCCCGGGTCAAGACCCTTCCGCACGGCTCGCAAGTGGATTCTCACCGTTCGCAGTGACCTTTGGCGTGCCAATATCCTTTACAGTGGGTTCGATCTTACCCGAGACACCGTCCAGGCCGTGCATCGCAACTCCATGCATCGCGCCGATCTCGAGCTCTATCGCCAAAGCAGTCAGTCTTCGGTGGTTTCGGAATCGCGCGTTGCGTCGCGGCCTTCGGAATGACCGCTGGTGACGTACCTAGACCGGGGATTGGCTACCAATAGCCCTTGAACAACAGATAGCATGGCAGGGACGAACGCCCCTGCGCGGCCGCTTGAACGCTGCAAGCGAACGTGCGGCAATCGTGGAAAATGGGGACATAGGGTCCAATGAACTTGTGATCGCGGACCCTCTGAATCAGGGTATCGGCCTCAGTGACGGTTAGCTGAATCGGTTTGCCGACCGGGTGGCCGGCCCCGGGCGCTTTTGCATAACGATAATTCAGGGGCGGCGGGCCCAGCATGGGGAGAGGATACATTCCTGAAATTCGCTCGATGTTGCCGTATCGGTCCTGCAGAGAAATCTGTCCGGCATCGATGAATGGTAGGGTGGCGGGACCGAATCCGAACGTGACCTTTCCCCTTGAACTCTCGACTTCCAGCCAGTGATGCGCGAAGGGACCGCGGTGCAGCGCGCGCAGTTCTAGAGTCACAACTTGAGACGGATCGTTGAGGACCGGGGCCGGTCCAAGTTCCGAAGTCCGAGTCGGCTGGGGAGAAACCTCAGGCAGGAAGCAACTCGCGAAACCAAGGTTGCATGGCGTCGCCCGGCTTTCGAGAAAAGGATGCGAGCGGAAGGGCGCAACCAGACGGTGCAGGAGCCTTACTGACCGTGGCGCCGCCCCCGCAGCAGTCGGCAGCTCTAGCAGCGCCCACATAACAAGCGCCCAGCGGAAAATAACGGCTCGTCCGGCCGCAGGATGGGTGCGTGGGCCCTTGGTTGGCCTCAACCGCCGTTGCTCCAGCCTTCTCATTTCCCTGTGCAAGCTGCCCTGCCAACTTCGTTTATCAGCTACCGTTCCTGATCGATGCTTCCCCGCTCGGATGAACGTCCACGGCGTGTAGAAGCCGCTGAATCCGTCACGGAAATTATCCGAGCCTACCAATATTAAATCCAGTATTTTATCGCCATTAAAATCTGCGGTGGCGATGAACGGGCTGGTCAGATCTGTGTCCGGCTGCCCATCTTTGGCTAATTCCGTCTCGGTTGCCTAAGAGCGAGCCCCATGGAAGAGCCATGGATCATTCCTCCCCCGGTGTCACCCTCAGTTCCGGTTGAGAAGCTTAGGTGATCGGTAACCAGGCCGCATCCTTATGATTGAAGACCTCGAGAATTAGGTTGCCTTCCCGGTTGTTTGGGCTGCTCGCCTTAAAGACCCCGTTTGGCCCCGGCTCCTTCAGGCAACGGGCAGAAATTCCTACGGACCGGGCCAATCCGAGCGAACCAGCCGCAGGTCAGAGGTGTACGAGGGAGATTCGAGGAGCGACGGATCTCAAGCTCGACGATTGGCACTTGCCGAAATCATCCGAAGGTAGAGTGGATTCGTCATTCGCAGCGCAGAGCCACCATGGGGTCCACCTGCGTTGCGCGTCGTCCCGGTATGTAGGTTGCCACAAGCGTGACCACCATGAGGAATGCGGATACCAGACTCCAGGTCACGAGATCGTATGCCTTTACACCGTAGAGAAAAGCCGCGATCAGAGGAGTAGCAGCAAACGACCCGGCCACACCCACGGCCACTCCCAATGCCGACAGGGTCAACCCCTCTTTGAGCATCAGCTTAAGAACCTGTTTCGATTGTCCGCCGAGAGCCATGCGCACTCCGATCTCATGGCTGCGCTCCAGCACGGAATACGAAATGACTCCGTAAATGCCGATGGCCGCAAGCAACATCGCCACGATGGCAAAACCACCGAGCAGCTGAGTATAGAAGCGTTCTCCGGTCGTCGAATTCAGCACGACATTGCGCACCGTCGTGACTCCGAACACCGGGGACCCGTGATCCATCTCTGCCACCGAGTAGCGCACACTATCGATTAGAGATTTCGATTCGAAGCTAGTGCGCACGACCAGGCTTTTGTGAAGCCGCGTTTCTGTGAACATGCTCGGGCTTTGCTTTGGTTGCTGCAGGTAGGGTGCGTAGATCTCCGGGTCCGGATCCCTACCCGAAGTGAATTGCTTCACGTTTCCGACAACCCCAACGATCTGGCGCGGCCTTTCTTCGCCCGGCACGGTCTCCAAGGTGATTACTTGCCCGATCGGGTCCTGGTTTGGCCAGAACTTGTGGGCCATAGCCTCGTTGATAACCACCACCCACGGCGTCGAGGACGTGTCCTGCTCGCCGGGGTAGCGTCCCCTTACCAGAGGAATTTGCATGACTCGGAAATAGTCCGGACTGATTGCGCTGTAGAAAGCGTTGGGCTTTTCACCACCCTCACTGGCCGGCCTGCCGGCAATGCTGAAATCCCGGGAAGGATTGTCGGCCCGCTCCGTCATGGGCAGCCAGTCAATCAAAGCTGCTGATTCAACTCCCGGCAGCGCCTTGACCCGTTCGAGGACCTGCCGGCAGAAGATGTCCACCTGGGGCGCAACCGTGTCGAAGCCGGTCTTGTCGATGGCAGAAGCGTCGAGATATTTGGTTCCCGTCAAGCGGAATTCCAGGGTCAGCACATGGTCCGAGCGAAACCCCGGACTGGCGTGAAGAACCCGGAGAAACGTGTTCATCATCAGTCCCGCGGAAACCAGCAGAACCAGCGCCAAGGCAACTTCCGCCACCACAATGATGCTGCGGGTGCGATGGCGGGCACCGGCCGAAGAGCTCCTTCCCCCCTCTTTTAGGGATTCGGTCAGCTCAAATTGCGACGCTCGCAAGGCAGGGGCCAGGCCAAACACAATCCCCGTCAGAATGGAGACGGCCAGAGTAAACACCAAAACGCGAGCATCGATCGTGATTTCCCCGGCTTGCGGATACCATTGCGGGACCAGAGTCACGAAAGCTTTGATTCCCCAAAAGGAAAGCACCAGCCCCAGCATTCCTCCCAACAGTGCCAGCACCACACTCTCGGTCAGCATCTGCCGAATCAAACGCAATCGACTGGCACCCAAGGCGCCTCGGATGCCCACTTCCTTGCGGCGGTTCGACGCCCGGGAAAGCATCAAATTGGCGATGTTGGCGCAGGCAATGAGCAAGACGAAGGCAACGGCGGCAAGCAGCGGATACAGGACTTGTCGTGCCCACCCGAAGAGCCCGTCTCGCAGAGGCATAACCCTGATTCCCAGATCCTTATTCGTAGCGGGGTAGGCTTGTTCGAGCCGACCGGCCACGACATCCATGGATGACTGTGCCTGCTCCAGCTGGACGCCTGGCTTGAGTCTGGCAACCGCCATGAGCCAACGATCACTCATCTCGGAGGCGGATGCACCTTCGGCCGATATCGGCTGATAGATGTCGGTTTCTCCCGTGCCTAATAAATCGAACCCCGGAGACAACACGCCGACCACCGTTACCATGGATGTATCCACGAAGAAGCTCTTGCCCAGGACTCCGGGATCGTTTCCGAAGCGACGATGCCAATATCCGTAGCTCAGCACAACGCTGCTCGCATTCGTCGGTTTCGCCTCCTCGTCGAGCAGCAGGCGTCCGAGAATGGGTTGGACGCCGAGCAATCGAAACAGACCCGGGGTA
Organism: Terriglobales bacterium; assembly: GCA_035623335.1. Taxonomy (GTDB): domain Bacteria; phylum Acidobacteriota; class Terriglobia; order Terriglobales; family Acidobacteriaceae; genus JAFAGX01. The sequence continues at coordinate 12,004 of DASPTQ010000073.1, forward strand.
AGGTATTGAATTCCGACCCGCTCCGATCCCCCACCCCCGACGAGAACGTTCTTGGATGCGAAGTTGTTCGTCAATTCCATTTGCTCAAAGACCGTATTCTGCTTCTGCCAGTTGGCAAAATCCCCGGTTGAGACCATGTGGGAGCCACCGTCCTTGAGGCTATGATTCACAATAGCCACCAGGCGGTCACTGTCCTGGTAGGGAAGACGACGAAACAGCAGCGTATTGATGGCGCTGAAGATGGTGGTATTGGCACAAATGCCGAGCGCCAGCGACAGTACGGCCACCAGGGTGAAACCAGGATTCTTCAACATCATGCGCAACGCATACCGCAGATCTTGCACCATTGTCTCGAACAAGGGAATGCCCCGGCGCTCGCGGTAGGCTTCCTTGGTCGCCTCGATGCCGCCCAGCTTGATCAGCGCCTGCCGGCGCGCCTCCGCTGCTCCCATGCCTGCGCGGAGATTGTCTTCGATGTGAAGCTGAAGATTGCTTTCAATCTCTTGCCCTAGTTCCCGGTCGCGGCTCTCCTGGTGGAACGAGCCAACCAGGCGGATTAGCCAGACGCGCAACCGCCTCACAACGGCTCCTTTGCCGGGGACAGAAATCGTGCCATGATGGCCGTGGTCTGTTCCCAGTCCTGGGCTTCTCTCGCCACCTGTTTCCGGCCCGCACGAGTCAAGCGGTAGTACTTGGCTTTACGATTATTCTCCGACACCCCCCATTCGGAGACGATGTGCCCTTCCTGCTCCAGCTTGAGCAGAGCCGGGTACACGGTTCCGTAGTTGAGGGAGAGCCGGTCGCCGCTGATCTGTTCGATACGGCGCGCAATCCCGTATCCGTGCAGTGGACCCATGGCCTCCAGGGTCTTCAGCACCATCAACGCCAGCGTGCCTTGCCAAACATCCGTCTTGTCGCCCATCTGTCTCCTATAACAAACCCATAGGAAGCAAATCATGCCACAGTTCCTATTAGAATGCAATAGGAGAAGGCTGCGGGGCCCTGCAATGTCCTGATCGGCGAGGATTCCGGCAATGGACGAGTCAGAAGAAGTTCAGAGTGGCCGCATCAGCCGAATGCTTACCCGCTTCTCGAGGTAGACCCCGTTTATGCCCGGGGAAGGGTGAGAAGCTGGAAAACCGGCAAACACAACAGAAGCGTGGCAACCACCGCTAGCCCAATCCTTACACTGCTGGTCTTGAAACGCTGACTGATGGCCATCAGCAACAGGACGGTGGCAAGCGTCACCGTCACCCTCACATATTGGTCGGAGCGCTGCCGGGCCTTGGTGCCCTCGTCGAAAACCCTCGTGGCCTCGTCATTCAACTTGGACGCCTCCTCCGTTTTGGAACTCCGATACTGAGGCATGAAAAATGGACCGGGCGGGGCGTCCGGATTGTGGAGAGGGTCGATTTTTTTCCATGCCTCGAACGCCGGGCGAAATTCGGGAAGGAATCGTCGCTCGAAGAGGGCGGCTAGCTTGTTCTCTCCGCGCGCTTCAGCTTTCAGCCACTCGACCACGACCGCGGCGTTGTACACACGCTCCTGATTGGCGGTGGTCGCGGTCCCCTCGGCCTGAACCCGTAGTCTGCTGGCTTCACCGTACAGTTCTTCCTCGTGTCCAGTCCAGAGAGCGGCCTGGTATCCGCTCCACGCCGTAGCGATTGCCACCACCGCGAGTACGATCGCTTCGACGATCTCGAGGATCTCGTGGGCGAGAGTATCGGAGACCGCCTTGTGTTCGCTAAGGTGATGAGCCAGTTCGATATTGGAACCGCCGGCTTCCGGCATTGCACACTACCTCGAGTGGCGAGTGTACCACTGCAGTTCTTGCCTTGACCCCTGATTCTTTTGACAGCGCCGGGTTGCTAATTCCCACCAGGATGGTTTTGCCAGAAGGGGCAATTCGATTTGACAACTGTACCGGTTGTACGATCCTTCATCTGAATCTGTACGGGCTATCGAAATCTCCGCTAGTTTGTTGTCAGGGACAAGACAACGTCGATTTGGGGCTAGTTTCTAGGAAAGGAATAAGGTGACCGATGAATAACCAGCCGAAAATTAACCTTGCCAAGGACGAGAGGGAAGTCCGCCAGTGCTGGCCGGTGTTTCGCGAACTTCGCCCTCATATCGAATCGGAAGATGAATTCGTACAGCGTTGGCAGAGGCAGAGCGGTGAAGGATATCAAATCGCTTACGTCAGGGGGGAAGACAGGGTGGTTGCGGCTGCTGGCTACAGGTTTCTCACCACCATGGCATGGGGCCACATCCTCTACATCGACGATCTGGTGGCGACGGAGCTTTCTCAGGGCAAAGGCTTGGGAACACTGCTGCTGCGATTTCTGCAAAAGGCGGCCAGGGATCGCGGCTGCGCTGCCGTTCACTTGGATACAGGTTATCAGCGGCACCGTGCGCATCGCGCCTATCTGCGCAACGGCTTTCTCATACATTGTCACCATATGTCTTGGCGAGTTGTGCGTGACTGATTCGTGTCGCGTGAGACGCTATTAGAAGCTGAATTTCATTTGCAATTCCAAGCGTCGGTTGTTGGCGGATTCGAGAAAACCTGTTCCACCGAAGCCTGCAGCCCCGGCACTCTGGTTAGCGCGCCCGAAAAAGGGCGATGTAAGATTGCCGATGATCGGGCCTGGGTTGTTGTGGTTAAGGATGTTACGGATCGAAACGGCGAGTGCAATCGTGTAGCGATGATGGTCCGCGGAGCTGGCAATCGGACTGGCAGATGGCGTCGCAGCTGAAACTGGCAGCCGGCCAAACTCGAACAGCTTCGTGAGGCGCAGGTTGAGAAGCAGGAAACCAGGGCCGCGCCCGTAGTTGCGGGAAAGAGTGGTTTCGCCGGAGCTGGGATTGGGATCCAGCAGTCCATACTGCGTCTGAATCAGCCCAGGCTTATTCGGATCCGGAGAAATACCGGGGCGAGCGTTGAAGAGTGTATCTCCATAAACGTCACTACCTGCAGTAATGTTGAAAGGCGGGCCGGATAAGACCCTCAGCATGGGAGCGATGCGAAATTTCCATCGTTCGAAGGTCCCGCCAAAGACAACGGAGTTTCGTACATCAGTGATGGCGGGACCGTATTCACCGGCGAAGCTGTAGGGGTTGGCGGGAATCGTGGTCAGGCCGTCCGTGTCGCTCAGTGCCCCGTTCAGAGTGTAGTTGGAGAAGAAGGAGAGCCTCGAAGCCAACTTCGAGTTCACGTTCACGATCAGTTGACTCTGGTTGTACAGACCTTCAGACGCCATCTGGAACACCGGCGCATTGAAGCCCAGCGGAAAAACGCCGCTACCGGGGACGGATGGATCGAAGGTCCCGGGAAGGGGTGCGTTCACGTCGAGGGTTCGCAACTGGTGCACGGCGTGCGAGTTCGTGTAGCTGGCGGCAATCGTGGTTCGGCGTGCCAACTGCCTCTCGATAGAGACGGCCGATTGGATGATGTAGGGCGACCGCAGGGAAGGACTGATTTCCTGAATGGAGGAGGGCACTGTGATGGGAGGGGAATTTGGAAAAGAATCAGGGTTATTGACCACGAATTGCTGCTGAACTTTGCCATTGAAACGTCGGGCGGTTACCACATTACCGAGTGCGAAGCGATCGTAGAACATTCCAAAGCCTGCCCTCACAACAAATTTCGAGTCCCCCCGCGGTTGCCATGCCAGCCCCAGCCGCGGCGCAAAATCGTGCAAGTCGTTGATGTTGGTCTGCCACTCATAACGCAAGCCGGGGCTGACGATCAGATGGGGCGTGATGTGCCATTCGTCGCCAAAGAACGCCCCTATATCCGTTTGATTCGCGTAAATCTGGGGGATTCCCGCATAGGCAGAAAACTGGCTGGCTCCTCCGCCCAACGCTCGAATTTGAGCCGGGGTGTCACCCAAGCTCTGAAACAACAGCGTCCGGCGATACACCTCGATGGACTGGAGAGGAATGAGCACCGGGTTACCGGAACCATCCACCACCGGCTGATGGTTGGCATTCAGTTCAGGGCCAGTTTCGCCGCCGAAGGTGAACGTGCCTTCAAAATTGGCGCGGGAAACATTGTTGTCCCCGGCCTGTCTCACCCGAATCCCGAAATGGAGCGTATGGGTCTTATGGGTAATCGTCGTGTAATTTTGGAACTCGAAATTGTTCTGCGTGTTGTACACGGGGCCCACTTGGGATCCGCCTCCATTGAACGAGCCCAGGACTTGAATCTCGGAGCCGGCAGTGTTCGGCAAAGTCGAGGCCGCAATACGGTAGAACTGAAATCTCGCGTCGTTCACTTTGTTGCTGCCGATGGTCGCCGTTTCGCGCGCTTGGAACGTGTTGCTGAGGTAGTGCACGTGGTTGGACAGCGAAACCAGGTTCAAACTGCCAATTCCAGACTCGCTGATATCCGCCTGCTCTATTCGATAGCGGAACGAGAGAGTGTGATTGGTTGTCGGCTGATAGTCGATACGCGGGCTGACAATGATGCGGAGCTGGGGAACCGTGAAGACGCTGCTGAAGGGCGTAATCACGAACGTCTGCGGATCGACCGTTACAGCGTTGATAATTGCTCCGTTGTCGATATCCGCGCCATCCACATTCAGAAAAAACGACGATTTGCGATTGAACGGCCCGCCGACATCTCCCCCGTATTCGCGCAGCAGAAAAGGGGCCTTCTCCTCGGCGTACGGATCGCGGGAATTCCATATGCTGTCGCCAAAATTGAAGTAAGTCAGCCCGTGATATTGATCGGCACCGGCTTTGGTTATGATTTCGATACGCCCATAGCCCAGTTTGTCGTACTCGGGGGAAAACGGGTTCTGATTGATTTTGACTTCCCGAATGGACTCTTTCGATGGCAGGTCGCCGCCGCTGAAACCGTCCACATAAAGCGCACCGCCGCTTGGTCCTGCCGAAGGCCCAGCCAGGGCTTGCAAGTCCGTCGCTAAATCCTCTTGGCTGTCCCCCAGTGCTTCCAGGTCTTTCCCCCGCAGAACCAGGGAGCTTGCGTTGCTACTGCTTTCCGCGCTTATCGTAGGCCCCGTTGGTTCTTGGACGTTGATATTTTGTTTGGCAGCCTGGATCTTGAGAGTCAGATTGATGGTCTGTGCTCGCCCTGACAACGTGACAGGTATTGGCTCCGGCAGTGCCAAATCAGGAGCCGATGCCTGAAGCGTATAGCTGCCGGTAGGAAGCTCGTCGAACGAATAGCTGCCATTCCTATCGGACATCGCGGTGCGGGTCCTGCCTAATGAATCTGTTAGCGCGATGTTTGCATTCGGTACGACCGCCCCAGTCGGATCAGTGACGGCGCCTTGGAGAGAAGCGGTCTGCGCAAAACCTGCTCCGGCGCTGAGGAAGACGAGGGCAAGGAACGCAAGCCATGAGCGGGCAGGTTCGAGCCGGGCACTTCGGGAGGAGGGATTCACAGGCGGTCGAGTCCTTGCTACCTCAAATTGCGATTATCCCATCGGAAGCTGAAAATTGGCTGAAAGCACATTGGACCGCGGCACAGGTTGGGCAGCGAGCACTGATTAAGAACCGACCCTATAGGCAATGTTTTACACGCGAGCGCGATGGTTACGGGGTTTGGGTGTGTTCCGACCTTGCCAGGGCTCATCCGCCGAATTGACCCTGCTTGCGGGCAAAGAATCAGATGAAAGGGCTGGCGCGCCAACGCAGGCGAATGAATGACCAGGGGGGAACTTACCTTACAGCTTGAAGTCATTTTGTGAGACAGGCGAGGGCGCATCTTATCCGTACGATGTGGACATTGGCTAGAACAGTGTGCACACGCGCACTTCGAGCCTGCTCAAAGCGGCTGAGATTCCCCCATCGGTCAGTTTGGGGACGCTCCTGGGGACAATGAAGGTGAGAACGCGACCCAGGGTTCAACTCTTAACCTCTCTCTCACGCGCGGTATAATCCTCCCTCAATCGATGCCTCTACTCCCGGGAACCCGGTTGGGACCTTACGAGATTCAGGCGCCGCTTGGCGCCGGTGGCATGGGAGAGGTATACCGTGCTCGTGACACCCGCCTCGGTCGCGACGTCGCCATCAAAGCCTTGCCGGATGCTTTTGCCAAGGCTGCCGACCGGCTGGCGCGCTTTCAACGTGAAGCACAAATCCTAGCCTCGCTGAACCATACGAACATTGCAACCATTCATGGGCTCGAAGAACACGACGACGCTCGATATCTGGTACTCGAATATGTGCCGGGCGAAACGCTGGCCGAGCGAATCCGGCGCGGCCCGTTGACTGTTGAAGAGAGTCTGGAGATCGCGAGACAGATTGCCGAAGCACTCGAAGCCGCACACGAGAAGGGAGTGGTACACCGCGACCTGAAGCCTGCGAACATTAAGATCGCACCGGACGGCAAAGTGAAAGTACTGGACTTTGGCTTGGCGAAAGAGACATCGGCGGACACATCGGACCCGGACGCCATGAACTCACCCACGCTGACGGTTGCCTCTCCAGCTTTCACGCGGGCAGGAGTGATCCTGGGTACGGCGGCCTATATGTCCCCGGAGCAAGCGCGCGGCAAGCCGGTGGATAAACGTGCGGACATCTGGGCATTCGGCTGCATTCTCTACGAATGTCTCACTGGAAAGATGGCGTTCGGCGGGGAGACCGTAACCGATACGCTTGCCGCGGTGGTGAAATCCGAGCCTGATTGGCGCGCCGTGCCCGAGGCGGTGGGTTCCCGCGTGCGCGAGTTGCTGCACCGTTGCCTTCAGAAAGATCCCCGGGTGCGACTGCGGGATATCGGGGATGCCCGGATTCTCATCTCCGAGGCACCGTCTGGGGATTCCGAGGTCGCCGCACCAGCAGGCGCACGGCCGGTGCGCCGACTTTTGCCGATCCTGGCTGCCGCGTGTTTGGCCGCCCTGGTGTTCGGCCTGGGCGTGGGAATCTGGTGGCGGGGCCGATCCGAACCTGCGGGAAATTGGACCGGCGTGTACTTGGGCGGGTCCGAGCTGTCTACGTATCCACGGCCATCCCCCGACGGTCACCTGCTGGCGTTTGTGGCGAAGGACAGCGATGACGTGATGCAGGTGTGGGTGATGAAACCAGAATCGGGAAACCGCGTCATGCTCACGCACCGTCGTGACCTCGGCTTCGCCGGCGCCTGTTCCTGGTCGGCGGATGGCAGCCGTATTTTCTATGATCGTTATTACGATCAACTCAAAGGTGTTTACAGCGTCCCGGCTCTGGGCGGGGACGAACAAATGATCCTCGAAACCGGTGGTTCTCCGGAAGCTCTTCCCGATGGCAGTCTTCTGGTTACCCAAATCAACCAGCAGCACGAGCAGCAGCTCTATCGCTACTGGCCGGAGAGCGGGAAGTCCCAGGCGTTTCCTGTGATTCTGCCCTACGGCGCTCTTTATGGGTGGGTCACGATCCGCGCCTTTTCCGATGGCCGCCGCGCGCTGGTTGTTGGCCAGGCTACCGGAGACCGAGCCGACGCAGCGGGACTGTACCTTTATGTCGTGGACCTCGAGACCGGCCAGTTGCACGCGCTCGACGCCAATTTCGACGATCTGGTGGCCGGTGGGGGCGTGCCCCCCGCGGCGGTCACGCCCGATGGTAAGTCAGCGATATTCGCCACAGCACTGGGTGCTCTCAGCCGGGTTATGACCGTACCCATCGATGGCCATGCTCCCGCCCAACAACTATTTGCTCTGACCGGATACCTGGAATCGCTCTCCATCGGTGCCGATGACGGGATTTATCTCGACCTAGCGGAACGCCCCATGGAGATCGTACGGTTTGCCCCGGAGGGCGGCCGCGTGGAGCGCATAGCGACCGTGCAGAAGCCGGTGGGAGACTATTTTGCGGCCCTTCCGGACGGCCGCACAGTGTGGGCGGAATATGCGGAAGGGCACAGTCGTCTCATGATCGGAGCCTTGGGGAAGGAACCCAATACCTTTGTCAGTACCACGGAGGATATCTCCGGGCCGATGACCGCGGCCGGGCCGGACGCTGTTGCATTTCTGATCGGGACGAGGCGGCACCCCACGATCGGCGTGGCAGCACTGTCCAATGGCCGAATCGTCAGTCGCCTTCCGTTCGACAAAGGCCGCATCGAACAGATGGCCTCCTCGCCGGACGGGAAAACACTCTACTGCGCGGCCGCCGGGAGTATTTGGGCCGTGACTGCAGACGGCGAAGTGCGCCGTCAGTGCGCCGGCAACTTCGTGAGCGTAGAACCGGGAGGCCAGCATCTGCTCGTAGAAGTAAGGGAGTCTCCCAACACGAAGCTGATTCGGGTTTCGCTGCAAGGCGGGCCCGAAGAAGAGATTCGGGTCCCGGGTCCGCTGACCTTGGGCTATGTGATCGATAATGAGGGCGTCCGGGCCGGGCGTCTGGTCGCGCCGGGGAGCGGACCAACTTGGTATTGGCCGCCCGCCATTTTCGATCTCGCCACGGGAAAATCCACAAGAATTCCGCTCGAATATGTCAGCGACTTCCATCATATGTCCTGGACGCCTGATGGCAAGGTGATTGCCAGTGCACTGGTTTGGCGTTCCAGCCTGTGGAAGTTCACGCCGGGGCCGCGCTGACGCCGCTTCAGGTCCATTCTTTTTCTTTGGCGACTACGACTCTCAATCCCAAAGTTGTGCATGCGATCGCCCGATGGGTGTTCATGTTGTGATCATCACGGGAATCCGTTACGGTTCTGGCCGCTGATTTGGTCCGTCATTGGAAGCACGCGACCACGCCGTGCCTGTTTCCTTGCCCGGCTGGACCAACGCGGGTGCTGAAACATGCAGCGCAAAGTCCTGGAAGGATTCAAAGAGTGGCAAGATGCCGTTCGCAAGTTCAGTTTCATCCGCAGTGAGATTGTAGGCCAACCTATACCAGAGCAGGTCATCGTTGTTTTTTGGAAGTTCTGGCAAGCTCACTGATGCCGACAGCTTGCTCGTGCCAACTTTCAGTTGTACGGGTAGGGAAGACGAGGCGAGTTGAGCTCCGCTCGAAGCGAGGACCTTCAATTTGATGACGACAGATTGGTGTCTCTGGGTGGAGTTTGCCGTGAGACCACGCGTACGTTTTTCCATTCAATGTAACCCTGGAAGCAAGCTCATCGATTCGCAGCAACTGGCCCGCAGCGGTAGCGAGAAGACCTAACACTGCGCCCACAACCCAAAGACGTCGCACTTGGCTCCCCAAATCTCGAATCAGTGCACCCAAAGAAATGTGCCCTGAATCGGCAAGGAATGCATCGCCGCAAAGTCCACTTGGACAAGCCATTTGATCCACCTTGCGCCACAAGTTTAACGATTAGAATTCTGATAGTCTTGCCAGTTCCGAAAGGATGCCTCTGGGACACCAGAATCCATCAGGTTGTTCCGGGTTACCCTGAGGAAGTCTCTGGTGACGCCGCGAGCCAGCCAAAAATGAGCCGATGGCGTCTACTGAGCCTCTATGTCCAGTACATGGATGGTATCGGTTTTCGCATCGAGCACCCCGTGCAGTCGAACTTTCTCTCCGACAAACTTGCGCGGCAGGTCCTGATTATCCAGGTGGTAGACATTTTTTCCGGAAACCAGCACGAACTTACCGCCTAGCCGTTCGATGCAATACATGGAACAGGTGCTAGCCGTGTGTCCGGCCGCACCGGACTTGGACTTCAGCATCTCCTCGTGCGATTTGGTGAGAGAGTGAACGTTGAAGGCGCATTGGCTGTCGGAGATTTCCCCGTGAAACCTGGCGGCTTCCTGGGCACCAATCGGTGCCGAAAGCGAGAGCGCCAGGGTTACGATCAAGGTCGAACTTCCCACTCGATTCATGAGACCTCCCGACATTCAGGGCGTTACGACAAATTTCATTGACATGCCTTCGTGGTCCTGGCTGCAAATGACGGTGCACACCACTACATACTCACCTGGTTCCTGCGGCGCCGTCATCAGGAACTCCTGCTGTCCGGGCTTGAGGAGCAGGTCCCAGCCATCCACTTTCGAGTGATCCTTCGCGCGCAACAGCGAAAATCCATGAATGGAACCATCCCGATTCCAGGATTTCGCTTTACGAGCGGTGATCCGCAACAAGATCTGCTCTCCGGCCCTGACTGAGATTTCCGGCTTCTTTTCGCCGGCAATCTTGTAGCGACTGTCCTTGTCCGCGAGCACCTCGATTACCCGAGGTGGCTGGCCAGCGGCCGAAATCCGCATCGGAAGTGCCGCCATCACACTGAGGATGATCCATCGTCTCCCAAGCATCGCTGGACTGTGAAAGTTACTGCGTCATGTAAAAGAGGACCAGACGCATGTCCTCGTCGGTGATCGTCGCGCGGACTCTCATGTGGCGAATAATTGTCGCCATCATGCGTGGTGGAAATTTCTGGGGTGCAGCGTGGCATCGCCCGCAGTTGGCACGGAATCTCTTCTCGCCCTGCAGACGCATGGTTTCCGCTTCCGCTGAATTACGAACCACCGGTGTAGTCGACGTATTGGTTCGCGGCGGAGCAGCGGCCACTCCGATCACCGACATGAGCGCCAACAGCCAAATGGCCGCCAGAGTGCTCTTCATTACTCCACCCGTCCCAGCGGCACGGCAAAGCGATACGCGATGCCCGCCGTCCATAAATTGAAGTTGCCCGCATAGCTGAACTGGCGGCCGTAGCTGCCCACCAGCTTCAACCCGTCGCGCAGGTAGTAATTCAGTCCGAATTCTCCTTCGCGAGTGTTTGCCCCCGGCAGCCCCAGTGCTTCTGCCTCGTCAGGGCTGATCTGGCCATTGAAAAACTGCTCGCCTCTCGCCGCGAACTCGAGATGCCGCATGACCTTCTGCCAGTAGACGACCTGACTGAATCGGTAAGCGCCGTCAACCCAGTAACCGCTCCCCTGGTTGGCACGCGCATATTCGGAGTGCAGGTTGAGCGGAAGCCGCGTCGGTTGCCAGGCAAAGTGGAACCCGAAGGAATTCGTCCGCTGGTCCTGGAGCAGCTTTTGCCAGGAAGTCCCAAACTCAATCCGCGGGCCGGGCAAAAAGACGCCCATGCGTCCCCCGACATCGCGATTCGACTGCAAGTTGCTGTGCCCCGTGCTGATGGCAGAAACGTACGCGGCATAGTTGAAGTTCGCCCGGGAATTCACCGGGAATCCGCCGCGCATCATCATGCCGTCATTGGATTCCGCGGATAGGGGCAGAATCAGGGGATCTTGTTGCAGGCTGCGAATCCAGATGGGATAAAGGCGCTCGTTGAAGATTCCGAACGGGGTGAGAAATCTCCCTACGGTGACAGTTACGAACGGGTTGGCGATGTAGTCCACCTGGGCATAATCGAGATTCTTGCTGACCATGCCACCGTAGGATCCGCCGCCCGGAGGACGCTGGAATGCTCCTTCGAATTCGGCCCTCGACTCTACTAGCCAGCGATCGCCGAGTGGGAGAAGCACGACCGGATTGATCTGGGCATCCAACTGATTCTGCCCCGCGGTCACAAAGTTGAAGTAGCCGGCGGTGCCGGTAAGAATGGGGACCGGACGATCGGATTCCGCTGTCTGTGCTAGAAGTTGCGCGGCAACCAGAAAAGAAAGGAGGAATAAGGTCCTACCGCCGTGCAGGATCAGGCCTCGGCGCCTGGCCGCTGTGGCTTCTTGCGACGACAACTCACAACTCATCCGCACATCCGCACTTCCCCGCCGATGATCCTATTGTCCGCGTAGGCCGTTCCGCCTTGAAAGTAACCGAAGTAACGGAAGATGACTCGATGCACGCGCCGTATAGGTCGAGAGACCGGCGACCAATGCGTAGCGTAAAAGGTTGAGGAGGTGCTCGGGAGCTTCGGATGAACGATGATGTTCCAGTTAGCTGGCTGCGTTAGAAATCAGCTACGTTACAGACTCAGGCGCTTGCGTCAGCTTGTGCCAAAAACCCTAGGGAGGACCTGCTCGCCGGTTGTGCAGCCGCCGATTCTAGTCAAACAGCGACTGTTGATCGCGAACGCCCGTGCACGTCTTATACGGTGACACATGGCTCCATGATTACCATGGCCCATCGTGCCGTTCCTCGTACTCCAATATCGGCGGCCGCGCTACAGTTGCTTGTATTGCATCCGTTCCCCAGTGCCAGCGCGGCGATCGCACGGAGCGAAAAGCCAGGGGCACGCCGCCCCGCGAGGCTAGGCTCCAACCTAAGCTGAACCGTTTAGCGGAAAGGGAGCCCTGCTCTGGCTACGTCTGACGGGAAGAGTGGCTGTTCAGCAGTTGGTCCAAGCCATGGTGCCCATGGACCAAGAAATAAGTATGTACACCCCGCTCTCCGATGCTGTCCGACTTCGATCCTAAGCAATGTAGAGCCGAGCATGTCCGTGCCGCTTCATCTGCACGCGACTTCTTTTTGCGTGCTGGGCGCGGCTTGTGACTGTTCGTATCCGATCGACGCGTAAAATTGGGCACGCTGGAAGAACTGGTCTACCAACTTCAGGATCTCTAGCTCGCCGAAAATTTCAAGTGGGCGATCCAACACCAATTCCTGATCGAGGAAGTCCCAAAGATTTTCTTTCGTCAGGGCGATGGCCCAGATGACCTGGCTCAAGGGCACGTGTTGAGCAGCTCGGCGGACACCTATCTCGCGGTAAGAGATCTTGATGTCATGCACAGACTTGCCTAACAGCCAGTTGCCGAGATCCTGGTAAGTTTCGCGAACACGGTGCTTCAGTTCCTCGAAAGGCACTTTGTCGTAGTCGGGCAGCAGAGGACAATACTGGACTTTTGCTAGAAGTCTTGCGGCTAGCGCATCGGAGTGTGTATCAATCAGTCGGACTAACCTGAGAGCGATCACAATCGCCTCCACGTCCAGCTGGTTATATTTGAAGTTTCGTCCCTTCCTGCATTTCCAGCCAATGACTGGAGGCATATTCCAACGTGACCAAAATCACAGACCTCGATCACCCGTATTTGCAGATCCTGGAACCTGAAGACGCCGAACCCATTCTCATTCACAGCAAGCGTCAACCAGCGTCCTGATGTGGGCACCAAGATCGCGTGAGGCGAACTCTTGCCGGTCGCGCTTGTCCAGGCGGATTTGCCTGTCCCTCGACCGGCTGGGGGGGCGCACCCCCGAGGTTAAGGTGAGCCCCCAATGATCCTTGGTTATGCCCTACTGATCGATCACCGCGCTGTTTAGGCGCCCTTTGAACCAAAAATCAAACCTTCCGACTTGGCTTTTGGCCCGACTCAGCCCCGGGGAGAGATTTCGGCGCGGCTGTGTCGAGCCGCTCTCGCTTGGCCCCTGCGCTCTTGTAAGCTTCTGGTAAGGGAAGGAGTACGCAGGTACTGGACGCGGCAGTTGGGCAATGGTCGATCCGCACGTCGAGACACACTGCCGTTACTAGCCTGCGCCACCGCAGTGGAGTGAAGCGCTGCACAGCGCAGGAGAGCGGAGGTGGCGCCTCATCGCCTCATCCGGCCTCACTCTTCTGAAGCGGGGCGCTCTTTCATAATGCATTGAACCGGGGGTCAGCTGGATCGGGAGCTACAATTCCGGCATGGAACCATCCCCTTCGCGCCTGCAGTTGCGTCTCGTCGCGGCAAGCTATGCGGTGGTTGTCGTCATCTCCGCCCTACTGATCTTTAGGCGCTACCTGCAATATGTCCGTAACCCGCAAGATGTGGCGGCAGAGAGCGGTATGTACGCGGGCGGCGATCTTCTGCTTGAAATCTTCCTCTGCTTCCTCTTCCTTGTGCCCACGATCGCACTGGTGTTCGTTATCAAAAAATCTGAATCGGCCTACACGGCCTACGCGAAGGTGCTGCTCGGTTTGAGTTTGACTGCTCCGATTTCGCTCGTCTTTCTGATTATCCCCGTCCTCAATCGGTGGTACTGGGGCGATGCCTGTATCTTCCGGTTGCTTGCGATCCCCATGGTGGTCGTCGTCCTGATTTGCAGCCGGTGGTTGACTCCCTTTGCGCGTGCTCGCCGATTGATTTCCTATGCCCTGCTGATTGAAGGACTGACCTTCTTGGTCGTTATTGCCTACTTATTCCTCTTCTCAAGAGGCCGCCACGGCTGAGAGTTCCCCAGGTCTGCATGCCGCCTGGGTGGAATCCATGGGCCGAGGCTTTTGATCGGAACCTCCGCGATGCGCTCACCTTGCAGAGTGCACTGGGCTTTAGGGAAGACAGGGCCTATCTCACAAATCCCTAACGGCCCAGTTCTTTAGGGACGTAACTTCCAAATTGCCAGTGATCCGCCCGCGAGGTCCATGTAGCTGCTTAGCCAAGATATCGCACGTTTTTGTTCGTAGAGTTCAACGCTAGCCGTGGAACCATGACGGCTAAATGCCAACGCAACTCCTGCTTCATGGTCTCACCTAGCAAACCTTACCGGTAGCCCCTGCCCCACGTGTAGTCATACTTCACGGCGAAGCCGGTAAGGGCCGGACCATTTTGGTGCACGAGTGCCTTGGCGAATTCGAAAAGTAGCGAGTTTCGGGTATTAATGGACACATTCATCTCGCTGCCCAGAATGAAATTTTGTTGGCCGTTATTCTGATCGATACCATTGACGAAGGTAGTGGCGCGGAAGGAGTAGCGCGTGTCAAGGGAAACCCAGACACTGTCGTTGAATGAATAGCTGAGGTGCCCTTCAAATCCGGGCAGCGGCTGCTGGTGCAGGATTTCCCTTCTGCGATACGAAGTGTTATCGGTGTAGAAGTAAGCGTTGGCGTATGCATCGACCTGCCACTTCTGCTCAGGCCCAAAGGGTTGCGATAGCGCAATTTCCGGCTTGAACAGCCAGCGATTGGAACCCAGGTTTAAGACCTTGCCTGCATTGTACTGGCCTGAGGGTGCGGTGAGGGTGAAGCTTACGCCTAAAGTGGTTGTCGGCTTGTAATTTTCGAATTGTTCCACAGAGAGCGCCGGACCTCCCTTCAGCAACATGGCCATCTGGTAGCCGGAGTCGCCCGCGCCATTGATGGAGCCCTGGATTCTAGTGCCGCTAACCGATCCGCTCAGGCCGACGATCGGAACACCTGCCTCCACCCACATTGTTCGCTTAAACAGGCCGAAATAGCGTGCATAGCTAATCATTCCCTGATTCAAGTTAAGTTTTGCGCCGGTGATAATGAGCGAAGTATCGACCGAGGAGTTGGCGTGCACGTAGGCGTAGCTAAGCTCGATCTGGTTCGTCCCAACGGGAGTATTGTCATAAGAGTGCGCATCCGTAAACTGGGCCCATGCCTCGCCTGGGAGATGAAGGACGGCTACAGCGAAGCAAGAGAGTAGCAGCCGTTGGTTCATGAGAACATCATCAAAATACCACCTTGATAAGGCGCATGATGAGTTCTTCCGGCGACCAGATCGTCAGCAGGAGCGGCAGGAATGGAGCGGCTGTGACGGCTGCCAGGCGGGTGATGTCATCGAGGCCAAAGGGGACCACACGCATGTCGCGCGCCAATCCAAAGCTGTTGCCGAGATCGGCCAGGGACTGGATGTCTCCCGTGCCAAGCAGTTCCTCGTCAGGGGCATGCTGGCCGGCGATCCACTTCTGCTGGAAGCCCTCCACGTAGCGCTGGGCGAGGAGAGCGAACTCGGCCAAGCCCTTTCTTCGGGCAGCCGCCATCTCGGGAGTAAACATCAAGAGTGGGCCGAGAATGACCAGCAGGAAAAATGCTATAAAGCCGCCGATTTGTAGCTTGAAGGACACCAAGCTCTCGCCCCTGTAGAGGACTCGACTAGCAACCACTCCAGCAAGCATGGCCCCTTGGGCGAAAAGGATTGGACCGAAGGCCCAGGAAGTCTTGCCCAGAAAGCCCATACCGCCGCAGCGATCGGGATGACTCGCAATGAGATTGAGGTTGATTCTGGAGACTTGCCAGAGAAAGCGATACCAGATGAAGAATCTCATGTACCAGCGCAGCAGGATGAACTGCGCTATGGGCAAGCTGACGAACACATACCAGAAGCCAGCCGGGGTCAACTCCCAGCGCCCCCCGGCCTGCGCATACCAGGTCGCAGTGCCGAGGACGACGCGGTCGCTCCAGAGCCACAAGCCAACAATGTAGACACAGGCCAGGAGTGCGCTTTCGAGAGGAACAGAATTACGCAGCCTCACAGCTGATTCGACTGCACGGTTGAAGCGGGGAAGGTCTGCGGGCAAAATGATGCGTAAGTCGACAAAACGCCGCACAATGGGAGTCAACCGCGCGTGGACGAGCAACTCGGCCGCAATCAGAACCGGCAGAGCCACCAGGAATCGCGCATGCACTTCAACATCGCGCAGAAACGATAGGCCAGCGCTCCCCGCAAACGGGCCGATAGTGGCCAGGAGCAATAGCGGCAGCCATGCAATCGATGTAATAACTAATAGCCGCCGATACAAGAGCTCCAGGTGATCTCCCTCCAGATGCGTCTTGCGAAGGAGTTGGTAGAGGGGACCACCGAGCACCAGGGAGAAATCGGGAGATCCTCCCAGAAAATTCATTCCTGACCTTGCGCTTACGCCATCTTTCATGTGCTGTTCTTGGACTGGTGGCATGCCATAAACCTCCCTTGTCCAGCCGAACCACTTCTCCTGCTTCCCACTAACACTCGGCTTCAATTACCGTGGACTTGCGTAGTTCTTTGGCATTCCCGAGAACCTCACTGTGCGCCGCTATATCCATCGCGCTCTCGTGCACTTCACTTTCGTAACAGGCGGCTCAATCTGATCCCCACCCAGGCCTGTAGATTCGGTACCGGCATCTTCTCGCCCGAACATGCCGCGGTGCCGGCGCCACATTTGGTGTGTCCCAGCACCACGAGCGCCGTAGCACCCCATTGATCGAACGCATACTTCAGGCTGGCGAGTTCTAACGAGACCACTAATGTTTCCAGCCGTTCGCACCTCGAAGAGGTCGCCTAATGCCTGGTCGAAGATCGTCTCAAGAGGCACATGGCTGTCTGAGCAGCTTAACACGATGACCCTTGGGTGCTGCGCTTTTGGAACCCTGGGCTACGGCGACCTGTGTGGGAGGAGTGTTACGGGATGCTTGCGCAAATTCACTGATCCTGGTCACAGGTGCACCTGAAACATTCACCCACAATCTTTTTTCGAGACGTGGTGACTCATCTCTGCCTCATAAATTTCGACGACCGGAATCTGACCTCGCCATCGCGGTCTTTGGGCAATCATGCCGTTGTTATGTAATCGAGCCCGAACGTTACGCTCCATGGCGGTCGTGATGGAATGGCCTGAACGTGACAGTGGCGGGCACAACGGTGCCAATCGCGTCTGCCGCAACTGGATTTTGGGTATGTCCCTCTCGCGGGAGGAAACCACCAAATCAGAAATTCCAGCCGATACCTACCGCCACCGGACCCACCAGTGCCGCGTAAAACTCCCGCACCGCATTGCCTTCGTGAGAAAGTGTCTTCTCAGTGAACTCACCGTCTCCGTGTCCAACATCGCAATTTGTTGTCTTGTCGAAGCCGAGACCTCGCTGGAACTGAGATCCTCAGCAGCAAAACAGAGAGGCGGCGCGCATAGACCGATAACGTTAGCCGAGAAACTCAACCGCGTTAACAATCGAGAGCCGTGGCTGTACACCAACTGAAGTATGGTTATCGAAAATTAGGGTGAGGGGTTGGTGGCTTTGCACCACCAACCCTCTCTGCTGCAGATTTTGCAAAATGCTCACGCAAGTGGATCAATCGCGATCCGGTTCCGCTGTCGTTGCACTTGAGAACTGGGTACCGGCCTTAGGATACGGTTTGTTATCTCCCAAAATTCCCCGCCATAGGATCCGATTGAACTGGTCGGAATTGATCAGGTCAGGGTGATTGAAGTTGAAGCCCTTGGTTGCTTGCGCCCACCAGGCACCGTCATGCAACGGTTTCACCGCGGAAGTGATGGGCCGGTTTCCGGGGTTCTTGCATTCCGGAACCAATGTCGGATCTACAGGAGGCTGACAGAGAATACCCGGAATAGGCGCAATGTAGGGTTGCAGGTTTGGTTGCTTAATGAATACATCCGACATGGGGACGGCATTCGCGTCATTGAGTCCAAGATAGTTAACGCCGAGAATGTCCTCAATGGTACGAACTACATTCGTGGTGTTGTACATGGTGTGGACAACCGCACCGCTTCGGACGTAGGGAGAGATCACGAAGATCGTTGAGCGATGGGCGTCTACATGATCAGGCCCGTTTTGGGCGTCATCCTCAACAACAAAAATCGCCGTATCTTTCCAATAGGGTGAGTGGCTTACGGCTTCGACGAGACGGCCTACCGCGTAATCATTGCTCGCCATCTGAGAAAGTGGATTCTCCAGACCTGCGACATTCGTTGAGAAGTTGCCGAAATGGTCCTCCATGAAATCGACCATTTCGAAGTTCGGCAGATTGCCATTTTTGACATACTCATTGAACTCGCGATTCCATTCTTCAAACCGGTACTGATCCGGCGTATTGAGGTCCCATCCCCGATAGTAACGGTCGGTCTGATTGAGGAGCGACTTGCGCACTGGCACCGCTTGCACAACCTTTTGCGCGAAGGCGTCGCGAACGATGGGGATATAGAACGGAGTCCCTTCTGCCCCAGGCACTACGTAATAATTCTCGTCGGCGTAGAGCCCGTAATGGCGGACCGTGAGGCCAGCGCGCAGAACCGTATCCCAGATATAACCCCCTAGGGCATCGGGATCCAGATCATCAGCGCCTTCCGAAGCGGTGATGTCTTTCGATCCCGGTTCAATTGAGGATTTACCGGTTGGATCGAATAGAGTCGTGATTCGCACCGTGCTCGAAGTTGGTGTTCCGCTGGTTTCATCCGGCAACGCGATACCGATGTTACGCGGGTTGCCATTCCAGTCGAACGGGATATTAAAGTTGGCATTGCCATAGCCGACGAGCACGTTCTTGACCGTGGCATCGTTGGCATGGCCCTGGGTATCCCAATTCCAGCCATCGCCGCTCACGTCGCCTGCGTCGTAATAGTTGTCGAGCAGCGCGAACTGTGTAGCGAGCTTGTGTTCGTTGGGCGAAATGGGTTGGGGGAACTGCACTCGCGAAGGATCGCCATTTCCTTGCTTCAAATCACCCAGCACCTGATCATAGGTCCGGTTTTCCTTCTGAATGTAAATCACATGTTTAATGTGATCGTGTAGGAAGGCCATCATCGGGTCATGCCTTGGGTTTGCGAAGCCGTTATTAGCATCGACCAAGGTTGAGAGATACCTCAACGTGTCAGAATCGGGAATGGGGATAGTGAGAAATCCAGCCTTTAACAGGGCCAGAATATATTCGTTGCGAGAAGTTGGGTTCGGTGGGGGGCACAGAAGCTGCGAATACTGCGGCGGTATGCCGCTTCCCGGGCAGTCCGCACGAAATTCGCGATTAGGACCGGCATTGGATTTCATGTTAACGACGAAAAGTCGGCTTCCGTCAGCGCTGACTGTCACCGAACTGGGATACCATCCGGTTGGGATGCGGCCGAGTAATCGCTGCGAAGCAACATCGATAACTGCTACCGCATTCTCGCCACCCAAGGTGACATACAGCCTTCTGCCATCAGGGCTCAATGCCAGAGAGTTCGGGTTGGATCCTTTGTACTTGTATTTAGGACGGGCTATGGAGATACGGCTCTTCAGCACATCCTTAGCGGTATCGATCACCTCAACCTCGTCAAGGTCGCCATTTGCGACATAGAGGCGAAGCTGGTCAGCCGATAGCACCATACGATTCGGTTCTCCGCCAACCTTAATTATCGAAAACGAGCCGGAACTGCTGACCACGACCACTTGCCCGTCGCGCTGACTGCTGACATAAGTCTTGACCGCCCCACCTTGGGCATTGGAAAGCACCACCGGCCAATAAGGCATTTCACCAATGGCCGTAGTCTGTCCTGGCACGAAGAAGTGAATTTCGTTGGATACGCTGCGCGTCGCGGCATCCACAATTGACAAGGAATCGTTCTGATAATTGGCCGCGTACAACGTCTTGCCATCAGGGGTAATGGCTAATCCCGCGGCTAATGCACTAAACGGCATGAACATGTCCTCAGCGAAGGGGTTGGTGTTGATCGGAGTTGTACTGAACAGTCCTCCCGTCGGGAACTCCTGTACCGGCACATCGGCCGGTTGATTGTGGTTCAGCAGTACGAACGGAGCATCTGCTACATAATTCCCGTCGGCACTTGCCCCGGTATTCGCGTTCTTAAAAACCTCAATGCGATCATCGATTCCACCGGCCACGTAGAACCTGGCCCCACTCGGATCCCACAGCAAACCCTGATAGGTGTTGGGAATATTAATCAGTTGTTTCTGCACCGGTTTCGGACCACGTACATCGAACACGAAAACCCATTCGGCATTCGGAGTCGTGGTAGACGTGGGTTTACCGGTAGTGGGGTCGAGCGCAGGCCACAAAATAGGTGTGCCATCTGGCCCCTGGGTATTGAAACCTGTGTTGTAGCCGGTGGTTAGAATCAGTAAGGCGGTGCCGTCAGGACTGAGGGCTGTGTTCACTGCCCCATCCGCGTCAGCGGAGCCGTCCGGGCGCAATCCGGTTTTTAAGCGCACGAATATGGAACCGGGCGCAGCAGTGGGAGTAATGTAGAAGCCGTCTGGCAAGAGATTGCCGCCTACGCTAGCGGCAGCTCTCTGCCCACTTGCCAATGGAGGTGCCACGACCCAGAGAAACAACCCAAAAATCAAGCCAATGCGAAAGTCTATTCTTGATTTCATGCGACCTCCTTTTTGCTGGTTTAGGTTGTGGTGTTGTTTAAGGTTGAAGACTGAGAATCTTTCTTCCGTGGGCGAAAAGGCAGCTAATTTTACACCTGTCGTGCGTGTGTGGGTTACTTTATTCGGCGACCCTCACGTGAGAGAACAAACCGGTGAAAGGTCTTGAAGTTACTATTCCCGCGCCCCAACATTATTAAGAAACTCTCTGCCGAACCGTCGCTGACTAGCCTATTTGGGCAGGTCTGGGTGTCGTTTATGCAGCAAAATATGCAGCAGATTTGGACCACTGAAAGTGCGTTGGATCGTGCAGCAACCATGCAGCAGCGCCGGGACTCGCCTCTGAACACAACTACTTAGCGGTGGATAACGGTTAGTCTAACCGCTACTGCAGCGAAAATTGTGGCGGAACAGTTGGCGCCGTCCACTTGCAAGGAATTCGATCTACCTCCACCCGACACCCAAGCACCTGTCCGGCCCCCCCCGGCTTGCCTACTGCCGGGTAAGGACACCTTGCACGACAACCCCAGGGGATGCGTTCATCGCTTTGATCTCTCGTCCCTCGCCGACGATGACAAAGTTCCAGGTTCCGTCAGAATATGTCGCTGATCCCGTGCAATCCGACTTCACGTGGTAAGGTCCCGAATCCCGGTTCCGGGAAACCGGCCCGCCAAAACTCACTGTGTATGACCGCGAACTGGTTGCTTCACCGTCAAAAGAAAAGGTTCCGACAGCAGCCAAAGGGTAGAAGCGCCCAACAAGCTGCGGGCTTCCGTTGAACGAGCCACTGACCAGTCCATCCAACGCAAAACCGTAAGTTCCGGCGATGGTAGACGCGCTACATGCCGGTTCATTTGCGTGCACTAGGTACGATGTCGCCATCCTAACGGCAATCATTGTCCCTATGACGAGAATGCCGATTCCCAGGCGAATTTTATGCGTGTTGGTCAACATGGTTATTCTCCTTTCTACTTGGTGGCCATGGCGATTCTTGCCTTTCCGGGTTTGCCACCTTCTAATTAATGTGCAATTCAGCGGGGATTCGGCTCAAATTTGAACAACATTGGTGCCGCTGAAAGAAGAAGAACAGGCAAAAACTGCAGAATTCAGCCAACTATCACGTTTTCAAGGAAATTGACTTCGGTCAGCAAAGGGGATATCGTTCTCGACCAACAAACTCGCCTTGACGGTAGGGTATCTTGCCAGCAACCACGTCCCAGACTGTCAGTGAGCTACTGGCCCAGTGGCGGGCGGGCGATGAAGAGTCTCTTCGCCGACTGGTTCCGCTGATTTACAACGAACTTCGCCGCCTGGCGCACCACCATCTGCGCAGAGAACGTCCCGACCATACTTTGCAAACCACCGCTCTGGTTCACGAGGCATATCTTTGCCTCATGAAGCAGCCGCCAACGAACCTTGAAAATCGCGCCCATTTTTTGGCAGTTTGTGCCCAACTGATGCGCGAGATTCTGGTGCAGTACGCGCGCCGACGAAAGGCGGCGAAGCGTGGCGGAGGGCACACGCTGGCGCTCGATGACGCCCTCGCGCTGGCCGAAGAACGCAGCGTGGATGTGGTGGGGCTGGATGAAGCATTGAATAACCTCGCCAAACTCGATCCGCAGCAATCTCGAATTGTGGAGTTGCGATTCTTTGGTGGCCTCTCAATTGAGGAGACTTCTCATGTTCTGGGTATCTCACCGGCTACGGTAAAAAGACACTGGAGCACGGCGAGAGTGTGGTTGCAGCGCGAAATCACGAGAGCCGAGCGCCATGACGCCTGAGCAATGGCAGCGAATCCGGGAAATACTAGGTGAGGCCTTGGAGCTGAAGCCGGAGGAGCGACCTGCATTTCTCGAGCGCGCCTGTCCCGCGGATCCTCTTGTGCGGCGGCAGGTCGAGTCGCTCCTCGTCTGGGGCGACGAGGCGAGGTCGAGTTTTCTCGAATCCCCACCATTACCCGTCACCCTCCCCGTTGGAGCAAAACTCGGCGACTACGAAGTGCAAGCGTTAATCGGCTCGGGCGGGATGGGAGAGGTTTATCGAGCGCACGATACGCGGCTGGGCCGGGATGTGGCGGTCAAAGTGTTGCTGGGGCTTTGGTCGCAGGATCGCGACCGGCTGCGCCGGTTCGAGCAGGAGGCGCGTGCGGCTGCGGCTTTAAATCATCCCAATATTATCGCAGTGTTTCAGATGGGAACATACCAGGATGCACCGTACCTGGTTTCGGAGTTGCTGGAAGGAGCAACGCTGCGGGAGCACTTGGAACGCGGGCCATTGCCAGTGCGGAAGGCGATCGACTACGGCGTACAGATGGCGCGCGGGCTGGATGCAGCGCACGAGAAGGGGATCGCACACCGCGATCTAAAGCCGGAGAACCTCTTCGTGACCAAAGACGGCCGGCTGAAGATTCTCGACTTTGGACTGGCAAAACTCACGGAGAGACAAGCCCTCCCCGATGTCAGGGCGACAACAATCAGCGCGGAGACCGAGCCTGGAATGGTCATGGGCACGGTTGGTTACATGTCTCCGGAACAGGTGCGTGGCGAGGCCGCGGATTATCGAGCCGACTTTTTTGCATTCGGAGCGATTCTCTACGAGATGCTCTCGGGTAAGCGGGCCTTTCGGAAACCGACAGCGGTGGAGACGATGAGCGCGATCTTGAACGAAGATCCAACGGAGATTTCGCAGCTGGGGCCGGCCACGCCGCAGCCATTGCAGCGGGTGGTGCAGCGCTGTCTGGAGAAAAACCCCGACCAACGATTTCAATCGGCGGCGGATTTGGCTTTCGCGCTGGAAGCTCTGTCTGAATCGGGGCGGGCTGAGGCACTAACGGAGACAAGGCCGAAGGCAGGCATCTCGCAGCGCGTGAAGGCAAAGGCTGCAGGAGTGGTTTTACTGCTTGCGTTTCTTGTCTGGTTCGGAGGAGGTAGGTTACGCGAGAAGCTGCGGCCTGGAGCACGTAATATCCAGTCGTTGGCGGTGCTGCCGTTGCAGAACCTCTCGGGCGATCCGGCGCAGGATTATTTCGCTGATGGTATGACGGAGGAACTCACCGCCGAGCTTTCGAAAATTGGAGCGGTTCGGGTGATTTCACGAACGTCGGCC
Organism: Terriglobales bacterium; assembly: GCA_035623335.1. Lineage (GTDB taxonomy): Bacteria > Acidobacteriota > Terriglobia > Terriglobales > Acidobacteriaceae > JAFAGX01. The sequence continues at coordinate 35,762 of DASPTQ010000073.1, forward strand.
ATGCGCTACAAGGGAGCGAACAAGTCGTTGCCGGAGATTGCTAGCGAGTTGAGCGTCGATGGCATCATCGAGGGCTCGGTTCAACGAGCGCGGGACCGGGTGAAGATCACGGTACAGCTGATTCACGCGCCGACCGATACTCACGTGTGGGCCGACAGCTACGAAGGAAACATGGGGGATGTGCTGGCGCTGCAAGATGACGTGGCCAGGTCCATCGCCAATGAGGTGAAGGTCAAGCTGACGCCGCCTGAGTTGACTCGACTGACGAGCAATCGGGCAGTCAATCCCGAAGCGTATGAAGCCTATCTGAAAGGTAGATATTACTGGAGCAAAAGAACTCCCGAGGGCGAGCAAAAGGGACTGGAATACTTTCAGCAGGCGGTTGCGTTAGACCCCGGTTACGCTCCGGCGTACTCGGGAGTAGCCGATTCTTACATCGTGCTTGGAGCGCACCGTCATCTTGATGTCCATGAGGCTTTTCCCAAGGCGAGGGCAGCTGCGACAAAAGCGCTGGAACTGGATGAAGGATTGGCTGAAGCTCATGTCTCGTTGGGAACGGTTAAGACGTTTTACGATTGGGACTGGGCCGGGTCGAAAAGAGAATTCCAGCGCGCTCTCGAGCTACGACCGAATTACTCAACCGCTCACCATTGGTACGCGCATTATCTGGCAGCGGTGGGAAGGGTGGACGAGGCGGTTGCGGAGATAAAGGAAGCCAGAGAACTTGATCCGTTCGGAATCACAGTGAACATCTGGCTGGCGAGAACTCTGTACTACTCGCGGCAGTATGACCAGGCCATCGAACAATACCGCCGGACCCTTGAGCTTTATCCGGAATGGTCAGATCTACATAATGGCATTGGTGATTGCTATGCATTGAAAGGGCAGTTGAGCGAAGCGGTTGGTGAGTGGGAGAAGGGGCTTCAGCTCAGCGGCGAAAATCAGTTGGCAGACAGCCTGAGACACGCCTACGCAGCGGGTGGTTACACAATCTACTTGCGAAAGCGACTTGATCATTTGAAGGCCAGTGCGCAAACAGAGCCCGCTGCTCCGCTCGATTTTGCCTACGCCTTTGCGAAGTTGGGAGACAAGGAGCACGCGTTGGAATGGCTGGAAAAAGCCTACAATGAGCGCGATCCTTGGCTCTATTTGAAAGCCGATCCCGTCTTCGATGGCCTTCGCGAGGAGCCACGATTCAAAGACCTGGTACGCGGCATGGGACTGTCGCAGTAATGCCGACCCCGACACCCCTACCTGAAGCAAGCCGCAGGCGGAGTAGGCGAAGCTAAGTCCAACTTAGAGGTTAAGCACGCGATTCCCACATTCCCTTCCGCTTCACAGGTATGAACTGGCTTGTCAGTTTTGTTAAAGCACAAATAGGCTTGTTTATTTTTCGTTTTTGAAGATGATTGGCACTCTAACTATTGATAATGCATTGGGTTGAAGGGCAGAATGAAAGGTGAGAACGGACGCCGCAACTTCGACGAAGTGCTGCGCATCCCGGATTCCATACAACTATAACCGCCCAGCACCAGGTCTCAACTCCGGTGAACTGGAATCCCCGAGAGGATGTTATGATCAGCGGCAGCGATGGGGATACCAGAAGGAAGTTCGCAAGCGGCTGGAAGGCGCCGCGGCCTTATCTGCAAATCATTCCGCAGCCGAAGTAACGATCCGCCAACGAGGATGGCCCAACGTGATCCTTAAGCAGTTCTATTTGGGGTGCCTCGCGCATGCATCCTACATCATTGGAGACGAGGCGGCGGGCACGGCGGCCGTCGTTGACCCGCAACGGGACACCGACCAATACATTGCGTTCGCCGCAGACCACGCGCTCCAGATCAAGCACGTGTTCCTGACACATCTCCACGCGGATTTTGTGGCCGGACATTTGGAACTGCGCGATCGCGTGGACGCAACTATTTATCTTGGGGCCGCGGCCAAGGCGGCGTACGCATTTACTCCTCTTCGCGATGGCGACGCTGTCGAATTCGGCCGCGTGCGATTGAAGGTGCTGGAGACTCCAGGCCACACTCCGGAGTCGATTTCCATCGTGGTTTACGACCTGGACGCCAGTGAGACACGACCCCACGCCGTGCTTACTGGGGACACCTTGTTTATCGGGGACGTGGGGCGGCCCGATTTGCGCGCGGCACTGGGCTGGTCGGCGATCGAACTGGGTGGCATGTTGTTCGATTCGCTGCACAAGAAACTTTCAGGGTTGCCGGATGACAGCCTGGTGTATCCCGCACACGGCGCAGGCTCGCTGTGCGGGAAAGCCATCAGCAAAGAGACGGTATCGACGCTCGGAGAACAACGGCGACTAAACTACGCGCTGCAGCCAATGAGTAAGGAAGAGTTCATCCATGTGGTGACCGCTGATCAACCGGATGCTCCCGCCTACTTCACGTACGATGCTGTGTTGAACAGCGAAGAGAGGCCGACGCTGGATGAAGCGTTGGCGCGCGAGATGAAGCCGCTCACGCTTGACGCAGTGCTGGCGTTGCAAGCAGATGGCGCGCAGATCCTCGATACACGCGATGCGAACGAATTTGCAGCTGCACACTTGAGGGACAGCATCAACATAGGGCTTAGCGGTCAGTATGCAACGTGGGCTGGAACTGTGCTCGATCGAACGCATCCAATCGTAATCATCGCGAACCCTGGCCGCGAAAAGGAATCGGTCGTCAGGCTCGGACGCATCGGGTTCGATCACGTGGCCGGATACTTGCAGAACGGATTGAAAAGCCTCGAAAAGCAACCGGAACTCGTCGCGTCCACCGAGCGCCTTAGCGCAACTTTCGCCACGGAAATTCTGTCATCTAGTGATCCGCCGCTGGTCATCGATGTGCGCACGCTGCGTGAGCGCCAACAGAAGTACATCGACGGCAGCTTGAGCATCCCACTCAACCAGCTCTCCGAAAGCCTGGAGACGCTACCGAAAGACCGTTCCCTGCTGGTGTACTGTGCGGGCGGCTACCGGTCCTCCATCGCGGCGAGCATTTTGCAATCTAGCGGTTTTGGTCTCGTGTGCGAGATTGCCGGCGGCATCGCCGCGTGGGAAGCAGCAAAGTTACCCGTTCGTAGTGCACAAGCCTAGCCGTGGCGCTGTGGGTAGCCCATACCTATTGCTTCGCAGCCGCACCATGGCCCCCTACTCTTATGTTCAATCAGGGGAAAAAGGCGTAAGACCCTTGCCTTGCTTCACTGTTTCGACACGTTGGATGAACTCAGGCGGTGAAATCGGTTGTTAGCTCGCTGCTCGTGCAGAATCATTGCTCGCACTGGACGGCACGCAAACGTGGATTGTTGTTCCACCCATTAGCTTCGATTGAATCTTTATGGTTCCGTTCACTAGCCGAACTCGCTCCTGCATGCTCGTAAGACCCAGACCTCGACCTTCCCTGGCAGCCTCTACGTCGAAGCCCTTGCCCAAATCACTCACGATGAGGTGAACGTTACCAGATTCTTCTCGTAGTCGCACTTCAATGCGTTTTACTCCACTGTGCTTGGCTGCATTGTGAAGAGCTTCCTGCAGAACTCGAAAGAGGCAAAGCCCGATTTCGGGTGGCAGAGTGCTTTGCACATCGTATCTACAGTCGATCTCCATTTTCTGCCGCTCGGCAAATTCCTTGCACCAACTCTTCATTCCTGCAATGACACCGAGATATTCCAATTGTGAGGAGTGCAAATCGTGCGACAAGGCTTGAACGTTGTTCGAAATGTCGGTCGTCCGTTTTCGGAGTTCTTGGACGCGGCTCCTAACCTCGGAAGGTGTGTCCTGCAGTTGTTCAAGCTCAATTGCCAGCAGAGCGACACGTTGGTTGATATCGTCGTGAAGCTCCCTTGCGATCCGGGCGCGTTCTTGCTCTTGAGCTTCAATCAACTTTGCGCTCATGTCCGACAGCGCCTCTTCCGCTAGCTTGTGATCAGTGACATCCGCTACCATACCGATCACCCGCAACATTCTGCCCTCTCCGTCGAAGAAGGCACGCCCGCTGCTCTTCACCCAAAGTGGCGACTTGCCAGGAAGCAGCACGCGGTAGGTCACGTGAACCGTCGGGTTTTCCAGCGAATGTCCGGCAATGGCTGCGATAAGTTTCGGCCGATCGTCTGGGTGAATTCTTTCCATAGCCTGCTGGTGGGTTAAGGTTTGCGGCTCACTCGCACCGAGGACGTTCACGTACTCCGAGGATCGCACTAAGACGTCAGTGGTTACGTCCCATTCAAACGCATACATTTCCCCGGCCTGAGCTGCCAAACGAAGTCGTTCTTCGTTCTCGCGCAGTGCCTCTTCGGCAAGTTTGCGCTCGGTGATGTCACTCACCATGGCCAGCGCCCCATCAAACTCACCGTTGTCCTTGAACACGGGGGTTCCCGCTATTCGTACCCACAATTCCGAACCGTCCCTTCGCCGGAGCCGTTCCTCAACCTGCTCGCGCAGTCCTTGCTGTCGGCGAGTTAAGACTTGCTTTTTGCGCTCAACATCCTCGGGAAAATAAAAGTCGAATACACTCCGCCCAACCATTTCTATCGGTTCGTAACCCAGCATCTCGGCCATCTTATGATTTACATAGGAATTGCGCAGGTTCGAATCGAGGACCCAGACCCCTTCGTTTGTGGTCTCAACTATCCTGCGATACTGCATTTCGCTTTCCCGGATCGCATCCTCTGCCCGTTTGCGGTCGGTGATGTCAGCCACCATGCCTATCATTCGCACCACTCGGCCGCCCTCGTCAAAAAATGCATGGGCGGTTTTCTCTACCCATACGACCGATCCGTCAGGACGCAACAAGCGGTAGCTAATCTGCACATCTGGACACTCAGGAGTAGGCGCGCTCAGGGAAGCGTTGAACGATGCTCTGTCATCCGGGTGGACCCTGGTCAGTAATTGCTGGCGCGTCAGCGAAACCTCTCCAGTCGGACCGAGCACACTGGCAATGTCAGGGGAGCGAACTATAATATCGGTAGCCGCATCCCACGTATAGGCGTACATTTTCCCCGCTTGTGCCGCCAGCCGAAACCGTTCTTCGCTTTCACGTACCGCTTCCTCAGCATGGTGACGTTCGGTGATGTCCCGAACCACGGCGGTGAAGAACTTCTTGCCGTCAGATTCAACCTTGGAGATGGAAGCTTCGATAGGAAATTGTTCGCCAGTGGCTCGCAAGCCCCATAGCGTGCCTAGAGTACCCATATCACGATTGGTGACCCCGCTCTCACCAAAGCGACGGATATGCGAGCTGTGTTCGGCGCGGAAGCGTTGTGGGATGAAGCGTTCGATGGAATTCCCCATCGCTTCATCTGCCGGACAGCCAAACATCTTCTGCGCAGCCGCATTGAACAGCACGATCCGCTGGGCATCGTCTATGGCGATGATCGCGTCCTTAGCCGATCCGATGATGGACGCCAACAAGTTTGGGCTCTCGCGTATTCTCTGGTCTAATTGCGCAGGTTCGCTGACCATTACCATGCCATGCTCCCACCTTTGTAATTCTTTGACCTAAGCTGTGTACGAATGCCCTCTACGTTGAAGTAGTGGAGGGGAGGATTCGTATGGGCGAAGTGGTCGGCACTGTCCTCGCCGATCAGCATTTTCCTGAATGTCTGTGACATCGTCGTCGGCACGGAGCGGAGACGCTCAGTTGCAGATGCTTCATTATAGACACAATATATTTCGAGTCCAGTGGGAGGGCGAGCAAATGTGAAGCTTTGGCTATCACATCGTAACTGTTCTACCTTCTTCGCTACCAAACGGGGTTATCCCATCGATGACAGTCTGACCCTCGACGTCGAGATTGGCAATGATCGCTTCCGCGAGATCAGCAAACATCCGAACGGATAGCCATTATTGGAAACCCAGGCCTACTTTGTGTCGACATTAACGTCGGCCTTGAGTCGTTGCAGGGCGCGCTGATCGAGCCGGATCAGACCACGGCTGGGAGTATCCAGGTCAGCGATCAACGCAACGACCAGCGCGATGGTGATCGGGAGAAGAATCAGCGTCAACCAGAAGCGCGTTGTCAGCGTTGAGCCGCGCGTGAAGACAGCAATCAGCGAGACAGAGATGATCAGGAACCAGACAGGTTGCGGGATACGGTTCTCAAAGGCCGCGACTCGCTTCTCGTGGAGGTCGATGGTTTCATTTAGGGAATTGAGGTAAACGGCGGTAATGGCGCTGCGATCATCTTGTGCAACCGTTGCAGCATCGAGCCAAAGATCTTCTTGGAGATGCTTGGCACGGTGCAGGGCGTCGTTGTACCGGCTGGCATCGACACCGACATTATCCAGTTCGAGGCGCGTGTCCACGTACTCGCGGAGAAGTTGTCTGGAATGATCCCTATAAGGTTGGGGAAGCGTGGCAGCGCGGAGGTATGTGGTGCCAATCGAAACGGCTTCTTCCACCAACAATGAGCGCCGCTCGACAAAGCGCGAGACGGCCATGGTCAGCGTGAAGCCCAGAAGCAGGCTGACTAGTATGAAGAGCCCATCGCGGATCGTGCCCATTTGCTCTTTACGTTGGGGAAGCTCCTCGACTTTGAAATAGCGGGCACAGCGACGTCCAAAGTCGAGGACGAAGGCTAGGACAATCGCAAGGATCAGGCCCAATTCCCATGGGTGGTCGAAGATATATTCCATTTTGTGGCTCGTCTTACCGGTAGAAGAGTATACGGTAGCTTTCGCAACTGCGGGAAGTTGAGGACAAGCAGCCTGATGTTGCGGTAGACGATAGCGGAATGATCCCCAAGAGTTTGTGTCTGGTTCGAGGAAGTTTGTAGGAAAGAGAGAGGACAGCAGGAATCTAACAGGAAGTACGAGGAAGTAATAGAGAAACGGCGCGACGCACGACTGACGTCCCCCTGCATGTTTCCGCAGACCATCACGATCTGTTTGTTCTAACAGTTCACAACGCAAGCTGCCGAATCGATACTCCCCCCGCCATGGTTCTGCAAGCGATTGCACCTGCGAGCGCGGTTTACAGTTCGTGGCAGAGCCAAGAGGTTGCTGATCGCATCGCTAATCGGCCTGATGGCCGTGGGCGCGTTCGCGGCCGACGACGAAAAAGAGAAAGAGGAAGAGCGTACGGAAATCCGTCAGATGGTTCAAGATACCCTCTTTACAAGGCCCAACCCGCCGCCCAAGAAGCAGTCGAAAAAGCGTATGGGTACGCCGTCTTCAGCAATACCGGCGTAAAAATACTCGTTATTCGTTTTCCGAGCAGTTCGTCATCCTACTCGGGTGACAGGTGTGGAACCAGGCGGCGTTTCCTGGGTTTATAATCATCGCCACTTATGCCGCTAGCGGCAAACACACGGCTCGGTCCCTATGAAATTGCGATTCTGCTCGGCGCGGGTGGTATGGGAGAGGTGTATCGCGCCAAAGACACGCGCCTTGACCGCACCGTGGCCATCAAGGTTCTGGCCTGCCACCTTTCTTCTTCACCGGAACTAAAGCAGCGCATGGAGCGCGAGGCGCGTGCCATCTCCGCGCTGAACCATCCGAACATCTGCCACCTTTACGACATCGGGTCAGACAATGGGACCGACTACCTTGTTATGGAGTTTCTGGAAGGGGAAACTCTGGCCGAAAGGTTGCGCCGAGGGGCGTTGCCGCTGAACGAGATCTACCCCATCGGAATTGCGATATCGGAGGCTCTGGCCGTTGCGCACCGTGCAGGCATCGTGCATCGCGACCTGAAGCCTGCCAATATCATGCTGACCAAGATGGGTGCCAAGCTGATGGACTTCGGGTTGGCGAAGCCCACTGCGAGTGGCACTCAGGGTTCGTCAGCGGCGCCGCTTTTGTCGGCGACACCGACCATGAGCGGACCTAGTCCGATGAGTCCGCTCACCACGGCGGGCAGCATTGTAGGGACGATCCAATACATGTGCCCGGAGCAGATCGAAGGAAAAGAGGCAGACGCGCGTTCCGACATCTTTGCTTTGGGGGCGGTGCTCTACGAAATGGCCAGCGGCAAGCGCGCGTTTGAAGGCAAGAGTCAGATTTCCATCGCGAGTGCCATCCTGGAAAAAGATCCGGAGCCGATCTCGGCAGTGCAGCCGCTGTCGCCGCCGGCGCTGGATTACGTGATTCGAACGTGCCTCGCTAAGGATCCCGAAGAGCGCTTCCAGACCGCGCAAGATGTCAAGCTCCAGTTGAGGTGGATCAGCCAGGGCGGCTCCCAGGCAGAAATTGCAAGACCGATCGCTGCGCCGCGGAAACGCCGCAAGTGGATGGGGTGGGCCATCGGAGGGGTGGTCGCACTCTTGATGCTCGGTCTTGGCTGGTGGCTTCATCGTCCCGCCGCGCAGCCGGTGTTGCGTTCGAACGTCGCCCTGCCTTCCAAGCTACGGCTCGACTCCACCAACACCTCTATTGCTATTTCTCCCGACGGAAAGAAGCTGGTGATGGCCGCGGCGGGTGAAGGCGGGAAGCAGCAGCTCTATTTGCGATCTTTGGACGCGTTAACAGTGCAACCCATTCTGGGCACCGATGAAGCCACTTATCCCTTCTGGTCGCCTGATGGCACCTACATTGGGTTCTTCATTCCCGGGAAGCTGAAAAAAGTTGCTCTCTCGAGCGGCGCGGTTCAGACGATTTGCGATGCGGTGGACGGACGCGGCGCCACTTGGAGTAAAGAAGGCACGATTGTGTTCGCGCCGGCCGGCGACAGCGCTCTTTTTTCTGTGCCCGATTCCGGAGGTACGCTGGTCCAGGTCACTTCTCCCGAAAAGCCCGGCCAGAGTCATCGCCATCCGCAGTTCTTACCGGATGGAAAGCACGTGCTTTACTTCAGCGCTGCTCCAGGGGTTTCCAACACCGGTTTATACGTTGTCAATATTGATGACAAGAAAAGCGAGCTCATAACCGCTTCGCAAGCACGGGGGCAATATGTGGATCCCGGCTACCTTTTATACGTGAAGGAACGCAGCCTTCTTGCACAGCCGTTCAGCGCCAGTTCGCTGAAGCTGAGTGGACGCGCCGTTCCCATCGCGCAACAGGTGCATTTCGGGTCGATTCGCTGGGTAAGCAATTATGCCGCTTCCGCCGACACTCTACTGTATGAGAGCGAGGAAGGCGGCGGACTCTGGCAACTGACCTGGCTCGATGTCAATGGAAAGGAACTGGGGAAGGTGGGAGAACCACGCGAGCTGACCGGTATCGCTGTATCACCCGATTCAACGCGAGCAGCGGCGGTTATTGCCGAGCAGAATGGGAGCAAGACAAGTTTATGGATGTACGACCTTTCGCGAGGCTTGGCCAACCGCTTCAATTTTGATAACGGAGATGCTGACGATCCCGTGTGGTCGCCAGACAGTCGGCAGTTGGCCTATTCCTTCAATTCCCCGGCAGGCTGGAAGATCCTTACGAGAACAGCGGATGGCACTGGATCACCGCTGGAATTGCTGAGTTCCGACTCCACCGTCCACCCGGTGGCATGGTCTCCCGATGGAAAGTTTATTGCGTATAACACGATTAATACTTCCAACAAGAAAACCGAGGTTTGGATGGTGGCCGTGGGTGGGGACCACAAGCCGTTCGCGTTTGAGCGGGGAGACGCCCTAGTTCGGGGGATGACCTTCTCAAATGATGGCCGATGGTTCGTTTATGTTTCGAATGAAAGCGGGCGCGACGAAGTATATATGACGCCGTTCCCGGGTCCAGGGGAGAAACGCCAAGTCTCACCGCATGGTGGATACGCAGCCTGGTGGTATGGCCTCAAGGGGATGGCCGATCAGGGCGTCATGTATGCGGACCCCGCGAATTCAACCGCGAATCTCGTTCCGGTCACTGAGAGGAACAGTGCTTTAGAGTTCGGCCAGCCACGCCCGTTGTTCGGCGGACGCAGCTTTAACGACGCCAATTCCGGCAGTTTGAGTCCGGATTTTAAGAAGATGTTGGTCTCGCTTTCGACTAAGTCCGAGACTGCAAATTCGCTGGTTATGGTCAACAACTGGCGCGCAGAACTTGGCAAATAGCAAGCATCACAACAATCTAAGTCGCCTCTTCGCTTAATTAAAGCGCCTACTAATACTATTCGTTCATGAACGAGAAACGCCCTTGTAACCACCAACCAAGCCAGTTCGTGGATGGTCGGCAAACCGGAAACTGAGCCGAAAACCTTCCATTCGCATTCCAGAAGCAAGTCGTTTCGGAAGGTGCGAGACGGGCAATTCGTTGCGGTTATGCAAGACCGCCGCGATGCAGAAACTCGGCACATAATCAAGACGAAATCAAGACCTAATTGCCCTATTTGTATCGGTCTGGGCTTGATGTGACACTTGCTAAGATTCACGCGCCGAGAGCGAAGTCGCTGTCAGCAGAAAGATGATGATGAAATGGAGTTGAAATGCAAGTCGTGTCTCGAGCTAGGTAGGAAATTCTAGATTTCGGACGTCCTTTTCATATTTACTTGTATGTGAGAGGAGACGGGTAGCTCCAGAACCAATCTTCATGAAAAACCTACCGCTGTGCCAATTGCTTTGCGCCCTTGGTCTACTGGTTACGCCGGCAGTTCTGCAAGCAGGTACGTTGTCCGCCAGTATCTTTAACGAACTCAGTGTACCAGTTGCGGCTCGGGTTTACCTTCGCGATGCGCACGATAGGCCTCTATTTGCCCCTCACACGTTGCACTATGCGCATTCCAATAAGTTTGGCTCAGAATTTCATTTTGTCGCTCCGCACGGCGCTTTCTCCATTCAACTCCCCGCTGGCAAATACCTCATTCGTATTGAGCACGGTAAGGAATATCGTGCGCTGTCCGAAACTATCTTCCTGCCTCAGGCAGGCAGTGTGACTAAGGCCTTTCACCTCCAGCGATGGACTGATATGGCAGCACAAGGATGGTACTCGGGCGACATGCACGTTCACGCCATGCTTCAAGATCTCCCCACTCTCATGGAAGCTGAAGATTTAAATATGGCACTACCTATCACTGCATGGCGGCTACCTGGAGGATTGCTGCAAACCGATCCTCAGCTGAATGACTGTCTGGCAAAGGCCGACTCGGACGGCGCACTTTCGGTCTCCGATAACCGCTGGCTATCCTGTGTGAATGAAGAACTGGAATCGTGGTCTTCATCACTTTTGGTTTCCCACCTAGGACGGGCGACCCTTCCGCTTCGTTACCCATATGCCAAGTTTGGACAAGAGGCACATGAGCGCGGCGCCTTTACTGATTCCGAAAAGGCAACTGCATTGGAACTGCCAGCCACGGCTGCACTTGGCGCAGTGGATTTTGTCGGCTTAGCTAATAACCACCTCTGGCCATCCGGTTGTGATCTCGTACATTGGGGTGCATGGCCATCCCTGTTGCCTGGCAGATATTCGTTCACTTGTGCAGGCTTTGCCTTGGCGAACTTCGATATCTACTACATGCTTTTGCAGTTTGGTCTGCCTCTCCGACTTTCTGCGGGTAGTGCTTATGGAGTGCATCCCGTGCCTTTAGGCTGGAGCCGTGTCTATGTCCGTGTTCCCGGGCAGTTCTTACCTGCGGCTTGGTTCAAAGCACTGAAGGAAGGTCACTCTTTCGTGACTACGGGACCTATGCTATTCCTGCATGCAAACGGGCTAGAACCCGGCGATGAGTCTTACGGTCGACAGTTCCCGTTAATAGTGGATGTTGAACTCGAGATGCTCGCCGAAGAACCGGTGTCCCGGGCGGAAATTGTCACCAATGGCTCGTCTGTGCCTGTGCAGCTGACGCCCGATCCGGGGCGGCCGAATACCTATAGGGGACACAGCCACTTCACGCTGCAATCGAGTTCGTGGATGGCAGCCCGTTACTTGAGCCCGAAATCCCGCGGCGTGGAGGTGGCACATACTTCCCCAATATACTTTTGGCGTGAAGAGGAACCTCTCGTTCCTTCGACGTCTCAAATTCGATATCTTCGCACACGCATTCAAAACCTCATTGCCCAGGCCGCCGCTGAACCGGGGCGTATGGGCGCAATGACAGAAGCGAAGATCGTTCTCGATACGCCCGCCAGACGAAAACAGACTCTGCAATATTTCGTCAAAGCGCTCGAATTTTACGATCGCGCGATGCAGAACGACCGAGCCCGATCTGTGCGCTGATCTCCCCTGAAGTTTGGGGATCTTCAGTTCCTCGTGCCGATGCAAGCTGAAGGGTGCTGTGTCTAGAAGAAGCGGCTGAGATTGGAATTTTCTGACTCTTTCAATGACCGCCAACGTAAGCGTCGCATGATCACCGTCTTGACGAACTTAAGGTTGTCCCTACCACGCGTGTCTACTTGTTCAGTCGAATGAACAGCTCTCGCTGCCCTCTCGGCGATCCGCATCAAAGCGGCCTATTTCTACGAGCTACATTACAGGCGATTCTCTGATCGGCTCCATCCCCCCTGGGCTCCATCTCCAAATGGCACCTGCCCGTCGTTGAGTAGGAGCGGCGCGATGACCTCCCCTGTGGAACAATCAGGGCGCTCGGATCTCGCTCGCCGAACCTTGAGCAGAATGCTTTGCGTTTGCATTGACTCCCCTTATCAACATTGTTAAGCGGAATTCAAGCTGGCAACTTCACAGATCGCGCTGGGAGAAACGGCGTATAGCGACGGCGAGCGCTATTGCCAAGTACAGTAGCGCATAGACGAGCATGGTAATGCTCGGGACGGAGAGGGTGCTGAACGGGGAGATACGCAGTGAATTGGCAAGCGGCGACTGCATTTCAAAGGCGGCTCGGCGCCAGAGCGCTTCGCTGGGCATGAGAATACTTGCAACGATGCCAACATTAACTGGACGAGGCGTGTGAGTGATGGCTCCAAATTGCTCGATCCACCCGCCGAGAAATGCGAGTCCATGGAGCCCGAGAGTAAGCACGCCTGTGGTTAACGTCGAAAAGTAGGTCGCAAACGCAAAAACCACGGAGAGGAGCACTACGCTTTCCATCCACATCAATGAGAGGCCTCGTGCGAGATGATGTGCGGTGACGCCCGCCATCACATAGGTTATGGCGTTTACGCCACCCACCATGATGGCAAGGTACGCAGTCAGCATGCCGCAGAAGCCAAACCATTTGCCCAGGAGCACTTGCCAACGTGGGACCGGCTTCGTCGCGATCGCTTGAATCGTACCGGAGGCGATTTCACCGGAGAGCGTGTCGATGGAGCTGAGAATTGTCACGAGCACCGTCAGCAGGTCGATGGCATAGAGACCCATGGTCAACATGGTGAAGGAGATTTCCCGCTGCAAGACCGGGCTTATGCCGTGCGCGGCAAAATCTTTGGCCTGGAAGTGGAGGCCTGTACCAAACAGAATCAGGAACGCACCGCCGGCGGCGAGTGCCATCCACAGCATTTTCTTGCGCGCGGCTTCGCGGAATGTTACTCCGGCCATGATCCAGACGCCCATCACAGCCCTCCATCGGTGCCGACGATTTCGAGAAAACGTTCTTCGAGTGAAAGACGCTGAGGAGTGACTTCATACACGTCGACGCCGCTTGCGACAAGATAGCGCACGATCTCTGGCACCACTGCGCCGGATGACACGGATAGCGTCAAGCACTCACATTGCTTGCGGACGAACCGACTCCACCGTGACAGGCCATCCGCAATCTCCGCGGTCAGATTGGTTGCCCTTATAGAAACCGTGATTTGGTCCTCGATATCGTCATTGATTTGCCGAGTCTCCACTACCTCGCCGGCCTTAATAAAAGCGACGCGGTCGCATGTGATTTCGACCTCTCCAAGCAGATGGGAGTTCAGTAGGACCGTTGCTCCGCGGTCGCGCTGGGCTTTGATGATGTCGCGAACCAGGCGACGGCCGACGGGATCCAGGCCCGAAGTGGGCTCGTCGAGGAAGATCAAGTCGGGTTCGTTCAACAGCGCCTGTGCGAGGCCAATGCGCTGTAACATGCCCTTAGAAAAATCGCGCAGACGCTTGTCCTGGTGCGGCGTGAGGCCTACCAGGTCAAGCAACAGGGGAACCCGCTCGCGGAGTTTTGCGTACGACATGCCGTAGAGCCGACCGTGCAGTTTGAGAAGCTCCGTAGGGGTGAGCCAGTCGTAGAAGCGGAAATGCTCCGGAAGAAAACCAACTCGGCTGCGTGTCTCGACGTCGCCAACAGGGCAACCCAGAATTTGAGCTTCCCCACTTGTGGGTAATACCAGGCCGAGCAGCATTTTGACCGAAGTGCTCTTACCCGCTCCATTTGGTCCCAACAGGCCGAAGACCTCACCTCGGGGAACTTCGAGGGTGAGGTTTCGGACGGCCACTTTGCCACTAAAGACTTTACGCAGCCCACGCGTGCGTATGGCGAGGTTGGAAGATTGGGTCATTGGCATCGATCGGCTGATCAACGCAGTGAAGCGGCCAGACTCAAGGCATCGGACGCGTTCCCGTGACCTGCCAGGGAATGGATCACCCCGTTCTTGATCCACAACAGACTATACCGATCTCCCTGCGGGAGCGTTTCGGTGATCAAGGTGCCTTCCACCCCGTCCACGGTCACCGTGTCATAGGAGCTGGAATTTCGCGGAATTGGCACCACCAAAGTGGAGAACCAGTCCACCGTCTGGCAGAATGACCGTGCCTCTGCGGGATTCATGCCCACGAGTTCCAATGCCGCTTCCGCAATCTCCGACATATTGAGATCGGGGGGAACGCTCACAGTGGGACTGGGGGCCTGAATAAGATAGGTACAGTTTGTGTCTTTTGCGTCTGCCATGCGCTCCGCCTTGCGCTCGGCCAAAGCCTCAGCCCGAGACTGCGAATTGGAGGTCACATCCCCGTGCCGAACTGGGCAATCTCCATACATCGAGATGGCTATCTTCGGAATATGAACGGCGATCAACGCACCGTTCGCCGACTCGGGAATGTGGATGTCGGTACGGCCAATTTCATCCAGCAGTGTCGTCACACGATCACGATTGATGGTCATCTGGAACGCGGTTTCACCATTGACCTCGACGCTGCGTGGCGTTCCCAGGCTACCGATCACGCGGATTGGGTATCCCGTCAACTGGGCAGCACTTGCCAGGTTCGAAACAATGTCAGGTTTACCAGGATCCATCGTGACCACAACATTGTCGGCGACAAACTGATTGAAGAGCTTATAGGGACGCGAGTCCGGTTCGGAGCTGGACATTAGAGTGTTGGGATCGATCGTAACCACCTGAATCTTCTGAACCCGCAGCATAGCTAAGACTCGCTGCGCCCAGGAGCGAACCGGATTGAGGCTCACCAAACTTGCGACCATCAATGCGACCACTGCCAATCCCCAGGCCGGACGCCACCGTGGGGCGAGCAGCCGGTTAATCCAATTCTTCGGCTTACGATCGGCTGCAAATTGGTCGGCAAACTGGGCGTAGGCAGTTGCCGAATTGATCACGACATTGTCCGCGGCGGGAACTAGCGTCGCCAACAGCTCCTCAGTCTGTGCCCTCGCAGTACCCAGCTTCTCGGAACGGGCGAGGCAGTCCGCGCAGGAAGCGAGGTGCGCCGTGACCTCTGCGAGTTGGGCACCAGCCAGTTCACCATCAAAATGCCGCCGGAGATTTCCATCGTCAATGCAAGTCATAGTTCCTCCTCATTCGCATGAAGTGCGAGGTAACGATTGCGAAATTCTTCTTCGGCACGGTTCAACAAGGTGCCGATGCTGGTCATCTTCACACTAAGGACGTCGGCAAGTTCTTTATAGGACAGCCCTGAACTCCGCAAAATCAACAACTGTGCCTGGGCGGGTTTAATCAAGGACAGTACGGCGCGCACCCGATTGCATTTCTCTGCACGTAGCAAGACCTCGAGTGGACTGCTGATCTTGGCTTGATCTCTGGCTCCTCCGGCAGCTTCTTCGTATTGGCGGCGCCGGCCAGAAGCCCGCAATGCATCGATTCCTAGATTGGTTGCGGTGCGATACAGCCATCCGCCGACGTTGCCATCGACTTGCAGAGCGGGCTGACGGTAAAGACGCCAGAACGCATCGTTCGCCATCTCTTCGGCGCATGAGCGGTCGCCGAGCAGGCGTATCAATATGCCAAGGACTCGTGAATAGTGCTCGAGAAACACTGCCCTGAACTCAGCTTCTTCCCAGTGCTCAGATGAACTCTTCCGGACTGTCATGGACCGACTCAGTACTTGTGTAGTTCCCACGATAATGCCCGCCTTCCCGGATCCACATACCTAAAACGACGCTCAGGAGAAAATTGTGACAAGCGCGGAAGCCACAATGAGTTTGCCTGACAAGCGTGTAGCTTGAATATTGCCGGATACTTGTGGTGAATATGAGTGAGCTGGCGGAGAAGGAGGTATTCGAACCCTCGATGCAGGTTTTGAGTGTAACAGTTTAGCAATTCTCTGCACCGATATCACGCATCGGTGGCAATAACCGACTCAAAGAGCAAATGGTCGACGCACCAGCCGAGCGAAACTGACCGTGCGGAGCCGAACCGGTTATTCGTTGATCCCTCCCCTTCCTCAAGGTAACTGGCAATAATGCCCAGATTTGCTGTCAGTTTTGCCAGGTGCACTTTCTTGGCAATTGTGATCAGAATGACCTCTTTCCGATTTTGCCTAGCCGGCAATGCAGCCCACCGCAGCACCATTTCGGAGCAAAGGAATTACAACAATGACAGACCGTTGCGAGTCGTTCAGCAGTGAAAGAGCAAGAATATATACAGCAGGGTTGTTCCGTATTGCGCTTGCCGGCTTATTGCTGGCGACCTTCGCGGCAAGTACAGCGTTCGCGCAACAGCCTGCACCTGAAGCCTGCTCACCGGCAGCTACCGAATCGCTTAAGTCTGAAAAGCAGTTGCCACCCAACCCTGCACCCTTCGGCGGGGTGATCAAGCGCGACGCGCGCGAATCCAAACCGTGCTGGGCTCCGCGCATTGTTCCGCCAAAAGGTGCGCCGAACATCTTGTTGATCATGACCGACGACGCGGGCTTCGGCGTGGCCAGCACGTTCGGGGGAGTGATACCCACCCCAGCGCTGGACCGCATCGCCAAGAACGGTCTGCTTTACACGAACTTCAATTCCACTGCACTTTGCTCTCCGACACGCGCCGCCCTTATCACCGGCCGTAACCATCACTCCGTGGGCTTCGGCGTGATTTCCGAGCAGGCCACCGGTTACCCCGGCTATAACAGCATCATTCCGAGAGACAAAGCAACCATTGGCCGCATCTTGCGGGACAACGGATTCGCTACCTCCTGGTTTGGCAAGGACCACAACACTCCTGCCTTCGCCGCCAGTCAGGCTGGGCCATTTGATCAATGGCCGGTGGGGATGGGCTTCGACTACTTCTATGGTTTCGTGGGTGGTGACGCGAATCAATGGCAGCCGAACCTCTTCCGTAACACCTCCGCCATCTATCCCTACGTGGGAAAACCGGGCTGGAATCTGACCACCGCGATGGCGGATGACGCTATCGAATACATGAAGCGCCTCAACGCGGTGAATCCTGAGCAGCCTTTTTTCCTCTACTACGTGCCGGGTGGTACGCATGCGCCCCATCATCCCACCCCCGAATGGATCAAGAAGATCACCGACCTGCACCTGTTCGATAAGGGGTGGGACGAACTACGGGAGCAGATATTCACTAACCAGAAAAAGTTGGGCGTGATCCCACCCGACGCCAAGCTGACGCCATGGCCAGCGGACCTCCTCAAACACTGGGATCAACTTAATCCGGACGAAAAGAAAATGTTTCTCCGTCAGGTGGACGTCTTCGCTGCCTATGTCGCCTATACCGACCATGAAATCGGCCGTGTCATCCAAGAGGTCGAGGACGAGGGCAAGCTTGATAACACGCTAATCATCTATATCGAAGGTGACAACGGCACCAGCTCCGAAGGCACCTTGCTCGGTACTCCTAACGAAGTGGCGATGTTCAACCAGGTCAACGTCCCGGTTGAGGTTCAACTGAAATACTTCTACGACGCCTGGGGTACGGATAAGACCTACAACCACATGGCTGTGCCGTGGGCGTGGGCGTTCGACACCCCGTTTACGTGGACCAAGCAGATCTCCTCGCATTTCGGTGGTGTCCGCCAGGGTATGGCCATTTCCTGGCCCGGGCACATCGGCGATCTGGGCGGCATTCGCAACCAGTTCCATCACATCATCGACATCGTGCCCACCATTCTCGAGGCTACGCAGATTCAGGCTCCGGAGTATGTCGATGGCATCAAGCAAAAGCCCATCGAAGGCGTCAGTATGGTGTATACCTTCAAGAAAACGAACGCCAACGCCCCTTCTACACATCACACGCAGTATTTCGAAATGATGGGTGACCACGCGCTTTATCACGACGGTTGGATCGCCAGCACCAAGGTCATGCGTCCTCCCTGGGAGACCGGGGCAATCATTAAGGAGAATCCTGCCGATTACCCGTGGGAACTGTATGACATGACGAAAGACTGGACCCAGTTCGACAACGTGGCCAGCAAGTACCCGGACAAACTGAAAGAACTTCAGGGTCTGTTCTGGCAAGAGGCGGACAAGTATCAGGTTCTGCCACTCGACAACAGTGTCGTGGCTCGACTCATCATTCCGAAACCCAGCCTGAGTGCGGGCCGCACTGTCTTTACCTATTCTGGCGTGGTCACTGGCACACCAAACGGCGACGCGCCGAGCATCCTCAATTCTTCCTACAACTTCAAGGCCGAAGTCGAAATCCCGCAAGATGGCGGGGAAGGCATGATTGTGACCCAGGGCGGACGTTTCGGGGGATACGGCTTCTACGTTCTGAAAGGGAAACCCGTTTTCCTCTGGAACCTGGTGGACCTGAAGCGCATTCGCTGGGAAGGGCCCGAAGCATTAACACCCGGGAAACACACACTGGAGTTCGATTTCAAGTACGAAGGGCTCGGCATGGGCACGCTGGCTTTTGGCAGCCCCAGCGGCCTAGGCCGCGGAGGCACGGGTGTCCTGAAAGTGGACGGTAAAGCGGTGGCCACGCAATCCATGGAGCACAGCATACCTTTTATCCTGCAATGGGACGAAAACTTCGATGTCGGAGCAGATACGGGAACTCCTGTAGACGATGAGGACTATCAAGTACCGTTCCAATTCAGCGGCAAGCTGGACAAGCTGACGCTGACCATCGAGCGGCCGCAGCTGACACCCGCCGATATCGAAAAGCTGAAAGAGGCTCAGCGCAATAACCACGCAAGCGAATAGCTGGGTGTCTAAGCCCAGGGAGACCTAGAGAAATCGAGGCGCAGCATGAGTGGCCAACCCGTTCGTATTGATGACGGAAGACCCCAAGATACTTTTTCCGTTCACAGCGGTGGGGCAGCCAGCGTTCACCGCAAGAACAGGAAGTGGCTTTATATGGGGATAGCGGTTCTGCTGGCGCTTATTGCCGGATGGATCCTCGGCGCTGGCAAGAAGGTGAAGGAAGGAGTCGCCTTTATCGCGGGCGCGGAAGAGTATGTGTACGCCTATCCGCTGGTGTTGATGGACGTAACGCGACAAGTGACAACCGCCGCAGCCAACGCCGGCGAGTACAGTTCTCCCATCAACCAGTTCGCCCGTATCCGGACGTACGTGAGCCCCGACTTCAAGAATGTCGTACGCATCAGCGTCAACTCCTTGTGGTCGTTCGGATTCGTCGATCTCGACCAGGAGCCGATGATCGTCTCACTCCCGGATATGGGTGACCGCTATATCGTGATGCAGGTGGTCAATATGTGGACCGATGACATCGGCGAGGTGGGCACACGCACCAATGGCGGCAAAGCAGGCAACTACCTAATCGCCAGTTCGAAATGGAAGGGCGAGGCGCCGAAAGAGATCACCCAGGTCTTCAAGTGCACGACACGGTACGCGTGGGTATTGGTGCAGATGGCCGCCGCCAGCCCGGCCGATTTCGATGCCGTTCATGTGAAGCAGGACCAGTTAAAGATGACACCTCTCAGTGCGTGGGGCACAAACTACACGCCGCCGACGAATGTTCCGGTTGATCCTAACGTGGACCTTACGGCGACACCATTCGATCAAGTGAACCTCATGACAGGCGCGACCTTCTTTAATCGCTTGGCGAAGTTGCTGGTTGAGAACCCGCCGTATGCGACCGATACGCGCATGATCGAAGGGCTAAAGAAACTGGGCGTCGAAGCTGGTAAGTCCTTTGATGCCACGAAAATCGACCCGGCAATCCTGGCGGGCATCAACAAGTCCCCAGCCTATGTGAACATGCAGTTCGAGACTGGGCCGTATGCTATCAAGACTGTTAACGGCTGGCTCAACATACTCGATTTGGGCGCTTACGGCACGGACTACCAGACTCGCGCCTTTATCGCCAATGTGGGACTGGGTGCTCTCCAGAAGGAAGATGCAGTGTATCCCTCGGCATTCGTCGATAGCAACGGCATCGCTCTCGACGGCACCCACAAGTATGTCATGCATTTCGAGAAGGGTGGTCTGCCTCCGTCAAAGGTAAATGTATGGTCGATCTCACCGTATCGCGGCAACTTCTACGTGCGGAACGCGCTGAATCGATATGGGATACTCTCGTCCATGCCACTGAAATTCAATGCCGATGGATCGCTCGATGTATACCTGCAGAAGGACTCGCCGGGAGTGGATAAGGACTCGAATTGGCTGCCGATTCCAGGGTCCGGGTCCTATAACGTGACGGTGCGGGTCTATCAACCCGAGCAATCGATGCTCGACGGCACTTATAAGCTGCCGCCGATTACGAAGGTCGAGTAACGCACAGTGCCCGAAAAGAGATGATTCAAAGAGAGGACGACCTAATGACCACCGCATTTCGAAAAAATCTCAAGCAAATCCGTTTCTCCACCGCCAACAGAAGCTGATGGCGATCAAACAGGCCATGGACGCCAACAATTAGAAGCTGGCCCAGCACACGTGGCAGGAAACCGAAACCATCAGCTTCAAGGGCGACGTGAAGGACACGAAGGTTTACAGGTCAAGATGGTCAACGGACAACAGTAGAAAAAGCTGCTCAGCGATCAGAAGTCGCAGTCCGGAGGAGGACGGCGGTGCCGCGTGAAGACCGCTAGCTCCAACCGGCCCTGTCAGCCTGACAATTCGCGTCTGCCAACCCAAAGCAGAGATGTTCAAGGGCCACGCAGAGGACAACGTTATGGTGGGGCCGGCCGCATACCAGATTCCGCCGGTGAAGAGAGTGGCGTAGGCAACATGCCCTTAGCTATGCTCACGGCTACACGTTGTGCAGGCCCCCGGCATGACTAGTCGAACAGGTGCGTCAAGACCATACCCACAAACAGGCCAAGGTTGGGCGGTTTGGCGGAGGGATTCTATTTCCACTACTAGCATTAGGACGTTGAGAACACATCAGTTAAGAACCTAACCCCAATGTTTTGAGCCGTCAAGAGCCACTTTTCGAGTGTGGTTTCATGAGGGTTCTTGATGGTTTGTAGGTGCCATTTTGTTCACAGTTGTTCACAGCGTTCACTCAGCCCCGCAAAATACGAACGGCGGGGGCCAGTCCTGGTTTGCCCCGCCGGAAACCTACTGGCTCTTCTGGAGCCAAGCCTCTATAGACGCTGGATCGAATCTAAGGAGTGTTCCCACCCGAAAGTGTGGAATGGCCTTCGAGCGAACCTTTTGATAGATCCACCATCGTGAAACACCCAGATATTGCGCTAGCTCGTCCACACCGATCAGCGCTTTACGCCCCTTCTGAGCTAGGGGCGACAACGACGTGCTCACTGTGATCTAAGATTAGCATCTTGATCCGAGATCGACTGGATACAAATCCCAATTACGAGCACAAACAAATGGTGCTGGAGCTAATCGCGCGGTTCGCTAACACTCAGGAACGCCTCACCTCGATCCGTAACTCGATCCTCAGCATTCCGGTAGTGGCCATGCCCGTGGGTTCTCAGCCCGTC
Source organism: Terriglobales bacterium (assembly GCA_035623335.1). Lineage (GTDB taxonomy): Bacteria > Acidobacteriota > Terriglobia > Terriglobales > Acidobacteriaceae > JAFAGX01. The sequence goes on from DASPTQ010000073.1 coordinate 57,602, forward strand.
CACTTACACCCTGGAACCTGAGCCTGACTCGTGCGCTTCGAGAAATGCACGGAAACAAGGCGGTCGATGCGGAAAAAAGTCAGAGAGCTCCTCCATGGTTGGGAGACCGTGTCGCGTCACTACTATTCCTGGCTCACCTACGCAGGCCATCGCTCGAGCAGGTTGAGGTAGATTTCTAAAGATTTCTAATCTGTTCGCCTAGCTCTCCGAGGACCGAGGGAGCAGGTCCGTGGTCAGCCTAGGGTAAGTACCCAGACGGGTCTCTCCCCTGTTGCGTTGGCCAGGCGGGCTGGATCGGAGCCGTGGTTCGGGAATTCAACAATCCCCAATCAGAGTGGGTAGCCTCGGAACTTTGGTAACCGCATGCCATCAAAAGGTTCTCGCCTTTTGAAAAGTCGCAGCGATAATTAGCCTTCAGCTTCGTCCAGTCACGGCAGGAGTACCTTGAAAGCAAAGTGGGCCACTTGCGCCGGGTTTGCTGCTTGCATACTCGCGACCAGTTTTGCGGATGAGCCTGCCAATCCAGCGCGCAATGATTCATCCATGCCCTCCTATCGCACGATCGTTTCCGAAGTGCGCGTGACATTTTTTGTCACCGACGCAAACAACCATTCCGTTGACCTGGTGGACCGCAGTGATTTTGCCGTCGTCGACGACGATTTGGTAGTACGGGAGTTCCGTAGTGTGGCGCGGGCAGAGGAGACCACACTTGACCTAGTTGTCCTCATCGACGCTAGCGCATCCGTCTCGAGCAGCCTCCCCAAAATCATGGGCCAGGTTCGGCAACTGGTCCGTCACCAACAAACCGCGAACGATAGCACCTCGGTTGTGGCGTTTGCTGGTCTCAACCCAGCTTTGCTCTGCGCTCACGATTGCGGAAGCGTAGAGGCGAACAACAGACTAAACGCACTGAAGCCCGGTGGCCTGACCCCCTTATTCGACGCTCTCGCCTATAGCGCAACACTCGTCTCCGACCGCCACCAACCCAGCACGAGGCCGGTCGTAATTCTGTTTTCGGACGGCAACGACACGACCAGCAAAACATCCGCCCAGGAGGCACTGCGAGCAGTCATCGGCAGTGGCGCACTCCTTTACGCCATCGATTTGAACACAGCGGGCTCGAGCTCATACGGCAGCGGTGCTCTCCAGCGTATGGCTGAGGCAACCGGGGGTAGAACTTTTTCTCTGCCGGAATCCGACCAGGTGCTCGAAACTGTGCTGGAAGACTTGCGCACCTCCTATGTGGTCACGTACCAGCTACCCGGTTCGAGGGTGGGGTACCACTCGCTGCGCATTTTGCCTAAACACAACCTGAACCTGCGGTTTCATTGCCGCAGCGGGTATTACTACGGGACCAGTGTTCCCTAACAGGAGATTTATGAAACTTACGTTAGTCCTGATTGCGACCCTTTACACCGTGCAGCTAGCCGGGGCTGAGCCGCTCGGAGTCTATAACCACGGAACCGTGGTGCGAATGCGTATGGGTGATTGCATGTTTCCCCGCCACGGATTTGTCACCGCGCTCGGCGGTCAGCCAATGCAAATGCCGGCTGACGTCTGTCCTGAGTACACGCTGGTTTCAGATAAAGTGGTGTTTGTTATTGTGGGCAGTTCATCGAATCAGCTGATTCCCCTGGCCGATGTTATTGATTTTCGTTTTCACAAACGCGAGCTTGTCGTACGCGTCGACGATGCTAAACACGAAAGCAAATTCAATATTAAAGAGATGATCCTGCGCTCGGAATGGGACCTCATACAAGAGCACATTACCGATCAGCTCAACCAACCATCTCAGCCCGCTGTAGCGGGCAACGTAGCGAGCATTGGAGGCCGAAACTGATCCATTGACAGCTTACGGTGGGTTCAGTAGTGCCGATAGTCTGTCGCCTCGCTTCGGGACGATGCTCCGAACCGACGGTGCTCTTCCTGCCGTGGTGGCCCATGGCATGGTGGCGATGGCGGGGGAAGCGATCGAAACCGCGATTTCGGATTTGCGGACGCAGGTTACCTTGGCCCGTCTCCGCCCGCTCAGCCACCTTAGCGACCTCCCTGGTGCGTACACAGGTTAGCCGGTCAGCAGCAGGACTAAGATTCCCTCTGTGGACGCGGTACACATTCGACGGAGATGCTTTCGCGCCTTCTGGGAAAGGCGGAGTCGGGGAGGGAGGCAGATTCGAGTTCCGCCACCGGGTGCACCTAGAGAAATGCCGCCTCGCGTTAGCCAGGATGGAACCTTCGAGGCGGGGAAAAGCACCCGCGACGATTCAAAACCGGCCATAGAGGTTTTTGGTCGATGCGCATCGGTTCAGAATGTTCTTCCCGGCTCCTACACGGTTAGGCTGGACATGAGCCAGACCGGCGCTCTGTACCTGCACGGTTGCTTTTCTTATCGGTTCCGTTCCCTCCTCCTGTTCGATCTTCATCCTGGCGACGTAACCCCAACCAATTTTGGACTCCGCAACAATCGAGTCTATCGGGTAAGTGCAAAGAACCGGCCAACGGGGTGACCACCGGGTCGGTGACAGAACTGGCTGCGCTGAACCGCAACCTCAACCCCGAAAAGCTTCCTCCTAAGGTGATCACCGGGTTTGGCGTGGAGTTGAGAGACCCCTTCTGGCCAGTATCGATGCGCAACTTTCCTCGAACCGGCCCACCAAGGTCGAGTTGCGGTTGCAATCCCTCGACATCCCTGTCGATCGGAAGCAAGAACTGCGACGGCTGTTCGCGTTAGGTGTGCATATCTCGCGTCACTACTTTCTCACGGCGTTGACAGGTTGTTCCTCTCTGGCTAATTCGGTGCGATATTTGGCAGCCTTTTCTGGCTGCTTCAAGGCATCATACTCGGCTGCCAAGTCCTTGCGCGCTGCACGGAGATAGCTCGTCCCAGGATTAGCTTGTTTCATCAAGTTCTCATAACCCGCCAGGCTCTCCATCTCGGCCTCGGCATACCGATTCTCGCGCAACAACGTCCGCCCTAGCTTGATGTGCGCAACGCCGGTATTCACGTTGTCTGGGGACAGCGTTTCGGTAAAACGACGAACCACATCGCGGAAAAGTTGTTCGGCGAGAGCGTACTCTCTCTTGTTCAAATAGGTATAGGCCAGATTCGACAGCGCGATCGCGACCAGATAATGATGGTCGCCATAAATCGCGCGGTAGATTTCTGTGACACGGCGGAATTGCTTCTCGGCCTCGTCGTAATTATCCTGCATCGAGGCTGCATTCCCCAGCTCGTTCACGACTTCCGCAACGGTCGGGTGGATTGGTCCAAAAACATGCTCTTGAATGGCAACAGCTTGTTGCAGCATAGCCGTCGCCTCCTCAAACTTGTTCTGGAACAAGAGAGCGCGGCCAAGAGCAGTGAGATCTGCGGCGGTCTTTGGATGGTTAATACCGTAGTATGACTGCGTAATGTCAAGGGCCTGACGGCAAAACTTTTCTGCTTCACCGTAGTAACCCATGTCCTGTTGCACCGCACCAAGGCTGAAAAGATCGTTCGCGACCAGCGGGTGCCTCAGGCCGTAGAGCTGGCGATGCATTTCGAGCACGCGCCGGAATAGCGGATCCGCAATCTGGTAGTGGCCTGCCTCATAGTGCGCGCTAGCCAGTTCAGACAGGCTGTTCGCCAGACCCGCGGTCGCTTGCGTCCCACCGCCCGACTGCACACGAACGGCCTCATCGAGTATCCGGATCGCTTGATCATAGTTACCTCGCGAGGCCAACACAGCACCCAGTGCAGTTTCCGCACTCAATGTTGCCGCGTCACCGCTTGGGAGGCTGTGCCTCTCGATGTCCAAACCTTGGCGGATCAACTTCTCCGCCTCCTCATATTGCGCCTGGTCGGAACGCAACTGCCCTAGGGAAACTAAGCTTTCCGCCGCCTCGCTGCTGTTTTGGCCGAATAATTGCCGGCGCCGGTCAAACGCTTGTTGCAACAGCGTATCGGCGCGATCAAGTTTGCCAAGTTTCTGATAAATGCTGCCTAAAGTTTCGTATAAATCAGCCTGCACTCGAGGGTCGGAATTGAGCGCCTGTGCCTGTTGCACGCCCCGGTCGATCATGGTGATGACCTTCATGTCCGCGGCGGGCCCCGCTGCCTCGTCACCACCTTGGAAGAGATTCATCATGAACTGCTGGATGCGCTGGGTCTGGGCTGCCTCAGCCTGCGCCAAATTTCGCGCTCTCGTCAGACGCACGGTGAAGAAAACAATCAAACCCACGACGGTAACGAGCACCAAGGCAGTTGCGATTACCGGCCGCCGATTGCGGCGAACAAACTTGCCGATCCGATACCCGAGAGCGTCGGCCCGGGCTTCCAGCGCCTCACCCGCCAAAAAATGGTCCACGTCACGAATCAGCGCTTCCACCGAGCTATACCGTCGCTGCAGCTCTTTGTGCATCGCTGTGAGACAAAGCACGTCGATGTCAGACCAGGAAGCGTTGTGTACAGGTGGGATTCTTGCCTTCGCCGCTGTCCGTTTCGCTGCTACTGAAGGCTTGCCGGGCTCATGCTCTGTGATGACGGTTGCTGCTTCCGCGGGTGTCAAATTGGAAAGATCGAAGGGAAGCTGGCCGGTAAGCAGTTCGTACAGAATCACACCCAGGGAGTACACGTCGGTCTGAATTCCCACTCGGTCACCCCGAATCTGCTCTGGCGAAGCGTAAGCGGGAGTCATCAGGCGCAAACCGGTCCTGGTTTGATCAATTGGAACATCCAGGCCCTCCATCTGCTTGGCAATGCCGAAATCAAGCAGGCGAATGGTTCCGTCGTTCTTGACCAAAATGTTTGAAGGCTTCAAGTCCCGGTGGATGACGGCATTGCTGTGCGCGTATTGCACCGCTTCGCAAACCGAGCGGAAGAGTTGCAACCGTTCTTCCAGAGAACATTGATGCTTCCCGCAATATTCCGTGAGGGCAACGCCGTCCACCCGCTCCATCACGAACCACGGAGTCCCATCTGGTAGTGTGTCCGCATCGTAAAGTTGCGCGATAGACGGATGATTCAGTTGCGCCAGCGTGCGTTGTTCTCTGGCAAAGCGTTCGCGGCGCGACGGAGACAGCCATGCATCGCGTAGGACCTTGATCGCCACCTGATTCCCCAGATCGCCGCGCTCCGCCAGATAAACCACCCCCATACCGCCTTCACCCAAGACGCCGAGAATTCGATACGGCCCAAAATCTTCGACACGGAAGTCGCCGCGAACGGCCAGCGTCTGATGGGCGACGTCCGCAAGTTTGCGATCAAGCAGAGAGTTGCCTGCGGAATCCTCTTCGAGCATGGCCATCACCTCCGATGCCAGTTCGGCATCGTCACCGCAGGCAGCATTGAGAAAACTTCGCCGTTGCGACTGGGGCAGTTCGGTTGCGTCATGGAACAGACTTTGGATACGCTGCCAGCGTGTCTTGTCCATTTTCCGTTTTCCATGCCGAAGTTCAGGAAGCCTTGCTGAGCCTGTGACCCAACCAGGCTTTGGCCGCGCGCCAGTCGCGCAAAATCGTGGCTTCAGAAATCCCGAGCAGTTCGGCAATCTCCGCCGTCTCAAATCCGCCAAAGAAACGGCTCTCGACGATCGTGGCCTGCCGCGGCTCAAGGTGGGCCAGTTCGTCTAACGCCGCATTCAGCCCCAGCAGGTCGTGGCTGGTGGTGAGAACCGTGTGCAACGACTCGTCAAAGGTGATGAGCGGAGGTTCTGCGCCGCCTCGCTTGCCCGATTTTCTCCTGCGAGCGGCCTCAACCAAAAGCTGGCGCATGGCGCGCGCAGCGACCCGTTTGAAATGCAGCGGTGAAGCAGCGGTGACGCCCGGCGAACCAGCCAGTTTCAGCCAAGCTTCGTTCACTAAGGCCGTGGGATTCAGCGTGCTGCTGCGGTCACCCCGCTTCACGCTCGAAGCCAGGCGGCGCAGTTCTTCGTAAGTCAGGCTGAACAGATCGTCCAAGGCCTGTCGTTTCTCCGGGCTTCCGGCTGCATCGCGTGGCGGTAATGCTGAAGCTCTCAAATTTTGCAGCGGCATGACGGTTTTTCCCGACTTCTTACGCAATGCGAGGTGAGAACAGCACGACGGCGCTCGGGGAGGGCGGGAACCCCCTTGGGGTTATTCCCGGGAAATCCTAGCACTGAGACGTAGCTCCTACAACCATTTTCAGCAATAGAGCCGAGAGGAAATGTGAAGAAGCGAGGCAAAATCTTGCGGGATACCACGACAGGGCCCGGTCTGCTGATCCTCGAAGGACAGCAATTTTCGTTTTCCGTGCCGGGCACCTGGAGATCGAAGCAACCGCCTGCACCCGGAATGTCTGTGGAAGTGGAATTCGGGTCGGCAGGAGAAATCCTGGCGATTCAGCCGATTTCCGAGATCCAAATTGCCAGGATTGAGGGCAGGGGGGCACGGATTTTTGGCAGGCTGCTGGCTTACAGACGATGAGTGTCGGCGTCGCCAACATTTCTGGTGACTCGATGTGTCGAGGAGAGAAATCCGAGAGCTTTCGGAAGGAAATCAGTCGGATTTAAGACTTAAAGACGTCGAAGGAGAGAAAAATGGGCACAACAAGTTCATTACGGATCGTCGTCGTAATCGCCGCCTTGGCGGCCGTCTCAGTCTCCGCGGTCGCTCAGACCCAGAACCAGAACCCGCAAAGCCAGAATCAACCCCAGACCCAGCAAACCCAGAATTCCACTCAAAACCAGACCCAGCCAAACCAGGGCCAACCACAGCAGAAGCAGAGCTTCTGGCAGAAGATGAAGCAGTCAGCGACGCAGGGCATGCAGAACGCGACTCAGCAGGGAGCCCAGCAGGCGCAACAAGGCGTGCAGGGCGCGACGAACGGTGTGCAACAGGGTACACAAGCAGTACAGCAAGGAGCGCAGCAGGCGGTTGCGGGCGGAAACTCGGGAAACGCCGCTCTTGGCGCGAGCAACTCCAGCGGTTCCTGTGGGTCGACCTGCTTCAACGCTGGGCCGTTTCTGGCCAACGTCTCTCAGATGACGATGAGCCAGCAAGGAGCCTGGCACGTGATCCGCATGAACATTCAGTTCCACAATACGACGAACCAGCCACTGGTGATCGCCTACCATGACGGCTCGATGGTCATGACCGACAATAATGGAAACACTTACCAAGGCTCCGGAGGCAATCCGGGCGAACTGCAGGGCATGGGTATCGACCGCGGCGCCCAGACCGACTCGCAGTTCGTGCTGAACCCAGGTCAGACCAGCAGCGCGATGTTCTCCCTGGCCCGGCCGCGACCCGCCAACAGTCCCATCGGCACCGGCTATGCCTACAACCTGACGATCGACGAGTTGCAGACGCAAAACGGAGCCACCGCGATTGTGGTGCGGAGTTACAACCTGAATTTCCCCACCCTCATCCCGGGCACTACCACCAGCCTCACTTCATTCCCATCTAGCTCGCCTGGGAACGCCTTCACGGGAGGTAGTACGGCAACCGGTTCCACCACGACCAGTGGGGCGACTCCCACGACTCAAACGGCTGGTACCGCGACATCTTCCCCCAGCACAGGCGTGACCAATGCCGCAATGAAGTCGACGGCGGCAACGACAGCCAAGCCGTCCGCCGGTGCCAAGCCGATCCCGACGACGACCAGCACCACAAACGTAAAGAAAGGAACGACCGCGAACAAAAACCAGCCAAGCACGGCCACGCCAACCAACCATTAGGCGAAGGACCGGCGCATTGCTTGCAAGCGTGCGCCGGTCTTACCGGCTTGCGCCTAGGAGAACTGCGCGGCCTAACCTTGGAATCCTACGAGATTGCACGAGACCAGGAATCACTTGGCTGGCTAAACGTGACTCGATCAGTATGGCGCAACATAGTCGGTGATCCCAAAACTGACACCACCGCTTTGCAGAGTACGGCGAATACCGCCGCGGGCCTTGCCGGCTATGGACTTGCACCTGGGGATGGCATGGACTCCTTCACCGGTCCGTGGCTCACCGAAATCGACGTTGGACTCCAGCGCAGATTCAGGATTACCGAACTGCAGTCCATCTCGCTTCAAGCCCAGGTCTTTAACTTGTTCAACTCTGCAAACTACTACGTGGAAGCTGGCGGAGGGATAAACCAGATTCAGCACACGGCTACCGGCACAACCTGCGGAGACGGCAAAACCCTCCATCAAATATGTATCCTGTCCGCAAACAACGGAGTTGGCGGCTTCCAGACGCGCTCGTCCATCTCGCAACCTAACGGGCCGCGAATCATGCAATTCTCGTTTCACTACAACTTTTGAGACGCAGCCTCGAACTGACAATTTGGCAGGCTAGACCTGGTACAAGTGACAGTTGAATCGCGCCACCTGTGATAGCAGTCTACCGTCTACGAATCTCATCGCGGAATCATTACGGCGGGGTCCTCAGTAAAAAACAAAAAAAGAGGAGGCAGGTCATGCCAATCGGAAGAACAGCGACTGAGGTTCTGTTCTTGATGTTCGTTGGGTTGACACTCTCACCCGGTGCTTACGGCCAGCAGAAGCCCAACATCATTTTCATCATGGGTGACGATATTGGTTGGGCCAATATCGGTGTCTACAACCAAGGGATCATGGCGGGCCGGACACCGAATCTGGATAAGCTCGCGGCCGAAGGAATGCGGTTCACCGACTACTATGCCGAGGCTAGTTGCACTGCGGGCCGGGCCAACTTTATCACCGGCGAAATTCCCATCCGCACGGGGCTCACCACCGTAGGCCAGGCTGGCTCGCCGCTCGGTATACCGGATGAAGCTCCGACGATTGCGACCGTGCTCAAGTCGATGGGCTACGCCACAGGCCAGTTCGGGAAGAACCACCTGGGGGACCTCAACAAGTTTCTTCCCACGGTCCACGGCTTCGACGAGTTCTTCGGCTACCTTTATCATCTCGACGCTATGGAGGACCCGTGCCATCCGAATTATCCCTCAGCATTGAAGGACACGGTGGGGCCTAGGCACATGGTCCACAGTTGGGCAACGAATGTCGATGATCCTACCGAGCAGCCGCGCTGGGGTAAGGTCGGAAAGCAGAAAATCGAGGATGCCGGAGAACTCTGTCCGGAGCGGATGAAGACTGTAGACGACGAGATCCTGTCCAATGCGCTCGCGTTCCTCGATAAGGCCAGAAGAGAGAACAAGCCGTTCTTCTTATGGCTCAACCCGACGCGCATGCATGTGATTACTCACTTGTCGGAGAAGTACGAGAAAATGCGCACTCCTGAGAATGGGTGGTCCGTCCAGGAAGCGGGGATGGCGCAGCTCGACGACATCGTCGGTTCTGTCATGAAATACCTGAAGGATAACGGTCTTGATAACGACACTATTTTGGCTTTCAGCACTGACAACGGAGCAGAGAACTTCACTTGGCCCGACGGCGGCCAGACTCCGTTCGCTGGTGGCAAAGGGACCGCATTGGAAGGCGGCTTCCGAGTACCTATGATCATCCGCTGGCCGGGGAAAGTGCCTGCGGGGAAGGTTGAGAACGGCATTGTTTCCGGACTGGACTGGTTCCCAACATTCGTTGCGGCAGCCGGTAACCCCAACATCGTCGAACAACTTAAAGCAGGCAAGCAAATCGGCGACCGCACTTACAAAGTTCATCTCGATGGCTATGACCAGACGGACCTCATCACAGGCAAGAGCCCGTCAAAACGCCACGAGATCTATTACTTAACCGAGACGACCCTTGCGGCGGTGCGTATTGACGACTATAAGTATCGATTTACCGATCAGCCGAACGGCTGGCTCGGTGCAACAGTCAAAGTCGACTGGCCGATCCTCACTAATCTTCGTTTGGACCCCTACGAACGTACGGGCATGACGGGATCACTAGCTTACTATAACTGGTTTGCCTACGAATTCTGGCGCTTCGTGTTTGTCAAGAACGAAGTAGCGAAAGCAGCCCAGACCTTCCTTGAGTTCCCCCCGATGCAGAAAGGCGCAAGCTTCAATTTGCAGCAACTCAAGGAAGAGCTGGACAAGAAGATGGCTTCGCAGGCCAGCCAATAAGGGGGCAAATCCAGGAAGCGATCAAGGCCCATGCGTGCTAGTAGCGAGAATACGCAATAGGGCGGCTCTTTGCTGCGCCTAGGCGAAATCAAGTCTTATCAAGTCTAGCGAAAGGGCGCTGCACGGAATGCTTCGGCTTGGAGCCGGTTTCCGGAGCACAAATGGAGAACAGAACTGCGTCATCTCGAAAGAGGTTGACAGCATTTCTTGCGGAGGTGTATACAGTCACCCCTAAGCGGTTAGAGCGAGGTGTTCGGTTTGGTCTGCTCTCAACCGCCCGCGACGAGTCTCGTCTGTTGGCGCCTTGTGGTTCGGAGACGAATAATCCCATACCGTAACAGAGAGCCGGAAATAAGGTCTTGGCTCAGGCCAATCTTCCACGACATCCACTTTTGGGTGCCTTTGGCGGCTTTAGCTGCCGGGGCCTTAATTTTGTATCTTGTCCAATGAAGAGTGCCCCGAAGCAGCGCGCGTGAATTCAACTATCGCCACCGAAGCCGTCACGGAGCGCTCTCGACAGCAGAAGCTTCAATTTCTTGGTATTTTCTGCGGCTTCGCCGCTGCACTCTGGCTAGCAGGCGCGGAAGCGCCGACCAAGTTAGTAACGGTTGCTGTCTCGCCTTTCGTCATTTCATTCATGATGGTGCTCGGCGCGTTCGTTTCACGTTGGAGCTTGCCTGCCCTAATCCTCGGCACCTCCGGGACCTTCTCCGATATTCGCAAAGTGCCTCACTTGATCGTGTGGGGTGTTATGGCCGGTTGTCTTTGGGCCGTCGGCAACACATTGACTGTATTCGCGGTTCGCGATATCGGCTTGAGTATCGCCTTCCCTTTGTGGAACGCGAACAGTTTGATTGCAATTATCTGGGGCACTCTTCTGTTTAAAGAACTGCACCGCGCTGGTTGGTTGCGCTGGTTCGGAGTTGTCGGTGGCGCGCTCGTAATGTTTATTGGGGCCGTGTTGCTATCGTTTGTTTCGAGTTCGCACGCCGCATCCGAACACCCAATTCGCGGCGTAGCGGCCGCATTGGGAGCTGGCCTGATGTTCGGCTCCCAGTACATACCTTTTCGCAAAGCGTACATCACAGGCCTCAACCCGTTGACCTTTTTAACGTTCTTTACCTTCGGCGAAATGACCACGATGACCATCATCGCGGTAGGTTTTACGGGAGGGCTGTGCCCTTTTATCCGCGAACTGGCGCTTTATGGCGAAATATTGTTCTGGCCACTTCTTGGCGGGTTTATGTGGGTGGTTGGCGATTTGTTTCAAAATTACGCCGCGAAGTACGTAGGCATCAGCCGTGGAGTTCCTTTGTCGAATACCAACCAGCTTTGGGGTTTAGTCTGGGCCACGATGGTATTCAGCGAGCTTCACGGATCGGGCTGGAACATCTACGCAAAGGTCGCCGGCGGGTCGCTATTGATGGCCTTGGGAGCATTGGCAATCGCTTTTTCATCCGCAACCTCTGACGAATATACGAGCTGGAAGGAAGCGGCCAAACGAGAGAGCGATCTGTACGGCGTCGAGCCTTCCTATGTGCTAGCACACATGGAGGGTAGCAACGAGGAGGTTACGCGTGCACGGCGGACATGGATCGATTGGCTGCTCATCAGCATTGCGACTTGCGTCTTCATCGGGTTTGGCGCGATTGCCCGCCTTCCCCACATGGACCTTCAGTGGGGCTGGCTCGTCGCACTGACCGGCGCAATGCTGCTGGTATTGATTGCCGGAGTTATGATGCTCTGGCGGATCACACGCTTCGACTAACGACGAATTCCCACATTCGCGTGACAAATTCTAAGGTATAAAGCTCCCATGGTTATCCGAATCGGAACGCGCCCGTTAGATGCGGAATCATGGAAGTCGCCACGAGCTGGGCCGGACTCAGACTTATGAAACCGTTCTCGACGAGATGGTTTTCAGCAGAATACAGCGGGGTGACGCTGACCTTCGAGAACGGCGCGCTCGGAACAATAGAGAATAGCCGCAAGGCGGTATACGGATACGATCAGCGTGTCGGTTCCGAATGGATGATTGCTATCAGCAAGCTATGGGATTAGCCGCGACGAAGTTAGTGAAGGAAAGTCGCGCAGTGACAATCGCGAAAATTATTTAGCGGGGATATGAAATCACGGCTCAATGTCGGAGTGATTGGGCTCGGTCGGCTTGGTCGTGTATACGCCGAGGACCTGGCGCGCTACGTGTCGAACGCTAGTCTGGTTGCGGTAGCGGACAATCGAGCAGATGTTGCGGCAAGGTTTGCGCAAGAATATGGTGTTCCGAAATGGTATGAATGCCATCGCGATTTGTTGAATGATGAAGATGTTGCCGCAGTCGCGGTCATCACCCCCACAAGCACGCACAAAGAAGTGGTCATTGAAGCCGCAGGTCGCGGCAAGGCAATCTTCTGCGAGAAACCGATTTCGCTGTCGATTGCGGACGCGACTGAAATGGTCGATGCAGTTGAGCGGAGCGGTGCCTTCTTCCAGATGGGTTTTCAGCGCCGGTTTGACACGGGCTACATTGAAGCCAAACACAAGATCGATGCCGGAGTCATAGGGACTCCGGTGCTCATCGCCTTAATTTCGCGAGATCCCTTCGCACCGCCACTGGAGTTCTGCGATCCTAAGGCTAGTGGTGGCTTGATCCTCGACATGGGCATCCATGATTTTGACCTCGCGCGAATGTTCGTGGGCGAAGTTAAGACCGTCTATGCGACCGGCGGGGCTCTGGTCTATCCGGAAATGAAATCAGTTGGTGACATCGACAACGCTGTCGTGAACCTGACTTTCGAAAACGGCTCCCTCGGGGTTGTGCAGTTGAGCCGGAATGCGGTGTTTGGATATGACATCCGAACAGAAATATGGGGGACCAAAGGGTCACTGCAGATCGGATATTTCCGGCACACCCCTGTACTTGTCATGACCAAAGAAGGTATCGCTCACGATGTGGTGCCGCATTTCATGCAAAGGTTTGAAGACGCCTACCTGGCGCAAATTCAGGATTTCGTGCACAACGCACTGAACGGCGGCGAACCTTCAATCAGCGGCACGGATGGGATAGCAGCCTTGCAGATAGGCTTTGCGGCTACGGAATCGTGGCGGGAAGGCAGGCCTGTCGCGGTACGGTATGAGAACGGCCAGGCCAAGGCGCCTTAGTTTAGAGCGGTAGACGTTTTCGGGCTAGCTGCTCCGCTGCACAAAGGACTTGACAAGGTGAGCCGGCCGTTTTCGCCCCCCACTCACAGTCAAAAGGTTCGGTCCATCAGAGCCAAAGCCTGCCGCTCGGAGTCAAAGCGTACCATCACTTCGTACGTGTTCATTCCGGCGTTGACCCTCGAATATGCTGGCGTCCACGATGTTGAAAGGGCCGTAATCGAACACGCCCCTCCAGTATGCAGGCGTTTCCTCGATCACCTGTACGTGCGCCGCAGAATTAGCCTGCGCCGGAAGCAAAATAATTGGAATTTGGTAGTCAGGTAGTCACGTGCTGTAAATAGCAGAATCTATGTCCGTTCTGAGACAAGGGAGCGTCTGCTGCGGCGCCTGCCGCATGAGGTCAAGACTCCCGCCGCTTCTACGATTCACGCGGTGCTGGATCGCCACGGCCTGGTCAAGTCGATGGGTCGGCGCCACAGTCGAGCCGAGGGTACGCCCTTGTCCGAGGGCCTGCATCCCAACGATCTCTGGTGCACCGATTACAAGGGCGAGTTTCAGTTGAACGATAACCATATTAGGAAAATTATGGATGCTGCATCAGAAGGAAGATAACGATAGCTACACTGGAAGGTGCCATCAGTTGCTCGTTACGCGAGAGTTTTTTGCGGATTCGTTTCGGCCAGCGTTCTTGAATTCTTCTGTATTGAGAAATTGGAGAAGGTCGCGCACCAATTCTTTTCGTTTTTCGTTTGGCACTCCTTTCGGGAGCGTATCGGCGAGCGAAACTGCAAGATGAATGTGCATCATGAGGTACAGGGCCTCATCCGTTAAGTCATCGCCGAATGTCTTAAGGAGGTGATACATATGATTGAAGTATTCGGTGCGGATCCTCTTTTGGGTAACTGCGATTTCGAACTTTTTAATTATCTTTGTTTGATAGAGAGTGCGGACGAATCGGTTTAATTCTCTGGTTAGGGCCGGGAATTCATGCTTTGTGAGCTTTGCGAGGTCGTCTGCCATATCAGTTCCAGTCGCCGCCCCCGTCCTGATAACCCGGTAGGGCCAACGTAGCGACGGGCATCTCGAACCGATAGTCGGATACGATTTTCTGCGTAAAGCAATAGCGGTACGAAGAAAAGTGAGAGATGCCCGTCGCTAGACGGAGACGGGGTGGCATATCAGTTACATCACTGTTTATATGTGTTTCGCGCCATTCGGCGCGATTTTTTTCGGTAGCGGTATCGAACATATGGCGACACCAGAAAAGGCGGGCGTATAATACCACAACCTTGACCCGAAAGGGTAAGGGCACGGGCATCATGCGTGCCCGAGGCATAGGGTTTATAGTTCGTCTTAAGAGCGGATCGCTCAATCTCTCACCGTTACTTGCCACCACCAGCCTGTTTTTGCCGTGTCAGTCTACGCGCGTCGGCAATGAGGCCCAACGGAAGGCGCAAGTACCACGCTTACCTGCGGGATCAACGCGGCCAGTCTCCGCGCTCGTGCCACAACAAATTCAGCAACGTGATGACGTTCCCAATGCCCGAGGAACAATGTCGGGGAGCCGACGCCAGCGTGGGCATCGGAAACCGAAGACTTTATGCGACGATCGCGGTCGGAATCGCCTTGGGCGCAGGGGGTTGTAGGCTCAAATCCTATCGCCGCGACCAATCTCTCCTCCTTGCTACGGCATTCCCGAGTGAACCGGCCTGCTGCGCTCCGGCGGCGACCCCAGTCTTCCGCTTTCCGACCCACTCACGGACGCGCTTATCCAGCACATCCAGCGGCAGCGCGCCGCTGTCCAGAATCTCGTCGTGAAAGTCGCGGATGTTGAACTTATCCCCCAACTGCTCCTTCGCATACTGGCGCAGCTTGAGAATTTCCAGCTGCCCCAGCTTGTAAGCCAGCGCCTGGCCCGGCCACGCAATGTAGCGATTCACCTCGCTCTGCACGTTCGGCTCATCCATAGCGGTGTCTCGGTGGAAGTACTCCACCATCTGATCGCGCGACCAGTGCTTCTCGTGCACGCCGGTATCGACCACTAACCGAATCGCCCGCCACATCTCGTTTTCCAGCCGTCCATAGTCGCTGTACGGATCCTGATATCGCCCCACTTCTTTCCCCAGCCGCTCGGAATACAGCGCCCAGCCCTCGACAAAAGCGGTGTAGTCCTCATAGCGCCGGAACGCAGGCTGATCCTGCATCTCCTGCGCTATGGAAAGCTGCAAGTGGTGCCCCGGAATCCCTTCGTGATACGCGATTGCCTCAATATTCAGCACCAGCCGGTGCTCGGGATCCCACTCGTTCACATTGATATGTCCCGGACGCGAGCCATCGGCCGTGCCTTCGGTGTAATCCGCCGGAACCGCATCTTTCGCGCGCGACTCGTCCATCGGAATCACCTCCAGCTTGCTCTTCGGCAGATGCCCGAAAAGCTGGGGCAGCTCCGCCTCCATCCCCGTCGTGTAATGCTGATACAGGTCGAGCACCTGTTGACCCGACGTGGCATAGAAGCGGCGCTCATTCTTCACGTGTTCATTCAGGTTGGCGAGATCTTTGAATCCAAGCTTGTGCGCCAGTGCAAGCATCTCGGCTTCAATTTCCTCGACTTGCTTGAGCCCGATCTCGTGAATCTCCTCCGGCGTCAGGTCAATAGTGGTCATCTGCCGAATTTCATAACGATATCGTTCCGCCCCGTCGGGCAGCG
This sequence comes from Terriglobales bacterium, assembly GCA_035623335.1. Classification (GTDB taxonomy): domain Bacteria; phylum Acidobacteriota; class Terriglobia; order Terriglobales; family Acidobacteriaceae; genus JAFAGX01. Next base: position 73,464 of record DASPTQ010000073.1, read on the forward strand.
CCCAGATGCCGGGTTCCACTCGCCCCTTCGGTACATATTCGTCGCGAACGAACGCCGTGAAGTGCGCATATGCCGGCAACACCGAATTGCGCACAGCGGCCCTCCCTGCCTCGCGTAGCCGCTTTTGATCGGCCTCCGGAATCGTCTTCGGAAAATTGAAAAACGGCTGCGCGAAGGTCGATTTCTCCGGCGCCTGCGTGGCCAGCGTGTTGCATTGCGTGACAACTTTCTCCAGCAGAAAGCGTGGCGGCATCAATTTATCGTTCATGCCCTTCCGCATCATCACCGTCGTCTGATCCAGCAGCCGCGGCACTTGATTCAGCCGCGAAACATAGTCCTCATAATCCTTCACCGACTGAAACGAGAGAACGTTGACAAGGTCAGGCAATTCAATCTGAACCCCGTTCTGCTGGCTCACCGGCATCTCCCACAATTTGAAACGCGCTCCCTCCACTTGCATCTTGAGATCGCGCACGATCAGCATCTGGTTGAGCGCATCCTGCTCGGGAAATCCGCTGCTGTCGATGGCTTTGAAGCGCGTCAAAAATTCCGTCGTCTCCTCCAGATTTTTGTCGATCGCTTCCTGCGAAAAGTCATCCAGCTTGTCGTTCCATCGCTTATCGCCGAGGAAAGAGGCAAAGATCGGGCTGGTGCGCAGCCGGTATTCCCATTGCTCCGCCAGCAGATCGTTGAGCGCCTTGCGCCGCGACTCCAGCGACGCAGGCGACGATTGCGCAGTGCTCATAGAGCAAAGCACTCGGAGCGCAACTGCAAACCAGAGACAAAGCGTGTGATGGCGCATCCGGGACTCCTTGCATGGGCCAGTCGTCAATACGCATAGAAAAAGATGCATCTGAGATTTCGTTCGTGGCCGGCTGCATGCGTTGCGATTTTACTCCGCATGACAAACCTCGGCTTCTATATGCTGTCAGGGTGGTCGTGCGGTTTGGATGTAATGCGTCACGCTGTAGTACCTCGACGCAATGTTACGGCAAAGTATCTGATCGTTGCCGACTACCGTGCCCGAAATTGATCCGCCAGGAGTCGCCGGGCGTAGGTCAAACGAGTCCTCAATAATCGCTTCCGTGCCAGTAACGACGAGGATATTCGCACCGCAGTTGACTAACTGGAAATGCAAGTAAGCGGTTCTGTCTGTCGTACCCGTGCCGTCAGTTAAATTTGGGGTAACAGTGACCTGAAAGAAGGAAAGAACGGGAAACAGTGTTGCTGCGAAGAAGAGAAAACAGTTGGCCGACTGACGCGCTTCATCAAGCACAGGGGATTAGTCAGGCCGAGACTGGAGCGACCATGGAAGACACCTACGCGACACCCAGACTGCCCAATTCGGACACGAAGGGAGTCATGTCAACTCTCTTTGCTGGATAGACTTAGAAGACATCTGGCGGAGAGGGAGGGATTCTCTTATCGCCGCCGATGCAAGTTACGATGAATCCTACACTGAGACGATAATACCCTGCGTGTAAACGGGTTACAAGGGAATTTGGTCATAGGCCTGCGGCTCGAGACTTTTCCCAATTCGCCGTAATTCCCGGAAAACGGTATCATCGGTATCACGATAATATTCCCTTGACGGAATATTCCATAGATATCATAATGTGACGTGGCATGGGAGGTCGAGTACACGGATGAGTTTGAAGCTTGGTGGAACTCCCTCTCCCAAGATGAACAGGAAGAGATCAGCGCGAAGGTTGAGTTGCTGGAAGAGCGCGGCCCCG
>DASPTQ010000074.1:0-5210 GCA_035623335.1 Terriglobales bacterium
CGTTGGTGCACAACGGAGACTTTGCCAACTATGCCTCGATCTGCGAGCACCTCGCACAACGGAACATCTACCCGCTTTTCTTGACCGACACCGAGGTCTCCGTCCTCCTGTTCGATCTGCTCCACCGCACGTACGAATATCCCCTTGAATACGTGTTCGAGGCATTGGCGCCGACAACAGAGCGCGACTTCACACTGCTCCCCGAGGAGAAGCAGCGGATCTATCGGCAGCTTCAGACCTCGCACATTCACGGTTCTCCAGACGGGCCTTGGTTTTTTCTGCTGGCACATTCGGACCCGGTCGAGCATGCCTACCGACTGATTGGAATCACGGACACTAGCATGCTGCGGCCCCAGGTTTTCGCGTTGCAGCAAGGCGACCTCTCGATTGGTTTCGCGGCGTCGGAAAAGCAGGCCATCGATGCAGCCCTAGAGAGTTTGTCCAGCGAGGACGCGAGGGTCTGGTCACATGCTGATCTTTATTGGAACGCGCGGGGAGGCAGCCACACGGATGGCGGGGCATTCGTCTTCCGTGTCCGCGACAATCGCGATGGTTCGGGAGAATTCACCTGCACTGACAAGTTTGGCCGTTCCATACAGGTGAATCAAGCGAAGGTGCCATTTCACAACAACCAGCCTTCGACGTGCGCAGTCGCTTCCCCGCCCGACATTCCTGGCCAGGAACTCTTTACATGGGTGAAGGATCGCCTCTCCGCTTGGACCCTTGACGCGCTCCTCGAGTTCCTAAAACGGTTGGGGCATTCTGCGTCAAACGACGCGGATCGCAAGCGTGCCTTCGAGGTTTTGACGCTCTTGATGGACCGCCGTTACCCCGTAGGACGCCTGAGACGCAGTTGTTTGCTTTCGGCGCTGGACCGGAGCTTTGCCAGCGTGATGGAGTCTATCCGTCGCTCTCCCTCTCCGGCCTTTGCTGTCGTGAGCTCAGACGATCAACCGTCCGCTGCTGCCCCGAATTGCGAGACTCTTATCCTCGATGCTGCCGGCTTCGCGCCCGAGGGTGAGTTTTCGTTGGCGCGGGCCATCGTTCATCTGTATCAGCAAGGTCATCGGCGGTTCATCCTCGCCCGCACCAAGGGGCAACGCTTCATCGCCAATGGGCTGGGACCTGACACCCTGGGGCTGCGCATCGACGTTTACGGTTCTCCAGGAGACTACCTCGCCTCGGGCATTGACGGTGCGGAGGTCGTCGTTCACGGCAGTGCGCAGGACCAGGTGGCACAGATTATGAAGGGCGGGAGTCTCTGCATACATGGAGACGTCGGCCAGACTTTTCTGTATGCCGCGAAAGGCGGGGAAGCGTTTGTCCTCGGCAATGCCGCCGGGCGGCCTCTCATCAACGCCGTGGGCAAGCCCCGCGTCGTTATTAATGGGACTTGTCTCGACTATCTAGCCGAGTCTTGCATGGCCGGAGACCCACTCGAAGGCGGAGGGTTCGTGGTCGTCAACGGGGTCACTTTCGATGAGGATGGGCAACTCCTTGAACTTGATACACCCTATCCAGGCGGCAACTTGTTTTCGCTCTCCTCCGGCGGCGCCATCTACCTCCGTGATCCTCACGGCAGAGTTTCAGAGGATCAGTTGAACGGCGGGGAGTTTGCACCTTTGCAGTCAGCTGACTGGACGCTCATTCGGCCATATCTCGAAGAGAACGAGCGCCTGTTCGGCATACCCTTACTTCAGTTGTTTCAGGTGAACGGCAAAACCCTCCCTGCCGAGCAGGTCTACCGCAAAGTCCGCCCACGCGCGATCCAAGCGCTTCAGGCGGAGGAAGCCTGGGTGAAAATGCACGCATGAAGATGACGCTGCCAAAGTAACGCAGTTGTCGTCCGTTGCCTGGACAAGTCCTTCCCAGTGACCGAGCAGTTGCCTGCGGGGAGGGGCCAGCAACCTTCTTTGGGACATCATTCGGCTGTGCCAAATAAATTCGATCACGGCTCGGTGAAACCCACCGACCGCACGATCGCTTCAAAGCGCGAATCTCCTCGCAACGAATCGAGTTCGGGATCGTTGCGGATGCCTAATATCTGAATTTCTCTCGCATCCAACGATTTTTGGAGCCAGTGGAGCGCTTGCTCCTTGTCTCCTGCCAAGGCATAGTTCAAGGCTCGAAAGTACAAATGGCCCGGGTACTTCTTCTCGTACTCGATCCTCGCTCGATAGTAACCCGCGCTGCCTGCGTGCTTATATGCCTCGACCACTTGTTGGAAATCGCCTGCCTCAATGCCGGGATCCCAATACGCGTGGGAGCGTCGCATCATTTCGAGCATGTCGTCAAGCTTGCCTTCTCGCTCGTACAGAATGGCCATCTCTGAATATGTAGGCCCAAATCCTGGTTGCATCTCTAATGCTTTTTGATAATGCTGAAGCGCTTCATCGTACCGGCGGGCATCGCGGAAGATTTGTCCAGCCTGGTGGTAGATGATCATCGACTGCGGATCGAATTGCTTGGCCTCTATAATCTCGCGGATTGCCTCCTCATGGCGACTCATGAGGGAAAGATACTCAGCGTACCACTGGTGGGCCTGAGCATAGCTTGGATCCAGTTCAATTGCGCGATTGAATTCCTTGTCGGCGCCCGGAAAATCCCAGTCGTCGTACAAGCGAACCTCGGCCAGAGCCAGATGAGCGCTCGAAAGCGAGTCGTTCAGTGAGATGGCTTTGTCGGCGGCCCGTCGTGCCTGGGCATAAGCAGTTTGCTTTGGCACGGAGCTTAGCACCGGCAGCACGGCGTAGGCGTTTGCCAGCCCAGCGTACGCCTCGGCATAGTTCGGCTCGCGTTCGATGGCGCGGTTGTAATTCTCGATGGTCTGCTTCAGGGACTCTGCCGTGCGTTCCTTCCAGTAGCGCTGCGCCTGCAGATACTCCTCGTAGGCCTGAGGGTCGACCTTACCGGCGTTAGGGGCGAGCTTCGTGCCCAAACCGGTGACTGCAGCTGCCGACTTGCGCGACCGCGCCACCACCAGGCCAACGCAAAGCAGCAATGCAAACGCTGTCGCAGCAACTAAGAATTTTCGGTACGGAGGATGTGTTCGCACGATTCCTGGCCGCGCAATCTGAGGGGCGACAAAGGGCTCCACGATGGCGGGCGCTGCGATCGGCACGGGAGTCGCAAGCGGCGGATCCGTTACTGTCTCCACTGGTGCCAGAAACCTATATCCCCGCCGGGGCAGCGTCTCGATGTATTTGGGCTCCGTTGCGGAGTCTCCTAGAGCCTGCCGGAGACTACTGACCGACTTATTTACGCTGTTTTCGAAGTCAACAAAGGTCTCGTCTAACCACAACCGTTGTTGAAGTTCTTCCCTGGCAACAACTTCGCCGGGATGCTCCAATAGCATCACCAAAATTTGGACCGGCTGACCGGTTAGCCGGAGCCTGCGACCGCACTTACGAAGTTGCGCAGCCCTTACGTCAACCTCGAAGGAATCGAATCGATACAGGAGCCTGGACGAGTATCGAAGGACCATGAGCGAAACCCCAACGATGATGGAGGTGCAGTTTAGCTCGGAAAACTGCGGTTGGCCAGCTAAATCATTCGGAATCAGGAGCATCAGAAGTAATACAGAAGTAAGCCTTAAGCAATGGACTTTGCCCACGGCATCACTTTTACTACCGCCTGAATCTCAGGTCCTCCGTAATGCTCGGGAGTTCCCTTGCTCGGTACGGCAGGTTCGTCTCGCTCCACGGTATCCTTGACCGAAGCGTGCAGAAAAACAGAATTCGGCGCTCGCGCCTCCCTGTATCCCCGCACTGTTCGATCGGTGCCGGTATTGCTAGCGTTATTGACCGTTTCGGTTTTCATTAACTACATCGACCGGGGAAATCTCTCCATCGCTGCGCCGATGCTTAAGGACGAACTCGGTATCTCTGCAGCACAACTCGGCCTTCTCCTTTCCGCTTTTTTCTGGACCTACTCGGCAGCCCTGCTTGCCTCCGGCTGGCTGGTGGACCATGTTCCCGTGAAATGGGTCATGGCCGCTGGTTTCTTCCTCTGGTCTGGAGCCACGGTCGCGACAGGATTCCTGCATGGATTCGCTGCTCTTCTCATGATTCGTCTTGTCCTAGGTATTGGCGAATCCGTTGCCTACCCTGCCTATTCCAGCATCCTCGCGAACCATTGTCCTTCCTCAGATCGTTCTTTTGCCAATGCACTCGTTGCCACTGGGCTCGCGTGTGGACCGGCGTTCGGAATGTTGTTGGGCGGTACGTTGATGGCTCGCTTTGGTTGGCGTTCGTACTTCATCGGAGTTGGGACTTTTAGCATGATCTGGCTGCTCCCCTGGTTGCGTTACGCCCCTCACGGCCCCGGGATTGCTGCTGCCTCGTGCGATCCTGCTCCCTCGACGCTCGCCATTCTCAAGCAGCGTGCCTCATGGGGCACATTTATCGGCCTGTTTTCCAATGCGTACGGTCTTTATTACCTGATCGCTTGGCTCCCATTCTATCTGGTTCGCGAGCGTCACTTCTCCATGGACACCATGGCGCGAATCGGCAGCGGTCTCTTCCTTGCTCAGGCTGCGGCCTCCGCCATCATAGGACGCACTGCTGATGTGTGGATCAAAGCAGGCGCTGGTCGCACCAAGGTCTATCTGACCCTCTTACTCTCCGGACAGATTGTGCTTGGCGGTTGCTTGTTCGCCGTGCCTTTGGTGCGTGCTTTCTTGCTTGGCCCGATTCTCCTCCTGACCGGCTTTGCACTAGGTTCAGCAATGGCAAATATCTGGCCCATCACTCAGACCCTCGCAGGGCCACACGCCTCGGGACGCTGGACCGGCATTCAATGCTTCTTCGGAAACCTTGCTGGCGTGCTTGCCGGCGGGCTCACCGGCTGGATTGTACAGCGAACGGGCCACTTCTTCTGGGCATTTGGCATCGCGGCCCTCCTGACAGTTCCTGGGATGAGCTCATGGTTGTTTGTTGTCCGACGGGTTGAGCCGGTCGCGTGGGGCCTGCCGCAATCCAGGGCTGCGGTGCAACCTGAGCTTTCCTGAAGTTGCACGGCGCGAGTCAGAAAAGGATTTTCGCATTTCATTCACACCACGGGGGCAACGCAAATGACTGCAAGAACGCAGGAGCTGAACCAGGAAGCCGGCGGCTACGCACTCGGCTACACGTGCGAAGAGAACGACAGGTTGATCCGGCAAGCTGCGCTTCTCGAGCCGATCACTGAGCGATGCTTCCGAAATGCAGGAA
>DASPTQ010000075.1:0-23928 GCA_035623335.1 Terriglobales bacterium
GGTCTGGGAGTTAATTCGTTAACCCGGGAGAGTCATGATGGCCGAAAGATACATTATGCGCGGCTCGGAAGTCGCGGCTCGCGTGCTGGGCGGCGAAATGATGGTGATGTCCACGACAGACTCGACGTTCTTCACACTCAACGCCGTCGCCACCGCGATCTGGCAGGCCGCCGACGGATGCACACCGTTGTCGGAAATCGTCGCGAACAAGATCTGCCGAGAGTTCGACGTGGATGAGGAGCGGGCGCAACGCGGTGCGGACCGCTTCGTCGACGAACTCTCCCGGCACGGCATTCTCCTGGTATCGGAACATCCGTTGGTCCAATCCTTCCCCTCGCCGGAGAGCCGATGACCCTTCTTTCCGAGATCAATCAAAAGGCGCTCGATCTGGGCGTGCCCCTGAGCGTCCATCTCGATCTCACGTATCGCTGCAATGAGAGGTGCGTGCACTGCTACCTGGATCACGACGATCACGGCGAGATGACGACGGCAGAAGTCGCCGATCTGCTGGTCCAGCTCGCCGACGCTGGCGTCTTTTTTCTTTCTCTCAGCGGCGGCGAAGTCTTCATGCGCCGCGACTTGTTCGAGATCATCGAAAAAGCACGCCGGCTGTTGTTCAACGTGAAGGTTAAGACAAACGGCGTGATGATCCGTAAGGAGGAGGCGGCGCGACTCCGCCAGCTCGGGGTCGAGCAGATACAGATCAGTGTGTACTCGCACCGGCCCGAAGTTCACGATGCGATCACCAAGCTGCCGGGATCGCTCGCGCGAACCATCCGCGCCATTCGCCTCCTGAAGTCGGAGGGGCTGAAGGTCAGCGTCTCCAACGTCGTCATGAGGGCCAATTTCGTTGACCAGTCGGGCGTCATGATGCTGGCCCGGGAACTGGGAGCCGAATACATGCTCGACCCGACCATCACTCCAAAACTGGATGGCGACCGATCGATCCTAGCCCTCCGGATTCCGGGAGACGAACTGAAACAGATCTTCCACAACCCGGAACTGGTGGGCAATGTGGAGGAATTCTGCGCCGCTCCCCCGCCTCCGGGCGAGGACGTACTCGAGGGCTTCCCGTGCAGCGCCGGGCACACGGCCTGCTACATCTCTCCCTACGGCGATGTGTTCCCCTGTGTGCAATTTCCATTGCCGAGCGGCAATGTGCGACGCCAGAGATTCCTGGACATCTGGCGTCATTCGCCACAGCTGAAAGAGGTCCGCTCGATTCGTGCCAAAGATCTTCCAACGTGCTCGACTTGCGCCCATGTCGGAACCTGTACCCGTTGTCCTGGCTTAGCGTACATGGAAGGAAACATGCGTGGCCCGTCCACCGCGGATTGCGAGAAGTCCTTCCTGAGGACCGGCATCGAATCGGCAAACATGCAGGCAGGAGCCCATGCCGGTGCGTCCGGGCCGCTGATTCAAATTCAACTACCTGCCGGTCCCTCGTACCTCGGCCCGGGGCGAGAGAGCTCCTCCTCGCAGTTGGCCGGTGCCTGACGGAAGCTGCGCTCACACGTCCAGTAGATTCATGAGGTTACGAAAGTTAGGTCCCCATTGATAGGTCCCCATTTGCCCAAATCTGAGAGAAGATTAATGGATGAGCTTGGTCGAGATGTCAAATTCTTGGCCCCGAGCCTGTCGAATGGCGCGCAGGAGCGGAAGTCGAGTGGTCTCCAAGTTATTGATTTTACTGCCGGTTATGATGGTCCTATCGCCAGGTCTCGCGGCGCAAGAAACCGGCGCAGAGCACATCGGTTTGCCCACGGACTGGAGCCATCGGCACATGGTTTTTTCTGCTCCTGGATCGCCGGAGCAAGCCGCAAGTTTGTCCCAGGATCCTCGCTATGTGCAGCAGTGGCTGCGGCGCGATATTCACCCGAGAATTCGCCCACACCGCCGCATCCACAGGGATTGGAGCGCAAGTATGGGGACGGGGGCCACTGTGGGTGCCGGCCAGTACCCGGCAGCATATTCGTTCAGTGCTACCACCGCCAGTTGCGCCAACGATTTCGTCGTCTTTAATACCAGTCTGGCTGGAGCAACCAACCAGGCCAGCGTTATTGCCTATCACAATCTGTATGTCGGATGCACTGGAACGGTTCCTTCGGTCTACTGGGCATACGACACGGGCGGGACAATCAGCACTTCTGTGACCTTGTCCCTTGATGGTACGCAGGTGGCATTCGTGCAAGCGCAGGGTGGGGTCGCCACCCTGGTAGTGCTGAAATGGGCTGCATCCACTACGGAAACCGCGGGATCGCCCGCGGTTCTCTCCGCCACCGCCGCGGGCAGCTACCGAGGCTGCACGGCGCCATGCATGACGACGCTGGCTTTCCACGCCACGGCTACCAACGATCCCACCCCCGTGGATTCTTATTCTTCCCCTTATTACGACTATACAAGCGGGTCGGATACGCTGTACGTGGGCGACAACGCCGGCTATCTCCACCAGTTCACCGGCGTGTTCTCGGGGACACCCGCGGAAACCACAACGACCTGGCCGGTACGCGCGGCTGCGGCACCGTTGAGCGACCCCATTTACGACGTCGCCACCGGCAATGTTTTCGTGACGACTTCCTTCCAGACAAGCAACAACAGCGGCGGCAGGTTACAAACCATCTGCGCGACCTCAACCTGTGCCGGCATCAACAACGGAAACTCTACGGTGGCGATCGGGACGGCAACGCCATCAGGCATTCTGGGACCAAACACTACCGGCAATAACAATTGTCGCGGCACTGGCACTTCAGGAAATACGTCGAACCTGCGCCTAGATGCCCCGATCGTCGATTCCTCCGCGGGCAAACTCTACGTATTTCTTGGAAATGACGGCGGCGGCAATAGCGTCGTCATTCAGTTCCCAACCAAGACCAGTTCGACCTCGTACCAGGCCTGCCCCGCCGAAACGGTCGTGGGCGCCGGCTCAACTACGGGAGTTCCGCTTTTCGCGGGTACTTTCGACAATCTCTACTTTGCCTCCGATGGCAGCGGCAACCCCAGCGGCAACATTTACGTCTGCGGAAGCACGGGGGGAGATGCCACGCTTTACCAGGTTGCGATCACATCCAATGCCATGGCTACGAGCAGTACCAGAGTACTGGTCGTTTCCACTGCCAATACTACCTGTTCTCCGGTAACGGAAATATACAGCGCCAGCACGGACCTAGTGTTTCTCAGCGTGCAAGGATCGGGTTCCACCTCCGGCGCCGTGAATTGTCCCAGCAACACCGGATGTCTGATGTCTTTCTCCGTGCCCACGACTCTTGGAGGAACGCTTCCTACCGCCACCAAGGCCGCAGTCAGCGAGAGCGGGGGTACCAGTGGTCTGGTGATCGACAATACGGTCGCTCCCGGCACTCTGCACACGTCCCAGGTCTACTTTTCAACACTCACCGGCGGAACGGCCGTGCAGGCCTCGCAGGCCGGGTTACAGTAGCAAACGCAGTTCACCACAACTCGGAACATCTGACGCGACCCTTCGAGCCTTAACTGCGGAGTCCCCTGCACGAGTTTTGCCTTTTGGATAGCCTCAACGAACGGCTCTTGCACCCCAGGCCCACCCCAAGTGGGCCTCCTTATTCGTGGAGTCGGTTGCGAGAAAAGAAGGGAGTTCAGACGTTCCTCGCGTGCGCCGCGCTCGTCTGGCACGTCGTGAGTGGCAAGCTCGGCGACTTCTCGAATGGGGCTAGCCGACAAAGGTTGGAGTGCGCGACCGTTGAGCGACCGCATGCAATCCAGGCGGATGCTTGAACAGCTAGGCATCAGATCTCTCGCTTTTCTCCCGGCCGACCTCGCTCGGTCTCAACTGCAAGCCAGGCACTCTGTTCAAAGCCACGTCTTGTGTCCTGTGGGAAGAGCGTAGCCTTGTTCGAATCATCGATATGAATCCCATCGGCCTCCATCAGTTCCCAAGGATCTATGCCGTAGACAATGCAGAGCGACATGATCTTCGCAACGTGTCTGGGCAGTTTGTTCATGGCTTCGTAGTCTGACAGCAGGCCCAAGGCGATCTGGTAGTGTCGATTCTCGAGCAGTGCTGCAAGCCGAAGGGTCATCTTGTGGGCTGCGCGAAGCGTCAAGCCGGCACGCGAGCGAGAGACACGGAGCAACTTTGAAACGCCCATACCGGGGCCCGGCGGCGTCGTGGGGAACAGCTCAGATTTCGTGGGAGCGCAGGTGGGCGCGAACGGCGCCGCCTCCCGAGGGCGAAGTTCAAGATCCACCAAACCCAAGATTCGCGCCTCCCTCGACAGGCGTAGCGGCCAAGCCGACAGAGGAGGACGGTTCGGCAGCAGGACGACGTGTTCCGTATCGACCCGCTTCACATAGCAGCAGGTAAGGCCGCCCGAGTGTTCTACCAGCCACAGGCGGTCCCGAGAAGACGCATCATCGAGAGCCTGCGGGGAATAGGATCGGTCGGCCCGCACTATGCTGCCCGGAATCAATCGTGGGTAGACCACAGCATCACGGCTGCCGATCTTGGCGAAGAAATAGCGCCCGTCAGTCTTCTGGAGTCTCGAATCCCACGCGACGAGCGAGGAATCGCTCGCGGGAAAGGTGTGGGCGGGGGTGACAATTGCGGTGCGTTCGGTGTGAATCCTAAGCTGTAGCGCGAGAATCAGTTTTAGATCAAACCCACACAGATTCATCCAGTCGGTAAAGCGATAACCGGTTACCTGGCTCAGAGCTACGATCTGACAAATGTGCGGGGTGACCCCCCGCTTTTGTTTGAAAAAGAAAGTCGGGGGAATGAAATAGGGAGTCTTCCTCCCGAAGCGCATGGCCGTCAGCGCTGAAACCTGGGCCGTGGTCAAGCCGACTCGCCGCAAGACCTGCTTGGCTTGCCGGGCGCGGACTTCTTGACGCCATTTCGCTGTTGTCCGGGAGGAAGAACTCTGCCAAGGGAAGGTTTGACTGCTCACGGGAAACACCGGCCAAGTTAAGAGCCGCTGCGGATGCCTTCATCCATCAGCTAGCCCATGACTTCCCAGCGGTCGAGGGACGGAGATATCCGGCGCTGCTCCATCAGCCCTTTTTCACCGTGAAGCTTCTTGGTGAAATCGAGCCTGTCCTGTACTTCGGAATCGCCGCCGCTAACATGGTGTGAGGACCATGCTTTACGTTCCCCCGAAGTCAGACCTTTGCAGCCCAGCGCCATGTAATGCTTGCCATCCTCCATCCCTGAATCGCCTCTCATCGATTTGTGCACATCGGCAGAGTTCATGCTGATTCATTTCCTCCCCACCTCTCCGAGCATTCGAAGAGGCACTCCAAGCTGCACGTATTCGTCTCCCTTGGTTACCGGGTCTCCCAAGAAGCGAAGGTATCGCACGCGACAGGCTCGGAAATGGATCGCAGCATACCGTTTACTGGGGAAACCAGAAGGCGAAGGGTCGTCCGTCGGTTTTCCGACGAAACTGGAGCTCGGTCGTTGTCTTTGGAGCAGATTAGGGAAGCTCTTCCGGAACCAGGTTGGGTAAAAACCAGCCGTGGAAGACGCCTCGGTCTGTCCGCTGTCGGTATTCCGACGATAGAATCGGGAACCTGCGAGTTCTTTACCGAACTATCCCGCGAGCGTGGCAGGCCTCGGTGATCTGTCGAATCGCTCGATTTTCGAACATGTGGTCGATCGCCCGAGAGAAGCGCATAGCTTGTCTCCCTGTGTCAGTGCGGTACTACCCCACTAGCAGGAGACATTCTCATGAAAAAGGCCGTGCGCTTGCTTGTCGTAACCTTGCTGTTGACCTTCGCGATGTCCACCGCTTCTCTAGCCGACGGAGGTTCGCCGCCGCCTAGGTGCAGGCCTACGACCTGCTGACCGCCTGCAGCGAGTTGACGGCGGGCGTCCAAGACTTTCTAACTCTTGTGGGCCGGCTGGTTTGCGAGTAGTCTGCCAGTGCGGCCCATGATCTTATACCTGGTAACCAAGACCCTGTGGCTTGTCCCGCTTATCCTCCAGGTTGCGATCGCGGTGGTAATGTTGCGGCGCAAACTGCTGGGAATATTCCCTGTCTTTTTTGCCTATACCATCGTAGTGGCCTCCCGGGAAATCGTTTTGCTTTTCCTTCCGTACTCGGGAAGATCTTACTTTCTGGTTTATTGGTGGGGGGAGGCTCTAGCTGTTCTTTTGGGCCTGGGAGTGATTTTCGAGATTTTGAGACAGCTCTTCGCGCCCTATCCGTTCTCAGGGCTCGTTTTGAAGCTGGTTTGGATCTTAGGAGGCATAGCGGCGGTTACGGCTCTGCTCATGTTGGTACTCTCGAATGGCGGTCCATGGGCTTACCGCGTTCAAGAATCGATTATGCTGATCGAACGTGCGGCTAGGTTTTTGCAAGTTAGCCTGCTCATTATCGTGATCGGGCTCATGTCGCGCCTGGGATTGACCTGGCACCAGTATGCGCTGGGAATCGTGGCGGGGTTTGGAATCTTCTCGGCACTCGATCTGGCGGCGCTCGAATTTCGCAGCCACCTGCACTTCATGACCGACGACATGTTTGTGCTAATCCGGCCCGCAGCTTATAATCTCGGCGCCCTCATTTGGGCGGCGTATTTCTTGTGCTCACGGTCGAGGACGCCGGTTGAGCACTTGCCAAGGACCAATCTGGCGGAGTGGAATGAGGCGGTAACCGACTACGTGGACCAATGGTATCGGCGCTCCTAGTTCTAACTGCGGCCTTTTCGGCTCTTGCTCTGGCATGGGCACTTCTCCGAGGTGTTCATCCCGAAATCCGCAACCGGGACGACTGGGAAGAACGAAAGCACGAGATTGACGTTCATGTCTTTCGCGCTCTGCTTGACCGCAACGAGGAGCGCTATCTTCGCAGCACCCTCTCGCGCATTCAATTTCAACAGTTTCGCAGGAAGCGAATTGGACTGGCCTTGCGTATGCTGCGCTTGGTCGAGGAAAATGCCGGCATGTTGATGAGATTGGGACAGCTGGCTCGTCTGAAGGACGATCCGGTGCTCACCGAGAGAGCGAATGACTTGGTGGCCACGGCAATCCAGTTCCGATTGAACCTGCTCCAGGCAAGGCTTTCCCTGTACCTAACGTGGCTCTTTCCGTCTAGGACGATATCCCTGCCCGCATTCGAAGTGCGGTATCAGCACCTGCTCGATTCTCTCGCCGGTGTCCAACAACGCGGCTTCCAAGCCTTAGCCTAGTTATTCTTGCAATTCCTTGCCTCGGATCCACCCCTTTCCTTTTGTAAAGCATTGTAATAAATCGACTATAATGGCCAGTCGGTATCTCAACCGCGAACCATCGATCGCGTTAGACCAGAATGTAGCAGACAACGCTGAGCGCAATCAGGGAAGCAATATGGAACCCGGTAAATGGATTCGAGCGTTGCGCGAAGAGCGAATGGTGAAACCGAGCGACGTCGAACGTGTCACGCGGACCATTGCGGACTCCAAGCGGAACGCCGACTTCTATGTGTCCCACTCGACCTTGGCGGATATCGAGGCAGGGTCGATTCCAAGTATTCACAAGCTCTTCAGTCTGTCGATTTGTCTCAGGGTGCCGCTGAACGAAGTGTTGCTGCCCTATGGCATCAACCTCGAGGAAGGCCGAACCTACGAAGCCGAACCTTCCTCCGAGATTCTTACCTTGCCTGCTGCGCCGACTCGCCTGCCCTTCCGGTTTCAACTTAATTTCGACACGAACTTCAGCACGGAAGAGACAACCCTTTTGCGGCTCCAGCCTCAATCGCTCGAGAACTTGCCAGGGTTTTTCCAGGCTCGGACCGATCCCGTGCGCTATCGCTATGCCGTCATCGGGTCTAAGGATGACGGCATGGCGGACCTGCTGCCCCCACGATCGCTGGTCGAGATCGACACTGCCCAGAATACGGTGCAGGTTTTCGCATGGCGGACACTCCGGGATCGCCCCTTCTACCTGGTTTGGCACAACGGAGGGCACACCTGCCGCTGGTGTCAAGTGGATGGCAGAGAACTAACTCTCTTGCCCCATCCGTTGTCCCGGCAGCCGGTACGCCGCTTTAAGATGCCGAGTGAAGCGACGGTGGTCGGCCGGGTAACCAATGCCTGGCTTCCGTTTGAGTCAGCTCAGCTCCAGCGAGAGACTGCTTCCTGAGACCTAAAATCGGCGGGAGGTTGGCGCTTCAAAATCATCAGCGCCATTTCAATATTCAGACAGAAGACTTCACAGTACACTGGGGGCGCCAGCAGCGGCACCGTGGCGCGATATGCCTGCAGGGATTGCCAGGTGTTCAGAACCGTGCCCCGCTCGGCCCGGGTGTAGCGAATGTATGCTTCCAGTTGAACCACATACTCTGATATGGGAGTTGTCAGCAAGCGCCGGAATACCTGATCATGGCAGGCGCATAACGCCTGATCCGCCACTTCCGTTCCCATTCTCGCCGAGAGCTGGGGATGAAGATAACCACCACTGTTGCAGTCCCTCAAAGATGCCAAATACAGCATTCTTGTGAGATCGTTCGGGAAAGTCTCCAGGCCTGCCTCGCGGGCCACCTCGTCAATGACGTCCGCTCTGGCCGAAGCTCTTACTTCGGTTCGCCGCGTCCGGCGAACAGGGTCCGGAGTTGACCTTCTGAGCAGTGCGCCAAAGAGCCGATTTGGCATCTAGTTCACCAGATTCACGACTTCCATTTTATCTCCGCAAGCCTTACGGCACTCTACCGAGCCCGGTGCGGTGGAGGGCCGATTTTGCGCGGCTGTCGGTTTTCCGACCGCATACAAAAGTGGTTCGAACCTGGAGAGGGTTAGAGACAATATCCCCATACCCTCAATTGAGCGTGCGAAAGTCTCAGTCTGAGTATACTGAATGAGTGTACTGAAGAGGTGAGGTCTAGGCAGACAACTTATGAGCAGCAGCCCAGGTGTTCCTATCGCAGGACGTGCATTGCTTCTGTCGAACGACCCAGCTGCGGTCGGACAGCTCACCAACGGCATGCAGCGATTCGCGATAACGGCCGACGTTTGCTCCGACTTGGCCACGGCCTCCCGCCTCATCAATACGCGGAAATTCGAGGTGATCGTTCTTGATTTTGCCTTGACGAAGCAGGTCGCGCACGTATTCGAGCGTATCCGGCTCTCCCCGGCCAACCAGAATTCGGTCACGTTTGCCCTGGTGGATTCTCGCGCGCCCGAGAAGTCTCCGGTTGAGCCGAACTTTATCATGCACAAACCGCTGACCGACAGATCCGTCGGACGCACCTTAAAGGCGTCCCTGGGGCGAATCATTCGGGACTATCGGCGATACTATCGCTGCGTCGTCACTGTCCCGGTCATTCTCCAGCTTGACGGCGAGACGAAAGTCTCCTGCTCCTGCCAAATGATGAATCTCAGCGAAGGCGGCCTGGCGGTCAATACTCCGGTCTGCTTTAAACCCGGCACGCGAGCCAAAGCCCAATTTACGCTTCCCGACGAGCCCACGGCGTTCGAGATCGACGCCGAGGTGACCTGGTGCGACAACAGGGGTCGTGCCGGGCTGCAGTTCCATTCAGTTTGGCCCGAGCAAAAGCTGGTGTTACAACTCTGGCTTTCCCACAGAATTGAACAGGGGCTTCCCGATCACGTAGCCCAGCTCTTTCAGGGAACGCATTAAGACAAATGCGAGGTCGCTGGCTGACCGTACTACTAGAGCCGCACGCCCCGTACGGCTAACCAATACCTCCGATACCACGTCCTCCTGCAAGCCGAAACACTCCCCTTTGAGTTGTAGGTTGGTGGCGACGACCGTGCCTCCCGGTGAGTATGAGCCCTGTCCGCGTCGCCGGGCAGAAACTCCGACACTAAATCGTTTTTCTCGGTAAAATTAGACAGCATCCATGGACTTGGCCGAGGCCATTCGGAATATTAGTCATCTCCCCGTCTGCGAATGGGGAGGTGCGCACTGAGTCCTACGGATCCTAAGCCTCCCGCAACCCCACGTCGAGAACGCCGACGGCATCTTCGAATGAAGGTAGCGGTCGAGGTGCGTCTACACGTGGAGAAACAGACAACGCCGCCCCTTCGAGCCCAAACCTCTGATGTCAGCCTCGGCGGTTGTTACGTCGAAATGATGTTCACGCTGGAGGTGGGAACCAAAGTGTACCTGACGCTCTTTATCAGTGATGCCAAGGTAAACGTCGAAGGGATTGTCGTAACCCGAGATCTGCAAGTTGGAAATGGCATCCGGTTTACTGCCATGGCCGTCGAAGACAATGCCAGACTCCGACACTTCTTAGCCACTGTGCGCTAGCGCATTAGTATCGAGAGCCATCTCAAATCTGAGCGCGACTGGCTTCCCGCGTACCCTTGGAGCAGGGCATTTCATAGTTGCAGGCTGTGCAGGTGCACCATGGAAAACAGTGCTGTGGATGTCGTTTTAGAGTTTGTAAATAGGATCAACCGCCATGACGTTAGCGGATTGGTTGCCCTGATGACCGAAGATCACACGTTCGTCGATGGCCTTGGACAAGCAGTGCATGGCCGACAACGGATGGAGAAAGGATGGCTCAGTTACTTCGGCTGGTTCCCGGATTACCTGATCAAGGTTGATGAGATCTTGAGCCAAGGGAATGTGGTCGGATTGTTCGGGACTGCTGAGGGCACCTTCTTGGTGAATGGAAAGCTGCTTGAAGAGAATCACTGGAAAATTCCAGCGGCATGGAAGGCCGTCTTGCGCGGAGAGCGCGTTTCGGAGTGGTGTGTCTATGCGGATAACGAGCCAGTCTGGAAGGTCATGGGAGTGAAGCGATACTGATCCCGAACTCGCGTCGTCATCGGCTCCATCACCCATCACGAGGGCGCTCAGCGCGTCCCAAACCGGGGCAGCTGTTGACCTGAATTGGGGCAGCAAAGTAAGATTCGTTTCCTTCTGTTCACCTTACTTAGAAGGCGCCGGGAGGCGTGCGTGAGAATCCTGCGATTCGCTTCTGCTATTGCAGCATTATTCGCCGCGTTCCAACTTACTTTTTCCCAGACGTCGGGACCGACCGAAGCATCCCTCGGGACTCAGGAAGTACTCATCGTTCGCGGAGCGAAGATCTATCCGGTCAGTGGTCCGGCAATAGAGCGTGGAGTTCTGATTGTCCGGGGCGCGAAGATCGAAGCGGTTGGCGCGGAATCCAAGGTTGCGATCCCGAAAGGCGCGCGCGTCGTCGACGCCTCGGGCAAGGTGATCATTCCGGGCATCGTGGATTCGCACTCGCACATCGGCATTGCTCCGAGACCCTCGGTTCCGGCCAACGAGGACACGAATGAAGGTACAGGCCCGATTCAGCCGGCATTGCGGGCGCTCGATGCGATCTATCCCGAAGACCCTGGCATCCGCATGGCACTAGCCGGAGGCGTTACCACCGCCAACATCATGCCGGGGAGCGGAAACGTGATCGGAGGGCAGACGGCCTATGTGAAGTTACGGGGCAAGACGATTGACGAAATGCTCATTCCGGGAGCGATTGGCGGCTTGAAGATGGCCAATGGCGAGAACCCCAAACACTACGGGCGGGAAAACCAGGCGCCGATGACCCGGATGGAGGTGGCGGCGCTGGCGCGCAAGGAATTCACCAAGGCGCAGGAGTACAAACGCAAATGGGACGAATACAACAAGAAAGTTGCCGCGGGAGACAAAGATGCCAAAGCTCCCGATCGCGATCTCGAACTTGAGCCGCTGGTACAAGTGCTCGAGGGCACGCGCATCGTGCAGCATCATACGCATCGCGCCGACGACATTATGACGGTGGTCCGCCTATCGGAAGAATTCCATTTCAGGGTGGTCATTCACCACGGTTCCGAGGCTTATCAGGTCGCCGATGAACTGGCGAAGCACAAAGTCCCGGTCACGCTGACCATTGTGGATGCACCCGGCGGCAAACTCGAGGCCACGCAGGTGGAATTAGAAGCTGCCGCCATCCTGGAGAAGGCGGGAGTGAAGGTGGCCATCAATACCGATGATTTCATCAACAGCTCGCGGTTTCTGCTGCGCGAGGCGGCACTCACGATTCGCGGTGGCCTCAGCGAAGCGGCCGCCCTCGAGGCTCTGACCCGCAACCCAGCCGAGATGCTCGACCTCCAGAATCGTGTGGGAACGCTCGAGCCCGGCAAGGACGCGGATTTTGTGGTGCTTTCCGGCAATCCGTTCAGCGTGTATACCAAGGTGCTCGAGACCTGGATCGAAGGCGAAAAAGTATTTGATCGAAGCCGGCCCGAGGATTTGCGCTATTCGACCGGAGGATTTCAGGTGGCAAACCGCTACCCCAAGCTGCTGCAGAGCCCGACGGGAGGTGCGCGATGAAACGGCTTTGGATTTGCGCCCCCCTGCTTCTGTTTGCCTTGTCTTCGGCCGCGTTCGGCCAGAAGATTGCCATCGCCGGAGAGAAGCTTTACAGCATCGGCGGAGATCACCAGGATGGCAAACCGGGAGTCGTCCTCATTGAAGATGGAAAGATCGTCGCCATCGCGGAGGGGAACAAGATCCCCGATGGGTATCAGCGCATCGAGGCCGCTTACGTTACGCCCGGTTTGGTCGACACCAAAACCACGGCTGGCATCTCCGGCGAATACAACATTCCCGCCGACCAGGACCAGGACGAAGAAACCGATCCCAACACGGCCGATGTCCGCGCCTTCGACAGCTTCAATCCCTCAGAGCGGCTGATCGAGTACATCAACAGTTATGGCATCACCACGATTCAGGTGGCGCCCGGGTTGGCCAATCCGGTGGCGGGTCAAGCGGCCATCTTTAAAACACGGGGACGAAGTTCACCCCTGATGACCGCGGAAGAAATGGCTGTCAAACCCGTATCGGCGCTGGTGTTTGACCTGGGCGAATTCCCCAAGCAGGTCTACGGAAAGCGCAATAAGCCGCCTGCGACCCGCATGATGACGGCGGAAATTATCCGCAAGGCGCTGGCCGATACCGAGACCTATCAAAGAAAATGGGAGGAATGGAACAAGTCGGACAAAAAGGATCCCGCCAAGCAACCAGCCAGCGATCTGAAGCTGGAGTCGGTCTCGCGCGTGCTCCGCGGCGAATTGCCGGCCATTTTCAATGCCTATCGCGAAGATGACATTGCCACGGCCTTGCGTCTGGCCAAGGAGTTCAAGCTCAAGCCGGTAATCAGTTCGGCGACCGAGGGCTATCTGATGCGGGACACGCTGAAGAGTTCGCAGGCTTCGGTATTGGCCGGGCCGACTTTGCAACGGCTCGATGGCATCGAAACCATGAATGCGACGCTCGAAAATGCGGCTCTGTTGGCAGATGTGGGGATTCCGCTTGCGCTTATGACGGGATACGAAAATTACGTCCCGAAGAACCGCGTGCTCTTGTTCGAAGCCGGCATCGCCGCGGCCAACGGTCTTGGCTTTGAGCGCACCTTGCGGGCAGCCACCATTGATGGGGCAAGAATTCTGGGTATCGCGGATCGCGTTGGTTCTCTCGAGAAAGGCAAAGACGCCGATGTCGTGCTGTATGACGGCGATCCATTCGAGTACACCAGCCATGTCACCGCCGTCCTGGTGAATGGAAAGGTTACGTATCAGGCATCGGGTGGTAAGTAAGTCGCCATAGACCTGCTTTCGTCAGCCATCCAGTCCGCAGCATTCGCGGAAAGAAAAGTTTCCGCAGAACTAGCCGAGAACTCCGGGGTTCAAACAGCCGAGAGTCCAAGACTCTCACCGACATGCGCAAACCGCCAGCTCTGGCCACATTTTGGAGAAAAACTATGAAAAATTGTATTCGCCTGATTTTGGCGTTAGCCATCCTTTGCCCGGCATTGAGCACCGCCATGCTCGCAGCCGACAACGCTTACCTCTATCTTCTCCAGGGGATTCCCGGACGGGATTTCTCAGCTGCAACAGACCCAGTATTTCCCGTCGACATTCTGATCAACGGTGACGTCTGCTATGAACACGGATTGGCCTATGGAGACATAGCGGGGCCGCTCACATTGGCCCCAGGAACCTATGAGGTGAAGGTCAGCGTCGCCGACTCGCTGGCGCCGTGCAGCAATACCCCATTTATTGAAAAATCGATTACGCTCGGGGCGGGGAAGAATGTCTCGGCGGTCTTGGCTCTCAGCTCAACGGGGTCCCCCGAGCTGCTGACATTTACCAACAACTTTTCGGCGGTGACGGCAAATATGGGACGCGTGTTGCTTGCCGAGGCGGTGGATGGTCCCGAGGTGCAGGTCATCTTCGAGAACAAAACCACGCTAAAGTCGTACACGTACTCGGTCAAGCCGGGTGCCTTGCTGGATGTCAATCTCCCCGCGGCGGACGAATACTCCGTTACGATCAACGAAGGCACAACCGCGTTGGTCTCATCGCAGCTCTTTACCCTGAGTTCGCAATCGGTGGTGCTACTCTACGCTGTCGGTCAAGCGAGCAACAGCACGATAACCCTTCCGTCCAGAATCGTGAGAAACGTGGTTACCTAATCTCCTGGCAGGTTACAATGGGCCGTTATTTCGACCGCCCTTCTTTAGTAGCTTTACTTTCTCGAGTTGTGCGATCTGGCTTCGAGGATCTGGCGGTGGCGAGACGCACCGAGGCTTAATCACTAGCAACTACGAAACACTATGAAACCTGCTCCGTTTACAGTGAAAGCGAAGGTGGTCTAAGCTTTCTGTTCGTGTCGGCAACGAAAGGGGGGAAGAAATGCGCAAATTCCATCATGCTGGCAATTTGGCAGCCGCGCTCGTCACTCTAGTCATCACCATGGTGCCTCCACTTCAGGCTGCTGGACCGCCCGATGCCACTCTATACACCAGCTATTTCTTCGACTCCAGCTATCAGGAAGTGAGCTGGGTTGTGTGTGGGTCCACTGCGCAAACCGAGGGTTGTTATGACGCAGGACAATTGGGTCCGTTCGGTACTGTGGGCGCAATGCTCGAGGGTCTTCCAAGCGTTAACAATAAGACGAATACGGTCACACGGCATATCTACGTGGTCGATGTGGCAGCCGGCGACGGCAAGGGAGTGGTCTTATACGTTTATAAGAAGCAGGACGTTGTTAGCTCCTCGTTCGATACAACCACCATTACTCTGTCGACAACTGTTAACCTTCCGCTGACGGGTGGCAGCAAAGCTCTTTGTTCGATGGCAGCGAACAATGGCTTCCTCTTCATTGGGACGAATCACAGCTCACAGGCTGTGGAAGTGCAAAAGAGCAACCTTAACGTGGAAACGATTGGCGGATTTTCACCACCCGTCAATGTTACGTCGATCACGGCGGATAAGTACGGATATGTCACTGTGACTTTTGGCGGCTTTCTCACCGGGGAGAGCGCCTTTGTTCAATTCGGACCTGATGGGCAAGGGGAAGGCGATGGCGGCGGCGCGTGGTTCATGCTCAGTACGACTTCTGGACTTTCGACAGCGACCCTAACCCGATCAGGGCCGGTCCAAAGTTCCAGCCAGCCCGCAAGGCAACTCGGGTACACGTGGACAACTAAGTCGGAACAGCAACCGGCCGTGAAGTAGTTCTCTTTCGAAACCCTTAGTTTTCCAGAGTGGAATAGAAGTACTCTTGGCCTGGGCCTGATGGCTTAATCGCCGCTTCGTTCGGACCGCTTAGGTGGAGGTGTCCATCATTTCCAGCGGACACCGTCGCGGGTGTCCACATCGTGAGCATGACCTCTAATTACACTCCTGTCTGGACGGCCATCAACGTTCATCAACGTACGCTTATGATGATCACGATGTTGGTTCCAAACCACCCGTAGTAAAATTCAGCCTTTGCCCATGAATCGCTTCGCGAGCGAGCGAACCGCGCACTCCGAGGAACCGGGCCTGTGAAACCCCCGGAACCGGAGGGGGCTGTTACCAAGTCCACGAACCGTGAGGGTCCTCCGGTTACTGACGAGCAGGACTTGCGGCGCCTGGGATACACCCAGGAGTTCCTCCGCGGCTTCGGCGGATTTTCCAATTTTGCCCTCTCTTTCTCCATCATCTCTATCTTGACCGGTGCCGTGACTCTGTTCGACTACGGCCTGAGCATGGGAGGCCCGCGAGAAATGCTCTTGGGATGGCCGCTGGTGACGCTGGGAACCTTGCTGGTGGCCCTCAGCATGGCCGAACTATGTTCCGCTCTTCCCACCTCGGGAGGGATGTATCACTGGTCCGCCGAGCTCGGTGGCCCGACTTGGGCTTGGTTCACCGCCTGGCTCAACATCGTGGGATTGATTACTGCCATTGCAGCCATTGATTATGGGTGCGCTGAGTTTCTGGTGCCAATGCTCGGTCTCGAATCGACCCCACATGCCTTACTGGCGCTGTATGCATTGTTGCTGCTCTCCCAAGGCATCATCAATCACTACTCGACTGCCTTGGTGGGGTGGTTGAGCGATGTGAGCGTGGTCGTACACATTTTAGGCGTGGTCGTATTGATTGGTTCTCTGTGGATCTTCGCGCCCAAGCAGCCTCTGTCCTTTCTGTGGAGTGACCGGAACCTAAGTCCGGTTCAAGCACCTTACGCCTGGCTGTTCATGCTGGGCTTGCTGCAGGCGCAATGGACCTACACGGGCTTTGATGCTTCGGCCCATGTGGCAGAAGAAACCGTAGATCCGCGACGTACCGCGCCTTGGGCGATGGTCCTGTCGGTGGTGGTCTCCGGCGTTTTTGGTTACATCCTGATTCTTTCCCTGACACTGGCCATCCCGAATTTTGTTCAGGTGTTAAAGAGCACCGATCCAAGCGGCAATCCCTTGCCGGCGGTACTGACCATCGTGCGGCTGAGCCTGGGCAATCGAGCTGCCGTCCATGTGCTGGCGCTTACCGTTCTGGCCATGTGGTTCTGCGGACTGGCGGCGATCACCTCGGTCTCCAGGTCTCTCTTTGCTCTCGCCCGCGACCAGGGAATGCCGCTTGCATCCGTCTGGAGTCGAGTGAACGCCCGGCTGAAGACCCCGGTGAATGCCATCTGGTTATCGGTGGTTTTGGCATTCGCTGCCATGCTCTACAGCGGGGCTTATTCGGTTGTTACCTCCATCAGTGTTATCGGCTTTTATCTCGCCTACATCGCTCCCGTATACCTGGGTTGGCGCAAGAAAAACACTTGGAGGACCAAACGCGGGCCTTGGCATCTAGGCAGTGCCGGCACGGCCGTCAACATTCTTGCCGTAGTTTGGACGGTGCTGATTTGCACGATCATGGTCATGCCGCCGAATGCGCGGGCGGGCTGGGGCATTTCTTCCGTCATGGGGGTGTTGTTTCTGCTGCATGTAGCCAGCGGCAAGCACAAGATGTACAAGCCCAACTGGGAGTATCCGAAAACCTCCAACCTGGATGTCAAATAAGCATTCTTCTGAGGGCTGGCCACGACCCGGGACAGCCACTATCGGCGGGATTCTGCGCATATTACCATGATGTCAGGTGATCCCTTGAGTGAAACGAAACCCAGCGCGGCCCGGATGTTGAGCGTCCAAGAGCTCAAGGAACTGGTCGAGCATGACCAGGTTCGGACTGTGATCGTCGCCTTCACGGATCACTACGGCCGCTTGCTCGGCAAACGCTTCGATGGGGAGATCTTTCTCCAAGAGGTATTTGGCCACGGTACCCATGCTTGCGACTACTTGTTGGCCAACGATATGGAGATGACACCGGTTGGCGGCTACCAGTTCGCCAACTGGGAACGGGGCTACGGCGATTTTCATCTGGTACCTGACCGGGACACGTTACGTTTAGCCAGCTGGATCGAGAAAACCGCCTTGGTTCTCTGTGATGTCCACAGCGAGAAGACCGAGGATCTGGTGGCGGTTGCGCCTCGCTCTATCTTGAGGCGGCAAGTGGAACACACCGAAAAACTGAAGTTTGGGAGCGCTGTGGCCTCGGAACTCGAGTACTACTTGTTCCGCACGAGCTATCGCGAGGCGGCCGTCAAGGGTTATACGGGACTGGATGAGGGCGGCTGGTATTCCGAGGACTACCACATTCTGCAAGGTACCCGAAACGAAGCCTTTACGGCGGCTGTGCGCCACCATCTCAAATGCTCCGGAGTTCCTGTTGAAAGTTCCAAAGGCGAATACGGCACCGGACAGCACGAACTCAACGTGCGCTATACGGGAGCCCTCGAGATGGCGGATCGGCATGCTATTTACAAGCAGTGCCTGAAAGAAGTGGCGGAGCAGATGGGCATCAGCGTTAGTTTCATGGCCAAAGTTTCGACCGCTCAGGCCGGATCCAGCTGTCATATTCATCTCAGCCTATGGCGCGACGGGGTCAATGCCTTCGCGGGTGAGGAACAATTTGGCCCGGTGATGTGTTCCAATCTGTTTCGCTGGTTCCTGGGGGGCTGGATTCGCCACGTACCGGAAGTCATGGTGTTCTATGCGCCCACCGTGAATTCCTACAAACGCTACGTCGAAGGTTCCTGGGCGCCCACTCGCATCGCCTGGAGCCGCGATAACCGCACCGCCGGGTTTCGGGTGGTAGGAAAAGGCCAAAGTCTGCGCATCGAATGCCGCATCCCCGGGGCGGACTGTAATCCCTACCTGGCGATTGCCGCCATATTGGCTTCGGGACTCGATGGCATCGCCCAGAAGGTGAGTCCTCCGGAATGCTTCTCGGGCGACCTCTACCGGGCGACAAAGCTCGCTCGCGTGCCCAAGACCCTGGCAGAGGCGGCCGGCCTTTTTGCCGCGAGCGAGTTTGCCAAGCGCGCTTTCGGGGAAGAGGTAGTGGAGCATTATGCGCATTTCTTCCGCACCGAACAGGAGCTCTTTGATAGCGCGGTCACGGACTGGGAGAGAAGACGATATTTTGAACGGATCTGATTGGCGATCCTTGCAGGATTGAAGAAAAGGACGAGAGATCTTGAGGTTGAACGATAAAGTTGCGCTGATCACCGGGGCTGCCAGTGGTATTGGTCGTGAGACCGCGCTGTTGTTTGCCGAAGAGGGTGCCGGTGTGGTGGTCGTGGATGTGGACGACAACAATGGGCGGGAGACGGTTGCGACCATCGAAGGGAAGGGCGGGAAGGCCTTGTATGTACACGCCGACGTCTCGCGGGCCGGCGAATGCCAGCAGATGATCGCCGCCGCCGAAAAGCAGTTTGGCAAGCTCAATGTTCTCTTCAACAATGCCGGCATCATGCACAGCCAGGACGATGATGTGATTTCGACGGAGGAGAAGATTTGGGATCTCACCATGAATGTCAACGCCAAAGGAGTCTTCTTTGGCTGCAAGTACGGGATCCCTGCCTTGCGCCGCGCCGGGGGCGGTTCCATTGTCAACACCGCCTCGTTCGTAGCTTTGCTGGGAGCGGCCACCCCTCAGATCGCCTATACTGCCAGCAAAGGTGCCGTGCTGGCACTGACTCGGGAGCTCGCGGTGGTGCATGCGCGCGAGAAGATTCGCGTCAATGCGCTCTGCCCGGGACCTCTGCGGACTGAGTTACTGATGAAGTTTCTGGATACGGAACAGAAACGACAACGAAGATTGGTCCATATTCCCCTCGGACGCTTTGGTGAGGCCAGGGAGATCGCGCAGGCAGCGTTGTTCCTGGCGTCGGATGAATCTTCCTTCATCACCGGCACCGAGTTCCTGGTCGACGGTGGCATCACCGCTGCCTATGTGACGCCAGAGTGAACCGCTCTATCTACCGAATGTGACCGCCAAAAGCTCCCGAGTTCGGACAATCAGCCCCGTCGATGGCTCCGTCTACGCCGAACGCCCGTTCGCATCCGACGCGGAGGTCGACTCCAAACTAGCCAAGGCCAAGAGGGTGCAGCGCGAATGGAAGCTGGTGCCGGTCGGCCGGCGGGCTTCCATTTGCCGGCGCATGGTCGCCTATCTGGTCGAACGAGCCGCGCAGCTCGGGACCGAGCTTACCTGGCAGATGGGGCGTCCGATTCGTTACAGTCCGATGGAAATTCAGCGCGGCTTTCAGGAACGTGCCCTGTACATGATTGATATCGCCGAAGCCGAGTTGGCGGACATCGTCCTCAAGCCTAAAGACAACTTCCGGCGTTTCATCCGGCGTGACCCCGTGGGCTTGGTTGTGGCCCTCATGCCCTGGAACTACCCGTATTTGTGTTCGGTCAACGTCGTAATCCCGGCCATCATGGCGGGCAATGCCGTAATCCTTAAGCCGGCTGCCCAAACCCCCTTGGTCGCGGAAAGTTACGCCGAAGCCTTCCGCCAGGCTGGGCTTCCCGAGGGTGTTTTCGAGGTCCTTTGTCTCGCCCATGATCAGGTGGAGAGGATGATTCGCGATCCGCGGGTCGATTTTGTTGCCTTCACGGGATCGGTCGACGGCGGACACGCGGTGCAGCAGGCGGCGGGCGCGCGATTTATCGGCACCGGCCTCGAACTAGGGGGAAAGGATCCGGCCTACGTCCGCCCGGATGCCTATCTCGAGCCGACCATTGAGAATCTGGTGGATGGTGTCTTTTTCAATTCTGGGCAATCCTGCTGTGCGGTGGAAAGGATCTACGTCCATCAGGATGTCTGGCGAAGATTTGTCGACGGATTCGTCGAACTTACCAACAAATACGTGCTCGATAATCCGCTCCATCCTGAAACCACTTTGGGACCCCTGGTTCATGAACGCGCAGCCGCCTCGGTGCGGGAGAAAGTGGCGGAAGCCATCGCCAAAGGCGCCAGGCCTTTGATTGATCCGGCAAGGTTTTCCAAGAATCAGGAGGGCACGCCTTATCTTGCCCCGCAAGTTCTCGTGGACGTCGATCACGACATGAGGGCGATGATGGAGGAAACCTTCGGACCGGTGGCACCCCTGATGCGAGTAAGAGATGATGCCGAGGCCATACGCCTGATGAATGACAGCCAATACGGTTTAACCGCTTCCATCTGGACCTCGGACGTCGACGCCGCCATCGAGGTGGGCGACCAGATAGAGACCGGCACTTGGTTCATGAATCGCTGCGACTATCTTGACCCCATGCTCGCTTGGACCGGAGTTAAGGACTCCGGACACGGATGCACCCTCTCACGGTTGGGGTATGCGGCGCTCACCCAGCCCAAGTCGTTCCACCTGAGATTGTCTCTTTGAACTTCCCAGGGCTGAAGCCGGGGATTCCGGCTTTGGCCACAAATTCGCCAAATCGGCCGATTCTTTGGGCAAAAGGTTGAGTCTTTGGGCAAGAACTTGCGGCGGATTGCTGGCTCTGGGCAATCGCCAAGTGCCTTGAGCAGTGAGCTCTTGACTCTGTTTACCTGGGACCGTCAGTGTCTCGAACGGGTTTCTCGGGACTCAGGAATTGCTTTCTTCCGCAGCGTTCCAGTACGGACTTCCTCACGAGAGATGGGCGCGCCAAGAACGAGCGCCTGCCAGCCGAAGTCGGCCTGGCCAAGGTATAGCCAACTGTCTCCAGCACAAATCCTGGAAACAGCCCAAGTTAGCTCATCCTTCTACGTACTTCATGATTAATTTGGCTTCGCCGTATTTTGTAACGCTCACCAGGCGCCCTCCTTGCGTCCCCACCACCAAACGACGCCGACCGTCGCCGTGGTCTGATGATTGCTAAGAACGCCTTGCACGTCGGTCAGAAAAGACGGTTTATTGGAATAATCCCGGCGCCACTCATAGCGCATGAGAAATCCTTCAAAGACCCTGTAGTCAAACGTGACGGTATTTTCCTTAAGAGCTTGTGTGATCCCGCTGAACAGTCCACCGCGGTCCGACAGATATTCGGCCCGAGTAGCCAGGGCGAACTTGGACGACAGCTGGTATCCAATGTAACCCGCACCACCGCCGACGTGTGATGGCGCTGAGGACTGGCCCGGTGCTGCATTTTGCCAAAGGCGCTCGATCATGTAATCCCCTTCCAGGGCAAACGTCAACTTCGAGGTGGCCTGCCAAGTGGCATAGCTATCGAAAATATGAGTTCGTCCATTAGGTGCAGGACGAATCGCAGTGAAGCATAAGCCGGGCTGCACGGGTATCGGCCCACAATTGGTGGCCGGCGTACGATCTGGATGTTCCTGGCCCAGGTAGTAATTCGTGGTCCAAGTAATGCTTTGTTTCGGTTTGGCAATAAAGCCGAACAACTGGTCTTTGAAACCGTTGGTTGCTTCGACTTGGTTGATGCCATTTACTACCCAGTAGTTCACGCTGAATCGATCGTTGACCGGAATACTGGTCCGAAGTCCCATGTGGTAAAACGGCAGAGCATCGAACCAGTAAGAGCGCGAGTAGTTCATCTGGTCCTTGGTGTAATTGCCTTCGATACCGAGCGAACTGCTCCATTTACCAAAATCAACGTTGATGCCATGGTCGAGCGGAAGCACATAAGAGCCATAGGCCTGAAAAATGTTGCGATAGATGTCAGGCCTCGGCTCATTCAGCGGGTTTCCCTGTAAGGTATCGGTAGCCTGGCCAAACTGCAGATCGAGCCGTCCACCCCAACGTCGGCCTTCCGCCAGGTTAGGAGGATGATCGAAAATCAAGCTAGCCTGATTCAAGCTGAACTCATTGCTGAGGACGTCATAGGCTCGGAGCAGGTTGACGCGCCCGACTGGCTGATTGAAGTTGTAGGCATAGTACGTGTCGATCCCGAGGTTGATGGTGGTATTGCGCATAAACTCAAGCGTGGTTCGGTCCGCGGAGCTCAGGTCCACCGCCTGCGAGGTTGGTGGATCGGTCGGATTGGCGGCAGCCGCCTTACCTGCTTGAGCTGCCGCCGGAGCCTCGCCAGCCTGGAGCTGTTTCACCAAACTCCGCAAGTCCCTGACTTCCTGTTCGAGCGCCTGAAGACGCGTTTCCACGTCCTGATCTGATTTCGCGACAGCCGTCTGAGCACCGTCCCCGAACCCATCCGGTTGTTGCGCGTACAGCAGCGAGACGGAGGCACATGTCAAGACGCTCAAGAACATTGCCTTTAATCCGTGAGCCAAAGTGCCTGCGCGAAAGCTTCGAAGGGCGAGGTTCATATCGCCTCCTTTTATCCGCGCGAATTTTAGCTATGTGCCCGACAGACGTACACCTGTTTGGTTGCACAGGCGCCTCTTCAAGGGCATTTTGCGGCGGAGCCGCCGGACGCCGGAGGCCAAAAGGGGCTTGATAGTTAATTGGTGAGCTTTGTGGTCGAGGCTGGGGATTCCTGCTTCACCCAGCGTCGCTTGCACACTCTCCACAGGCGTTTTTTGTCTCTACGATTCCCATAGCGAGGAGTTGCCTTCTGCCTGCGTCTTCCAGATTCTGAGCGGCGTTGTGGTCTGCGGGGTCGCCCCCAAGAATGGCGAAGTAGTTCGGCAGGGTGACCAGCAACTCGAGACGCTCCGGTTCCTTGGTGCCGGTCAGATTAACGCCGGCGGAAACAATGGGAGTCACCTCCTCAAATACGCCTGCTCGCGTCTGAAGATCGTCCAGTTCGGGCACCGAAAAAGGGAACGTCTCGCATTCCTAGCCCTGGGGTATCAAGGTGACTCGTACCAAATGGTCGGGGTTAGGAAACGGAAGTGAGCGCAGCAAAACCGCATTGACGATGCTGAAGATGGCCGTGTTGGCTCCGACTCCGATGGCCAACGTCAGAATCGCCACCAGGATAAAGGTGGGTTTTTGGAGCAGCATGCGTAAACCGTATAGATCCTGAACTAAGGTCCCCATCGCCAGAACCCTCCTGACCATTTAGACAGCCGAACCTGGGTCTGAGCTGTGCAAATTTCAGACCGTAAGCCGAAGTAGGGGAGACGGCCTATCCTGCTGAAAAAATTGACTTAACATACATGGCGTAGTCGTGTTTGTTGGACTCATCGCTGTCCGATTGCGAGATCAAGTGTGCGTTCCTGGGCACCACTGGGTTGATCTTTCTTATGGCCAGGCCCGCCCGGCCGCCGCGGTCAAAGCCAGGGCTAGCCTTTGACCGGTCTGAGCCCACCTAGTCAAGAACTGTCTAAGAAATGGATGATACAGGTGACTTTGGTGAGGTCTTGTTGAGTCAGTTGGCTAGCCTGCTCCAACTTGCTATGACACAATCGGCACACAAATCTCGACGCACGTACCTT
>DASPTQ010000076.1:0-104413 GCA_035623335.1 Terriglobales bacterium
TCACCTCGGTCCCCGATCTGGCTCGCAAACTCCGCCGCTACATAAACGCCTACTCGGCCAACGCTCGTCCGATTCAGTGGAAATACTCGGACTCCTCTCGGCGCCTACGTACTAATGAATTCACTGCGACAGTCCACTAGAACGAAGGACAGGGGTCATGGCGCAACGCTTTCTTTGCCGCGAGAATGGCTGTTTCTCTGACAACGGGATGGCTCTCAACATTGCAAAGTGCGGTCGGGGTGCAATGCTTAAGGGTGTCGAGCGGAGCTCGAGTTCAATCACTTAAGACTGCAATGGGTGCTTGCGAACGCCCATTCAACCTTGAAGCTGTCGAGAATGAGGTGAACCAGATTCTAGTCAGCGCGACCTCGGGCAGCGTGAGCCACAACATTGTCGGTCGGTGCATAATGATGGCTTTTCTTATCCGGGCGGCGCTCGTCGGGATGCTGCAGGGATTTCTTTGCACCGTAGCCTAGCTCCGGTGTCGATGGTTTCGATTATTGAACTCCAGAGATTTCGGGCATCTATGTTAAACTGCAACACCCAGGATCAAATCTGCATTCAGAGGAGAACACAAGATGAGAAGAAAGAACCTATGGATTGTGCTAAGCGCCGTGTTGTTCTGCGGCAGCGTAACGATAGCTCAAGAACCGGTTCATAACATAGATGCGGCAAAGCACCCCAATCTGAGGGCAGCCCAGAACCAAATCGTCAGCGCGTTTCACTACATTGATGCAGCTCAAAAAGACAACGACTGGGACATGGAGGGCCACGCAAGCAAGGCAAAGGATCTTCTAATACAGGCAAGTAACGAGCTGAAGGAGGCCGCGGAGATCGCGAACAAAGGACACAAATAGTCAGGTAACCACAGCCCCAGGCCACTGGATGGCTGATCGCCGCGCTGGTGTGGCCTGACGACTATCCCGTCAAAAGATAGACAATCTCGTTTCAGTCATCATCGGGGTCTGTCGGCGGGGAGGTGTCGTTGAGGAAATGATCTACACCGAGTGGACTGGCGATGGCGTGAAATGCAAGGGGGGTCTGGTTGAAGTCGAAGCAGTCAGAAAGATCATCCGCAAGCGCATCGGCGTATCCTAAGGACTGCAGGCCAAAGGTCTCCTCGATGAATTTCAGAATGCTCCCAAAATCGTGATTAACATGCGAAATGTAGCCCGGCTTAGCGTAGGGCGAGATCACGATCAGCGGCACGCGAAGGCCATAGACATAACCACATCCCCATTCCGAGCAGTTGACCCGCACCTGAGGCGGGGCAACGTGGTCGTACCACCCGCCCCAATCGTCCCAGGTAACGGCAATCGCGGTATTAGCCCAATAAGGGCTCTTACCGATGGCGTTGACGATAGAAGCGACCCAGGAGGGGCCGTCTGTGTTACTAGTGCTTCCGGCGTGATCTGAGTTCCTTCCTCGAGGAATGACCCAGCTAACGTTTGGCAGCTGGTTATGGGCGATGTCGGTGAGGATTTGAATCTCATCGAGAACGACGTTATTGATCCAGTCGGCGCCGGTGCAAATCGAAGCTCCATCCTGGAGTTGAGGCACACAGATGTGATAAATGGCGTTGGGGCCAGTCCAAATGGACCGGGCGGACGGCGTGTAGTAACGCCACGAGACTCCCTTGGCGTCGAGTTCGTCGGAGAGCGTGCGGTGTTCAAAACAGGGATACATCGAACAGAACTCGTTGCCGCCGGGATCGATTAGGGCTACACGTGATCCAGCCGGCGCGATACAGCCGGCGCCCCCTGTGGGATTCTCGGCTGCGAACAGGCTGCTGGTGGCCGCAGGCGCAGAGGTGCCCGAGATTATGAACTGATGAGCAGGAAAACTGGGCCCCTGATTGGTCTGAAACATGCGGTCACCGAACGCATACTGCTCAGCCATCTGGAAATATGAGTCCACGTCGGAGGCTTGTACGTACCTGAATTGGGGATTGGGAGGTGGGCAGTTTGTAGCATCCAAGGAGCAGGAGACCTTGATCTGATCGGCTCCGTCCATTTTGCCGTTATCGTAGATCTGCAAGAACGCTGAATGGTCGTGGTTGAGGTCGTAATCGATACCCAGCGAGGTGGGGATAAGTTGGATCGTCTGGCCGGAGGAATTCACCCCGCTGCTGGCGATGTCGGCGCCTCTTGCGATCAATATCGGATCATGAAAGAGATTGTCTGGCGTCCGGTTTTCCTGGAAGATCACCACGACATGCTGGATTTTTCCCGAGGCCGGCAGATCGGTGGCAGTCGAGTCAGGCTGAAAGCCTTGTCGCGATAGCATAACCTGAGAATCGGGAAAACTGAGAGTGAGGGTGCAACCACTGCAGCCGTTCAGGCCAAGAAAAAGCACGGAAGTGACCACTAACAAGAGAAGGGCAAGGATGGGGACGGCCGCGCGCATGATGGAGAAGGAGATCACCCCCATAGACTAAGATGGTTTAACCCCGCGGCAGGATTTCCACCTGCTTAGATTTCTTATTCCGCCTGGGCGGGTCAGCTGCCGACCTCGCCGAATCCGATTTCCTTGGCTCCAGCGCTAAAACTTTCCCGCGGTTCTGCAAGCCGGCTGGTTAGTGCTTTTTCCAGGGATGACGTGGCTCGCGCTGGCCAGTTTGAGATTGGTCCCCTTCCGCAGGGCTAGGCGGCACAGGTATCGGCACCATAACGCCTACGCTTGGCGTTTTCTGAGTAACAGGAGTGCGGACAGTCTGTAATGAGGTTCGGCCTGACGGTCAGCCCAGTTTATGCGACTTACCTTGTCATGGGCGAGGGCGATACTGCTTCCGGGCTGGCCTTGGACAACGCGGGGAGTTCGCATCGAGCCGATACAACGAATGCTTCCGACTTCCCAAACTTGGAATGCTTGCCCCAGAGAAGAAGGAGCGGTGTCAAGGACGGCACAATGCGCTCTTCGGACTTCGACCCAAGGTTTTGTCCCTGAAGAGCAGCCGTACGTGAACGCGCGGAGCACAATCGATGAGTCCGGTCACGATGATCCTGCTCATGTTGCTATAATCTAGCGATGGCCATGGATTCAGTTATTCGTTCTGTGTATCACTCGCTACCACCCCAGGGACAAATGCTTGCGAGGCAGGCACGAAGCATCGCTAACGAGTCCAGAGACGTGGTCCGTTCAATATTCAGCCAACGTTTAAAGCAAAGCATCTTTGGGGATATGGCTCCGATGGTGCCCCCCCTCTATTTGATGAGAGATGGAACTAGAGACTATGTGGAGTTCAAACAGAATGGCTTGGATGCCTTTCGAAGAATGTTGGATTTCGGCCTCCAGCCCACGGACCGGATTTTGGACATTGGAAGCGGTATAGGACGCAAGACACTTCCCCTGGTCGATTTCTTGGTCGGTGGTTCCTACGAGGGTATCGATCCGATTGCAAGCCACGTAAAATGGTGCTCGGAGAAAATTACACCAAGGTATTCAAATTTTCGATTCCAGAAGATCGACGTTTGGGGTAAATACTATAACCCCAAAGGATCCATCAAGCCTTCGGAATACATCTTCCCGTTTCGTGACGGGGAGTTTGATTTCGTTATTCTGGGATCGGTCTTCACTCACATGTTCAGCACTGACATGCAGCATTATGTAGATGAAATTGCACGAGTGCTCAAGAGAGGTGGCAAGGGGTTGATCACATTCTTTCTTCTTAACCCGCAAAGCGAGTCGCTCATGGCGGAGGGGAAATCAACTCTGAATATGATCTACGAGTACGACAATCACTCTAAGGCTTGCGATCCTAATGGCCTAGAAACGGCCGTCGGACACCAAGAGCATTTTGTGCTGGAAACGTTCGAGCGTCGAGGCATTAAGGCCGACGTCACGGAGCGTGGCTCGTGGTGCGGTAGAGCAGCCAATTACTATCAAGACATCATCAGGATCACACGTTAAGTTATGGAACGGTTATGGAGTGTAGCTCTGAAATTTCACTTGACTTCGGTCTGAAATAACTGCCCTCAGTGGCGAAATCCAATGTGGCTTGCGTACTCTTGCCGTTCCCAGCCCACTCCTCTTCCTATCCGCTAGCTGGCACAGAATATTCGCGCATGTCATCGCCCCACGACTCGAGATGGCGCTTGTCCAGCTGGATTCGCAACCTTCGCTCGAGTCTCTCAATCGACGGGTTCAAAGACCAGGTAGTCTTGGCCAAGTTCTGAGCCTGCGCACTCAAGCGGCTGTGGAGTTCTTCGTCGTGCATCATTCGCTCAATCGCCGCCGCCATACTCTCCGGGTCATGGTCAACCAAGATACCGTTCACCCCGTCCTGGATGGTTTCTCGAACACCGCCCTCTGCGACGGCGATGACCGGAAGGCCGCAAGCACTCGCTTCCAGCACGGCGTAGCCGAAAGGCTCCAGCCGGGGAGCATAGAGCATGATTCTCGCCCGATTTAGGGTGTCGATAACTTCCGTGTCACTAATCCGATGCTTTAACTCAAGCACTACGCCTGTGTGTTCCGCCAACTCCAGAATAAGGTCGAGATAGGGACGAGCGATCGTGTTCGAGATTAATACCAGCTTGGGGCGGGAAGACACCGGCACTTTGCCCAGGGATTCTATGAGAAACTCGACATTCTTGGACGGTATCAAAGCCCCAACGAAGACGACGAAGAACTCACGCTTCTTTTCTTGGTTGATAAACTTGTCAGTATCTACGCCCAAGTAACAGACCTGGGAGTTGACTCCGAGGGTCCGCAGAACGCTTTCCCGGGAGAAGAACGAATTGACGAGGATTTGGTCAAAAGCCAGCGCACTTCTCCGCTCTTCCCGCGCCAGAACTCTGATCCCGGAAAGTCGTACGCGGTGCAGCAAAGCTCGCTGCCAGAAGCGTATCCTCAATAGGTCCTTCGATGTCCAAGTGAGGGCCGACCAGGGCAGTTCCGGTTGGGCCTCGTATAATGGCCGGTTCGGCTCCTGCAGGTAGAGGACACTCGGAATGTCAAGGAAGCGCCCGATCGAGGGCGTGTGATACAGAATGCAGCTTGCGGCAAATAGCAGATCGAATTTCTTGGCATTGATCTGCTGCGCGCACTCCCGAGAGTGCCGGCCCATCGCCCGCAGCTTGGCCCAAGGATTCCAGCGAAGACGATAGAGCATTTTCAACCCCGCAGGGCGTGTCCACCACTCGAAACTCGGCTCCAAGGGAACGACATGCTCGGGCACCATGTCACGCAGCGACAAGTAGGACAGATCCGCCGTGGGAGGGCACCACACTTCGATGCTATGCCCTCTCGCCAGGAGGCCACGGACCTGGTCGTAAAGGGCGCGTTTTCCGCCGCCGCTGGGCAAATTGTGCCAAACCGCTATTTTCATTAACAGCAACCAATCGTGCGATTTCCTGGCTGTGACCTAAGGATTTGCGACCATCGGTCACTGTAGAGAGGATGTAAACTTCCGAGTGTCTGCTCTTCCTGCGTCTCGGTATTAATTACGGCCAGGTCGCGGATCACACGAGAACGTTCAATTCCCCCCAGGTAAGACAGTTGTCCAGAGTGATCCCGGGATTCCCGAAGTCTTGACGGCTGGGGCGCGGCGTTGGCAAGCAACGCAGCAAATTGAGAGGCATAGTCTTCGCGGATAAAGAATGCATTCACACCTTCGGAATTGGTGCCCAGAAAGCGGTATCCCTTGCGATTTGCAAGGGACCGTAATGCCACGATCGATGCTCCAAAGTAGAGGTTACTGAATTCAGGTCGGGTGCGAACGAAGTTCTTGCTGTACGGAATCGACACCGGCCAAACATCACCGAACACGGCATTGTACTCGCACACGCAGATTACAGGACGAACCACACTAATCGCTTCCCAGACCCAATAATCGTTGCCGTCAATGTCAATGCTCAGCAGTCCAATTTCGCCGGAAAAGCCGGCGTCCGTCAGCAGATCATTGATATTCTCGCGCGTGACAAAAGCTGATCTCGCAGTAAAGTCGTAACGGAAGAACAAATGCTGGTCCTTTTTCTTCAAAAGATCAATCTGGGCAGCGCTTCCGTCGATCGCAAATCCTCGCCAGTTGCGATTCTGCAACAGAAATCGGGTGTTGGACTCTGCATAGGACTCAATCCCGAATTCGACAAAACTGTGCAAATAGGGGGGGATCTGGGCCCGTTCGATCAGCCAGTCGATGATTCCGTCCTCCCCCCATTGGGAAAAAACCTTGAATTCAACCTGATCCAAGGAAGAAACGGCTGGCATCGACCGAACTTGCCAACTCGCCATCCGACCGAGCAAAAGCAGTGAGCTCTCAGCTGTCATCTGCATGTGCCCGACAAGACGCGACCTCACGCGACGCAGCAGCTCTGACTTCACAAGAATCGTCCTCCCTATGCGGTCAAAGGTCCCCGAGGGAATGCTAGGTGCGAATGGCGCGTTCCACCTCGAGCGATTGCGGCACCACGACGCAGGCCAGAAACGCACCCACTGTCCCCATAATGACACCGTCGACCCCCATCTTCTGCACTAACACAATCGAAAGAACCAGATTAACGACCGCCGCCACAATTGAATAGTTCGCTTGCCGTTTTACCCTACCCGAACTCGCCAAAAGACAAGATTGCGATGTCATTGCACCGTAAATCAAACTCCAGACTCCCATCCAAACCAGAAGACCAGAAGACGGTACCGCGGCACTCCCGGCCCATTTCTGGATGATCCATCGTCCGAAGAATACAAGCGGAAGCGCAAGCACGAAGGTAGAAGCTAGAGTAAATCTGAAATTCATCCGAAAACTACGACGAACCCACGCCCGATCACCCCGCGCGAACGCCTCTGCGTAAGCCGGCCAATAGGAGGGGCTCGCCAGGATCTGGAAAAGCATGGTGTAGGTGAATAACCGCCACGCTACGCTGTAAGGTGTGACGGCCGCCGCCCCAAGGTAATGCGCAATAATCAGGTTATCGGTCTGGAAGAGGAGCAACGCGGCGATTTGAATGACAAAGAACATGGCACCCAGGGACGTCAGTCTTTGAACAGCCGCCCAGCTGACTCGTCCGAGTCGCGGGAGGAGCCAGGGCTTAGACCAACCAAATAGCCAAACTGCGCTGACAACATTAACTAGCAACACCGCGCCAGATACCGCCACCACGAGGGATGCCAAGCCGGCCTTGAGCTGCGTTGCGGCCACCAACCCAGCAAGGCCAAGGACGTTACCCGCGGCGGCCCAGCCGTTAGCCGCCGCAACCTCCTGATAAGCGCCGTAGATCTTGGCGATGATGGAGAATGGGAAATTCACGACGAATATCGTGAACGCGATTGCAACTGCCAGTCCCACCTCGGCTCGCGCTTGCGCCGTCTGCACGTTGAATACCCGGTCCCATGGCACGGACCGCCACACGGAGAAAAATACCAGCGACAACAAGAGGGCCACTCCTGTTAGCGACCAGAAAGCCGCTGCAACATAATCTCGCGCCGAGTCACGACTGTCGCGTGCAAAGCCTTCGGAGACTGCGTTGGTAAGACTGTTGCTCAGGCCGAAGTCGGCAAGTGCAATCCAAGCCATCGCCGTGCTGATAGTGACCCATGCTCCATACCTTTCCGGTCCCAAATACTTAACCGTGAGCGGAACGGAAATCAAGCTGACAATAACCGCCACGCCTCGTCCTGCTAGCGCGCTAAATATGCCCCGAACAATTCGAACGTAACGTCTCTGAGCATCTCCGGCGACGTGGCCTTTGCCAAAAGCCAATCGCACATAACGAACTGTGGAAAGTAAAAGCTCGCCCATCCTTAGATCCAACGACGCCTTTCTCACTTGCTTCTTAGAGTTCCCCAAAAATCATCAGTCGACGCTGGGCACTCGATGATCGTCGTCACAAACTAGCGAGTCAATGTCGCAGCAGGCTGGTGCGACGCAATTGTGGCGGAAAGCCAGGGCGAGATTACAGTGGAACATCGGCCCGCTTGTTGATCTGAATCACGACGAACAAGTATGAAACCACACTACCGCTCGCTTAGCCAAACCCTGGCAGTTTGGGGCCAGGAAAAAAGATTTCAAAACCACCTGTTCTCGATAATTGGTTTCCGATGTAGCACACGGCGGGTCTGATTTACCTAACTTCCCACTACCTGAGTACTTTGGGTGTCGCTGGTTCGCGATTTCAACTTCCTGCTTCAGCTGGATACGGGCTTGCACGAGAAAATCTCTTGTTTTCTGCGCGGGTCTTTCCTTGGCAGTCGTTTGAGCGGCATTTAATTCGATTAATGCCGCTATAAGCTCCGATGATCATGTTCTGCGCTGCCCTCAGATTGAGGCGCCTTTTCGCATCTTAAATTCTGAACTGCCTCTTGGAGGCATCGTTATACCGTCGCAGAACAGTGCTATGTTGATGACGATCAGCCATTCGTTCTTCGTCATCCTCGTCAGGCTAAGGAGTTTAACATAGGCTCCGGGATCTGTTAAGTTCGACGCTTTGCTGCCCTTGCGTTTCTTCCCCTGTGGTCATTCCTAGTTCGAGTCCTTCCGGGGCTCTTCCAGGAGTGTTCGGAAGTTCGGGAGGGTTGGAAACGCGGCAGAATTTGTGCCGCATCTCTTGTCCCATAAACCTGATACTGTGGTCGGCGGGACAAAGCAACCGCCATATCGCTCTCCACCGGCGCTGCACCCACGGTGGCCAGGTGGCGGCAGCGCCTCGTCCCGCACCGTTTGACCGGGCTCTATGAGTTGCGTTTTGGCCCACCCCGCATCGACAGATGCTGGCTTTGCTCCAACGCGCGCTCTACCGCAAACCGTCCGAGAGTACTGGGGCATTCGGCAAGGCGCCCCCGGCCAGCGGCATTTCCCGTTTCGTGGTGCATGGCGTATTTCAGGCTCGCGGCCTGCAGCCTCACCGCACCTGCAGTTTTTCCACCTCCATTCTGCCTCGAGAAGGTGCGATCGTGTCGGACTGTACCTGAGCCCGATCGCGCGTTGGTGCCTTGGGTCGATGCCAAGAACCAGATTCAGGCCCCGGGACGCACCCCGCCCGTCCCGCCCATGAGCAAAACCTCGAACTGTACTCGTTTCGGAAGAACCATCTCCTCCTCTGGCTTCGGACTCTGGCCACA
Organism: Terriglobales bacterium; assembly: GCA_035623335.1. GTDB lineage: Bacteria > Acidobacteriota > Terriglobia > Terriglobales > Acidobacteriaceae > JAFAGX01. The sequence goes on from DASPTQ010000076.1 coordinate 9,058, forward strand.
CGAGTCGTGTGCTGCCCGCGGTTAGCAAAGCTGAGATCCTCTATGTCCGTTTCGAAATCTCCGCCCCTATCCTCGCCGCCTTTCGAGTCTCTTCGGAAAGATTCCGAATAAATTCCGGGAAATACCCTCGGTGACTCATCCACCGATGATTTAAGATCTAAGGACCGTTGTGTGACCGAAGGTTTTAGTAATAAATTGCCGGAATGTCAATTGCTGCCGTCAATAGAATTTCGGTGGGCAATCTACATTTTGGACAAGCGTGGAGCTCAGGTTCGTTACTTTTTGGGCGCCAGTATGGCTGCAATGACCAGCTACCGTGGTACACTTTTTGAAGACTTAAGACGCCCGCGCACACCATTAACGCCTCTTTTTCAACCATTTGCGTGTTGCCGTGGATCACGATGCCAGTGTCGAGCGAAATAGAAGAGCAGCAAGCCTCTCGGTTGAGGCAGAGCGAATTGCATCCCGTGCTTGCCTTCGCAACCGTCGCTGCCTTCTTCTGCTCAAGTCTCGAAATCACCACGCTGGAATACCTGGATACGTTTCGTCTTTATATGACCCCGTGGGAAATCACATTGCTAGTGGGCTCGGCCCTGATCATCTTGCTCGGCGTGAGCCTTGCGTGGTGGCTATGCATTTTGCTCCTCGTAAAAGGCCTCGATGTTCTCCCTCGTGCCAAGCGATATTCCGTATCGCTGGGTTGGCATTTGTGGATCGCAGTTCCGTTCTCATACTTCACGCTCGAACTGCTAGCCGCCATCAGGTTGCGACTCTTTCCGCGATGGCATCCAGGGGTGCTTGCCTCCTTCGCCTCGGGTCTTAGCCTCATCGTGATAGGCATCGCCGGATCCTCGCTCTTAGGCCAAGGTAAAGTGCAGAAAACTTGCGGGATTCGATTGGCTCCCATCGGTTGGCTACATGTGACCGCGGGCTTCTTCATGCTGATCGTCCTGTCGGCACGCGGGGTGCACCCCTATTCTGATTTCGAGAACCCGAGCAAGCCGGTTGCCGGATCCAATCTACCGGATGTGTACTTAATTACGATGGATGCTCTGAGAGCCGAAGATATGTCGGTTTACGGATATGAGCGTCCCACGACTCCTAACCTTCAGCGTTTTGCCCAGCGCAGCTTTGTCTTCGAGAACTTTGTTGCCAACTCCAACTTCACCACACCGGCAACGGTCACTGTCGAGACAGGCAAGTTACCTTGGTCCCACCGGGTATTTCACCTTGGCGGGTTTCTACGAAGTTCGGTTGAACACCAGAACCTGGCCGCAGCCTTGCGCGAACGCGGCTACTACACGTCCAGCATCATGTCGAACGTGTTGGCGACTCCGTTCGCTCACGGTACTGTTGAGAGCTACGACGCAGCGCAATATGTGCCACCGTTAGGTTTGACCGGGGTGTGGATGCGCTATACCAACTTAGCTGGTGTCGATGGTCACGTGATGCTGTTTTACGGCTTGCTCCGACGACTGGAAGGAATGCTGAGCGGCTTTGTGGACAAAATGATTTGGGACCACCGTTACCCGTATCCGGCAGAGCCAATCTTCAATCGGGCACGCACCCTTCTGGAATCTCACGCGCACGCACAACCGCTCTTCCTATGGACGCATATCTTGGCTCCTCATGATCCGTATTGGCCTCCCATTCCCTACCGATTGCACTTCTTGACTCAGGAAAAACTGACCCAAATTCGAGCCAGCACATTGCCCCCAGGCGTAACCGCTGCCGAGCTTCGCGCTGAATATGATGAGATGATTCAATACGCGGATCAAGCGGTGGGTGACTATCTTGACTGGCTCGATCGAACCGGACGACTCGACCACGCCATCGTGATCATTACGGCAGATCACGGCGAGTCGTTCGAACACGATTGGTTTCAACATGCCGGACCTTACCTGTACAATGGCCTCGTCCACATCCCATTGCTCATCCATCTTCCTGGGCAGCGACTGGGTGGCCGTATTGCGCAGCTTTCCCAACAAGCGGATCTGTTGCCAACGCTTCTTGACCTGGTCGGGGCGCAGGTACCTAGTTGGGCGGATGGCATCTCGCTGAAGCCAGCCTTGGAGGGCAAGACACTTCCGGAGCGGTATATCTTCAGTATGGCTCTGGAGTCTGATCGGGTCTTTGACCGGATCAGCAGAGGGACGCTGGCAATCTTGGATGATGATTTCAAATATTTGATCACCCTCGATAGCCGGCGGGAGGAGCTATACCGCTACAAAACTGACGAGTTGGAAGAACATAACCTCATCGAGTCGGACAGGAATGTAGCACAGCGCATGCACGACGCCCTGCTTGGCAAGCTGAAGGAGGAAAACGATCGACCCGCCCGATGACGAGTACAACGAAAGAACCGAACGGGTATGGCAAAGTTACGGCTGCGCTTATCGCTTAGCGCCTGGCGACGGTTAGCCCTCAAAATTGGAGCCAATGGAGGAAACCTGAACCCACGCCTGTCTGTTCTCTATTGGCTGAGCAGCCCGCTGTATTCCGTTCTCGGCCGCATTCAACGCAAGAGCCATGCCAGTGCGCTCGAAAACCTCGTCCAGCTATCGCCGATCTTTGTCCTAGGCTTCTGGCGCTCCGGCACCACATTCCTGCATGAACTGCTCTGTTGCGACCCACGGTTTGGTTTTCCCAGCACCTACGCCTGCATGAACCCTTCTCATTTTCTGCTCACCGAGCACTGGATACGCAATCGGCCGCCCGGACAGCAAACTCGGCGGCCGATGGACAACATGAAATACTCTTGGGATTCGCCTCAAGAAGACGAATTTGCGCTCTTTGCACTGGGTGCGCCCTCTCCTTACGAAGCTTTGCTTGCTCCATCTCTCATGCGTGACCCGCGCTTGCTGCTCGATCTAAATCAACGTCCCGTCGAGGATCAGGTCCGTTGGTCCTCCTTTCTCCAATACTTCCTTCAACTGCTCACGGTTCAGCAGGCTAAGACCATCGTGCTTAAGTCCCCATCGCACGGCTTCAGGCTGTCTAGGTTGCATGCCTTATTTCCTCAGGCACGATATGTCATCATCGAACGCAATCCCTACGAAGTGTTTGCCTCGAACCTGAAGCTCTGGCAGACTCTACTTGAGTTGTATAGCTTGCAGCCTTTTTCGATAACAGAGATTGAGGATTTCGTTCTTTCCGCTTACGTGCTGCACGAAGAAGCTATCTGTCACGGCGCCCGCAGTCTGGACGGACGATACGTAGCCCACGTCCGCTACGAGGACTTGGTAACGGAGCCGCTGGCACAGATGAAGCGTCTGTATCGGGAGTTAGAATTGGGGAGGTTCGAGGAAGCGCGCCCTGCGCTTGAGCACTACCTAGTCGGCGTAGCAGATTACAAACGGAATAGCTTTTCCCTTTCGATAGCTCAGAAGGAACATGTATCTACGAGGTGGGGTGCGATAATTGATGCGAAGCGCTACGCTTGGCCGAGTGACCGTCTCGGCGTCGGATAACGGAGAAAAATGAGAAGCAAGGAGGATGACTCAGGACGGCGCAGAAAAGCGATGAAAATAGAAAACTCCAATTGTTAAGACAGTTCCTGCTCATGCTTTGCGTCACCGCGTAACTTGAGCCTTGCCTTGGCTATCAACCTACGAATGTTATTGGCCAGAATCATCCACAATCCCCAAACTACAGCTAGCAAGGGACCGAGCGTCTGAAATAGGCTTCCGCCGGTTGGATCTCCGTATGCGTAGGCAGAGGGTGCAACCAAGGCGAAGGTCAGAACGATGAACAATGGGAAGCAGGCTTTCATACCCTGTCATCTCTCCTCAAACTGAAATGTCAATAGTGACAACCAAGAACCCACGGCATCGTCAATACCGCAGCTCCTACTCGTTGCCGGATGTCGTCTGCTACCTGAGGACTGCGAAGTCGCCCTCAAATCGTCGCGCCGCGGGCTAACGATGAACAGGAGGCGGGTCGATCGTCACGACTCGACATCACCGCGTCCAGTTGGACCACCGAAAGACCAAGAAAGTTTTCTACCACGCAATCGGCCCCGGCGGTTCGTAGCTTGTCAGGCGATTGATGGCCAGCCAGTCCGATGCACACGAGTCCTGCGGCTCGGGCTGCATGGATGCCGGATACAGCATCCTCGAAGGCCAAAGTGTGGTATGGCTCGACCCTGAGCCTTTCACAGGTGACACAGTATATCGAAGGGTCCGGCTTGCCACAACTGACATCATTACCCGTGACGACCACATCAAATCTCTCCCTCAGTTGCAATTGATCCAGTACGTGCTGGGTGCGGCTTTCGCTACCTGACGTAGCAACCGCCGTCGCAATACCTACCGTTCGTAGTTGTGCCAGCAATTCCGTAACCCCTGGAATGAGTCTTGTTGCCAGGGATTGCTGCCTGAAAAAATCATCCTTTCGCTGTCCGTATTCTCCTATCTCGTCTCCGGACAGATCACCCAAGAAATGACGCAGAATCTCAGAACGTTTCCTTCCGTCCAGCACAAAATCGAGTTCGTCATCGGATACAGGTCTGCCGACAGTTTGAAGGAATAGCCTCCAGGCCTCCCGGTGGGCGGGGTGGCTGTCAATGATGACGCCGTCCATATCGAAGATCACAGCTCTCAACATGCTTTCCGTCCTCGTTTTCATCCCTGACCAGAAGTCTTGTTCTGATAGGGAGGAAAGCCAGGCCATGCGCTTTGTGCCGCCTGGAAGTTTTCCATGGTTCCAACATCAGTAAGAAAATCCCTGATCGGATAGCCGAGCGCGCGCCCGACCAACTGCGGTAGCACGTCAAACCCTAAGTCGACGGGGCAACGCGGCGGAATGCTCTGCAGCAATTCGGGGGTGGCAAGCATGAGTCCCGAGAAGGCCCAATTACTCCTGGGATGTGTCGGTTTCTCCGCGAATTCTCTAACTACCAAGTCGTCGTCAAATGACACAATCCCACACCGACCAGGATCTTCGACTTGGTATAAGCCGAGGGTGGCCAAGGGTCGGTGGCGGGAGTGAAAGGCTAGCATCTTTCTCAGGTCGGTAGCTGTCAGCACATCACCATAGAGAACCCAGAAATTAGATTCCTCAGCAACCCACTCCCGATTAGCGAGCAGGGTTCCAGCTGAGCCTAATAAGACTGGTTCCTCCGAAATGCGCACCTTGACCTCTGGCTTACAGTTCTCCAGAACCCTCCTGACAACATCCACGTGGGCGTGCAGATTGACCAGGACTTCGCCAATGCCGGCGCGCCGGCATACTTCTAACCAGATCTCCAGCATCGGCACGCCGCGAATGGGCACCAGGCATTTGGGGATGTTGTCGGTCAGTGGCCGGAGTCGAGTCCCATGTCCGGCAGCAAGTAAAAAAGCTTTCACCTACACATTCCCGATCGCGGACGCCGGCAAAAAAGTCCAACGCGAACCACCTCGTTCATCGCTGTCGATGAACGGATCGTTGACGATTACCTGAGCACCTTGAAAGTCGAAGGCAAAGCCCATTTCCTGCACGCCCTCGGCTGCCATCGCCGTTCGCACGGCTTCCTGATGTTCGGGTTCGCAGTACAGTAGAAGAAAACCTCCCCCGCCTGCACCCGTAATCTTGCCTCCCAAAGCACCGTGCTCACGAGCGAGCTGGTAAAGCCGGTCGATTTGGGAAGTTGAAATTCTGCTCGATACGCGCTTCTTTTCTTCCCAGGCCCTATCTAACATCGACCCGAAGCCATGCAACTCGCCCTGTTCCAGCGCTTGCCGCATCCGATCGGCGAGGGCACGCACTTCGTGAAGGGCTTCAACCGTTGCACCGATGTGCCCACGCGTGGACTTCTCCTCCTCTTCAAGGATGGTCCAGGAATGGTGCGCCGAGCCGGTGAAGTACAACAAAAGATTCGCATGCAGCTCTCGCAAAACTTCGGGCTCCAGTTCCAACGGATCCACTTGGGCACTGCCGTCAGCATGGAAGGTGATGAAATTCAATCCGCCAAAAGCAGCGGCGTATTCATCCTGCTTGCCGACGTGCCGACGCAATACGTTTCGTGCTATGTGGAAAGAACGTTCCGCGAGCTCGTATTTCGAAAGAGGCCAGCGCGTGTAACTAGCAAGCGCCTTGAGGATGCTCACACAGACGCTGGCCGAGGACCCTAAACCTGTTCCTGGAGGGATCTCCGATGCGAGGAACATATCGGCAGAAATCTCACGTCCCAGATCTTTCAGGACAGCTAGCGGAATATCAAGTTCGCTTCCCTCTATGCTCATGGCCGCGATATCACGCCAGGTCTCAAATACGCGCAGGTCCGAGGAGATGACCTGAATACGACCATCGTTGCGTTTGCCCAAGATCGTGTAGAAATACTTATTGATTGCAGTACTCAAAACCGCACCGCCGAATTGCTCGTAATAAGCGGGCAGATCCGTGCCCCCGCCTGCAAAGCTAATCCGCACTGGACTGCGAACGATGAGCACTCTGAAGGTTCTCCTCTAAAAACTGAGCTGTGACCTTGGTGACTGTGCTTGGCTCCGATGCCTTAAGGTGGGAAAATTCGAAAGGTCTTGTCGCCAGAGTCCACAAAGTCTGAAGAAGGATCGAAGCATCGGTCACAGTTGAACGGTTCAGTATGTATTGCAAATCAAACCGAGTTTTCTCTTCTGCCGCGTTATCATCCCGTAAACCGTGCACCTGCGCGAGTCCTGTCATTCCTGGCTTTATGCTGAGCCGCTGTTGCTCCCATTCCGAATAGCGCTTCACCTTCTCCGGTGGATCAGGGCGTGGCCCGACCAAGCTCATCTCGCCCCGTAAAACATTCCAGAGCTGAGGCAGCTCGGTTACGCTCATGTTGACCAGGATACGCTCGAACCGAGCAGCATTGGAGACGTCGCGGTCCACGTTCAAACGCAGCATCGGGAAAATCTCGCCGCGCTTGCCACAACGGTTTTCCCATCGAAACGCTCGCGACTTCGTCCACCGCAATCCGGCCGCCACCGGCAGCAGGATCGGTATCGCCATAACTGCGAGAATCGACCCGAGGGCAATGTCAACCATCCGTTTCCACGCGACGACCAGATCGGGGACAGGGGCCCCGCGCAATTCCAGAATGGGTATGCCATCGAGGTCAATAAGACTGGGTTTGCAGATATATAGCTCATATGGCTGCGGGACAAAGCTCACATTAATTCCCCGCTCCTGACATTGGCCTGCCAGCTTCAATACTTCCGGCAAGGACGGTCGAGGAAGGGCCAAAACCAAGTCAGTCACCCGTTGCGCAGATAACAAGTCAGTGATTCCGACGGTGGGGACAGTTACAGCATCTTTCGAGTCTCGCGGAATTAGATCCCCGTTGTCCTCCGAAGACAAGAATCCGATGACCTCACAAACCATTTCCGGATGTCGCTTGATCTTAAGGGCGAGCTCCCGCGCAATCGGATTTGTACCAACAATTACCATTCTGCGGACGTCACCGGTGCAGTATTTTGCAAGCAGCACGAGCCGCGCGATATATCGAACGCCAACGAAGCCGACAAACAGCAATATTCCGAAATAAGTTAATTCAAGGCGGGAGACATACTCTCGCCAAAGATAACCAGCCGCAAGGAGTACAAACATCAAACACAATACGGCGAGCAGAACTTGGGAGACCACTGCGGGAAACCGCCAACCTCCCCGAAAACAGTCCAATTTCATCCAAAGGGAAAGAAGAAGCCAGAGGACGGCCGTGGCGCCAAGAAACGGCAAGAAGGCTTCTGTCGTGCCTCGGTTGGCAGGATCCCAAATGCGGTGGTATCGCAGAGTCTCGCCACCCACAAACGCCACACAACACCACGCCAAGTCCGCGAACAGAATCCAGCGGCTAAGAGTGCGTGTGTTCATAGAATCTTCGTGCTCCTCCGTGCTTTCCGGTCTTAATCACCGACAGCGAGGCCAACTGCTTCCATGGGATGACAGATACTGGCTTGTACAGCCGTAAAGAGGGCATGGGCGGCACACAGATGCAAGTCTTCGATGATCTGCATGTTGTCGCAAGGCACGATCATACACTGATCGCAAAGTTCCCTCATCTTCCCGCCGGCAAATCCGGAGAGTCCCACGGTGATGGCACCGGCTTCTCGAGCGACTTTCAAAGCTCGCAGAATGTTGGGCGAGTTGCCGCTTCCGCTGATGGCAAAAGCGACGTCATCGGGCCGAACCAGGTTCGACAATTGTTCTGCAAAGATATCTTCGTATCTCGAATCATTGGCCCACGCGGTCATGAGCGGTACATTGTCGGTTAGCGCGAGCACCCGAAGCCGTTTGCTGTTGCCGTTCACCGTCCCTTTGCCCAAATCGCAAGCCAGGTGTGAGGCCAAGGCTGCACTGCCGCCGTTCCCGAACAAATAGATCGTACTCTCCCTTTGATAGGCGTGAACAATAGTCTCGGCGATCTGCTTGATGATCCTCAAGGGAAGCTTGTTCATGGTTCGAGACAGAAAGCGGAAATACGAGCTGACGTCGGGGATCTCGGTCATTGACGGTCTCCCTCCCTTGAAAAGTCTCTGAACGCGGGGTGGTGGATGACTTTGCTCACCCGGCAAGCGCCGTCCGGAACTCACTGGTCCCGCTTTGTAATGTCCGCTGCGCTTCCTCAAGATCCGAATTCACCATCTCCGCAGCCAGATCCTTCCAGCTAATCTGACTCTGCCATCCTAGGTCGCGACGAGCCTTGGAAGAGTCTCCTATCAAAAACTGGACATCAGCAGGACGAAAGAGCCCCGGGTCGACTCGGACCCAGTCCTGGTAATCGAGTCCGACATGGCCAAAGGCAACTTCGCAAAATTCGCGAACCGAGTGGCTGTCTCCGGTCGCGATTACATAGTCATCAGGCTGTGGGCGTTGCAGCATCAGCCACATGGCATCAACATATTCGCGCGCGTGTCCCCAATCGCGCTTGGCCTCGAGATTTCCCAAACGGAGTTCCTGGGCAAGGCCGAGTTTTATCTTGGCGACCTGGGAAGATATCCTTCGAGTTACGAACTCAAAGCCGCGACGCGGGGACTCGTGGTTAAAGAGAATCCCTATGCAGACAAACATGTCGTAAGCTTCCCGGTAATACCGGCAAAGGTGAAACCCGGCGACCTTTGAGACGGCATAGGTTGAACACGGGCGGAAGGGAGTGCTTTCATTCTGCGGGCTGGACTCCACCTTGCCGAACATTTCACTTGATCCGGCAAAATAAACCTTACAACTGGGAGCCATTTGCTTCAATGCGGCAAGCAGTTCATGGGTACCCTGAACGTTCGTGCGCATGGTGGAGAATTCGTCGTCGAAGGAATAGCTAACATAACTCTGGCCAGCCAGGTGATAGCACTCTTCGGGTTGCACATCGTGCACCAGCTTAGCAAGACTAGCGTAGCTTTCCAGGGACGCGCTGTGGACGTATAGATCCGATAACAAATGGCGAATGCGCCAAAACCTGTGATCCGGATTCTCGGCGGCAACGTGCCGAACCATCCCGTGAACTTCGTAACCTTTGGATAGCAGAAGCTCGGCAAGATAGGATCCGTCCTGGCCGGTGATGCCCGTAATCAATGCCTTACCTTTCAATGTATCCTCCTCCCTGAGAGAATCGTCACTGGGCTAAACTCGAGCGAACATTCGACCGACCCACCCTGCCCGAAAAGCAGCTCCTGGTTCGGCAAGAAGCCTCCATCTTGGACACGGCATCGGAATGGAGTTACGCGAGGATAAGCTTGGCTCATAACCTGAGCCGACCCATCTCTTAGGTGAAATGAGATCAGACCAGCGCAGAACTTGCATGAGTCTAGGTCTCTTGCTGGACCATCGTTTCAGCAAAGCTCATCAACCGCTTTACTCCCGCAATGCTGCCGCTTCCTAACATCCGGTCCTTCTGACAATTCCCGGTAAACCGCTGCGATTTTCTTCGCATTAACCTCCCAACAGAACCGCTCTGTGAGAGTGGCTTTGGCGACTCTGCCTACGTGCTGCCCTTCGCTTACTGCGCGATGAACGCATTCGACATAGCCTTTGTCGTCGCCCCAATCGTACAAGTATCCATTCACCCCGTCTTCGACGATGAAGGGAACGCCACCTACCCTCGCCGCGATCGTTGGGATGCCGAATGCCGCAGCCTCGAGAATGACAGTGGGTAACCCCTCGTAACGGGAGGCGAGGACCAGAGCAAGCGCATCTCGATAGGCGGAGCACAATTCTTGAAAATCCACCCTCTGAATGATACAAACCCGGCGTTCCAGCCCCAGCGCGTGGACAAGCTGCGAAACTCGTGGGAGCGAATCATCATCTTGCCCAATCAACAGCAGGCCAATCCCTTCTAGCGCGGGAAGGTTTTTGACCAAGAAGTCGATGCATTTCGTATTGTGGAATCTACCAACGTGAAGGAGATAGGGCCGGGGAACCGCATATCGTTTTTCGCAAGGAACAGCGGCGGCATTCAGCAATTTGACGAGACTAATCGAGTTGGGAATGATCCTGGACTTCGCAAGCGACATGCCTCTTTCGGCAGAATCCCGCTGGTCCTGTGGAGTCAAATTAATCACGCAGCAGCACAGCCGAAACGTGAGCCGTGTAATCGTGCGATCGTATAACCATTTCAGCAGGCGATTCCGAAAGCTCGTGCCAGGGTAAAAACAATGTGGTGTAAAAACCGTAGGAATACCGAACCACCAAGCAAAAAAAACCCCGCAGCACGAAAACGTGCTGCGTGCCAGATGCGCGTGACACACATCCGTGCTCCCAACTTCGCGTTGCAAGAAATTGTACAAACCCAGCAGTCCCGATACTTGAACAATGCGAATGTCGTTGGATTGGGGGACCCATCCCGAATCTTTTCGTCGGTCATCCTGACAGACCAAGGTAACCGTATGGCCGCTTTTCTTTAGTTCCTGGGCGAGATTCAGCATGTGAGTCTCGACCCCCCCCAAATATGAAAATGAATATCGATTGACAAAAACAATGTTCATCGAACCTGCCCCAAGATTGGGCCGACTAGCGGCGAAATGATGATTTGGTTTCCCAAAGATCCGGTTGACTCTCCACCAATCGGAAGTGAGAGATGCTTGAAGACGGTGTGGCAGCATGCTCAAAGGAACGAGCTCCTGCCAAGTGGCCGAGAATGGAAGTCAGAGCCTTGTCCAAAGAGTAGGTTGGCTTCCAAGGGAAGCGTGAAAGCGTCTTTGTCATATCCGCCAATTGACTGGGGCGGTCGACCTGGCGCACGCGGCCAGGATCTACACAGACCTCAATAGACTTACCCATGATCTTCGCTATCCTTTCAACCAGTTCACGGACACTGTACTCAACACCCGTTCCGATATTAAAGTACTCGGTCGGAAGAAACCCATCCGCCTCTACCATTGCGGACAGGCAGGCGGCGGTATCTTCCACATAAATGTAATCCCGTCGGGACGACAGGTTGCCGAGTTTAATCCTTGCCGGATCGGCCTTGGAGTCGAGTTGGCGCAACACCTCAGGTATAAGATGACCGTTGGGATCATTCTCGCCAATAGTGTTGAAAATCCGTGCTACCACACCCATCGCCCCCGTCTTGGCCGCCCACAGCTCTAATTGGGTCTCGTTCGTCACTTTCGACAGCGAATAAATGTCTGTGGGCTTAATGGGTGTTCGATCTTCGCTGAGAGGACCCTCATTCCATCCGTAAACGGCGCCGCTGGAAGCCAGAATGACCTTACGACAACCAACAGCCGCTGCCGCGTCGAGGATTGCCTGGAAACCAACGATATTTACATTCAGTGCAGCCGTGGGATGCCGTTCACAGGTGGGGATGTGATGAATCGCGGCAAGATGCACCAACACCGATGGTCTGAACTCTTGGAAAATCGACACCAGTGAGATTTGATCGCAAACATCCTGCTCAACGAACGTAAGTCGTGAATGGCATTCCGGACGCAGGCCACCCTGGGCCAAGCTGTCGACTACCAGACATTCTCGTTCTGAAGCGAGCAGGCGCCGGACGAGACGCGACCCAATGAACCCACACCCTCCGGTAACAACGACACGCATCGTTAGACGTTCTCCTTGGAAAGGCCGTAACCCGCTAACCGCTCGAATGCCAGGCTGCTGTCCCCTTTCGCTGTCTGTTCCCTGGCAGAAAGGAGGCCGCAACAAAAGGTCATCACAATCTCAATGTCGAAGCGCGTGGGTTGTGTATTCAAGGCAAGAAACCGGTTCCTAAGCCGAAACTGATCGGTGCAACTCAATGTTGGACCCCTTGCCAGATCGGGTAAAAGTCTTGCAAGCGGCAGCATAAACATCGGAAAGCTGCTTTACACAGTTTGCCCAATCATGGTGTGCTTCGACGTACTCCCTGCCGGCGCAGATCAGGGCATTCCTCGCCTGATCGTCTCGCAACAGCAGTTCCACAGAAGCAACGAACTCCTCGCGCGTGTCAGCCACCAGAAGGTGTTTCCCCGGCTCCACTCCTAGCCCAGGACAGCAAATCCTCGTGGCCACGACAGGTACACCCATCGCCATCGCCTCAAGAATCTTAAATTGGATCCCGGCACGGACTCGCAGTGGGGAGAGAGCCACCCAGGCGCCTCCCAGATAGGGACGGACATCCGGCACCGAACCGATAACACGGATGTGGTCTCTTCCATCCAATTGCTCCACGCCTCGCGGAGGTCGGCTCCCGACAATCTGCAGTTGTAGATCGGGCCTACGCGCCAAGAGGTCTGGCCATATCGACTGCGCAAAGTACAAGGCAGCGTCTGCGTTAGCAAAATAATCTAGCTTCGCACAAAAAACGATCAGGTTTCGTTGGGGTTCGAACTGCCGAAAAGCAAAATAGTCCAGATCAACTCCGTTCGGGATCACACCCATCTTTTTCTTGACATCCTCCGAACCCGGATACGACTGCTTGTCGACAGCTGAGGAGATGGTCAGGCGATCGAAGCTCGCAATCGCGTTCGCCTCTCCCCAAAACATCTTCTTTTGTTCTGTCCAAAAGAAAAGTTTCAAGAAAGGATTCCGCACCACTTGTTTTCTTCTCGCCTCAAACATGGATACACAATCGACAGCATCGAATACGGTTGGAATCTTGCCGATGACATCCTGCACCATGGGCAAGGACTTTAGGTGCTCGGCGTGAACGAGGTCGACTTCGTGACCATTGACCTTCTCCTTCACACGCTGACGCAGGTACGGCGAATAGAAGTACGCATATCGCAAAGCTTGGCTGGAGAACAGTGCGACCAGACAATTCCAAAACGACCTCCAACGCGGTAGTTCGACCACCTCTAAGCTTTGACAGCAGTGTCGCAGCTCGGCGAGGAAGCGATAGTCGGATTCGTCAGTCGCCAAGCAAAGTACCGAGACATCGTGATTGCGGGAAAGCCTGCGAATGAAGTTGAACGGTCGCGACCGGATTCGGGATGGGATGTTGGGGACAACGTAAAGGATTCTCACTCTGCAATGTTCCTCAGGGAGAGCATCACAATTGTGATCCCCGCACTGCTTCGAGGCCAGGCAACGGCGTTCGACTCGAGTGAGCCGTCATCCAAGTCCAAGCGCTTTCGATAATCTCTTGCAGAGAAGAGTGTCTTGGTTTCCAATCCAGATTCTTCTTGATTCTATTTGGGCTCGCACACAGCGCTGGGGGATCACCCCGTCGCCGGGGACCAACTTTCAGGGGCAGCTTTATTTTGGTAACCGCTTCGACAGCACGGCACACCTCTTTGATCGAGTGGGCCTTCCCGGTGCCGACATTGTAGATGTCCAAACACGGCCCGCCCAGCGCATCCAACGCCCGGACATGGGCTTGGGCGATATCGACTACGTGAATGAAATCTCGCAAACAAGTGCCATCCGGAGTTGGATAATCGTCCCCGTAGATCTCGAAGACGGAGCGTTCTCCCGCCGCGGTTTGCAAAAGTAATGGAATCAGGTGTGTCTCAGGCTTGTGGTCTTCCCCACAGTCCCCGACCGCGCCGCAGGCATTAAAATATCGAAAAATAATCACGCTCCAGCCGTATGCTTTCGCATACCACTGGAGGACATTCTCCAGCATGAGCTTGCTCTCCCCGTAAGCATTCACCGGACTCTTGGGATGCTCCTCTAGTATTGGCATCACCGATGGGGATCCATAAACTGCCGCGGAAGAGGAAAAAACAAACTTACGCAACCCGGCAGCTCGCAAGGCTTCCAGCATGACGATCCCAGAGGCAACGTTCGACTCAAAAAACGTACCGGGATTGACAATGGACTCAGGTATGAGGGCCTTCGCTGCGAAATGAAACACCGCTTCAAACTCGTACGTTCGAAGCAGCTCGGATAGGGCGACGCGGTCCCCCAGGTCCAACTGAAAAAATGTAATATCTCGCGGCAATGCCGCTCGATGCCCTGTAGATAGATTGTCGATCACGACCACCGAGTGGCCCTGATCAAGCAGCTGGCGACAGCACACCGAACCGACATAACCAGCACCACCCGTCACGAGAACATTTGCCATGAATTCAGTATGCCCCCTCACCTTTGATGACCTTTAATGGTGTCTTGCAGAGAATGTATAGATCCAACAGGACATTCCAACTGCGAATATAGTCCACGTCCATTCTTATCCGCTCTTCGTAGGAGACTTTCTGTCGACCATTGACTTGCCAGTATCCTGTCATTCCGGGCTTCACTTTCAACATAACTTCCCTGAAAATCCCATATTTTCCCAATTCTGCGGCGGTGACCATCCTGGGCCCCACCAGACTCATTTCACCTCTTAGAACGTTGATCAGCTGCGGAAGCTCGTCAATACTATACTTCCTCAAGAAGGCGCCCAATTTCGTAACCCGAGGGTCATTCGCCAGCTTGAAATTCTGTTCGAAGACCACTTTGAGGTGAGGATCTGCAGCCAGCACCTGATCGGCATCCATTCGCATGGTTCGAAACTTGTAAGCGTGGAACTCGCCTCTCGGCCCCACCACGCGGCGTTTGTAGATCGCCGTGCCATCATCCTGCCAATGGACCAGCAAAGCTATCAGACAGAACAGGGGCGAAAGGAGCAAAAGCAGTAGCGCAGCCACGAACAAATCAAACCCGCGCTTGACCTCACCTTGAATTCGTTTCGCCGAATAGTGATCGATCACAGAACCGATATCCACCTGTTCAGCCGGTAAACAGTCCAAACCCATATCCAATTCTAGGCAAACCGCAACTGTCGAGCTCGGCGCTTTACTGGAATTGTCTTAGGAGCCAAGCTGTTTTTTGGCAAAAGATAGCTGCTCAGGCATAAGCCCACGACGTACCAGAGAGACATGAAGGTCGGCAGGGAGAAGGGGTAATACGAAAAATGCATGACGATGAGCATAGCGATTGCGATTCCTTGCCCGAAAAGGGCAAGGACACAGGGTCGGGTACCGCTTTTTCCTAGTTGCTGATAGATCGAAAAGCAAAACCAGAGGAAGCTTAGATACGCTACCGCCCCGAAATGTTCAAGCACGTACGCGTAACCATTTTCTGGAATGGTTTGTACCTCTCCGTTCATTCCTTTCCCTAGAATATTCCCAGCGTCGGTAAACCCACGAGTGTAAAACCAGAGGAGTCCCTCGGCGTGTTCGCTGTCTGCGTTGTCGTTGGCAGGTGAGAGATTTTCAATCGTGGTCGTAGCGAACTCAGCCACTGGAGGAAACACCAGGCAAAAGGCAACGACCAAGCCCGCTGAAAAAACAAATAGGCGATACCACCCCCGTCGGATCAAAACGTAGCTGCCGACAATGGCACAAAAGATCCAGGCAGATCTCGTCAGACTGAAGAATAGGGCAGCTGTCACGACCGTTAAGGCAAGACAGGAAACGAAGCTTTTCGGAAAATGGAAGGAGAGCAGAAGCACCGGAACTGCCATCGAGAAGCTCAGGGCTAGCGCCTCTCCGAAAGTACCGACTGCACGGTAAGCCTCCATAAAAGCAAACAGTTCCCTTCCGTGCATGGTTGCCGAATAAGAAATTCCTTTGTCAAAATCCAGCGCCTCTTCTGACTCGCTGCCCTTAACGTCGGCTTGCAGCACTGCAACGTTTGCGTTCTCGACCCAGAAGTCCCGTGGAGCAAATATTAGAATAGCAATGGCGACCACGGCGAGGGCCGACAAAATATAGATGATATCTCGAAGAAATCGTGCTCCAAATTCCGGCTTTAGGGCTGCCAACACGATCACGACCACGAGAATTTCCAAGGGAAACACCATGGTCTTGATTTTGTACAACCCTTCAGTCATGTTTTCGCCCAGTAAGAGCACACCGACCGAGAAGCGAAGGAGGCAGTAAACGGTAAAGACAAGCAATGGTTTCAAAGGGCTTGGCCAAGGAGGACGAAACCGCTTATACAGAATCGCAACCGACCACAGGAAAAGTTCGAGCAGGAGGAAGTCCTTGATTAACAGCAAAGCGCGCGCCGCGTCTTTTCCGATATAGCCATGTGTGAACAAGAGAGGAACGACCAGATTTTGTGTATAGGCGGCGAGGAAAAGGATATACAAAGAGCGTTCCTTGAGCCTCCAAATCACAATCGCACTTGCAAAAAGCACGGCCAATAAGGCACCGAACAATATCATCGACCGCCCCTCGCTCGCTTGCCCCGGCCTTCCAGTGTGAGACCAGTAAGGTATTGTGGTTCTAATGCTTTACTAAGCATGACAGGGTTCTTCGCAGGAACAGGTTGCTGATGGAACAATGCGTGTGCCCGGTTGTTGAGAAGCGACTGTCTTCGCATCGCTCTGCCATCTACGATCTTGCGCTTGCAATAACTTGACAGAGAATTTGACCCGCCCTGATTGCGATTGCCCGATCCCTACAGTTTGGTTATCGGAAAACGATCAAAGATTTCGGTAGCCCCAGAAATCGTTCCGTTCTCATTTTGCAGCCAGGGAACAGTTGGCCTAACTCTTTTCTAGTTAGGAGGCGCACCGATCCCACCAATGCAGCACAATTCTTACGATCCGGCCTCGCGATCCAGCCATTCAGAGTAAGATACCGGTAAACCGTATAGCCAAACCATCGGCGGGGCAACCAATGAACAAAAAGAGCTAGGAAATGTGGTTCCACAGGAAACCACTTGTTCGGCGTCTGACAATAGATGTGCCGTCCAAGACGCAACATCTCCCTGGCAAAGCGCTGTTGGTCTTCGAAACCGCCTACGTGTTCGATCGCTGAATTCGAGAAGGCCAAGTCAAAGGCGGCTTCCGGCAGCCCCGTATCTCTTCCATCTCCCTGTACATAACTGAACTTAGGTGGCAGATTGGTTGGAGCATCGCCCACATTGAGCAGCGTAATACGTTCTCCCAAGCTGAGCTCTTTCCACATCTCTTCCGTCCCGCCGAGATCGATTACAGTTCGGCAGTCGTGAAACTCAGTCGTTAACCAACGGTGACGCTTCCGACGGAAATAGGTTGCCAGGACATCGTAAAAGTTGTTGACTGCGCGATTGTACACGGCCTGAACATATTCCATTCGAAATAGCCTAATAGGCGCAGGTTCCAGAGAGAGTTTGTGTTCCGCCAATCCGGCCATTGCGCCGACCAACTGTCCGGATGAGGTTTCCTACAACACGCTAAGACTTCTTCAGTGTGCGCTTATGTTGTCCGCGATCCTTCCTGCTCGTCCGGCTTAGGGAGTTACACGCACAAGCTTCGAATAGGACCGAAAACGCCATTGTAAATCGAGATGCCGAATAACTCTCAGCGACACTCGGGCGGCGAGAAAGGCGCGAAGTAATGCACGCATGCCCGGCAGCCTTTCTCCGATCGCGCGGGCTGGTCGGACAACTCCAGCGGCTCGCGTCCATTTGCATTCCTGTAGGAAAAGTTTGGCTGCCCTTTCTGCCTCATCCCAATTTCCACCGACAATGGACCGAATCACGCCTCGCATGACTAACCCTCTTTTCAACTGGCGGTTGAGCGCCTCGGCCGCTTCCTCTCTCGCATCTGCAGGCACGTTTTCATCGCTTGCGAGTTTGGATACCATGCGGGGCAGTGCAGGCCAGACCCAGTCGAGACAGGTACGAGAGGTAATGCTACCGCCGTGGACGAGAAGGATGCCGCCCGGACGTTTGGAAACCACCACTGGGTAACGCGCAGCCACTTGCAGTTCGAAATCCATGTCGCAAGTTGGTCCGACCGACTGATCCCAGCCGTTCAACGCCTCCCATACTTCACGACGGATTAATAGGCCCGGTAGATCCGGGTTGCCGTAGCGAAGAATCGAGAGCATGCCTAACGGGGGTTGGAGCAAGCCCTCCGGCCACTGCAGGATAGGCGCATCGTGCGCGAACCCACCCGTACTCATCCTGATCGTCGCCAGGATTGACAACGCCGATTCCGGATACCGATGAAATCCCGCCAGCGCCGTCTCGAAAAAGCGTGGCAGCACGATGTCATCGTCGGAGAGAAAGGAGAAAAAAGGCGTCGCAACCCGGTTTGCGCCATCCACGAAATTGGCCAGGCTCCCGATTCTCTGGCACCGCCGCACGTACTCCACCCGGGAATCCTTTCGCCTGAGCTCGTCGACCATTTCCTCGGTTTCGTCGCCGGATGCATCGTCATAGACGCAAATACGAAAATCAGGAAAAGTTTGGTTGAGGACGCTGGTGATGGCCCGACGCAATGTCGCGGGCCTACGATAGGTAGGAATCACGGTGGTGATCAGGGGGCTAGACATGGCTTTCAATGAGAGCCTGGCGTCGGCTGATCATCTGTGCTGTTCTGCGGACAACGTGCGCAGGTGCCTATCGTGAGACACCTAGCCAGCTGGGTCGAAAATCACTGCGCTGGTGCTGGAGCATTTGGAACAACAGTCGACGGTTCGACCCGATAGCCTAGCTTTTGCGGTTCGCGGATCATCTTCCGGGTGCGCTGGCATTTCGACGTTTGCCTCACCGCTGGACCGCGTTCTTCGTAAATAACTCCCTGATGGACCATCAACCAGATGAGGTGGCAAAGGCGATGAGCAATGGCTCCTATGGTTTGATGGTGCCCTAAGCACCGCACCAGCCGACGATACATGATGCGGAAAATGGTTGCTTTCATCCTGACCGCAGCTTCTTATATCTCTGCGGCCCTTGAGCTTGGGATTTACAGTACGGGGCTAAAATCAGGTAGCATCGACTCCTCCGCCACAGCGCAGTAAGAAGGGAGAAACCTAACAACGACCAACTCAGCTTGATTTCACGAACCTAGCCCAGCAAATATCCTCAACCTAGACATGCAGAAATTTGGCGTAGGACCGGAAGCGCCATTGCAGGCTCACACTTCGTGCGGCCCTTACTCCGGCTCTGAGAGCCAGCGGCGCACGGAAAAGCTTGCGTGTACCAGGTAGTCTCTGAGAGAGAGAGGCAGCGGTCCGTATCAGTCGCGCAACCTGGACGCGCCCGCATTCCTGCTCCAAAAGGTCTGCGGCCTTTGTCGCATTCGCCCATTCGCCATCACTAATGGAGCGGAAACCGCCTCGCATCACTAGGTCTCGCTTCATCCACCGGGTTAGCCGTTCTGTGGCTTCCGCCGTTGCTGCTGCAGTCAGGTTCATATCCTTCAGCTTCTTGATGATGCGTGGTATGGGCCAGATCCACTCGGGGCCCACAGTCTGGACACTGAACGAGCCGGGGTGCATGACTTGGATGGCCCCGCACCGCCGGGAAACCACGATCGGCATACGGGCGGCTACCCGCAGATCGAAATCTACCTCCTCGATCGGGATCGTCATTTTGTCAAATCCCCCAACTTCCTGCCACGCATCCTTCCGAATCAACATGGCTTGTAGGCCAGGGTTGCCGTAACGAAGGGTGCAGAGGGCACCATGCGGGGGCATCAGCAGGCCCTCCGGCCATCGCAGAACATTTGCCGGGAATACAAAGCCGCGGGGAGTCATCGAGATCGTCGACAGAATTGACATCCCGGCTTCCGGGTACCTCTGGAATCCGGCGAGGGCAACCTCGAAGAAGTTCGGGAGCATGACGTCGTCATCCGGGAGAAATGAAAAAAAAGGTGTCTCTACGCGGTCGGCACCATCCACAAAGGTCGCGGTCATGCCCAGGTTGCTTTGGTGGCACAGGTACTCGACCCGTGAATCCTTTTTTCTTAATTCTTCTACTACTTCTGCTGTCTCGTCACCTGATGCGTCATCGTAAACGCAGACTCGAAAATGGGGGTAAGTTTGCTTCAAAACACTGTGAATCGCGCGGCGCAGCATAGTAGGCCGCCGATATGTGATTACAACAGCCGTGATGGCAGGGATCGGCATGTTATCAATAGGACGATGCGGAGGAGGCCATCGGCTAGTTCGCTTTCCACCCTTCGTCGACCGATAAGCCGTGCCCAGCGTGGAACCCACACCTTAGGTGTGGGATGGAGGTTCGCCCGCAACCAGCAATTCTCTAGCGTGGGATGCGTTGGTTCCGTCGAGGAACACCGGGTTTCAGGTTGTGGACCGAAATCTTCTAGACAGCCGGCATCTCGCCCGGCTAAGCACCAAGAACGCCACTCATCAAGTCCACTGTTAGCTGGCTTTCTCTCCTCGTAGGCCTCGTCCGCGAGATGTCCAACGAAAGGCGTACTCCATCCACTTATTTCTGATCTCCTGAGCTAGCTGCTTCCTGGGGTTGTCTGGATCCACGCGCCGCCAAGAAGCGTTCCCCAGCACCCAAGTTGAGCCAGCAGCTAGCGCCAGTATCATGCCTCCAAGCATTATTACCGCTCGGTGAGGGCCGGATTTTTTCTCCGGGACGACAGCGACGTCGAGAACCTTCACGACCGGCGTCTCCTTAGCCTCTTCGATCTTGGCTAATTCATACTGCTCAGTCAGCAACTCATACACGGTCTCCTGGATCTTGTTCTCCCGGTAAAGATCAGTCCAGCGAACTCCCAAAAGCGGCAACTTACGAATCGAGGGGAACACCTGCTGCGAGTTGGGATCGTCCGAACTAGGACCGGATCCGCCAACTTTATTCAGTTGGCGCTGCAGTTCGTCTACCCGAGCCCGCATGGAACGGACGCGGACGTTGTTTGGGCTGTAGATCTGTTCTAGTCCTTCCAGTTCCGACTGAGCGGCTATGAGCTGCCCCTGCAGAACCGCCGCTGCCTCGACGGTTGCAGCGCCCTGCTCCTTGATGTCCAGCGTCGCGTTCTTGCTGGCATACTCGCTGAATTGTTCTGAGGCTCTCTCGAGATCCAGTTTCGCACTCTTCAGCCTCTCCTCGATAAAGACCCGCTCGCGATGGGCGGCGGAAGTATTCACGTTGGCGGAGATACGATCCAATTCTTCCACATAAGCTTGCGCGATCTGTGTAGCCCGGTTAGGATCACTGTCCGTCACGGTAACCCCGATGACGCCGCTCTTGCGATCCTGCGTAATCGAAGTGCGTTTGGCAAGTTGTTTGCGCGCGCCTTCCCAATACCGAGTACCGTAGACCTTACGCAAATCGAACCGTGCAATGATGTGATCCTTTACGGTGCGGCTACGCAACATCTCAACAAACACTGCTCCCGGATCCTTGATCCCAAGCAGCTCGCCAGCAAGGCCTCCCATAGCCGACTCTCCCAAACTGCCCCCTCCCGGCCCTGCCATCGCCGCCATCATCATCGCGGTCATCCCCGTACCCGACTTCGGATCGGGAGGCATGAGCTGGGTAGTTGATTCGAATTGTTTTGGCATCAGAAAGGCTGCGATCGTGGCGATAACCAAACCACCAAGCATCCAGCGCCCGAGCAGACGCCGATCTAACCAAAGCAGCCATGCCCACTCGAAGTCATCCGCTTGCTCGACCTCGATTAGATTCTCGTCGGCACCCAGGGTCGAGGCATGCACTGCCTCTTCTGACAACTGCTGAACTGAACTCTCAACCCCACTAGATGGTTGCACGCTACCTCACCCGTTATTCACCGCGCGGAAAGTGGACAAGTTATCCTACCTAAACTCGCTACAGAATAGGCAGTGGACTCGCCCTGCCTAACCCATTCCGGCGAAACTTCCCGCAATCAACCGCTAAGCTTTTTTCATGATCCTTGGGATAGAAGCGGACATGAGGAGCCGGATCGCCGCTCAACTATTCTACCGCATCGCGGGTCGCGTAGGAGTTTTGCCTCTCGCACGCCAGTTTTTCCTCGCTCAACGCAGCGTAACTCGACTCACCCAGCGCGCAATAACCCTGCACGCTTGGTCTTCACCCCGCTGCTATTGGAAAGTTTCAAGGGCTGGATCAGCCCGACCTGCCTCGAACGTGGACCTCACTCATCTATTGCTTAGCCCCACGGAATCCTGCACGGGGATAGAAGGTTAGCTGTACCGAAGCGGTCTCGTTAGATTGCCGGACCGCATTCAGCACTGGAAACATCCATTGCTCGTACTGGAACCCGCCTGAGAGCGAAAGATTGTGCCCCAACAGGAACTCGCTCGTTGCCGAATAGTCGGCCAGGCGCCCGCCACCAATCAGCTTTTGCCAAGAAGTCTGCAACCGGTATCCCAATTGCACTTTGTTACGCGGGGAAAGCCAGTAGGTTAGCCAACCCTCTCCCCCCCGGCCCACTCGCCCGAATGGGCTTCCCATCAGGACACCGTTGCTGGCATAGCCATCGCGATAGCGACGCTGATCAAAATACACAAAACCCGGTGCGAATTCTGGGACGCCATTGGTGAAATCTTGGGTGCGGGATTCGTTGAACCCCTCGGCACGCAAATCCAGTTTCGGAAGCTTGGGTATTCGAGGCAGGTAGATTCCAGGGTTCACGCTCGCGCGCGTTGATCCGATGGGGGAAAACTCATCGACCACTAGGGAATCAAGGTAAACGGTCAACCAATCTTCCAAGCGGGGGATTCGAAACGTGATGTCGGCCTGCGAGATTCGTTTGCCGGGGTTGTTGGCGGGATTGGGCGAATGGATGTAGTACGTGCGGAAATAATTACCGAAGGTCACCGGAAGACCCGGTCCGCCAAACATCGCCGTTATGCCCATCCCGAACTCGAGGTTCCGTGCGGGCTGGAAGCTAATCTTCGCGCCGTGGATAAAAGGCTGGGGAACGATATTCGGGCCAACGACGTGCTCAGCAGCTTGAGTGTCAGCGGGGAATGCCTGGCAAGTAGGAGCCGTGCAATATTCCCAATGGTGGCCGGACAGTTGCCCAATAAAATATTCATAACGCGTTGGCCCGAAAACCTTAGAAATCCCCGGGATCTTGTGGGGACGGACATCATCGAGTCTTACCATGGGAAACGGAGCCGCGTTGTTACTCATCAGAAAGGGGCCGGACTGACCTGGCCCCAGCCACAAACTCTGAATGCCAAATGAAACCTGGAGATTATTGATGTTGATCGACGCCATCGTGTCGAGCAGTTCAACCTGATTCGCTTGCGCGGTTCCGTTCGCCAGCGGTGGAACGAAATTGGCGGCTGCCACCGCGTCCTGAACTGGCTGCGAATAGGATGGCATGGCGGGCGCATGTTGATATTCTGCGCGCAGATAGAACGCTACCGGTCCGGCTTCCGCGTCTGCCGTGGTTCCGGTGACGTTATTGAAGCCGGTCCAGTAAGGTCGGCCATAATCGTTGACGATCGTCTGTCCAAAATTGAATGCGTCTCGGAGAGGAGTGCCGATGATTCCCGTGGCCCGGGTGTATACCGACTCCACCTGAGCGCCGACATTCGGAGCTCCTTCCAATCTTGCCAGTTCCGGAGCGAACTCCTGGGTCAAAGTCGCGTAGAGCCTTCCTACACTGCCCTCCTCAACACCATTGTCTGGGAATTTGTCCGAAGCATCGTCGAGCAGGCTCGCACATGCCATGCGCGTCCAAGGGCGCATTCCCAGAACCTGCGATTGCAGATAGCCCAAAGCGATCAGGCGTTGGAGCGCCGGATAAATCCAGCTATCGAGCGGCACATAAGGCGATGCCATGTAGTCGGGGTTCCGCAACTTCTCTCCGTTCTTTTCCTCTATGAAGTTTCCCCATCCTGAGCCGCCGACTTCCGGATCGTGGTGAGCGCGGTAAACTTGGCGAGCGAAATACCAGCCCAAGGCACTACCAACCAGGACGTCGGATGGAAAGTGCTGCTTGGCGGTTACGCGAGTCACGCTGACGCCGGTAGCCAGTCCATACGCGGCCGCCTGGCTGATCCAACCCGGATATTCATGGGCCCACACGCTGGCGATCGACCAGGCAATAGCCGCGTGTTCAGAGGGAAACGAATAGCCGCCGGTGAAGAAATCGCCATTGCCGTTCCCCTGATAGGGACGTGGTCGCTGCGTCGTCGCTTTGAGCAAGTACGCCACACCCGTCGAGTTAATAGCGGCTTCAGCACTCAGCAAACCAGCTTCCCACAGATGGTCATCGCGTTTCAGATGACCCAGCATCAAGGACGCACCGCCCAGCCCGACAAAAGCGTAAGTCGTGTAGTTGGAAAATGTCTTGCTCACAGCCACGTGGCCTGCAGGCACCTGCTTTGCCCACCAGCTGTCACTGGCGATAAAGGCTGCGAGTATGCCGGCCGAGGGAACAATCCACTTGAGATCATTCACCTTAAGCTGCGTCGGAACCAGCCAGAACTGCCGCTGATCTTCTGCCAGGTGCTTGAGAAAGGGCGAAACCAGGTGGTTCTCCGGATCCACACCCGGCTGCAGCCAACCCCTGACATGACCATCTTCGCGACTGGACAGTGCCCTAGGGAAGGCTTGGTCCGGTACGGCCGATTGTTGCTTTCCCGCGGCGGATTCTTGCTGGTTGCCGTCAGCGGACTGGCCAAGGGCGGACAGTACGCTGAGCAGCAGGGTTGCTAACAAAATCCACTTCACACTCCCCATCAGAATCCGAACCCCACTGCGATCGACGCTTATCGGACCTTCACGCTCGGAGCCATCAATGCGTCGCGTAGTAGGCCGAAATGGCAATGGCTGACCCGATGGAGGCTGCAATCTGCGCAATCGCCATGGTGGATTTGAACTTGTTACTGAACGAGTAAATCTGTTCCGGTACAACCACCATGTCGCCGGGGCGCATTTCTGTGCCTTCGACACCACCGCTTAGCAGCCCACCCGGCCCACCGGCGATCGAACCATCGGCGCGAATCACGAATGTGCCTTTCTTATTTGCCATCGCGGTTGGACCACCTGCTTGTTGCAAGTACCAACCGGCATTCTTACCCGGCTTATAGGTGATCCCGGTCGGGTTATACACCGACCCATCCACCACCACCATGCTGGGCCTCTTGGGAATGTAGATCTTATCTCCCGGCCGCAGTTGCACATCGGCCTGGGTTTTCTGCCAGTGCTGAATGTCGGAGGAAATATGGATGACCAAACGGCCAGCCGGGGGGGTATTCTGGAGATTCTCAATCGTCCTCTTATATTGCAGTACAGTTGCTTTTGCCTGTGCCTGATCATCCGCATCCATCTCCGGAACAAGCTTGACGGTCTTGGCCTCCGCTTTAATGCGCTCGATCAAATCCGCTCGGTTTTTCTCTTCCAGCTCCCTCAATTCAACTCGCTCAAAAATCGCCCCGTACGGGTAGGCGGTGGGAAGAAATCCTCCGGCACGAGCAATGACAGAACTGAGGCGCTCACCCGGCTGAATGCCGTACCCACCAGGATGTGCGACCTCCCCCAGGACCTGGATCGTGGCTCCCAAGTCCTGCCAACCGGAGATTTCGCCGATGGTCAGGACATCGCCATCCCGTAACCGAACATCTGCGTCGGCCTCGCCTTGCATCGCCTTTGCAATCGGCACGTTAACGTGGTCACTCACCACTCTGGTGCCTTGCTCCACCTCATAGCGCGTGAGGTCCGCTTCCTCCGTATAAGCGCCGCGCTTGAAACCTCCAGCCAGCTGCACCAAGCCGGCGGCCGTCATGTTTTCGCCAAGAGGATATTTTCCAGGGCGCGCCACCTGCCCTTCGATGCTCACCATGGGGGGATCAACTTTGTTGAGATCCCGTTGGACGAACACGCGATCCTTGGGCTGCAGCATAATGTTGTACTTCTGATCGCCTGCGAGCGCCTTTCCGAGGTTCACGCTGAGCACCTCAAGGTTGCCATTGCTCGTCTTGCGATAAATCTGCACATCGTCGAGCAGAGCATCGTGCGTGGTACCGCCCGCCAGATAGATCGCATCTCGCAGATGCGGCAACCCGTTGGTTAGATGATCACCCGGATCTCGCACTTCCCCGCTGATGGTCACAATCGGCGGGTCCTCGAAGTCGTACTTACTGAATACCCGCACCGTATCGAAGGGCTTGAGGATCAAATCCTGATCTTTACCCGCAAGAGCGTCTCCGAGGTTAAACGCCAACACTACAGGAGTGTAGTCGGGCGCGTTCAAGCGGATGATCTCGGCGTGAATGTTGGAGGGCTCCGGCAAGACATCCTTGTAGGACTTGATGAGATCGGTTACCTTCATACCCTCGGTGTAGGCGAACTTGCCCGGTCGCGACACATATCCGTCCAAGTACACGGTTTTCTCCGTATAGGGGAGGATGGGTGTGATCTTGACTTTGTCTCCCACTTGGACCTTAAAATCCTCGAGCGCTTGCGTGACCTGCTGCTGGTTGTTGGTCTCGGGTATGTCCAATCGCAGCATGGTACGGCTCTCATGGCTCTCAATGCGCTCGAGGTCCACGTGACGCAAGGTTCCTGTCGGCAGCACGCCGCCGGCGAGTTGTAAGACCTCGGCGAGATTGGTTTCCTCATTGAGTTCATAAATGGCGGGTCGTCGCACCATCCCTTCGACGGTGACTTCCCCCTTCAACGGAGGCACCACAATGGTGTCACCCGCCTCCAGTCGTTGCAGGTTCCCGGTGATGCCATGGAGCAAAAGGTCGTAAACGTCGACTTCTTGGACCCGCTCTTTACCACGATAGTGCTCGAGAAGGCGCAATGAACCGGCGGATGTTGGTCCACCGGCGACGAACAACGCATTGAGCGGCGTGGACAGCGAACTCACATCGTAGGCGCCCGGCCGCTCCACGTCCCCAACGACATAAACGCGAACCGTGCGAATCCGAGCCAGCGAAACATCCGCGTCCACGTCACGGAACTCGCCGCGCAAAGCAGCCCGGACTATATGTTGAACGTCCCCCAGATTCCGCCCTGCGACTTCGACGGCTCCAACTTCCGGCAAGGCAACCCGCCCTTCGCGATCTACAATCCTTTGCAGCCGCTGCGAAATTCCGCCGGACAGGATGATCGTCAACCCGTCTCCCGGTCCGACTACGTAATCCGGCCCCGCGGGCATGTCCATCGGAAGTTCATCGGAGTTCCCCGTGCCATTGCGAAATACATCCTCGCCGAAGCGCTCCAATCGCAGCGAACGCCTTGAATATTGCGCATAGAGATCGTAGAGCGAAGGAACATCAGCGTAGGGATTGGGAGGATGGCGCAGCTTGGGCTGCAGGTTAGGCTTGGGCTGGATGTAATAGGGAACCTGCGGGCGCATTTGGTTTTCGAGACGCGGTGGCTGAGGTGCCAACTCACGTCGACCCGCCGTCAAGGACGCCAGGGGTGAGCTGCCGGAAGAGCCCAACGAAGGCGGCAGAGTTAGGCCGGAAACGCCAGTCCCAGGAACACTAGACTCTGCTCCGGGCATCCCTTTCCTGAAAAGTGTAGACGAGCCATCGGTCTGATTGGCATTGAGCAAGGTGGGGAGCTCTCCCGGCTGGATGGCAGCCATTTGGCTCTCATCCGCGTCCAACCCGAAATAGTCGCCATATTGCAATTGCGTCATCTCAAGCTGGCGACGGTAGTCCGGCGGTTGGCTCTGGGGTGCGCCCTGCGAAGGTGGGTAGGTCTGTTGCGGGTACTGCTGATATGGGTTTTGCAGCTGCGGATATGGTGGCTGCTGGCTTGGGAAGAGTGGCTGCGGCGGCTGGTTCGGTACGGGCGGGTTGGTGGTCTCGTACAAGGACTGCGCCGTACCTCCGGGCAGGTACTTGGTGAGATCGCAGTCCAAGTCGCTCTCATGCAATGTCCAATACTGTTGTTCTTGGGATAGAACCCTTTTGCTGTCGGGTTGTTCGGTAGGCTTCGCGTCCTTGCCGGCAGGAATCGGAGCTCGGCAAGGCAGGTTTCGCGCTAGTTCTTCCCGTGTGGGTTTGGCCCGAATGTATTGGCGATCTTCGATCTCTCTGGTTGCGATGACGCGGACCGCTGGATCCGCTTGGATCAAACGAAACACAGCCTCATCGGTCAGGTCGTTCGCATCCAGAACCCTGCCCTGCTCGAAGGCTCTTCTGACCAGCGCCTTTTTCACCTGTAGGAGAAGTCCCGTCTCCTCCTGCAGAATCGAGACGATCTTGTCCGCCGATAGCGAGACTGTCTCCTCGGCTTCTTGCTCCGCGCGAGAGTGAGCCTGATCAATCGCAGGGCTCGTGGTATACGACAAAGTCGGCTGTTGTTGGCTCCAAATTGCGATGGAAGAGCCCAGCAAAACAGCAGCCAAAGTAATGGCTTTCTTGCAATTCGAGACCAAAATGGGACCACTCATAAACACCTCAAGATGGGAAGCAGCCGAAACTTAGGCCAGACGCGCGATGAGAAGTTGCACCCAAGAATTGTTCAGCAAGGCTCGATGTCCGCTTCATCGACTTCGACGGCAACCGAACGCATGATGAGATCGATGGACAGCACAACCCGAAACCGATCTTTACGTCGCACCAGGATTCCACTTGCGCCGGCTAATGGTCCATACCGAATATATACGCGCTGCCCGACTTTCAGGTAGGGGTGGGGTTCGGCACGAATGCCGCTAGCCAGCCCACTGCTCAGAGACTCTATTTCCGCATCGGGCAAAGGTATGGGGTGACCGTTGAAACCTACAATGCGCACCACGCCAGGCAATTGCAAGACTCGCAACCGATCCTTTAGATCAATGCGGACGAATACATACCCCGGGAAGAGGACCAGGTCAAGTTCCTTCCGCCGATCTTTCCACCGCCGGATACTGCGGTAGACGGGAAGGAACGATTGCACACGCCTTTCTTGCAGTTGGAACAGTACTTGCTTCTCGTGACGCGAACAGACGTACGCCGCGTACCAACGAACCTGGAGGGATCTTTCCAGGGAACTTCGATCGTCCAGAAGCACCGCCTGGTTGCCAACCGTGCTCTCGGTAAGAGTCATCTTACTTACAGCTTCGCCCCCTCACTTACAGGTGTTTGTGAGCTAACCCGCCTAATCAATCGTCCCACAGACCTTTGGGCAGGTAACGCGCTTGCCGGATTCAATCCCTGCCGTGGACCCAATACCTAACCCATGGCAATGCCCGAAGTCGCGCGGCGCCGTTCCCAGACGACCTTCCTCATCGAGGCGCTCGTTTCGGCTACGCCATTCTTGAAGAACAACCTGTTTGTATCAAATTCGCCGAGTACAAGACCACGACCCGCATCTTGATGATTAACTAGGCACCAGCTCTAGCCTGTTTTCGCAACACGCTTAAGATGCCTTGCTCGGAGGATTCCACACGCTGGGAACGAATATCGATGAAGGCCCAATAAAAAATGCCGCTGTTCCGCTCGGCGGCAAGGGCAAGAATCTTCATCTCCGGGTAACGGCCCAGCAAGAACCCCCGTAAACCTGGGCGGGTCTCTGGATCTTCGAGCTCCATGATCAGGTAATCTGGACGTGTACGATTGACCAGTTCCGTGATTTCGGCATCATCCTCAGCTGATCCAACAACTTCGATATCTGGCTGATCTCCGATCGTCGCAAGTACCAGATCCTTCATCAAGCGCGGCTTATTCGCAACCAACACTCTGATCTTTTGCACGATGATCTCCGTGCAGGGTAGTGTCTCTGACAACCTTAGGAGAAAGTAAGATTCAAATTAGGCCTATAGGAGCAGACGAAGATAGTACCAGAGGCCTCACTGTCCTATCATTCTGAACTCAGCATCAAGTACCAAAAAAGTACCCGTTAGGGCGCCGCTTACACCTTGACCGCAAACCGAGGCGAATAGGCAGATCCTTCGGGATACCTGATGTGTTCATGCTTAACCGTCTACTCAGCGGTGCCAGGACCTTGCGTTGCGAAGAAATCAGTCGGATTCGAGGCACAAGTATATACGGTCCCTAATAAAAATGCGAGAGAAACTTCCTGTTTTCAACTGCTTTGGAAATGTGTTGCCGCAGATCTTCTTGCACGCGCCGGCATCGGATCGGCATACCGTGTGGCTCTGCCGATTGAAACGCTAATACCACCCTCCCCAACCGAACCAACACATACCGTGAATGCTCATCTCGACCGGGTGCAGAGCCTCCGCATGTTCATTGGTTCATGCCACCGCGTCTGGCGATCGGCACAGCTCTACAGCGTTGAGCCGATCGCTGGCTCCGAGCTTGCGCAACATGCGATGAATGTGGTTTTTCACGGTTTGCTCAGAGAGGTTCAGCTGACTAGCAATCTCCTTGTTCGTCAAACCATCTCTGATCATATGAACCAGTTGTTGTTCCCGGCGGGTGAGGCCAAGACCATGTCTGACGATAAAGCGTGCGGGTGGTTGTGGCTTTGATTTCGCTACTTCTTCAAAAAGCGCCAGGCAAAGCCCAGGAGGGCAAACAGCTTCTCGGTTCGCCACCGAGCGCACTGCCGCCGCTACTTCGATCGCGGATGCATCTTTCAGTACGTAACCGACGATGCCGTCGCGAACCAATTGAAGAAAGGTTCCCAGGTCGGGCTCCATCCCGATCATGACAACCTTCAGCCCGGGAACTGCAGTTCTCATTTCCTCGATCAAACGCAATTCCGATGATGCCACCGGTGCGGAATCACAAAGCATGACATCGGGCGCCAGCTGTGCTATTTGCTGCGCGACATCCGGCACTAAGGCGGAAGCTCCGACAACACGGATGTCGATTTTCTTGTTTAAAATGCGCCAAAGGGCCTCTCGCAAAAGCCGGTTTTCTGCCAGAATGAAAACCTCGACAGTCTCCCGTGCCACAGACATAACAACCCTCTCTCCGTCGCATGCACCCCCCTCACGCGAGGCTCCAGTGTCGTTGGAACCAATTGCAGCTGGAATAGCCGCACCAGAATATACGGTTTTTCACAAAAATGCGAGGGCAATTGGCGTTTTGAGGCCTTGCGTGTTCCACGGACCTAGTGGCCCTGCGGTCCAAACCATTGCTGTGAAAATCCGCTTGCTAACCGTCGCATGTCTGGCAGCCGTAGCCTCGAAGCTTTTCTGAGAAACTGAACCTCTTGCTCGCGGTTTTTGCCCGAACTGTCAGGATCTGTGTCTGTCGTCCGGAACCGCCTGTTACAATCGATGCTTGTTCTTTCAAGCATCATGAAGTGCCCTTTTTGTGGATTCGTGAATGACAAGGTGGTGGACTCGCGGGAAAGTAAAGAGGCCGAGTCTATCCGTCGGCGGCGAGAGTGCCTGAAGTGTGGCAAGCGCTTCACTACCTACGAGCGCATCGATGAAATCCCCTACATGGTGGTGAAAAAAGATGGACGGCGAGAGAAATTCGACCGGCAGAAGGTGCTGAATGGACTTTTGCGTGCTTGCGAAAAACGCCCGGTTCCGATTGGCAAGCTGGAGCAAATCGTGAACGAGGCCGAGGGTTTCGTGATCGAGTCCCCCGAGCGAGAGCGCAAAACGAGCGAACTCGGCGAACTCATTATGAATCGCTTAAGACGTTATGACAAAGTGGCTTATGTACGCTTTGCCTCGGTTTACTTGGACTTCAAGGACGTGCAGGAGTTCATGAACGAGTTGAAGGACCTTATCAAGGCCAAGGATGGGGCAGACGTTCGCACGAAAACCATCGGGAAGCCGCAATAGGGTAGCCCGAGCTGTGCTCGAACTCGATACATGACTATGCCACACCGCATCACCCTCATTCCTGGAGACGGTATCGGACCGGAGGTCACCGAGGCTGCGGTCCGCATACTCGAGGCTACCGGGCTAGAGCTCGAATGGGAAACGCATGCGGCAGGCGCCGACGCTTACGAAAAACATGGCGCATACATTCCCCGTGCGCTTATCGACTCTATCGAACGTACTCGGGTTGCCCTGAAGGGCCCGATTTCGACTCCCATCGGAAGAGGTTTTCCGAGCATCAACGTGGAGTTGCGTAAGCGCTTCGAGCTGTACGCCAACTTCCGTCCGATCAGCAATTTGCCCCACATCCCCACGCGCTATCCGCAGGTGGATCTCATCATCGTCCGGGAAAATACCGAGGGCTTGTACTCCGGCATCGAGCACGAGGTCGTGCCGGGCGTGGTCGAGAGCCTGAAAATCATGACGGAGAAGGCGTGTACGCGCATTTCACGTTTCGCTTTCGAATATGCCCGCAAGAATCGGCGGAAGAAGATCCATGCCATTCATAAGGCCAACATCATGAAGCTTTCCGACGGCCTGTTCCTCCGCTGCGCCCAGGATGTAGCCAAGGAATATCCCGAGATCACCTACGCCGAGCACATTGTGGACAATACCTGCATGCAGCTGGTCATGAACCCTTATCAGTACGACATGCTGCTGATGGAAAATCTGTATGGCGATATCATTTCTGATCTCTGCGCGGCCTTTGTCGGCGGGTTGGGAATGGTTCCGAGCGCGAACCTGGGAGACCACTGCGCCATTTTCGAGGCGGTTCACGGCTCGGCTCCGGACATTGCCGGGAAAAACCTCGCCAATCCCACCGCCGTAATCCGCTGCGCCCTGCTGATGCTCCACCATCTCGGCGAGGACGAAGCGGCACTCAAAATACGGAACGCGCTCGAAATGGTCTACCGCACGCGCGACAAATTAACCCGCGATGTAGGGGGTAAGGCCGGGACCTCGGAGTTCGCCGACTCGATCATCGCGGCGATGGAACCGGAGGCGGTGGCCGCCGCCCGAGGCAATCGTCAGTAGCGGTTCGCGAGCATCTGTTGTCTCAAACCACAAAATACTTCGCGCTGGGATGGTGGACCACGATGGCGGAAGTGGATTGTTCGGGATCCAGCAAGAATCCGGAGGTCAAGCGCACTCCTAGATTTTCTTCCGGATGGAGCAAGGCAAACAGCTTCGTCTGATCTTCCAGGTTGGGGCAGGCGGGATAGCCGAAGGAGTACCGGGATCCGCGATACTTTTGATGGAATAGATCGCGAATATGCGGCGAGTCGTCTCCGGCGATGCCCAATTCCTCGCGCATTCTCTTGTGCAGGTACTCCGCCAGCGCTTCCGCGGTTTCAACGCTTAAGCCATGCAGGAAAAGATACTTGGTATACTCGCCGCTCTCAAACAGGTGTTGGGTTTCCTGGGACGCGGTGCCCCCGATCGTAACCAGAGACAGCCCAATCACATCCATCTTCCCTGAGTTCTTGGGAGCAAAGAAATCGGCAATGCTCAGTCTGCGGCCCTCCTTCTGCCGGGGAAAGGCGAAGCGGAGGAGTTCGCCGCCAGGACCGCCCTCGGTCGGCTCATAGACGAGCACATCATTCGCTTCGCTCTGCGCCGGGAAATACCCGTACACCGCCTTCGGCTCGAACCATTGACTGCGAATGACCTCCTCCTCGAGCTGGCTCTTGATCGGCCGGAACTTTTCCTCCACCAGGCGGAGATAATCCTCCTGTGATGCCGTCTTCAACTGCCACTGATTCTTGAACAGCGCCGTATCGTTGATGTAAGGAAAGATTTCGCGCAAATCAAAGTCCTTGCGCACGCGTACGCCCCAGAACGGAGGCACGGGGATGTTGGGCGCATCGCCGACGACCGGGCTGCGCTCGGTGAACAGTGGCCCGGTTTCTTCGTCTACGGCCGCTGCCTTGGCATATTCCTTGACCGTCCTACCCTCCTCCAGACGAGCTTGCCGACGGCCATCCATGGTCGACAAGTCTTCCATCAGGTGCAAGCCGGCAAAGGCGTCGTCGGCGTAGAAAACCGCGCTCGAGTATTCCCGTCGCAAATCGTCCTCGACGTATTTGCGGGTCAGCGCCGCGCCGCCACAGATCACGGGGAATTCCAGCTGCTGCCGCTCGAGATCCTGAATGACATATTTCATCTCGAGCGTGGACTTCACCAGCAACCCACTTAAGCCGATCGCATCCGCCTGGCGCTCGAGTGCCGCCTTGATGATCGTGTCCCCAGGTTGCTTAATGCCCAGGTTGACCACGCGGAACCCGTTGTTGGTCAGAATGATGTCCACCAGGTTCTTACCAATATCGTGGACATCGCCTTTCACCGTAGCCAGCACGATCGTGCCCTTCTGGGAACCGGTCTTTCTCTCCATCTTCGGCTCTAGATAAGCGACGGCCTGCTTCATCACCGCCGCCGAGTCGAGTACCGACGGCAGCTGCATCTTACGCGCCCCGAACAAGTCTCCGACGGTTTTCATACCATCGAGCAGCACCGTGTTGATCAGGTCGAGTGGCGTGTACTGGACGAGTGCCTCTTCGAGCAGCTGCTCCAAGGTTTTCCGATGGGCCCCCTCACCGACGGCCTTCTCCCCCTGGATGATGGCGAATTTCAGTTTGTCCTCGACTCCGAGGGTCTCGAGGTGCGCGGTGGTCGCCGCCTGCACCTTGCCCTTCGTCCCGGCAAAGTGCTCCATATAGCGCTGCAGCGGATCGCCGCCCGATTGGTCGCGGTAAATCAGCTTGCGCGCCAGCTCGACCTCTTCATGTGGAATTTTGTACAAAGGGTAGACCTTCGAGTAGTTGACGATGGCCATGTCGAGCCCATGGTCGACTGCCTCGTGGAGGAAGACCGAGTTCAGAACCCGCCGCGGATATATGTCGAGGCCAAAGGAAATATTGCTGACCCCTAGAATGGTCTTCACCGCCGGCAGTTCGTTCTTGATCCGCTTGATCGCCTGGAGCGTTTCGATGCCGGCCGTGCGATATTCCTCCTGCCCGGTTGAAATCGGCAGGGTGAGCGCATCAAAAATCAAATCGACCGGACGAACTCCGTATTTTTGGGTGGCGAGGTTGTAGATACGCTTGGCGATTGCGGTTTTCTTCTCCGCCGTCAGGGCCATGCCCTCCTCGTCAATGGTCAGGGCAATCACGGCTGCGCCGAAGCGCTTGGCCATGGGCAACACTTTCGCCGTGCGCTTCTCCCCATCTTCGAGGTTGATCGAGTTGATGATGGGCTTCCCCGGAATGCGCTTCAACGCCTCTTCGACGACATCAGCCTCGGTCGAATCCACCAGGATCGGGGCGGGAACTCGAGTGGCGACTTTCTCCAGAATGGAAGTGATGTAACCTTTCTCATCTTCCCCGACGATCGCGCAACAGAGGTCCAGCATGTGGGAACCATGGCTGACCAACTTCTTCGCCAAAGCGAGGATATCGTCGTACTTCTTGCCCCGAACCAGATTGCGGAAATGCTCGACCCGGGTGGTCGTGTTCATCTCTTCGGCCACGATCAGAGGTTTGGGCTCGAGGTCGAGCGGAACCATCGTGTAGGCACTCGCCGCAGCGGCCACGGGGTTCACCTCCCGCTTCGCCGGCTCCAGGCCGCTCACGGCTTCGACCACGGCCCTTAAATGTTCCGGGGTCGTTCCGCAGCAGCCACCGACGATGCGGACGCCATAGTTCTCGACAAAGTGTTTGTGATAGGTGGCCAGCTCCTCCGGTTTCAGTTTGTAGACTGCCCGGCCGCCTTCGTTTTGCGGTAGCCCGGCATTGGGCAGCACCGAGACCTGCTTGGTCGAATTGGCGCCCAGGTAGCGCACCGCATCATTCATCTCTGCCGGGCCGGTAGCGCAGTTGAGCCCGATTACCTCCACGTCGAAAGCTTCGAGCGCCGTGAGCGCAGCCCCGATTTCGGTGCCCAGCAGCATGGTTCCGGTGGCTTCAAGGGTTACTTGCACCGTAACTGGGATCCGCTTGCCCGCTCTTTCGATGGCATCAAACACACCCACCAGGGCGGCTTTCGCCTGGAGAAGATCCTGCGAGGTCTCAATCAGGAGAACGTCCACCCCACCCTCGACCAAAGCCTGAGCCTGCTCAAGGTAGACGGCGACCATGTCATCGAATCGGATGTGTCCGAGGGACGGCAGCTTGGTCGTGGGCCCGATCGAACCGGCTACAAAGCGGGGCCTTTCTTTGGTGGAGAACTGATCGGCAACTTCGCGGGCAATCTTGACTGCGGCCAGATTGATTTCCGCGACCTTGTCGGCCAGGTCGTATTCGCCGAGCACCACCCGGCTGGCACCGAAGGTATCGGTTTCGACGACATCGCAGCCGACCGAGAGAAAACTAGCATGAATGTCTCGAATGATCTCGGGACGGCTCAAGACCAGAAGTTCGTTGCAACCCTCTTTCCCCCAATAGTCATCCACACTGGGATTGCGGAGCTGGATGTTCGTGCCCATGGCGCCGTCATAGATCACCACGCGCTCGCGAACGGTTTCAAGAAAACGAGACATGTTCTTTCTGCCTGACTCCCGGTCGCCTGCCAGAGTCGTCCCCGCCAAGGGACCAGAGCCGCGTCTGGCCGCGGCTGTATGCGGAAAACGCCGGCTCACCTGGGGGACCGGCGTCAAAATCCATTCCCAATGATCCAGCGGTCAACTGCCGGGTACCGGCAGGGCCGGTGCGCCTTCCGCCACTTCTGCTTGATTGAAGACGGCGTTGGCTCCCAGGTGGGCGGGCCTGGCAGCGAGCAGCTGTTCTTTGCGATAGATCAGGTTCGTGGCATTGAATGACGCAATTTCAAATCCATGCCCATGGGTAATCGCATCCGTTGGGCACGCCTCGACGCAGTATCCGCAGAAAATACAGCGGTTGTAGTCAATGTTGTACACCCGCGCATAGCGCTCGGCACCGCTGACCCGATGCTCGGAGGTGTTCTCGGCTGCCTCGATATAGATGCAGTTCGAGGGGCACGCCGCCGCACAAAGAAAACAGGCGACGCATTTCTCCAGGCCGTTCTCGTCCCGCTGCAGGACGTGCACCCCCCGATAGCGCTCCTGAAACTTGGCTCCCCGCAAAGGCCCCGGCCCGTCGGGATAGTTCTCCACCTGGGTGGGCTCAAACATCTCGCGAAAGGTGATGCTCATGCCTTTGGCGATCGCGGCCATGCCCCTTAGAAACGACATTACTGTAGTATACCGGACATCCGGCCGCGAACCAGGGCCCCTAGGCCGGGGTCGGCAAGCGGGGCGGTCCTCATCCGCGCGCCAATCAGGTAAGATACTTCGACTGCTTTCCCGCCGACGATGAACCGCGAATACCACAATGGATACAGTCAGGAGCTCGGTCGCGACATGGAAGCGCTGGTGTTCGGGCACTCAGGGTGGCCACTTCTGGTTTTCCCCAGCTCCATGGGGAAATTCTTTGAGTACGAGGACCGCGGAATGATCGCCGTGTTGGCGGCGAAGATTGAACGGGGTGAACTGCAGGTCTTTTGCCCGGATGCGGTCGATTTGGAGAGCTGGTACAACCAAGCCGTCCATCCCCGGCAGCGGATCCTGCGCCACCTGCAATATGAACGCTTCCTCCTGCATGAGTTTCTCCCCTTTCTGCGGCGGAAAAACCAGTCCCCTCAGCTGGCTGTAACCGGCTGCAGTTTCGGGGGATACCACGCGGTGAATTTTTCTCTCAAACATCCCGACCTGGTGACCCATTGTGTCAGCATGAGCGGCTCTTTTGACATCCATCAGTTTCTCGACGGCTATTACGATGATGATTGCTATTTCAATAGTCCGCAGGATTTCCTGCCGAACCTGACGGACGATTGGTTCTTAAGCGGTTACCGCAGGATGAAGATAGTGCTCGGATCGGCGGATTGGGACATGTGTCTCGACCAGAACGTTAAGCTATCCGACAAGCTGCACCAAAAAGCCGTGCCCCATTGGCTGGACGTATGGGGAAATCACTTCCGGCACGACTGGCCGTTGTGGCTGGGGATGGCGGGCAAGTACTTCTAGCATTTGAGGCATGCGGCCTGAGGTTGAGGTTTCGACGGGGATCGGACATTTCGAAAGTGGGAGAATGAGCTGTGAAGAAAATCGGCATTCTGTTTGGCATGGAGAATACCTTTCCGCCGGCGGTCGTCGAAAGGATCAACTCCAGGAAAGCGGATGGCGTGACCGCGGAGTTCGTCAAGGTGGGCGCGGTGAAGATGGTGGAACCGAGCCCCTACCAGGTCATCATCGACCGGATTTCGCAGGACATTCCCTTTTATCGCGCTTACTTGAAGAATGCGGTGCTCAACGGAACCGTGGTGGTGAACAACCCGTTCTGGTGGACGGCGGATGACAAATTCTTCAACTATGCGCTGGCCGCAAAACTGGGAGTGGCCATTCCGCCCACCGTACTCTTGCCTCATAACCGACATCCCGAAGGCACGACCGAACAATCGATGCGCAATCTGATCTATCCCCTGGACTGGCAAGAGATTTTTGCCTATGTGGGCTTCCCGGCATTCTTAAAGCCCTATTCCGGTGGGGGATGGAAACACGTGTACAAAGTACATTCGCCGGAAGAGTTCTTTCGCTATTACAACCAGACGGGGGACTTGTGCATGACGCTGCAGCACGGCGTCGAGTTTGAGGAATACTATCGATGCTATGTCGTGGGGCAGGAAAAGGTGCATGTCATGAAGTACAACCCCAACGCTCCCTTCCATGAGCGCTATGTCAAGGGGAATCCCCCGCCCTCGAGCACCAAGCTCGAGGAGCGAATCATCAGCGGTGCGCAGCAACTCTGCCGCGCCCTTGGCTATGATTTCAATACCGTGGAGTTTGCCGTCGAGGGCGGGGTTCCCTATGCCATCGACTTCATGAATCCGGCGCCCGACGCGGATGTGAACTCGGTAGGGCGGGAGAATTTTGAATGGGTCGTGAACGCCATCGCCGACCTGGCCATCGCCAAGGCGAGGAGCAACGAGAATCCGGTCCGGGAGCTACGTTGGGCGGGATTCTTGGCGGGTCCCGAGCAGATGGCCCCGCCGGCGACAACCTCCCGCAAGCGCCGGTCGTCGCGGGCAAAGAAGTTGGAGTCCTAAGACCCGGTGCAATTCTTCCCCATGGGGTAGGGCATTCCTTCGCAGGCCCGAGGGCTCGACAAAATCCGCGGGGCGGCGTAACTCCAAAAACGCCCGGACACCCACCGAGGCCGCGCTATACTGGTGTCCAGCCGGAAGGACTGCGGGCAGTTTCGTCCGTTTGACCTTATGGGACCTAGCTTCACCATCGGAATTGAAGAAGAGTATCAGATCGTCGATCCCGTATCCCGGGACCTGCGCTCGCACATCCATTTCGAGATACTCGAAAAGGGAAAGATGCTGCTGCATGAAAAGGTGAAGTCCGAGCTGCATCAATCCGTGGTCGAAGTAGGAACCTCGGTGTGCCCCAACATTAAGGATGCCAAGGAAGAGGTCAAGAAGCTGCGCCGCGACATGGTCAACTTGGCCAAGGAAAACGGCCTGCGATTGGCGGCAGCTGCCACCCACCCCTTTGCCGATTGGCGGGTGCAGGAAATCACCCCCGACGAGCGCTACAAGAACATTGTGGAAGACATGCAGCTGGTCGCCCGCGCCAACCTGATCTTCGGCCTGCACGTCCACATTGGAATCGAAGATCGCGAGACCGCGATTCAGATGATGAATCACGCCCGCTACTTCCTGCCGCACATTCTGGCGCTGTCCACCAATTCTCCCTTCTGGCTGGGCATGAACACCGGCCTCAAATCGTATCGCTGCAAAGTCTTTGATAAATTTCCCCGGACCAACATTCCGGACTATTTCCCCAGCTGGGGTGAGTACGAGAATTTCGTCAAGCTTCTGATCAAGACCAATTGCGTCGACAACGCCAAGAAGATTTGGTGGGATATCCGGCCGCATCCATTCTTCAACACGTTGGAGTTCCGGGTTGCCGATATTCCCATGCGGGTGGAGGAAACCATTGCGCTGGCGGCGCTCATCCAGGCCACCATCGCCAAGTTGTACAAGTTGTATGCCGCCAACCAGGGGTTTCGGCTTTATCGCAGAGCCCTGCTCATGGAAAACAAGTGGCGGGCCGCTCGCTACGGCCTGGATGGCAAGCTCATTGATTTTGGAAAGCAGAAAGAAGTTCCCGAGCGCGATTTGATCCGGGAGTATCTGGATTTCGTCGACGACGTGGTGAACGAGCTGGACTCGCGCCAGGAGATCAATTACATCCACGAGATCCTCGAAAACGGCACCGGCGCCGATCGACAGCTGCGGGTGTTTCGCGAGACCGGGGATCTCAAGCAGGTAGCGGACTACATTATGGAAGAAACCGAAGTCGGTCTCAGCGAGACCGTGGCGGCGGCGCCCGCGAGAAAGATTGGGTAGATGACAAATTCCGTCGACCAAGCCCTGGACCGGTTGGACTCGCCGAAGGCGCCAGGACCCGAGCCCCTGGACGACCTTGCCTTCGATCCGGAACTTACGCCGGGAGCCCGCAACGCAGTCGAAGTCTGCCTCGCCGTCCAGCCCAGCGAGAAAGTCACTCTCATTACTGATCAGTCCACGAAGGAAATTGCGGCGAGCATCGTATGGGAACTGAAGCGGAAGGCAGGATCTTATCGCGCCTGGCTGCTCGAGGACCTCGCGCCGCGACCCCTGGCGGAGTTTCCGCGGGAAATCGGTGGCGACCTCAAGACCAGCCAGGTCAGCATTTTTGCCGTCCAGGCGCAGGCCAACGAACTGCCCTCCCGCATGCAGATGACCGACATCGTGAACCGTTACCGGATTCGCCACGCGCACATGGTGAACATCAACCGGCAGATTATGCTGGAAGGGATGCGGGCGGACTTCCGGAAGGTGGATCGCATCAGCACGAAAGTGCTGGAGATGGTCGAGCACGCGTCCGAGATCCGGGCGCAGACGGCAGCCGGTACGGACCTGGTGGCGCGCCTGAATCCCAGCTACCGCTGGCTGAAAACCAGCGGGTTGATCAGTCCGGAGAAGTGGGGAAATCTGCCCGGCGGTGAGGTGTTCACCACACCCGGCGAGGTCAATGGAACTTTTGTGATCGATGGCGTGGTGGGGGATTGGCTTTGTGCCAAGTTCGGCGAATTGCGGCAGGCGCCACTGACGATCCGGGTACAAGAAAATCGGCTGACCGAGGTGCATTCCTCCAATCGAGAGCTGGAGAGCGACTTTTGGAGCTATACCCATACAGACGAGAACAGCGACCGGGTGGGAGAATTCGCCATCGGAACGAACATCGAACTGAAGGACGTGATCGGCCAGATTCTGCAGGACGAAAAGTATCCCGGGGTTCACATTGCCTTTGGCAACCCGTACGGAATGCACACCGGGGCGGACTGGTACTCTTCCACCCATATCGATGTGGTCGGCAGGAAGTTCGACATTTGGGTGGATGACCAGCAGATCATGCGCGCAGGGCAGTTTCTGATTCAGGCCTAGCTCTTCAATCGAGGTAGGTTCCTTCCGACCGCGGAGGGAATGCAGGAAGTTCGTACCCGTTGCGCGTTCCATCTGTATCCCCAGGAAGCGGTTGGTTTAGGCTTTCGCTTCATGATCCCTTTCTTGCGCAGCCAGTTCAATCAAAACTTCACGCTGAAAAAATACCGCACTCTCCTCGAAGTCATGGAGGAGCGATGCGGGGTAGCGGTGCCATTCCGCATCTCGGAAACTCCCTGCTTCTTCCCTAAAGCGCTGGTCGATGAGATGGCACAGTACGGCAAGGAATTGATTCATCAACTCGGACGTGCGGAGTACCGCAAGGCTTCCGATCAGGCAATCCCGCCTGCCTACAACGTCCCCCGGGAAGCACCTTTTCCGCTGTTCATCCAGGTGGATTTCGGGCTGGTACGCGGGCGAGCTGGCAGCTTCGAACCCCGACTCGTCGAATTGCAGGGCTTCCCTTCCCTCTACGCCTATCAGGCAATTCTGTCCCAGACCTACATCGAAGTATTCGAGCTCGATCGAAATCTGCGCTATCTCCACAGCGGGCTTGATTGGCAGGGGTATCAGCAACTGCTCCGGCGGGCCATTGTGGGCTCGCACGACCCGGACCATGTGATCCTCATGGAGATTGACCCCCGCCATCAGAAGACCTTGCCGGATTTCCTGCTGACGGAAAAACTGTTGGGCATCCCCACCATCGCGATCACCGACGTCAGGAAAGATGGCAAGCACCTTTTCTATGAGAAGTCGGGACAAAGGGTTCCCATTCGCAGGATTTACAATCGTGCGATCGTGGACGAACTGGTGCGCAAGAAGCTAGAGCTGTCGTTTCGATTCGACGAGGACTTGGAGGTGGAATGGGCGGGACACCCCAACTGGTACTTCCGCATGAGCAAGTTTTCCCTGCCCTATCTGCGTCATCCGTGTGTGCCTCGAACCCAATTTTTGAACCAGGTCGAGATGCCCTGTGATCTGGAGAATTTTGTGGTTAAGCCGCTGTTCTCGTTTGCCGGATTGGGCGTCCTCATGCACCCGCGCAAGGAAGATTTGGCGGCCATTCCCGAGGAAGCACGCGGGCAATACATTCTGCAGGAGAGGATGAACTTCGAGCCCGTGATCGAGACTCCCTTCGGCAAAACCAAGGCCGAGGTTCGCATCAT
Source organism: Terriglobales bacterium (assembly GCA_035623335.1). Classification (GTDB taxonomy): domain Bacteria; phylum Acidobacteriota; class Terriglobia; order Terriglobales; family Acidobacteriaceae; genus JAFAGX01. The sequence goes on from DASPTQ010000076.1 coordinate 51,493, forward strand.
GTACATCTGGCTTGAAGAACTGCTGCCCGTCATGACCATTGTGCGGATGGGACGGGGGCTGATGATGGGAGTTGACCACAACAAGAATATGGAGTGGGTGGGATCCTCGGCCGGACTCTCCCCGAGCAGTTAGGGTCGGGTCGGCGAAATCAAGACAACACCGCAAGCCAGAAAAGAAAAAGGCTGTGACATTGGTTATGCTCTAGCCGCCAACTCCTGCGAGGGAGCCAGTGGCGTGGAGGCACGCACCGTCACAGCCTTTGATGCAATCACTGCTTTCGCAGTTCCAAACCCCACCTGCTCCTCGCAAAGCAGCCGGTTTTTTCGGGTCCAGAGGCTCCGCAAGTTACCTTGCCGAACCGATCACCCAGCCTACTTTGGATCGACTCATTATTATTGAAGTCAACCCTTTCAGCCGTCGACGTCAGTCACACTAAATAGTCGTGAAGAAAATGTCAATGCCATTTTTCGGTGCAAACACTGGGCTCGCGCGAACTCGATCGCAAGAAATCCAAGTGATTCAGAAGTCAGTAGTTGCTTTAGGGTCGACCTTGGGTGATTCCATTTTTGCACAGCAATGTTCACAATTTCTGCGGCTTTCATTCAGGCCGGAGAGGGGTAGGAAATTCTCAGCTCGCACGAACCCGGTGTATAGTGTGTGCCGCGATGAGTCCCAACACGGTCATTGAATCTCGGCAGGAAATTCTCCGCGTGGCGGCACGATTGTTCCAGCAGCGGGGCTATCATGCGACCTCGATGAACGACGTGGCTGCCGCTCTCAAGCTGAGTAAGGGTGGTCTTTATCACCACTTCCAGAGCAAGGACGAAATCCTGTTTGAGCTGATGAGTCACGCTCTCGACATTACTGAGCAACGAGTGCTCGACCCGGTGCGCGGCATTCAGGATCCGGAAGAACGCCTGCGGGCCCTGATCCGCTTACACGTCGATGTCGTGTTGAGTGTGCGGGACCGGGAGATCACGGTTTTGTTGCACGAGAATCATCCGCTGCCTCCTTCGCTGCGCCGCCAGATCAACGCTCGCAAGAAGGGCTACATCCATTTTCTCGAGAGACTCATTGCCGAGGTTCAACAGTCCAGGGGAGCCATCGAAGGAGTGAGCGCACGGGCTGCGACGTTTGCCTTGCTGGGCATGATTAACTGGCTCTATCAATGGTACAAGCAGGAAGGCACACTCAGCGCAGAACAGATCGCCCGCGAGTACACCCAAATCTTCTTCGCCGGAGCGTTTCCTCAGTCCCAGCGGATGTGACGCGCTCCCCTTCTCAAAAAGCTCCCAAGCTCTCACTGCGTGTGAGCGCTGGAGGGGCTGGCCAGAATCGAACTGGCGACCTAGCGGTTAGGAACCGCTTGCTCTATCCTGCTGAGCTACAGCCCCCTCAAAGAGTTACGGACTTATTGCACCACATCTGCACCACAAACATCAGCAAACCGCTTCTCAATCAAAAGCATGGCACTCTTCGTTTCCTCTGGCACCATATCGCTGTGTGGTGCTGAGGTGGGAGTGTCGCCCTAGAGCAAGGCCCTGCTCATGTGCTGTGGCCGTCATCTGCGTAAGCATGCCCGTGGGCTGTGGCCGGAATCCGTGCCCGGGGGATATTCGCCGCCTTCAGTATCGGTGTGATCACCCTTCGAGACAATTTATCAAGATTCAGTGCATCCCCCTTTCTGCTGCCTCGGAGCACTGGCCCTGAGGTGGATTGCCGTCAGCTTTGCAGAGTCCTCTCAGGATCACGCGCAATGGTTCGATCACAGGCACTGGTGCCTCCCTCGCTGCCGTCTTGGTCGGTCCAACATGCTTCCCGTACCGTGATCGCTGGATACACAGTCTGGCATCATTATAATCTCCCCATTCTAGACCCTTGATCTCCGATGGCAACCAGCGAAGTAGGACAAGCAGGACAGCGCACAGGTGCCCGTGCCTGTGTCGGAAGCACCTGCAGCCTTTTCTTAACCTGCTCCGCTGAGGTGCATGGCTTCAAGGGTTTCTTATCCTTGCCCCGTGGGAGTTTGCCTTCCTTGAATGGATTCTCCCCTGGCAGATTGTACTGAGATTTTGCAGTCGAGAAGATCGCACTGCCAATCTGCTTCACGTACCTGATGGTACGGTGCCTCACACCCTGATCACGTAACTTCGCCAGCAGTGCCGTTGCGTGGGATGGTTGTACCTCGCCTAGCTGTATCTTGCCCAGGTGCGGCAACAGGTGCCTATGCGACACCCCTCGATAGTTCTGCATCGTCGCTGGTGGCAGCTCCTTCTCACACCCTGGCAACCAGATCTCTTCAACGAATGCCGTTACGGTCATGGCTTCGCATCCCGCGCCAGCTGGTTTGCTATGAGCCACCGGGCAGGGCACTCCTTACCTTTTTTCACGGCGGCCAATGCGGTACAAGGTATGAGTGTTACTCGTATCCCGCACGAAGTGCTGGTATGCCACTGCAACCACTGCCCTATGTCCTGCAGCCTACGCTCCGCCACCTGGACACGCCCCCAGATGGCGCACTTTGGCGCTTGGCTTCAAATTTGTCAGTATTGACAATCACCACAGTAGCTTTGCAAGAACTTAGTGTGGAATGGGATCCTGCCAGGATTACCCAACTTGTGGAAGAACTAAAGCGCGCTTTCGATTAGCTACCAGGAACAAGACATCCGACCCGGGGCGCACCGATTCACATCAGCCGCCCGACGTTTGAGTAGAACAAATCCTTTGTCGGATCGTCGGCGTGAAATCTAGTTGGTAATCTTTTGGGTCGGACCGCGCCCGAGATTCATTTGTTGAATCATGGATGTGAGGTTGGCGACAAGGCTGGTGAGCTCTCACTGGCTGGTCATTAGCAGGTCGAGGCGCTGACGGCGCAGGTGCTGGCCTTTCGCGACTGACGTGCGTACGGCTCTTACGGTAGCAGCTGCGGGGGATTTTGGCGATATAACGGGATCGCTAACTGCAATATGTCGTAGCCAAGCGTCAAGATCTCCAGGCAAGATCACGCCAAGCCCACTAGCCTGCAGGCGTGCCGCTCGCTCATCTCGTACTCCATCTCCGCGTAGCTCACGGCGGCCCGAAGTCCCGCAGGCTCTAAGAGTTTCAGCTTCCGGTTTTCGTCCTCCAGTTGCCGCAGCTTCTTTACCTCCGCACTTTCCATCCCTGCGTACTTCGCTTTCCAGCGATAGTACGTCTGCGCGCTTATCCCGTGCTGCCGACATAGCTCGCCGGTCGCCAATCCTGCCTCCCCTTGCTTCAGGATCGCGATGATCTGCTCTTCGCTGTGTCGTGGACCCTTCACTCGGCTTCTCCTTTCCAGCTCAGCATGTCACCTCAGCCTTCCCTACTTCCGTGACAAGTCTGGCTCGGAAGAACTCCGATGCTAGGTGGTCCAGTTTTCTGGGGCTACGTCACTATCGCGCGTCAGTTGGTATTTCGTGCGGGTCAACGTACTCCAACACCCTTGTTCTGCGATCACCAGTCCATCCCAACCCCGTGTGCCATATCGCGTCTCCATATGTGGTTAACTATATAGCCAGGCAATGTGCTTGGAGTTGCGTGTCGGGGAGCTAGGACGCTCGCCTTGGCGATCACCCAAAACCAAGAGTTGCTTGGGGAAGGGGAGATCGTCGAACGCCAAATCTCCCGGATGCATGGCGCGAGAAATATCCAAAGAGATTCTGCACTGCTACTTGGCTTTAATACTTCCACGTAACCCCGGGATAGAGACTCGGAATCCTATATGCCCGATAAGCATTGAGAGTGCCAATGTCCATTTTCCAAACTACCTGCGGAGACGATGCCGGGGTAACCTCCTGCACCTCCGATATGACGCCTTGACCCGGCGGTACGAGCGGGGCACACAAATCGAACTCGATGTTACCATTTCCAAGTTGGTTGAGGCTCCCTCCCCAGAAAGAGAAGAACCCGGGAAGATCCTGCCATTGGAGAGTTGCGGTGCGAGTACTCTCGTCAAGTTGGAACAATGTCGCGCGGGAGTAGCAAGCTGTCGCCAGATTCTGGTTGCAAGACGTACCATCGGCATTTTCGCGCAGGTTGCCATTGTCCCACACACCCAATACATCCTGAGATCCACTAGGCTGACTGATTAGAGTGGGGAAATGTTGGAAATAAAACCATTGCGCAGGGTCTCCCCCGCGCAGGCTGAAATCGCCACCGTTCCCCAAACGCCAAAGCACGTTGCCAGTGCCCGCCCCATCGGCGTAATCGATTTTCAAGATCCACGCCTGATTTCTCATGGACAGCAATAGATTCCCGTCTGAGGCGGAGTAAATGACGGCATTGCTATGCGTCCAGTCCGGTAACCCATTCAGATGCCGGTTGACGTTTAGATGGTCGAACGCAGACCATGTCCACACCGGATTGAAGTTCTGGTCAACATCAACAAGTGCGTCTCCCACGACGACGGTAGCCCCCGGATAGCCTGGCAAATTTGTAAAAGACTGGTTGACGCTGGTCAGCACAATCCAATGGCCGTTATCGAGCGGCAAAAAGTCGTGGTGAAAGCCTTGCCCTACCAGATTAAACCCTGCGCTGTGCAAAGCTGTATTCAACTGTGCCGCGCTCAATTCACGAATCGTGTTTCCAGCCAGATCCACCTCCCGCAACCAGGAGGTTTTGGCGGTGGCATTGCTCATCAGCAGCACGATATGTCCGTTGGGAAGTAACTTCATCATGGTGGGGACATCGCCTTGGGACAAGCCGACATCGTAATACCAGATTGGATTTGCGTCCCGATCCGTGAACAGTGCCCGCAACATGTTGCTGGGTCCGGGTTTGACGCCGATCAAGGAAAGCATTTCGATGCCCGGGTTTTCCATCGAACTCAGAGATGGATTTGGACGCGTGATCGTCAATTTCGGAGGCGGAGAGGGCAGCGCGCCCGTGCTGAACGTATGATCTTCGTCAGTCCAGGATGTCTCTCCCTTAAGCTGAGCCCGCATATGATAAGTCGAATTCGCCTTCATCCCTGCCACGAGGATGTTGATGGCTCCCCCAGCCGACAACGGATACGTGGCGGTTTGCCGGCCGTATCTCGTGTCCGTTCCAAACTCCACCGTTGCTTGACCGGCTGAGCTAGCAGTGATGGAATATTGCGCCACCAATGGATTCTTCGTAGCAATAACCGATGTCTTAGGAGGCCCCCCCATTCCGCCGCAACTTTCCAGGAGGTTGCAAAGCATTACCAGTGAGGTTGCATAAAACGCCTTCGACAAAATCTTTCTCATTATTGAAGCCCTCGTTTTGAGAAGTAAGCTGGAACTCCTTTTTTACCGAAAAAACGGCCACCATTGTACCTCAGTTTCCGCTTGGGTGAGTAGGCCGGCGGAGTTGCCCCACCGGGCCGAGTCGGCCCAGGGAGTTTCACCCCGAGCCGAACCTGCTACGGGTTCCTTGTGCCGGTCTCGCTCGAACAGTTCTCTCACGTTCTTCACGTCGGCTGTCAGTCGGATTGAGGATTTAAAGGGGAATTCTATCGATCACCAAGTTTTCCCACACGCTGTTGATCCGGACCACTCCGATGTTCGGCGCAAAGTAATCGATCTCGTGAGGGCAGGCCTCGACGGTTGGATCGCTGATTTCCTGCTGATTGCATCCTTCGAACTGGTCTAGGACTAAAGCTCGACCGGAATAAACCGGCGTTGAGACATTTTCCCACCTGATCTTAGACGTCCAGGGCCCTGCATACGCTTGGAATGGTCCTTCGGTAAATGGTCCATAAGATAGCGCAGTGTAGAAGCGATAATGTACGGTTTCTGAAAGAGTTTGGCCAACGAGAGATGGTGAGGCTACGGCGAGATACCCATGATTGCACGTGGGGGCGCTTACGACCTCAGTGTAGTTCGAGATTCCGAGAATTGGAATGGAGTTCAAGGAATCGAAGGCCAAGGCAGACCATGAATCATCGGCGTTGCGTTGGATCACCCATGTTGAACTAGCGTTGTAACCGGGATTCCAATACGCGAGAAGATTGTTTTTCCAAACCCTGCAGAACATTAGTTCGCCCTTGTACTGTCCAACTTGTGAAGTGGGAGTACATTCGAAATGTGTGAGTAGTCCGTTTGTCGTGTCGCGCATGTCGTATCGCTGATGAACATAAGGAAAGTACGATGGACCATTCTGAACCGTCGAATGGATTACCGAGCAGCCGCTGCATCCGATTGTTGACATCGTGGCCGCAAGCAAGAACAGAATGAGCGCAGTCAGCAGTCTGGCCATTAAGATGTCTTCTCTAGTTAAGGTCCCGAGCGGGTTACCGCTTGAGAAAGGGTCCCCACCTACCGGTAGGTCCGGTTTCGCAGTGTACTCCCGAGTCACGAAAACTTCCAACAGGAGAAGGCTGTTCCCGGGATCGAAAGAGAGAGGGCGTTGCTCGCGCGAGTACATGCTGGCAATGAGGGCAGATTCAGGCAGGAGTGGAAGGGAGTTCTTTGTTTCGATAGCGACAGAAAAGAATGGTCGGGGAGAGAGGATTTGAATCTCCGCCCCCCCCGGTCCCGAATTCAAAGAGCGCAATAAGAGCGCAATAAAAAGGAATGAGCAGATGTAGTGGTAAGTTGCATGTACGCAATGGGCTGCGTCGATTTTCTCCCAAAGTGAGTCGGCCCTCGTAGCAGGCGTTCGCAGCCGGTTGCAGTCGCATAGATGACCGCTCCTGTGCATTCCGCGCAAACAAAAACAATCGAGATGGAAATTAAAAGAACTAGGAGTGCAACCAGTGCGGATTTCCACCACTGTCCAAGACACCTCATACCAGCAACTTGGACACTTGCTTGACCTGCAACGGCTGAAGCGCCATACGGAGTCAGCAACCTTAAGGCTTTCCGCGCCCAAGTGGTCACGTACGCAGACGATTTCGTAATTCTTAGTCGCGGATAAGCGGTGGAGGCGCGGGATTTCTTGGCTCGGTCTTACTCTGAACGAAGCGAAGACTAGCATCAAGGCAGCGCGTGCAGAGAGCTTTAATTTTCTGGGGTACACGTTCGGACCACATCGCCATAAACCGGATGGTCATTGGTATCTGGGCGCCAGCCCATCGAAGAAGAGTCGACAGCGTGTTAAACAGAAAGTGTGAGACCTACTGATACCCGGAAACGTCGGAACGTGGCCGGAAGTCCGTGACCGTCTCAACCAGATCTTGCGAGGCTGGTCCACCTATTTCTCCTACGGGTCCCGCGTCACCGCCTATCGGGAAGTCAACAATTACGTCGCTGAGCGTGTACGGTACTTCCTCAAACGCCGCCAGAAAGTGCAGTCGCGTGGCACAGAATGCTTTGGCCGCGACCGTGTGCACGGCGAGCTCGGTGTTTCGACTGGGCCCGCCTAACCGGCCCGCCTAAGCCTTCGTGGTGAAGTCCATCGGAAAGCCGGATGCTCGAAATGAGCCTGTCCGGTTTGATGAGCGGGGACCAGAAACGGGACAACGGTCTAGTGTTAGCACCCCGCGCTCGTCCTCGACTCTACACAGTCCTCGAGGCGACAATATCAAAGAGTTTCAACAGGTGTCGAAAGGACAGGTCGGGCACAAAGCACTAGCCAACCATCTGCGGGATCGACTCCGCCGACAGCACTTGACGTGTCACAATTGCGAAAAATTCTGTGGACTCATCGGTGAAAGCGTCGCTCATCATCAAACTTTACTGCCACCGTTTGCAATTACCGGTGGCCTTGCACATCCCGTTGCGATGTGTGTCCTTGACTGCCATCTAGACACAGCTTAGATTGCTGAGGTTGTTAGGTTTTACCCTCCAAACACAACGATCGCCAGCCAATTCGAACTGTCGCTCACCAGACTGAAGAATTCCCAGGCCTACTTGAACCAGTGATACCCGACACTGAGCTGGATGCCATTGAACTCGGGATTGCGCACGCCCAGGTTGGCATTGGAGATGTGCGACCAGCGGCAGGCCACATCCAGAGATTGGTGTTTCTTGGTGGACACTTCGATGCCACCACCTGCTTTGGCCGTGAAGTTAAACCACGAAGTTTTGCCTGGAGGTAAATTCGAATTGCTGATTAGCGCGCCTCCCGCCAGCTCGATAAAGGGCGCCAGAGGCCCGCGATGGTGACTTGAGTTCCAGCGCAAAACGATCGGCTCGAAGCCACCGCCGAAGATATGCCCGGGCCTGGACTGGACAACAACGGGAAGCAGATTGAAGCCGTACTCTAGTCCACCCCGCCGCCAACCGGAACCGGCATCAGCTACGATCACCCAGCCAAAGAAGACTCCGGTCGACCAAACTTGCGCTTCGGCGAAGGAATCGGTGTTCTCCTCCCCGGTCGCACCTGCGATCCATGCGCTAAGGTCGAGCCGCCCACGGTCGCTCGCTCGAGACGGATCCGTCTGGGCCTGTGCGCGGTGCGCCAACAGGAGAGACAGTCCGAAAAGCAGTGGTGCAGCGCGAAGTCGAGCGACCCTGGTCATCCCGTCAGCTGTTTTCCCAGGGTGTGTCGCTCCCGCCAACGATGAAGGTATGGCAGTCGGAAACCCGGAGACCTCGAGAAGTCCCCGAATGTTGCTCTCTCCGAGGACCTGGCTCAAGGGGAGTTATTGACGTCGGGTCTTCTAAGGAGAAATTGAGCGATTCCGAGCCAAGCGCCTGCAGAAACAGAATGCGGACTAAGAGGAGGTAAATCGAACACATGCCGGCATCGACAGGAAAGCCACATCATACCAGAAGCGTTTACCCCAGATTTCCGCCTGGTTTCGTTCGCGTTCGCAGCCCGAACAGGGCAACCATCCGGCTCGGCCGGTTCCGACCACACAAAACTACGAGGGTTGACGAGGGCTAGAAGGCTCACCTCAGCTTGGCTCTACCCTTGAGGATGAGCTAGCAATCCGAGAGGAATACGAAACAACTGGGGATGGGATCAATCTGGCAGTCGTTGCGCAATGCTGTTGCAGCATTGGCTCGAAATCCGGGAACGAAGGGTTACCAGATTAGTCCCAGCGAGCGCAAGGTGCTCACGACGATCATCAGACTGATCATCCCCATCGCGACACAGTCGCCCACACAGTCAAATGCCCCGCGTATTGGTTGCTCGCTTCTCAGGTTTACCAACACTCCACCAGAGTGCCTGCTGCAGCGGGACTCGACAATAGCTCGTTTGTGGAGATTGATCGCCTATCGGTGGTATTGGTATTGCGCTCGTAAGCGTTCTTCGGATGAACAGGTTACTTAGGTGCCTTGCGGAATCCGGTGCAGGCTCCTGCCAGTCCAGAGCAAGTAGGCCATATACAGCACGATGGCCAGGTTTACGATGAGGACGGTAACGTGAAACGGAGTTTGCCGATCGATGATCTTATAGATCTCAAAGGGAAGATACAGGGAACCGGAGACGAGGGCAATCCATTGTGCCCAAGCCCGCGCGTACCATAGCCCATACGCCTCCACAAAACGGAGAACAGCATAGGCCAGCGCGGCCGCGGCCACGGCCCAGAGTTTGGCACTGGTCAGTGTGTCGGCCCAGTCCAAGAAAGCCTGAGCGAAATGACGGTCCGGACTAATATGCAGCAGGCGGAGCAAACCGTCGGCCACGTCCCAAGGGTCCTTTTGCATCAGGAAGAGCACACCGACGCCCGCAAGCAACACGATGAGCCCCTTGGTCAGCTCAAACGACGCGATACCGCGCAGCACCTGAAGGTTGGGATCGTGCTCGTGCGGTCCAAGTTCTAAGTTGCTGTCGAGCATTTCGACCTTTGAACTCGTACCCTATTATCTCGCGGGCGGCAACAATTGTGTTCCACAGAGGTTAAGAATCTGGTCCCAGTCCAACCGTGCGCTCGTCAGCGCTAGCAATCAGGGCTAGAAAGACGATCATGCCCGGGCGCGAACCGAAACCCGTAATTCATCAACAATTTCCCGCGCCGCTTTGTAAGCTTCGTCTTTTTGGGAGACGTCAAAGGAAATAGCGCCTACGCGGGCGTGTCCGCCGCCGCCATAGCGCTCGCAGATCTTCGCCAGATTCACCACCGGCTCCGACGGAGCCCAGGGATTCGACCCGACCGAGACCTTCACCCGAAAGCTGCTCTTGCTCAAGCCCACGCTGTAAATCGACTGCGGATGCAGGTAATAGGGAATGAACTTATTGTACCCCTCGAGCTCGAGGTCGGAGATGTCAAAGAAAAGCGTCCCATCTTTCAATTGTGTACGTTCTTTAAGGACGACCATCGAACGCTGATGACGCTCGAGGAGAGGAGGCAAAAGAGAGGCGACGAATGGTTCCCGGATCACCTCAGCCAGGGGTTTCGTGGCCAGGAGAGGGATCAGCCGGGGCAGCAAATCCGGGCTCAGGGTAGATTCGATCACCATCGTCAGCTTCATCGCCGGCTCGCGCATCTCGATGGCTGTACGGGCATCGGGATAGAGTGCTCCATCAATGATGTCCGTCCACTTGACCAGTTCGGCGACGGAGCCTGGATGGAAGCCAAATCGCTCCTCGGCCACCATGGCAATGAAACTGGTGCAGGACTTGAAATCTGGGTCGTAAAACTTACGGTTGCTCTGATCCTGCTCAAAATGAGCGGCATCGGCGGGGCTCAGAAATGCGCTTTCGTGATGGTCAAACCACCAAGTAATTTTGGGAGAACTGGAGTACTTAAAGTCTACGATTGCATTTTCATCGCCATCAAAATCGTCCTCATTGAACAGAGCTCCCGCCCGGTGCAACAATCCGGTGAAGACAAATTCGACGTCGTCGCGGATGCGCTCCCGGTAGAAGCGGGAAAACACCGCCGCCGAGGAAGCACCGTCAAAACACCGATCGTGATAAAAGACCCGAACTCGCAAGCTTGGCTCCTGTCGTGGTTGAACCAGACTACCCGAATCTGAAAGCAAGCAAAAGAGAAAGACCAACGAATGCCATTCTGTCCGAGGTGCTGTCAAGCGCCCCCGGAAGAAAAATACATAAGGAAAAAACACCCTTGCCGAATCAATCCTGCGGCTACCCTCGTTCCGCAAGATTGCCGATCACGGGCAGTTTGAATCGCTCTCCTTGCAACGCCTTGATCAGCACCACCACCCAAACGGTCACGCCCGCGAGCGCGGTCAATAACACCGCCAGCCAGGCGAAAAAGTATCCGAAGCGGGGGATCAGCAACAACAGGGCGAATACAATGCGCAGGACAATCAGCGAGAAAACCGCTGCAATGGCCAGAAAAATCGATTGCAGCGCATGAAACCTCACAAGGTGATTGCGCTTGTAGGAGTCCAGTCGCAAAAGAATAACCGCCGGGATGAAACTAACATAGGCCAGCGCAGCCGCGAGATTGTCGCCGAAACGGCTGGTTGGGCCTGCCTCGGCAGGTACGGCGATCATCCGGCGGCCGCAGCCCGGGCAAAAGGCAGCGCTCCCCGGCATCGAAGCATGGCATTGCGGGCAGGCGATGAACATGGGATCAGGCAAGCGAAGAGGAGCCTTTCTTCCGGCGGCAATCCTCGCATAGGCCGTAGATCTGAAAGGTGTGGCGGGTCGTTTCGAAGTGGTAGGTTTTTCCAATCTCCTGTTCGAGGCTGTCCACCTCGGGCGAAAAAAATTCCACCGAACTGCCGCAACGCGTACAAATCATGTGGTGATGGCTGCGTCGATTGTATTGGTGTTCGAAGCGGGCAATCCCGTCATGAAACGCAACTTCGCTCGCCAGACCACATTCGGCCAAAAGCTTGAGGGTTCGGTAGACGGTGGTGAAGCCGATTTTGGCATCTTTCTGCTGTACCAACCGGTGCAGCTCGTTGGTGGAGAGATGCTCTCGTGTCTCGAGGAAGGTCTCAAGGATGGTGTCGCGCTGCTCGGTGTGTTTGAGGCCGACGCGCTTCAGATGGCGGTAGAGAATCTGCCGCGCTTCCCGCATCATCTCGCGGGAGATGGTGGGCTGGTCGTCGATGCGTCTTTGGAGCATGGTGGCGAAGGCAGCGCCCCAGCACAGGTTGTTCTGGGTCGCTTCCTTCCTTGGGAGAATCATACTGACGTTTGGCCAATCGGCCAAGCTCCCGGCTCTTGCGCTGCGGTTTGTCCTCTCTAGCGCCGGGCTCTAGAATCAAGGGTCCAACATGGCAACCATCCTCGCGCCCGATTCTCGCCCTCGTACGCGGTTCCGAAAGATGGTTGCGATTCTGCTGAGTGGGTTGGGGCTGGTCTCGGTGGCGATAGGCGTCTGGCTGTACTCGATGCTGCGCTTGGCACTTCCGCAACTCGATGGGCAACTCTCCGTCCCGGGGCTCACCTCTACGGTGGTCGTTGTCCGCGATTCCCACGGATTTCCCACGATTGCGGCGAGCAATTTCGAGGACTTGTTTTTCGCGCAAGGATACGTGACCGCCGCAGACCGCTGGTTCCAGATGGACGCAATGCGGCGCACCGCCGGGGGAGAGTTATCGGAGATCGTGGGCGAAAGCGGACTCGAGCACGACCGCCAGCAGCGAATTCTCGGCCTCAGGGCGGCGGCTGAAAGGACACTGGAGATTGCCTCCCCGGAAGACCGCTCCTATTTCGCAGCCTATGCCCGAGGCGTCAACGCGTACGGCGAATCCCACCGCAACCGGTTGCCGATCGAATTCGAAATCTTGCGCTACACGCCGCGAGCCTGGACAGTCGAGGATTCCTTGCTGATCGGCGCCTATATGGTGGAGGATCTCAGCACCAGCCCCCGTCATCAGTTGACCCGGGAGAAGATTCTGGCCAAATTGGGGCCTGAACTCACTGCCGACCTGTATGTCAATTCCTCCCCTCGGGATCGCCTCCCTGCCCTATCGTCGCCAACCCCCAGTCAGAAGCCCAACGATGAGAACGAGGAGGCTGCCGGAGAGAGTTCCGGAGCGGTCCTGAGCGCACAGCCAAACGCCGACCATCACGGCGGGTGGTTCGCTCTCCCGAGCCTGCCCGGCGAACTTTTCTTCCTGCGGGATCCAATCGTGCGTGACGCCCTGCGTGAAGAATGGGCATTCGATGATTCGCCGCCGGTTTTGGGTTCCAACAACTGGGTGGTTTCCGGAGCGCACACGCTGACGGGCAGGCCACTGCTCTCCAATGACATGCATCTCGGGCACCAGATGCCCAACCTGTGGTTTGAGGCGCACTTACGCTGCCGCGACTTCGATGTTGCCGGCGTAACCCTTCCCGGATACCCCTATGTGATCGTGGGACACAACCAGCGAATTGCCTGGGGATTCACCAATTTAGGGCCGACGGTAGAGGATATCTACCTCGAAACCTTTAACTCCGCGGGACAATACCTTACCCCGGAGGGATGGAAATCCCCCGTCCACCGCAAGGAAATCATTCATGTCAAAGGCAAGGCCGACGTCGTCTTCGACGTCCTGCTTACGCGCCACGGGCCGATCGTCAGCGAACTGGTTCCTGGAGAAACCCGCAAACTGGCCTTGCGCTGGACTCTCTACGATGGCCTCCGCAATCCGTTCTTCGCCGTGAATTCCGCCCGGAACTGGGAGGATTTTGAGGCTGCGTTTTCCGAATTCGATGCCCCCGGGCAGAATGTCGTCTACGCCGATGTCGATGGCAACATCGGGTATCACGCCACCGGCAAGGTTCCGATTCGGGCTTCTGGCGATGGCAGCCTGCCCGAAAATGGGAGCGACAATGCCCATGAATGGGTTGGCTACGTGCCGTTTGATAAGCTGCCCTGGGTCTTGAATCCGCCCTCGGGCATCATTGCCACAGCCAACAGCCGGATCACGCCGACTCAATATCCGTATTCGCTGAGTGTCGAGTGGGAGGCGCCTTGGCGTTCTTCGCGGATTTATCGAGTGCTCGAAGCCGGCAAGAAGTTATCCGTCTCCGACATGCTGGCGCTGCAGACGGACATTTATTCGGAGCCGGACCGGTTTTTCGCTCAGCGTTTTGCCAATGCCGTGGACCACAGCAAAAATCCATCCTCCCGGGCCAAGGCCGCGGCTGCTCTCTTGCGGGAATGGGACGGACGTATGACGGCGCACTCGGCGGCACCGATGATTGCGGTCCGCTCGCGAGAGCAGCTGGAAAGATTGCTGCTCGAGCCCAAGCTGGGGCCTGCACCCGAAGATCCCTTGCGGGCAGAATCAACCCTCAACTGGAAGAGCTACCGTTGGCTGATGAAGAGCATCTGGCTGGACAACATCATCGAACATCAACCCAGCCGGTGGCTGCCCCAGGCTTACTCGAGCTACGACGAGTTGCTCACGGCGGCCGTGGAGAGTGCAGTCGATGATCCGGCGATGCCGAGGAATCTGGACACCTGGGACTGGGGACACTTCAACGCCGTCGACATTAATCATCCGGTGCTCGGACGGGTTCCGCTGGTGCGGCATTGGGCAGGCCCGGGCTTCCAAGAGCAGTCGGGAAGTCCCTACACGGTGAAAGCGGTAGCCAGGACCCATGGGCCTTCCGAACGGATGACCGTCGACCTCGCCAATCTCGACCAGTCCACCTTCAACCTAGTGACCGGTGAGGCGGGGAGCTTTGGCAGCCCCTACTACATGGATGAATGGGACGCCTGGTATCAGAACTTCACTTTTCCCTGGCCTTTCTCTCCCGAGGCGATCTCGAAATCAAGCGTCCATGAATTGCGGCTAGAGCCGGGGAACTAGAGGGCAGGTTAGTTCGGTGGCGGATCGACTAGTTTGACGTCGTAGGACTGGCCCACGATATCGGTCTGCTGGCCGTTTTCCTGGAAGAGAATCTGATCGGTGGTAGTGTCATAAATCTGAAAGGCACCTCCCACACAAACGTACACAACTTCGGGGTTTTGTCCCGGAACCGGCTGAATGCCCGTGGCATCTCCGGCTTGTGGCGGAAACACAACCCGGGAGGTCAAGGTATTGAAGATCGAAAGGCACCCGCGCACTTCCCCACCGAGAACATTCACCGAGTAGCAACCTTGCGCGCCGATGAAAAGCTGTCCGTTCGCTCCCATCTGCATGCGACTGTGATAACCATCGGTGATAAGGATCGGGTCGGCATTGGTGACCGCCAGGGAATTGGCATTGAGAACATTTAAAGTCCCGCAGGTCGGTGCGGCGGTTCCGGCACCGCAGGCGGTGTGCGGGGGCGTCCCGGCGACGTACAGAGTGCTGCCGTCGACCAAGCCGTAAGTCGCGGCACTCACCGGCGTGGTTGGACCCGGGGCCAGGTCGCCTAGGGTGAAGGTTGTAATTCCAGCGGCAACTCCTCCGCATTGCGGACCGCAATTGAAGATGTAGGCCGTGGAGTTATTCCTGAAGATGGCCCAAACCGGACGATCAAAATGACGTTGTGAGGTGCCACTCACGACCGTCCGCGGGTCGGTGTAGGTTCCGATCAGCGCCGTCGCAATGACCGTGATGTTATTCGAGTTATCGCTGAAAACCAGGATGTGGGTTCCATCCGGGGTGCCTACAATGTAATGCGCTCCGGCGACGGGGATGGTGGCCGTCACGCTACCGGTGGTCAAATTCATGGCGACTACGGCGCCCGGTGCTGCTCCGAGGATCGATGCAGTGGGCACGGCAGCATACGCAGTGACATTATCGATGGCAATGAACATACTCTCGGTTTGACCGGGAAGATTAATAGCCGGCACCGGCGTGGGGGCGGTCGAGCTGGAGCTGGAGCTGCTGCTACTAGATCCCGACCCGCTGCCGCTCCCGGAACCCGACCCGCTGCTGCTAGATCCCGACCCGCTACCGCTACCGGATCCTGACCCTGACCCACTACCGCTCCCGGATCCCGACCCACTGCCGCTGCCAGATCCTGACCCGCTGCCGCTCCCCGATCCCGATCCGCTACCGCTCCCGGACTGGAGCTGTCGCGTGCCCACGGACTGGGCCGCACCACTACTCCCGGAACCAGAACCGCTGCCGCTTCCGGACCCCGAGCCGCTTCCGCTACCAGATCCCGACCCGCTACCGCTACCCGAACCTGACCCACTGCTGCTCCCCGAACTCCCTGACCCAGAGGTGCTACTCCCGGACCCAGAGCTGGTGGTGGAGGGGGGCCCAGCGGCGATCGTTTCCGTGGCGTTATCGACCACCACCACCGTGTTGCCGTTGATACTGAAGACGATCGTGCGCGAGAGGTCTGGAGAAACCGCCATGAGACCTGGCTGCGCAGATTCGCCTGCTAAAACAACCGCGGACGTGGAGAGTTTGTTATTGATCGCGTTTACTATGTTGAAGACCGGCGTGGAGATACCTGCCGACGGAAACAACGGGTTAGAGACGAAGGCACGGAATTTGAAGCCGCTGAGTTTGTGCTGCTGGGCAGAGCTCGAAGACTTTTTCCCACCACAAGACAGAATCGCCGCGCCCAGAACGGCGAGCACAATCAAGCTGGTACCGATTCTTTTCAGAGTTCGACTCCGAAAGGTATGAGGAACAAAACAGTTAGATGCAAGAACCCGGATTATAACAGATAACTTCTTGCGGCAATTTGCCGTTGAAGCCTGGAAGGGCGAGGCCTCGTCGACCCGCCCCCGCCGCACCAATTCCTCCCAGCCAGGAATGCAATCCCACCATAAATCTTGTATGCTCAACCAAATGGCTTCCGACCTATTAACCAGGATGAGACAGGCCCCGGTGCTCTGCGACGGCGCGACGGGCACCTATCTGTACGCCAAGGGTGTGTTTATCAATCGTTGCTATGACGAGTTGAACCTTTCTCAGCCAGATTTGATCCGTGGCATTCATCAGGACTATCTCCAGGCAGGTGCGGAGATCATTGAGACGAACACCTTTGGAGCGAACGCTTTCCGCTTGGCTCGACACAGTATTGCGGACCGGGTGCGGGAGATCAATCTGGCTGGGGCAAAGCTAGCCCGAGAAGCAGCCAAGAGTTTTGATGCCTGGATTGCTGGTTCCGTCGGCCCGCTCGGAATCCGTATTGAACCCCTGGGCAGGACGTCGTTAGAAGAAGCACGCACGGCTTTTCGCGACCAGATCACCGCACTTATGGAAGGTGGAGTGAATCTGCTCATTCTCGAGACCTTCGGTTATTTGGAGGAAATCCATCAGGCAATCCTGGCGGCGCGCGAAGTCGCCCCCACGATTCCCCTGGTGGCCCAGGTCACCATTGATGAGGAGGGGAATTGTCTCGATGGTTCGACTCCGGAGGTGTTCACGCCCAAGCTCGAGCAGTGGGGCGCGCATGTGATCGGGTGCAACTGCAGTGTGGGTCCGGTAGCCATGCTGGACGGGATCGAACGCATGCGGCCTCTGACTTCCCTGTCGCTAGCCGCCCAGCCCAACGCAGGCATCCCGCGCTCGGTCGAAGGTCGCAACATCTATCTTTGCTCGCCGGAGTACATGGCCAGCTACGCCCGGAAATTTGTCGCCGCCGGCGTTCGCCTGGTCGGAGGGTGTTGCGGAACCACCCCCGACCATATCCGAGCCATGAAGGCTGCTTTGCGGGTGGGGGAGGCGCGTTCCCGAACCGTGGCCGCGCCGGCTTCCCAGGCTCGATTGACCGCGGTGCCGGCTGTGCCTCTCGAACAACGATCGCTGCTCGGCCGCAAGCTGGGGCGCGCTGAATTCGTGACCATGGTCGAGATCGTTCCCCCCAAGGGTAAGGATGCTCGCAAGGAGATGGAGGGGGCGCGTTTTCTCAAATCCGTGGGGGTCGATGGCATCAACATCCCGGACAGCCCGCGAGCCTCCGCCCGCATGAGTAATCAGGCCTTGTCGCTACTGGTGCAGCAGCAGGTGGGGATTGAAACCATCCTGCATTACACCTGCCGCGATCGCAACGTTTTGGGCATTCAATCCGACCTGCTCGGGGCGGCCGCCATGGGTCTGAGCAATCTGATCTGCATCACCGGGGATCCACCCAAGATGGGCAACTATCCCGACGCGACCGCCGTGTTCGATGTGGACGCGATCGGATTGGTGAACATTGTTTCGAATTTGAATCGCGGACTTGATATCGGCAGCAACCCCATCGGCCAAGGAACCGCCTTTGTCATCGGGGTGGGAGCAAATCCCGGCTTGAACGACATGGACGAAGAAATCCGCCGCTTCGAGTACAAGGTCGAGGCGGGCGCCGAATTCGTGGTCACGCAGCCGGTCTTCGATCTACGGTTGCTCGAAAACTTCCTGCGACGGATCGAGCATTGCCGGATTCCGGTGGTGGTGGGAATCTGGCCCCTCATCAGCGTACGCAACGCGGAGTTCATGAAGAACGAACTGCGGGTTTCAGTTCCGGACACGATTTTGGATCGCATGGCGCGAGCCCAGACGCCGGAAGCGGCTCGGGAAGAGGGAATCGCCATTGCTCGCGAGATGCTGGTCGCCGCCCGGGACCGGGTGCAAGGAGCTCAGATCAGCGCTCCTTTGGGCAAATATGCCGCCGCCGTCGATGTGCTCGAGGCGCTCGGCAGTTTTCCTTCGGCCCCGGCTTAGCCACTCGCTGGGTCGAGTTTCTAGTAAATTCATATTTTCTTAACCCTACTCTCGCCGGGGATGTGGATTACAATAGGCGAAGGAGCGAGCGCATTGCCAAAGTTTGAAGAGTGCCTCGAGCGCTTGGAAAAAATCGTCCAGGAACTCGAGAAGGGAGAGGTACCGCTCGAGAAGTCCCTCACGCTCTTTGAGGAAGGGATTGAGCTGTCTTCGGCTTGTCGGAAGGAATTGGAACAAGCCGAAGGCAAGGTGGAGATTCTCTTAAAGCAAAACGGGCGGCTTCAGGCCGAGCCTCTGGAACCATTGAGCGAGGCCCCCTCTAGCCGCAAATAACTGGCTTGAAGACTCGATGCCTGGAGTGCCCAGCCACACTCAAGGCGCTGCCCAGGCGATGTCACCGTCACAGGAGCGGTAGAACTCTGGGGGAAGTATGAAGCTGCGCGGTGTTGTTGTTCTACTTCAGTGCGACCGAGAGATCGAACGATCTTTAGTCTCCGCATTGAGCCACTCGTTTCCCTTCGTTCATCAAGTTGATTCGGTCAGCGAACTACGCAACCGCATCGGCAAATATCCCGGCGGTGTGGCCATCCTGGACATGGAGAAAGCCTCATTCTCGGATGTGGAGCACCTAACGCACGATTTTCCGGCAGCCAGCGTCGTCTGTACCCACCGCTGCGCCGATGAAGAAATGTGGACGGCAGCCCTGAACGCCGGTGCGCGCGATGTTTATTCCTCATCCGACATACCCGGCATCGTCCGGGCTGCGTTGACAAACTGCGCGAACGTCCACTCGGCGGCCGCGTAGCAGCCTAGGTCAGCCCGAGTGCGCGCTCGCTCGGCTGGCTCTCGATGAACGACCCGAACCGTTTCTCCTGGAATGTCCCCTAGGACATCGGACCCTCGGTCCGCCCTGAAGCTCTGAGCCGCAAGCTTGTTATACTCAGCCTCATGCTCACAGCTACGCTCGAGCAGGGACGGGAGCTTACCGACGCGGCCCTCAATCGCTTGCTGCCCGCGGCCAGCG
Organism: Terriglobales bacterium; assembly: GCA_035623335.1. GTDB lineage: Bacteria > Acidobacteriota > Terriglobia > Terriglobales > Acidobacteriaceae > JAFAGX01. The sequence goes on from DASPTQ010000076.1 coordinate 70,904, forward strand.
AGCATCCGGTTTCCATTCATCAGGCCATGCGCCATAGTGTGTTTGCCGGCGGCAAGCGCCTGCGGCCGATTTTGTGCATGGAAGCGGGCCGGATGGTTGCCGGTTCCCTTCCCCGCGGGATTGAGGAGTTGGGGGCGGCTTTAGAGATGCTTCACACGTATTCGCTCATTCACGATGATCTCCCGGCACTCGACAACGACGATCTGCGGCGAGGACGTCCCACCTGCCACAAGGCCTTCGGCGAGGCGATTGCCATACTGGCCGGCGATGCCCTACAAACCCGGGCCTATGAAGTGCTGGCACGACTGCGGTGTCTGGCCGAAGCCCGCGTGCGGATCATTGAGGAAATCGCCCATGGTACCGGGACGGTGCGCGGCATGATCGGCGGACAGGTGGTCGATTTGGAGGCGGAGCATAAGAAGCCCGATCTGGCCACGCTCGAGTACATCCATCAATCGAAGACCGCAGCTCTGATTGCCGCCTGCGCGGTCAGCGGAGGGCTCTACGGAGACGCAAGCGACGACGCCGTAGGCCGGCTGCGCTGTTATGGGCAGACAATCGGGCTGGCCTTTCAAATTGTCGACGACGTGCTCGACGTCACCCAAAGCTCCGAGCAACTGGGGAAGACGGCGGGCAAAGACACGGCGGCCGAAAAAGCAACCTATCCGGCGCTATTTGGCATTGAAGAGTCTTTGAAGAAGGCCGATGCCCTGCTCGAGAAAGCCTTAAGTTCGCTTGAGGGGTTCGGAGCGCAAGCGGAAATCTTAAAGTCTCTCGCCCACTTTCTGGTGGAACGGAAGCACTAACGGCCTGCCCGATTGCCTTGCCTCGAGCTGTGTCTGTATTCTTTTCCGGCTGACATGTTGACCGCGCCCCTCGACGTGCTTGCTGTTGCCGCGCATCGCGATGACGCCGAGCAGACTTGCGGAGGAACGCTGCTCAAGATGGCTGAGCGCGGCCATCGCACGGGCATTCTCGACCTCACCCAAGGAGAGATGGGAACCCGCGGCACCTCCGAGGACCGGAGACGAGAGGCGGAGGAGGCAGCAACCATTCTTAAGGTGTCCTGGCGGCAGGGGCTCGATATTCCCGACGGCCGGGTAGAAAACACCTGGGAGAATCGGCTGAAAGTGGCGCGGGCGATTCGCGAGCAACGTCCCAAGGTGGTGATCCTGCCCTACTGGCAAGGCCGTCATCCCGATCACTACACGGCGTCGGGACTGGGATACGAAGCCTGCTTCCTGGCGGGATTGGCGAAGCTGGCCCTGACCCGACAGGGGTTGCCGGGGGTATCTCTGGCACCGCACCGCCCGTTCAAGATCATCTATGCGACGCTTTATTACGACATTCGACCGACCTTCGTCGTCGATATCAGCCAGCAGTTCGAAGCCCGCTTGCGGGCCATCCTGGCTTACCAGTCGCAGTTTAGCGATCAGGAGGCCGGCAAGGATCTCTTCCCTGCTCACGCCGAGATCCGATCCCGGGTTGAAGCGATGGCACGCTTCTACGGCATGTTAGGCGGCGTAGACTACGCCGAGCCGTTCCTGCAGAAAGAGGTCGGACTGGTGGAAGATCTGACCCTGATTCCGGTGAAGTCCATCTGAGCGTCTCCCCGGCGAACCACCACCGCATCGCAGGCTAAATCGGGAGGACGACCCGAAGGCCGGCGAGTCCGGAGTCTGAAGGGAGAAGCAAACTCCGAACCCGTGGCCTTCAGGAGACCCATGGTTCAGGCGCCAGGGGCATGCAACACACGGAAGGTGCTGCCGCCGTTCGACCAGACCAGGACCAGGGCATCTTCACCCTTCGGAACGCGGGCAAACGCCTGCTGTATCTCCGAGGCGCTGTCGACATTTTTGCGATTCACCTGGGTGATGACGTCTCCTTTACGCAACCCGGCATCATCGGCCGGACTGCCGGGTTCGACGCCCTCGACAACCGCACCCTGCAGGTTCTTCGGCATGTCAAGTTGGTCCCGCAGCTCGGGAGTCAGGTCCGCAAGGCCAAGTCCCCAGCGCATCTTGCCGTGACCGTTCTCGCCGACTTCGTTCGTCCCCTTCTGGTGGCTGCCCATGGCTTCGAGCGTCACCGGCAGTGTCATGGCCTTGCCGTCCCGCAACAGCCCGAGTTTAACGGTTGTGCCGGGACGCTTCCCGCCTACCGCAACTTGCAGTTCGGTCGCATCGCTGACCTTCCGGCCTTCGAATTCGGTGATCACATCGCCGACTTTCAGGCCACTTTTAGCAGCAGGGGAATCTGGTTCCACTTGGGTAATAACGGCACCGTTGGCATCGCTCTGGAAGAACTTTGCGTTTTCCGGGGTTACATCGCTGATCCCAACCCCCATGTAAGCGTGCGTCACCTTTCCGTCACGAATCAGGGTCTCGACGGTAGGCTGTGCGATCTGGCTCGGAATGGCAAAGCCCATCCCGGAAAAGGCTCCCGAGGGAGAGATCAGAAAGGTGTTGATGCCGACGACTTCGCCGCGCACATCGACCAGCGGACCACCTGAATTCCCCTGGTTAATCGCCGCGTCGGTCTGAATGAACCCACCGGGTTTACGAGGATCGTCGGAGTAGGGGTTGGGACGGTTCAGCGCGCTGACGATGCCGCGGGTCACCGTAAAGCGGAAGTTGAACGGGTTGCCGAAGGCCAGTACCGTCTGGCCGGGATGCAGATCCGCAGAGTTGCCCCAAGGCACGCTCGGTAGATCTTTCCCCTCAACCTTGAGGACCGCCAAGTCGGTCAGCGGATCACTGCCCACCAGTTTCGCGGGCAAAATCCTGCGATCGCTCAGGGTAACGCGGATCTCCACTGCGCCGTCCACCACATGCTGATTGGTCACGATGTAGCCGCTAGGGGAAATGATGACCCCGCTGCCGCCCACATGCTGGATCTGAGGTTGGTCGAAAGAGTGCGGAACCATCCTCTGCCCAAAGAATTCGCCGAACCCGCGCGGCAGTTCTTCTGGCATTTCGCCTTCCGCCGCTTCCGGTTTGGCTTTCGACGTTACCGAGATGTTGACGATGGCCGGCGTCACCCGGGCGGCCAGGGTCTCCATGGCGCGATCGAGCGAAAGCAGCGGACTGATGCTCGCGTCATCGAGTGGCGCCGCTGCCGGAGGCATGGCGGCCTTGGCCGTCAGGGGTCGGATGGTTTCATAACTCGCCAACACCCCGAGTGTGACAAGCGCGATCATCGACATTGCCAAGTGTCGCTGGACCGCATTTCTGGCTTTCATGATCCAAGTCTTCATCGCTTCTCTTCTCCTTTAATAGCAACTAATTGTTTAGTTGTTCGTGAACAAAAAATTTTTGGGCCGCCCGCTCAAATCGAATGTGCCGGAACTCTGCCCTCCACCGCGTGCGAACCAGCGACGCTGATTCGCCAGACACACAGCATCCAGGCTCCCGACCGAGCATCGCTCGAAGTCATCACCACCAACACCGCCGTCGTATCTGTGGGCAGCTCTGTAGCCGCCAAGTTTGCGAGAGGAGGTTGGGCTGCGAACTGATGAGCCGCCAGGCTTCGTTCCCTGCCTTCCTCTGTCGGCTTACGGGAGGGATGGCGTACCGCGGAAGCCTGCGCCGGAGGCGTCAGACCTTTGTTCTCCACCAGTTTCGCCAGCACCAGATGTTCGGGGGCTTGGACAGTTTGACGCACCGCAAGAACACTCGGGCTCGGAACCGAAGCCTCCGCCACCGTACTTACCGGATCGCTAACCGAGACCAGTTCCGGAGCTTGCGCCAGCCACACGACGCCCAAGGCAGAAAACGCAGTCACCATACCCAGGACCGGCTTCCAAACCCGCGGGGTTCGGGGCGGGTTGTTCGGAGCAAGAATCTTCGCCACTCGGCGCGAGGTCTGCCGCATCCCGCGTACTGCGGCTTGAACGAGCCCCAGCCCGCGACGGAGCAGGCTCTTCTCGGCCACCGCCACTAGGCACTCGGCATAGGTCCGATGGTTTTCCATGCGCGACAACACGTGATCATCGCAGGCCATCTCGCGCTCCAACGAGAGCTGATGGTCGATCCACCAAACGACGGGATGAAAAAATAGGAGGGCGCGTATGATCTTTTGCCCAAGGTTGGTCCAGTCATCCCAGCGTCTTAAGTGAGCGAGTTCGTGGATCAGAATCGAGTTCAGCTCTTCGGGCGACAACTCTTTCATCGCCCAGGCCGGGACGAGAATCATCGGTTTAAAGAAGCCGATCGCGGCTGGAACCGATAAGCGCTGGGAAACACCCAGGCTCACCCTGCGCCCATGCTCGAACTCGCGCAAGGTGCGCTGCAGCATGGGATGGAGCGAGCTCGTGTCGATGGGAGAGTGATCGGCGCGCAGCCTCCTTAAATTCCAGAGACCCAGGGCAATTCGGATCAAGCCCACACCGGCGACCGCCAGCCACGCGAAGAACAGGCACCTGGCCCAGGAACTTGAGATCACAACGGCCGAAGAGGAGCTGTGATGGGCTTCGAAATAGCTCGCAGCCAGACCGCTCGCCAGCGGCAACGCCCCGATGGCGACTAACGCCAGACACCAAGCGGCAAACCTTGTGCTCGAGTTCTTGCGGGCGAGCATCCACAAACCAAACCAGGTGAGCAAGGCCACGACGATGCCGCCGGGCACACCATTGACCAATTGCTGGGTGATCCATCCGCTCGCCTGGTAAAGGTGGGTCGGGCTCATTCTGACTCCTTGGATTGCAAGAACTGCCGTAGACGTCTCAATTCCTCCTCATCGATGCTGCTGTCCTCGAGAATGTTCAGCAGCAGCAGATCGCGGGAGTTGTTGAAGAAACGATGCACCAAGTGACTGATCTCCGACCGGGTAGCTTCTCGCCGTTCGATGACCGGGGTATAAACATGGGCCCGGCCATCCTTCAGGTGCTTGACGTATCCCTTCTTTTCGAGGATGCGCATGGTAGTCAGCACGGAGTTGTAGGCCAAGGACGGCCTCGTCGGAAGCACCTCGAGAACCTGCTGCACGGTCGAGGCACCCTTCTCCCAGAGCACCTCCATGAGCCGCAGCTCAGCTTCGGTCAGAGTCGCGGATTTGGTGGGCGGCACAGCACCTCCAGCTCGCAAGTGGTTAGACGACTCACTACCACGAATGTCAACTAAATCTTTAGTTGCACTCCCCTCGGAGATGGTTGCTTGCCCCAACGCCGGTTCTTCCATCCCTGGCTTGCTAACAGAATCGCGGGAAAGTTCTTGTCCAAAAGTAACCTAGTTTTCAGTGCCTTACCTTGGAGGATCTTAAGCTCATATTGAAAAACTTCGGCCCCGTCGGAGCTGCTCGGTAGGCGGTCACGCGAGGCGAACTAATTTCGATCAGCCGAAGCGTACTAAGAAGACTCGATGCGCTATGATTTCGTAGCAGGAGACAAAGGCGCAAGCATGTTTTTCAGGCACCTGCTGTGCATTTTCTTGCTCTCGGGAGCCATCCGAATATGGGCTCAAGTTGCGAGCGTCGCCACCTCTATTCCAGATACGACGTCGGCCATCAACTCGCCGACGCCGCTGTCGGTGCGGGTGGTGCACTACGAGATTGATGCCAAGTACGATGGCGAAAAGCATGCCCTGGACGCTATCGAAACCCTGACCTACCACAACCTCACCGGGCAGGCGATGGACACCTTCCCCTTTCATCTTTATCTCAACGCCTTTCAGCCAGCCTCAAGCTGGGTACGCGAAGCCAAGCGCGAGAACACGCCGGGGGGGGTTTTCGCCAAATGGGATCCCGAGAGCAATGGAGCGGTTGAGATCAAGAAATTTGAGGTGGTCGATCAAGCCGATCTGACGTCGCAGCTGGAGTTCATTCATCCCGATGATGACAACCAGGAGGACAAGACCGTGGTCCAGGCGCGCCTCCCCCAGCCCATTCCGCCGAACGGGTACGCGCAATTCAAGATCCGGTTCCACGACCAATTTCCCCAGACCGTCGAACGCACCGGCTGGAACCATGATTTCCTGCTGGGTGGGCAATGGTTTCCCAAGGTTGGGGTGTGGTGGCAGGGCGCCTGGAATTGCCACCAGTTTCACTACGACACCGAGTTTTTCGCCGATTTTGGTGTCTATGACGTGAAGCTCACCGTACCCCAGGACGAAGTGGTAGGCGCGAGCGGAGTTGAACTCGGCACGATCAACAATCGCGATGGCACGAAAACTGTCACTTACCACGGCGATGATATCCACGACTTCGCCTGGACGGCGAGTCCTCATTTCAAGGACTATTACGACACCTTCCAGGGCAGCATGGGGCCGGTGAAGATTCGCATCATGCTGCAACCTTCCCATTGGAGCCAAGCCGAACGGCATGACCGGATTGTCAAAGAGACAATGGACCGCTTCGAACGGTGGTACGGACCCTATCCCTACAAGACGTTGACCGTAGTGGATCCCGAAGGCTTGGAGGCGGCTGGCATGGAATATCCGACCTTCATAACCGGCGGCACCGAGTGGTACTTGCCGAAGGGATGGCTGGAACCCGAGGTGGTGGTGGAGCATGAATTCGGGCATCAGTACTGGTACGGTATGGTGGCGACCAATGAATTTGAGGATGCCTGGATGGACGAGGGCATCAATACCTATACCGAAATCAAGGTACTGGACTCCATTTTCGGCCCTGGAACCTCACTCATCAATTTGGCGGGTGCTACTCTGGGAGACAGCGAGGACCAAAGGCTGGGTTATCTCCGTGTAGCCGATCTCGATCCCATAGCTCGCAATGGCTGGCAGTACGCCAACTCTTCCTCCTATGGAGGCATCACCTACGGCAAAACCGGCTTGGTCTTACTCACCCTAGAGCACATCCTGGGCGAGGACACCATGCGGCGGGCAATGCAGACCTACCTCCTGCGCTATCGTTTTACCCACCCGAGCAAAGAAGACTTTCTGAAAACCATCGAAGAGGTTTCTGGCAAAGATTTGCGCTGGTACTTTAACCAGGCAGTCTATGGCACCGAGGTCCTCGATTATGAGGTTTTGACAGTCAACTCCTATCCCGTCGACTGGTACAAGGAGAAGCGGACGGAGAAAAAGGGGCAGAGCGAATACGTCTCGAATGTAACGATTCATCGCAAGAGCGATTTCCTTTTCCCCGTCGAAGTCGATGTGAAGTTCGACAACGGGGAGAAGGTTCGTGAGCGCTGGGATGGCCAGGAGCGCTGGGTGAGATACACCTACCAAAAAGGGGCGAAGGTGCAGTCGGTCGAGATTGACCCGGACCACAAGATCGAGTTCGATCGCAACAACTTCAATAACAGCTACATCGTCAAAGCCGTGCGCGCCCCGGCGCGGAAACTGGTGAATTACTGGACCTTCTGCAGCCAGCTCTTGGCTCAGCTGCTGGCCTGGTGGATGGTCTAGGAACTGGCCTAGACCGGGCGAGACTAAGAAAGGATCATCGTTGCCGAGTAAGACCAACCTGATTTCTGCGAGCACACACATCCTGAGCGGAGGCAAGCGATACATCCTCTGGTTCTATCTGCTGAACCTGGCGTTCGCCTGGTCGGGTGCGACCACCTTCAGCAAGAGCGCCCATGGCATCTTGGACCACAGTCTCTACGCCGACCGCGTGCTGCACGGCTTGGACCTCGCCGTGCTCGAAGAGATGATCACGCGTCCTGAATTCGGACCTCGCCGCCGTTCCGAGGTGCCGGCCTTGCTGTTCGCGCTTCTGTTCTTTCTGGCCAGTCTTCTGTTCATGCCGGGGGTGTTGCTCGGCTTTTCTTCCGACCACCGCATCTCATCCGAGGAGTTTTTCCGCGCCTGCGGACGCAATGTTTGGCGATTTGTGCGACTGTCGGTGGTTTTTGCGCTCATCGCGGGAATCGTAACCGGCATCGGTTTTGCCATCCAAGGCGCCCTCATGAGCGCCCTGGATCAGTCTGCGCCAGACAACCGTCTGCTGGCGCTGGTCGAGTGGCTGAGCCTGGGCTTGATTTTTCTGTTCTTGACGGTGCTGCGGATTTGGTTCGACCTGGTCGAAACCGATGTGGTGTTGCGCGACCAGCCCGCGGTTCGCAGGTCCATTCTGTGGGCGTTTCGCGCTACCCTGCGGAACTTCTTTCGTCTGCTCGGAACCTACCTCTTCGCCGCCATCACGGCGGCTCTAATTCTGCTGGCGGGAATTTCCCTGTGGCACTTTCTGGTGCCGGCGGCGAGCGTGGTGGGAGCATTCTTGGTGAGCCAGGTCACGCTCTTGTTGCTGCTCGCTTCCCGCTTCTGGCAAAGGGCAATCGCCGTGGCTTTCTATCCGCGGATCTCAACCGAGCGTGCGATCCAGTTGTCCTCGACCGCCCTTGGCCTGCCGGCCGTTCCCACGCCGTGACTCCAGTTTTTTCTCTCCGCGAGAGCGGATGACCAATCCTCGAACGTTTACCGATTGACCAATACATGATTCGCTGTATGCGAGAAGCACTACGATCGGGGGTATAAAGGGCGTTAGCCTTGCGGGTTTGTTCCCGGGTGCTCCTTGCTCGATTGCTGAAAACGATGGAATCGACTCCAGGAGGGCGTTCGCGGATGGGTCAGCGTAGTCGACACGTGCTGCGTACCTCGGCGGCTGCCATAGAAGCGGAGAATTTCCTCGGCGGCCAGGAACTGGTATTCGTCGACCATGTGCCAGCGACGATCGGCCATGGCCGCGAGTGGCTCTATCTCGTGCGGGAAGCCATCTTCATCCAGAACAACGAAGGAAAGATCATTTTTTGGAATCGCGGTGCGGAAGAACTCTACGGCTGGAACCAAACAGAGGTCCTCGGCAGGTCTCCGATCGAGCTGTTGAAGAGCGAGCTGCCGCTGCCGGTGGCGCAGATCGAGAACATTTTGCGCCGCGAACCCTATTGGGATTGCGAACTCCGACAGACCACCAAGCAAGAGCAGCGGGTGACGGTGGCCAGCCGATGGGCCTTGTGGCGGGACGAAGCTGACCGCATTTGCGGACGGGTCCAACTCGACAGCGACATCACCCGCCGCAAGCAGATTGAAAACGAATTGCGTGTCCTTTCCGGGCGTCTCCTCAGCCTACGCGATGAAGAGCGCCGCCGGCTGGCCCGGGACTTGCACGACAGCGTCGGCCAATTGCTCGCGGGCGCTGCGATGAATCTGACCATGGTCGAACGCAAGCTTTCCCTCAGCGACCCTGCCAGTTTGCAATGGCTGAAGAATCTGGCCACCCTGCTCGAGCAAAGCGTCAAAGAAGTTCGCACCATGTCGTATCTTCTGCATCCCCCATTGCTCGACGAGGTCGGGTTGCCATCCGCCCTGGAGTGGTATGTCTCGGGCTTTTCCGATCGCAGCCAAATCAAAGTAGCGCTCGAACTTCCGCACAATCTTGGTCGCCTTCGGCATGACATCGAGCTGGCCCTATTTCGCATCGTGCAAGAGGCGCTCACCAACGTCCACCGCCATTCCGAAAGCCCCACCGCGAAGGTCACTCTTTCGAAGGCGCCCGGCCAGGTTCGACTGCAGGTCGAGGATCGCGGCAAGGGGATGGAGGTACCGCTCAACCCGACCGACAACGAAGAACGCCCGGTGCTCGGCGTGGGTATCAGCGGAATGCGGGAACGGGTGCGGAACCTGGGCGGTCAAATGCAGATTCGCTCGGGAAGCTGGGGCACGGAGGTGGAAATCCTGCTCCCCATTGCCGAAGCCAAGTCAGCCCAGTGCGCTCCGTGAAAGAAAAACGCCGATCGCCCTGGGGCGCTCACTGCGGAGGAGGCTCGGGCTCGGCCGAGCCGTCGGCCCGCGGATCTGAAGCCCCGTAGTTGATCCTGGTTTTTCGATCGTGCATTACCGCCTGACCCCGACCCATGGAGCTCGAATACTCTCCCTCGACATCGAACTGGTGTCCCATCGCGGTAAGCTTTTCGATCACCTCGGCTTTCACCCGGGATTCGATCACGACGTGGCAGCCTCGCTTCGGACTAACGGTAAACCGTGGATTCTCCAAGGCCGCCTGCAGGTTCATCCCATAGTCGACCACGTTCGAGACCAATTGCGCATGCGCCACCGGCTGGTTGGCTCCGCCCATGATGCCAAAGCCGATGTGCTGGTCGCCGCGTTCCATGAATGCCGGAATAATGGTGTGAAACGGTCGCTTGCGGGGAGCAAGAACATTGGGCGAGGAGGGATCGAGCGAGAACAGCCCGCCCCGGTCTTGCAGGGCGAACCCCATGCCCGCGACGGTAATTCCCGAGCCAAATAATTCGTAATTGCTTTGAATCAGGGAAACGATGTTGCCCTGGCGGTCGACCACCGAAAGATAGGTAGTGTCGCTCCCCGGCGGCTTGCCCGCCGCGACGTCGCAATGGGCTTCGGAGGGACTGATCGACTGGGCGCGCTCCTGGGCGTAAGCTTTCGACAACAAGCCTTCGACCGGTACGGGATGAAAGCGAGGATCGGCGTTGTAGCGGTAAAGATCGGCGTAAGCCAGTTTCATGGCCTCGATTTTCATGTGCAGTTCGGGTACGCTGGACGGTCCCTCGGGCGAAGCCGGAGAAGTCTCCATGAGATTGAGCATCGCAAGCGCCGCCATGCCCTGGCCATTGGGAGGCAGTTCATAAATCGTCCAGCCCCGATAGGTGGTGGAGACAGGAGTCACCCATTCGGGGGAAAAATCGGCCAGATCATCGGCGGCCATCGTGCCCCCGAGCGATTGGGAAGTGGCCAGAATGGCGCGTGCGATTTCACCTTTGTAGAACGCATCAGCTCCCCCATCGGCCACCCCGCGCAGTGCTTTGGCCACATCGGGGTTGCGGAATACCTCTCCCACCGCCGGGACTTTGCCGTCCGGTAAGAACACGCGGCGGCTCTCGGGATTCTGCGAGATCCAGTCTGCGGTGGTTGCCCAATAGCCGTGAATCACCTCCGGCACCGGATAGCCTTGCTCGGCATAGGAGATGGCGGCGTGAAACAGATCTTTCCAGGGCAACTGCCCAAAACGCTGATGCAAAGCCCTCCACCCCGCCACCACGCCAGGCACCGTCACCGCATCGATGCCGGCCTGCGGCATAGAGCTGGCGCCTTTGGATTGGAGGTGCTTGAGGGTGAGTCCGCGCGGGGCCCAGCCGCTCGAATTGATTCCGTACAGCTTTCCGCTTTTCGCCTCCCAGTAGATGGCAAACAGATCCCCGCCCATGCCGCACATCATGGGCTCGGTAACGCCAAGCACCGCATTGGCAGCAATCGCCGCATCCACGGCCGATCCGCCACGACTCAAGATTTGGGCGCCGGCCACGGAAGCCTGGACATGACTGGTGGCCACGATGCCGTAACGCGAGATCACCATGGACCGGGCGTGCGAGCGGTCCTGGCCAAAGGCGGAACGGAAGAAGAACAAGACCACAATCGACAGTAGACAGAAACGCATAGGCAACCTCGCGGAAGTGGAATTCTCATCGTCTGGCCAGTCGGCTGTCAAGGCGCAAGAACTTGCTGAAACCTTCTCTTGCCTGGCGGCATCTGTGAGGAATTCCCGGCGCTCGGGAAAAAAGACCCATGGCTATCCCGGCACCCGCGACACTGCCCAAGAATCCCTGGTTGATCGCGGTCTCGGTCATGCTGGCCACGTTCATGGAGGTGCTCGACACCTCGATTGCGGCCGTTGCCTTGCCCTACATTGCGGGGAGTCTTTCCGCCACCACCGACGAGGCAACTTGGGTGCTCACCAGTTACCTGGTGGCCAATGCCGTGGTGCTTCCCGCCAGCAGCTGGTTCTCCCTCCGCTTTGGACGCAAGCGGTTTCTCGTTACCTGCATTATCATCTTCACCGCTTCATCCTTCCTCTGCGGGGCCGCTCCGAGCCTGGCCTTCATTCTTCTTGCCCGCGCCGTCCAGGGTGCGGGAGGAGGCGCCTTGCAGCCGTTGTCCCTATCGATCCTGCTCGAGAGCTTTCCCGCCGACAAGCGCGGCTTGGCGGCAGCCGTGTTTGCCTTGGGTGTGGTGGTCGCGCCGGTACTCGGCCCCACGCTCGGAGGCTGGCTCACCGACACCTACTCTTGGCGCTGGGCGTTCTACATCAACATCCCCGTCGGCATATTCGCGGTGTTCATGATTCTCCGCTATGTGGAGGATCCGCCTTACATCAAAGAGGCGAAACCGGGAAAACTGGACGGAATCGGGTTAGGTCTGCTGGCCATCTGGCTGGGCTGTTTGCAAATCATCCTCGACAAGGGCCAGGAAGATGATTGGTTCGGGGCAACCTGGATCCGCTGGGCCAGTCTCGTTCTGGTGGTGTGTCTGGTGGCCTTCCTGATTCGCCAATTTCGCCTCGATAAGCCACTGGTCGATCTGCGGGTTTTTCAGCACCGTAATTTTACGTTGGGATGTTTACTGATCGGCCTGTTTGGCGCCGCTCTCTATGGCCTGGTCACTCTGTTACCTCTGTTTTACCAGGAATTGCTGGGCTACACCGCCCTGGCTGCGGGTTGGGCGGTTAGCCCTCGCGGGATCGGAGCGATTTTGGCGATGCCGATCATCGGCGTGTTAACCGCGAAACTCGATAACCGATGGCTCATTATGTCTGGCTTCCTCTTGTTTGCCATCAGCAGCCTGCGGTTTGGCCAGGCAACTCTCGAGATTTCGGAGTGGAGTTTTCTCTGGGCCATTATCCTGAGCGGCTTCGGCTCCGGCTGTGTCTTCGTTCCGCTTTCGACGATGACCGTGTCGGGTCTTAAGAACGAGGAGATCGGCAACGCCAGCGGACTGTACAACCTGCTGCGCAATATTGGGGGCAGCATCGGGATCGCCGTGGTCAACACGATGATTGCCCGCCGCCAGCAGCTGCACCGCACCGAGCTGGTGCATTCGATCACTCCCGGCAGCGTGACCGTAGTCGGCCGATTGCACGCCCTGCAGCACTTTTTCCAGGCGCAGGGCGCCTCGCCTTCGCTGGCTTTTGACCGGGCACAAGGTTTGATCGAGGTGATGGTGAATCGGCAGTCACTGCTTTGGTCGTATGTGGATGATTTCCGCTACATGGCTTTGCTGTGCTTTGCCTGCATCCCCATCGCCCTGTGCATGAAGAAAACCGTGGGCCGAGGCGGCATCAGTGCCGGCCACTAGGCCGGGATGCTTTGCCCTGACGGCGGCCACGGACTCATCGGAGAGCGCGTTCCTGGGCGATTCGGTTGCTAAAATACGAGTGCCCTAGTCTCGGACGAAAGCATGCAAGCCGCACTCCTTCACTCACCGGGGAAAATCTCCCAGCGGCCGTTGCGGATGGATGAGGTCCCCTCCCCTGCTCTGACTGCTGGACATGTCGTGTTGCGGGTTCGCGCCTGCGGCGTGTGCCGAACCGACTTGCATATCGTCGAAGGCGAGTTGCCGCCGCGCCGGCAACGCCTGATTCCAGGGCACCAGATGGTGGCGGAAATCATCGCTGGCGGACGGCCGGATCTGCCGCTCGGCATGCGCGTCGGTGTGTCCTGGATGGGCGGGGTCGACGGCACGTGCTGGTACTGCCGACAGGGTCTCGAGAATTTGTGCGACGCTCCCACCTTCACCGGTTATACCGTGGATGGCGGATATGCGGAGTGCGCCTTGGCGCGTACCGATTTTATCTTTCCCCTGCCGGAGTCTCTCGACGACTTGCATGCCGCTCCCCTGCTCTGCGCTGGCATCATCGGGTTCCGCAGCCTGCGCGTGGCCGAGGTGGCGTCGGGAGAGCGCGTGGGGCTCTTTGGTTTTGGGGCATCGGCGCACCTGGTCATCGAAGTCTTGAAATTCTGGAAGTGCGCGGTCTATGTTTCCACCCGGGGAGAGTCTCATCAGCGGCTGGCTTCCTCCCTGGGAGCCGATTGGGTGGGAAGTGAACACGAGCAACCGCCGGTAGAGCTCGATCGTGCGATCACCTTTGCGCCCAGCGGAGACGTGGTCGTCGCGGCACTCTCCAGCCTGCGCAAGGGTGGTGTGGTGGCCATCAACGCCATCCACCTCGACCGCATTCCGCAGTTTGATTACGACCGGCTGCTGTGGGGCGAACGCCAGCTGCGCAGCGTGGCCAACATGACCCGGGCCGATGCTCGGGACTTCCTGGGGATTGCCGCGAAAATCGGCTTGAAACCGAAAATCACCGTGTTCCCGCTTGCCCAGGCGAATGAAGCACTCGCGGCCGTGAAGAACGACGCGATCGATGGTGCAGCGGTGATCGTTCCCTGAGCGTTCGCTCTTCTCGATCCATTCGGCCGCGGGATAAGAATAAAGGCGCCCCGGACTCCTAGAGTCACAGGGCGCCTGAACAGCCCTCCCCCAGAACTGCTCAGTCACAAAACTAAACTGGCAGGTCGAAGACGTAAAGGGCACGACTGTGCCATCGCCTTAGCCGAACAGTGCCAATCGCTCACTCGGAAGCTCAATCACTTCCGGATCAGGTTCGGCTCGGTGTTCGCCTGCATTCGTTTTTTGTGCAAATTTGATTTATTCTTTCGACCCGGAGGATGCTCTTGATGGGTGCTCAACGTCTCGCGATGCTGGTGGTCGGGTTGGGTCTGGTGGTTTCAGCCACAAGCTTCAGTTCAGCCCAGGCGTATCCGGAGACAACCTACCAGCAGCTGCATTGGCGGATGATAGGGCCGTTTCGCGGCGGTCGAACCCGGGCCGCAGCCGGCGTGCCCACTCAGCCCAACGTCTTCTACATCGGTGCGGTCAATGGAGGGGTTTGGAAAAGTGATGACTACGGGCGCACCTGGAACCCGATTTTTGACGCCCAACCTACCCAATCGATCGGCGCCATCGCCGTGGCTCCCTCCGATCCCAACATCGTTTATGTCGCCAGCGGTGAAGGCTTGCATCGTCCCGACCTTTCGGTTGGCAACGGGATCTATCGCTCGGCGGATGGGGGAAACACCTGGAAGCATCTCGGGCTCGAAGCCGGCCAGCAAATTCCCGCTCTGGTGGTGGACCCGCGCGATCCCAACCGGCTGTTTGCCGCCGTGCTCGGCAACCCCTATGGTCCGAGCGCGGAGCGGGGCATATTTCGTTCCCTCGATGGAGGGGTAAGCTGGCAAAAGGTTCTGTACAAGGACGACAATACCGGCGGGTCCGACATTGCCCTCGATCCTTCCCATCCCGAGGTGCTCTATGCCGCGCTTTGGGAGGCGCGGGAAGGGCCCTGGGAGGACAATAACCTTCTCCAGGGAACCGGCGGAGGCCTATTCAAATCTACCGACGGCGGCGATACCTGGAAGCAACTGACCAACGGATTGCCCACCAATCTCGTGCAGGTCAATGTAGCCCTGGCACCCAGCCGGCCGAGCCGGATCTACGCCAGTGTGGGAACCAGCGAGAAAGGTGACTACGAATCCGGCGCGGGACTCGCCGTGTACCGCTCGGATGATGGAGGAGAGAGTTGGGCTCGGATTACCGAGGACCCGCGACCGGCGATGCGCATTGGGGGCGGCGATCTATCGGTGCTGAGGGTCGATCCCGCCAACCCGGACGTTGTCTACAGCGCCAGTATCGTCACCGTGCGCTCGGCCGATGGGGGCAAGAGCTGGACGAGCCTTCGCGGCGCGCCGGGCGGGGACGATTATCAAAATCTTTGGATCAATCCGAACCATCCCAATCTTATTCTTCTGGTCAGCGATCAAGGCGGAATTGTAACCGTCAATGGGGGCGAGACCTGGAGCTCCTGGTACAACCAGCCCAGCGCGCAACTCTATCACGTTGCCGTCAGCGCCAGCTTTCCCTATAAGGTTTGCAGCGGACAACAGGAGAGCGGTTCGGTTTGTATTTCGAGCCGCGGCAATGACGGTTCCATCACCAATCGCGACTGGCATCCGGTAGGAGTGATCGAATACGGTTACGCGGCTCCCGACCCGCTCGATCCTGATCTCATCTATGGCGGCGGAAGAAGTGAGGTTTCGAAGTACCACTGGTCGACGGGGCAGATTCAAAACGTGACGCCTATTCCCGTCCGCAGCGGCAAGTACCGCGCGGATCGCACCCAGCCCGTCCGCTTCTCCCCGATCGATCCCCACATTCTCTACTACGCAACCAACGTGCTGTTCAAAACCACCGACGGGGGAGATTCCTGGCAGGCGATCAGCCCGGACCTGACGCGGCCGAATCCCGGCGCGCCCCCCAGTGTCACCTCCCTTCTTTCCAAAAACCCCGATGCGGCCAAGCAACGCGGCGTGATTTACTCACTGGCTCCATCCCTCCAGGATGTCAATACGCTATGGGCCGGCACCGACGACGGCTTGCTTTGGATTACTCGGGACGGAGGCAAGAATTGGACGGATATCACCCCTCCGCAACTGACTCCCTGGAGCAAAGTCACGCAGATCGAAGCCTCGCACTTCGATGATCACACCGCCTATGCCTCGGTCAGCCGCTTTCGTATCGGTGACCTTCGCCCCTATGTCTATCGCACGCACGACGGAGGCAAGAGCTGGCAACCGATCGTCCGTGGGCTGCCGGACGGTCCCGCCGATACGGTGCGCGAAGATCCGGTTCGCAAAGGTTTGCTCTTTGCCGGAACCGAGAATGCGGTGTGGGTGTCGTTTAATGACGGTGACGATTGGCAGTCGCTCGAACTCAATCTGCCGCACACCTCGATGCGGGATTTGTGGATTAAGGACGATGACCTGATCGTCGCCACCCACGGGCGCTCGTTCTGGATTCTTGACGACATCACTTGCCTGCGGCAGATCACCGGGTCCACCTTGAACTCGGCTGCCGTGCTCTTTGAACCCGGCGTTGCCTACCGGGTCCGGCGCAGCACGTATCCTGACACGCCCATCCCGCCGGATGAGCCCCTGGCGGAGAACCCGCCGGACGGCGCGGTGATTGACTACTTTCTTTCCCAGGCCGCTTCGGAGCCGCTTACCATCGAGATTCTCGACTCCCAAGGCAAGCTGGTACGCCGCTATTCGAGCGCCGACCAGCCACAACCGACGCCAGCAGAACTCGAGAAGCAATTGGTGCCGCCCTATTGGGTGCAAATGCCGAAAACTCTCTCCACGGCTCCGGGTGCGCACCGCTGGGTTTGGGACTTACACTACCCGGCGCCGACCGCCGCGCATCACGAATATCCGATCTCAGCCGTGCCGCGAAGGACACCCCGACTCCCCCTCGGCCCACTTGCGTTACCCGGAAACTATTCCGTGCGGCTGACGGTGAACAGACGCACTTACGTCTCTCCCCTGGTCGTCAAACTGGATCCGCGGGTGAACCCGCCGCCGTCCGGTCTCCGGCAGATGTTTGATCTGGAGAGGCAGCTGGCGGCGCTGCTGACGAGCAGTTCGGAGGCGGTGCTCGAGGCACATTCCATTCGAGACCAACTCAACAAGCTGTCGGGACAGGCCACCGGTACCACGCGAGACTCGATCGAGGCTTTTCGTAAGAAGCTCCTGGCGCTCACCGAGCCGGCCACCGCCGAATCCTCGGCGCCGACCCTAACCCAAGTGAACAGCGCTGTCAGCACACTCTATGGCGGAGTCGGAGCGGCCGACGCAACTCCCACCGCGGCCCAAGTTGAAGCTTCGAAGAAGATGGAACAGGATACGACCAGGGTGATCAAGCAATGGAAGGAACTCAAAACGAGCGAGCTTCCCGGCTTGAACCTCGCGCTCCACCGCGCCGGGCTGCCGGAACTGCACTTGGATTCGAGTCCGTCCGCGGAAGCCGAACAGGGCGACGAAGAGTAACAAGGTCCTCCGTGCGCTGCGATCACGATTCAGGGGCGGCGCGATTCTGACCTCGAGAACACCTCACGCAGGTTAGGCGTACCCGCCCTTCCGGCTGCGCTCGCGCGGGGCTGCGCCTAATGTCCCTCGGCTATCCCCTTCTCGAGATCATCGGCGGTCTTGGCGATGGCTCGAGCCACGTTTTCAAGCACCTGGCCCACCATGGGGACTTGACCGCCGGCCTCGTTCCATTTGTCCTGGTCCATGTATTCGCGGACCGCCGCCATGGGTCGGGCGCTGTACCCCGAGTAAGCGCCGGGAGCATAAACCTGATTCTTGAACCACGGCCGTTCGGGCAAGCCCCGTTCGGTTAGAAACGTCCGCTGAACCGCGATCAGGTCGGTGTTCAAGCTCGCCACGGCCTGGGGCGGCAAGTCGGTGGCCTGGGCTTGCCACTTCGCAAATGCCGCCTGATAGCGCTCCGCGCTCGCTTTGAGCGACTCGACGCCGTTTTTGAGAGGCGCAAAGTTCAGGAAGGGCGGAACCGGTCTTGCGGGCGGAGGAACGTAAGTCTTGCGCGGATCGGCCGTCGCCGTGAACACGCCCTCTTCGAGCTCCAAATTACGCTCTGTGGTCTCGTCCTGCTTTTCTTTGAGCAGCTTTTCCAAGTCCTGGACGTATTTGCCAATCGTCTCGGCCTGCGCTTTGTACTCAAAGGGAATCACTTCGGCATCCGCCAGACGCAGCATCGCGGTTCCCCCGGTCTGAGCCAGGGCGCGGCCGTAGGAGAAGTCGGTGTCGACGAAGTGCGTGTACCAGTAGAAATCATCATAGATCGAGTGGTAAGCGTCAGCGTCGTTCTCCCCGCCAAAACCGATGTTGAGCGAGGAAATTCCAGCGTGATCCTGGAACGCCGTATAGTCGGAGCCGTCGCCCAGGGCATTGATCTTGAGGTCCCGGCTCTTGCGGATTTCATTCCGCTCCTCGGCGTTGGTGGCGCGGGCGATGCGACGCAGGCGAGCCCGCTCTATTACGGAGATGTGTTTTTCCGGATCCTGAATTTCGCGAGCCGCATCATTGATGAAGTGTTCGAGGTCGTGGGTGCCACCCGCACTGAAATAGCCGCGGCCGTTGCTATCCGAGTTGATATAGGCTACGGCGTGTTTTTCCAGTTCGGCGCCGTGCGTTTCCACCCACTCGGTCGATCCCAGCAGTCCGGGCTCTTCCCCATCCCAGGCGCAATAGACGATGGTGCGCTGCGGGTTCCACCCCTGTTTGTGCAGTTCCCCCAGCATGCGAGCTTCCTCCAAAACGGCGACCATTCCGGAGATGGGATCGTCGGCCCCGTTGACCCAGGCGTCGTAGTGATTTCCGCGAATTACCCACTCCTCCGGCAGCGTGGAACCGCGCAGGGTCGCAATGACATCATTCACCGGTTTCAGATCCCAGTTCGAACTCACCTTCAAATGCACTTTGGCCGGGCCGGGGCCGACGTGGTAGGTGATCGACAATCCTCCCCGCCAGGACTCGGGAACCACCGGCCCGTGCAGGGCAGAAAGCAAAGGCAGGGCATCTCCCCAGGAGACGGGAAGGACGGGAATCTTGGTGATGGTCTTCGCCTCTCGGATCGCCAGCCGTTTGGCATCGGAGGTCGCGCCCACCCCGGGGGTGAGCGGGTCGCCGGGATAATCCGTGTCCATGACGCTGCCGCGTTGTACGCCTTCGCGAGGCCGCCATCCTCCCTTGGGGTACTCATCGCCCTGAACATAGCCGTCGTCTTGCGGGTCGGAATAAATGATGCAGCCGACGGCTCCATGCTCGGCGGCAACCTTCGGCTTGACACCCCTCCAACCCTGTCCGTAGCGGGCGATGACGATGGCACCTCGGACGGAAATGCCCAGTCGGTCCAGTTGTTCGTAGTCTTCACGATTTCCGTAGTTCACATAGACCAGGGGCGCGGTTACCTCGCCGTCGATCGAGTAAGCGTTATAGGTCGGCAACTGTTCGGCGGTTTGACCGGAGGTCGGGTCGATGGCCAGCGGAGGCTCCTGCAACTTGGCGCGGAACTTGGTGGGTTCCACCAGTTCGACGATGCGCTCCTTCGGGGTGGGAAACAGCACCTGGAAGGTCTCGATGTGCGCGTCGAATCCCCATTGCTCGAACTGGGAGAGGATCCAATCGGCATTTTCCTTATCGTAGGGTGAGCCGACGTGATGCGGGCGTGCGGTCAGCCGCTGCATGCTCGCACGCAGGTTCTCGGCTACGATTCCGTCCTGGAATTTCTTTTCCCAGGAGCGCTCGATCGCCGAAGATTGCCTGGTGTAACCGGGGAGCACAGGCTCGGCCGGTGCTGTCGACTGCGCCACGGTGTAGGAAGCCGTGCTCAAGATTAGGAGAGACGCCATGCGAGAACGGGCAGAATTCAAACGAACCTCCTAGAATGCTGCTATCGATCATCGTTTTCCGCAGACTTCCGTGCGGTCAGGGCGACAACAAACAGAATCGAGGACGAGAGGCGATTTCTGGGTGAGCGGGCGGCGCGGGCCAAGGACAACGGTCCTGGGCACCATCTCACTTACGATAGATCACCCCGCTCTTCATCACGAACTTTACCCTCTCTAACACACTGATATCTTTCAGCGGATCACCGGGAACGGCAATCACGTCGGCGAAGTACCCGGGCTTCAGGGCGCCGATCTCGTCCTGCCATCCCAGTAATTTCGCGCCGTTGATCAGATCGGCGCGCAAGGCGGCGAGCGGGGTCATGCCGGCTTCGACCATGAGCACAAATTCCCGGGCTTGGGTGCCGTGGGGAAAAGGCCCGACATCGGAGCCGACGGCCATGGGAACTCCGGCCGCCAGCTGCTTGTGCAACTCCTCGAGATGCAGATCCAAGAACTCATGCTCCCGGGCGGCGGCGGCCGGGGAAGCAGCATGGTTGGCAAAATATTCGAAGATGGTGAGCGTAGGTACGGCAAAGATCTGCTTTTCGCGCATCAACCCCATGGTCTCGTCGCTCAGCTGAACCGCATGATCGATCGAGGCCACCCCCGCTTGTGCCGCGTATAAGGCTCCCGGCTCGCCCGTAGCATGGACCGCAACTCTTTTGCCCGCGCGCGCCGTCTCCCCGACGGCGGCGGCGAGTTCGGCCTCGGTGTACTGGTATGGGGTGAAGAGCCGGCTGAGACGAACCCTATCCGGTCCGGTTTCATACATCTTGATGAAATCCGCGCCCTCTTTCAGCTGCTGGCGAATCACTTCGATCAGTTCGGGAATGCTATTGGCATAGGTAGCGTTCGAAAGCACATGCTGGGCTGGATTGTAGTGAATGGCGTCCTCGTGGCCACCGAGAATGTCTACGGCGTTCCCGCTAATGCGCAGCCGCGGCCCGGGAACGGTTCCCTGATCGATGGCGTTGCGCACCGCAGTATCGGCGGACCCGGCACCTTCGGTTCCCATGTCGCGCTCGGCGGTAAAGCCAGCCATCAAGTCGTCGCGAGCTTGAAGAACGGCGGTAATGGTGCGCTGGGGAACCGATTCTTCTACCGTCTGTAGGTCTTCTGCGCCGGGGTGCAGAAACAAGTGAACGTGCGCGTCAATCAGGCCCGGCATCAGGGTGGCGTCCCCGAGGTCGATCATCGGTACGCCCGGAGGGTGGGCAACGGAAGGACCTACTTCCCGGATGCGGTCGCCCTCGACCAGAACCTCGCCAGGCGTGAGGATTTTCCCGCCCTCAATGTCGAGCACCCGCGAGGCATGCAGGACGAGCGATGCTGTGGGATGCTCCTGAGGCTGAGCTGTGCCCGGGGAGGAACTAACAGCAAGAAAAAACGTGACGCTGACAAGAACGCGACCGAGCTTGATGTCCATGTCGCAGCGATGGTACCACCTTCTCTCCAATCGGCGGAACTCTCGGGTCGCTTTGGTCTCCCTTCCGCAACCACACGCCCTCCCTCCACCTCACCCGCACGCTGGCGACACGATCTGCCATCGCTCGCCGGCACCACCTGCAGTTTCCTCGGCCTGCGTGGGATTGATATACTTCGCGCCTCGGATCATGGCGATGAGGGGAAGGCGCGTGCGTCGATCGAACCTGCATTTTGTGCTGCCTTTGCTCCTGTTGACCTCTGCCGTCGCTCCACCGGTGGCGCAGGAGACTCCTCCACCACCCGGATCGGGGAAGGCCCCCTTTCATCTGCACGAAGTCATGGTACCGATGCGCGACGGGGTTCGTCTCGAAACCGTCATTCTCACGCCCGTAGATCAGCAGGGTCCACTCCCCATCCTGTTTCGGCGCACACCCTATGGGGTTCCCGATCAACCTCCGGCGCAGATACCCTCGTCGCTGAAGGAACTTGTGCAAGACGGCTATATTTTCGTCCTGCAAAACCTGCGCGGACGCTTCCAATCGGAAGGCATCTTCCGTCTCTCCTCCTGGGTCGACATCGGCGACCCCAAGGCCACCAACGAGACCACCGATGCCTACGACTCCATCGACTGGCTGGTGAAGAACGTCCCGAACAACAACGGAAAAGTCGGCATGTACGGCGTCTCGTATGAGGGACTGACCACCGCCATGACGCTGCTTCACCCCCACCCCGCGCTCAGGGCCATTAGCGAGCAGGCCGCCCCGGTTGATCAGTGGATGAATGACGACATGCACCGCTATGGAGCCTTGCGCGAGAGTTACGACTTCGAATACTCCGTGATGGAGCAAGCCGACAAAGACAAAAATGCCCATTTCCCCTTCGAGACCTACGACACCTATCAGTGGTATCTCGAACTCGGGCCGCTCTCCAACATCAACGCGAAATATCTTCACGGTTCCATTCCCTATTGGAATTCGACCGTCGACCATCCCGACTACGACGAGTTCTGGAAGAAAGAGGCGTGGGTGAACCAACTTCACGCCTCGACCGTACCGAATCTGAATGTCGCCGGCTTTGCGGATCAGGAAGATCCTTGGGGACCCTGGCAGATTTTTCGCCATGCCGAAGAGAACGATCCGGATCACACCAATTTCATCGTGGCTGGTCCCTGGTATCACGGTGAGTGGCAAAGTCCCAAGGGCGAGGCCATCGGCCTGGTTTCCTTCGCCGGCCATGAAACCGCACGCGAGTTCCGCGAAACCATCGAAGCGCCCTTCTTCCGCTATTTTCTCCACGGTAAGGGCAACAAGCCGGCGTGGCAGGCGAGCACCTTTCAGAGTGGATCGAATACCTGGCGAACCTACGCCGTCTGGCCTCCGCCCGAAGCCCAGCCCACCAAGCTCTACTTGCACCTCGATGGCAGCCTTTCCTTCACCCCTCCCGACACGTCTACCGGCGAAACCTCTTACCGGGAATACGTTTCCGACCCCGCCAATCCGGTGCCGTATCGCCAACGACCCATCTCCCCCACCTATCCCGGAGGCGACTGGCGTACCTGGGAAGTGGCCGATCAGCGCTTCGTCGATCACCGGACCGACGTGTTGTCTTTCCTCACCCAGCCGCTCGACCACGAACTCACCATCACAGGTCCGCTCGCGGCCGATCTTTACGCCTCTACCTCCGGTACCGACAGCGATTTTGTGGTGAAGTTAATCGATGTCTATCCGCAGAACGCACAGAAAAACGACTGGAACCCTGAGAATGGTCCCAAGCCGGGCCAATACACCCCATCGCTCAATGGTTACGAACTACCGATCGCCATGGAAGTGCGCCGCGGCCGCTATCTCGCGAGTTACGAGAAGCCGCATCCCCTCACGCCCAATCAGCCCATCGAGTGGAACATCCCTCTGCGCGATCACGATCACGTCTTCCTCAAAGGACATCGCATCATGGTGCAGATTCAATCGACCTGGTTCCCGGTGATCGACCGCAATCCGCAGAAGTTCGTGCCCAGCATTTACCAGGCCGCGGCCTCGGATTTCGTGGCCGCTAGGCAGAGGATCTACTGCTCCCGGGATTTGCCGTCGCATCTCGTGCTGCCCATCGTGCCCTAACCCGCCTGCGTCTGCTGCCTGCCCCTGATTTCTACTTGCGATCCCGAGCGGTTCCGTGCGGAGTCTCTCCCGCTTGCCGGCGGGCGCAGAGGGCAGGTCCGATGCCGGGATTCGCGGTTGTTCGCGGATGGAAATCCAGCGGGTCGGTCGACGGCGATCAGTTGGGAGCGGGCTCCGACGCCGAAGCGGAGGCGCCACTGGCGGCGAATCGGTTGGGTTGCGGACGATACCCATCCCGGGTGCGGATGTGATAGTTCTTCAAGCGCTCGCCCGTAAGTTTGACCGTGATGGCACGCCAGCCGCCATTCGGATTGGGTTGGGGGTAGTAGCTCAAAGAATAGAGATGCGCCAAGTCATCGCGGATGGAAGCAAAGGCTCGTCTTTCGTCGCGCCAGCTCTTGGCAAAATAGGCCTTGCCGCCGGTCGCCGCCGTCATGCGCTCAAACACCGTCGTCGAGACGGGCTCCAGCTTGGCTTGCTGGGTGCTGATCATGTACACGGGGATTCCCGTCGATTGCGCCAACTCGGCGACGTCTTCGGGAGGCACCATGCTGGCATTGTCCGGACCGTTCGAAAAGACAACCACCACTTTGCGACCGGTAAACTTCGCGGCATCCTTCAAAGTCAACAGCAGGCAGTTGTAGAGGGCGGCATCGTCCCCCGCCACGGTCGTCCGCACTCCGCGTAACAACAGCGAGCGATCGGCCGTTAGGGGAGTCGCCCGCAAGAGATTGCGGCTATAGGAATAAAAAGCAACCTTGTCGGCAGTCTCGAGCGAGCGCACAAAGTCGGCGATGGCGTCCTGGGCAAACACAAAGCCGCGATACATGTAGTTGCTGGTATCGAAGAGGATGAAAACGTCTGCCCCGGCGACCAGGGAGCCGAGCACCGAGGCGTCCGTCGCGGCCGGTGTCGAGGCGGCTTTGCCGTCGCTCGGAGCAATATCCACCACCCTGCGAGTCGCCTCGTTGCCTTCGGCGAAGGTTGCTATTCTCTGTACAATGCCATCTTCGGTAACGGTAAAATCTTGGGGGCGAAGCCCGGTGACGTAATCCCCTTTGTTGTCCGTGACGGCCACATTCAACTGCACCATGTCCACGATGACGTGGATATGCGGTTCGCTTTCCTGTGCCTGGGTCCTAAAGCTCCAGCCTAGTACGAGCAGACACCCCAGAACGAGAAAATAGGTCCTTGACATAAAGCCGTTCTCCCAACCTTGTTTGCTGCTGTTCCCACCGATCCCACCCTCGAACCCTCCGCTCACAGGCCGCCCTTGGGTAACACTGCGATCTTTCCTTGGCGAAACTCCTCGCCGGTTTCCTGCAAGGCACGAAGAATAGCCGCCCAATCCTCAAAGTCGGTGGCAAAGATCTTCTCCACCATGCGGCGGGTGAGTTCGGGGGCCATGCGATTCATCATCACCGGGGAATACCCTGACTCATCGAGCAAGCGCGCCCAGTAGAGATTATTGGAATCCCAGGTCTCGGCCAACAGGCGGCTGGAATAGCCCTCAAAAGCGGGAAATGGTCTCACATTCAACAACTCGCGTGCGTACGTCTGGGCCAGGATTGGATGAGGCACTCCGAAATCCTCGGATAACCGCTCCCAACTCACTTCCTGAGGATGGGAACGGCAAAGGGCTTCCAGTTCCTGATTGGCCGGACCCACCGCTGCCGCGGTCTGCGGATAGCGGCGGCGAAACTCCGCCGCCAGGTAAAACGTATCGGCCGGCGCAACCTCCACCGACACCTCCTTTAGCTGTCCCGCACGCACGCTCTGCTCCACTCGTTCTAGCTGCTGCGGCGTGATCCGCTCGGCAAGAATCTCCCTGGTTTGGCTCTGCAGTTCGGGCTGGTTTTGCGCCGCCTGGAGCAACTCCTCACCCGCCCGCTGATAGAGGGCGATGGCATGCAGTTCATCGCGGCTTACTCCCCACCAACGCGGCAGCGTGGAATTTACCAGCAGCCCGGGGACCAGTTCTCTCCAGATCAGGGCTTGCACGTTCTCCGGAGTGATGAAGTCCTGTTCCGCGTTGGCCAGTACGTAGGGCAAGTCGGCGAGTGAGCCGACCAAATGGGCCCCGCCACCGGCCGGGGAACCTTCTCCGAACAACAAGGGAGCCTGCCAGACGCGCTCGACTCCCGCCACCGTGTCTCCGGAGAAGTCATGGGAGCGAACGAACAGCGGATTGTGATGCAGCACCTGTGCCCCCGGAGGCTCGTAATAGGCGTAGTTCAGACCCACCAGGGTGTCGCGGAAGAAGGGAGTGAGCTGGCCACGCGCTTGCTCCAATTGTTCCGGCGAAGCCTGCGACTTTAGCAGCTTGGTAAAGTCGGTTCGCATTTCGAGGTCCGTGTGACGGTTGTTGTAAATGCCCGCCGCCCATTCCGTTCTCTCGCCGCTGGTGAAGATCGGTCGCGGCATCTCAAATTCTCCCAGCTCCCGCGCTTGGGGCAGAAGAGTCTTGCCTTCGGCCTTGCCTTGCCCGATCTCCTTCAAGCCGTCGCCGAGGGTCCAGATGGTGTCGAGCGAAACCAGGCGTTGTGCTTCCATGGCGGCGCGAATCCGCGTGGCCAGTTCTTCATGCATCTGTTGGCCTTCGGGAGTCGACTGCCGAGGACCCGCCAGCAACTCGATGATCTCGTCTTGGGAGGCGCTCGCCTTTCCGGTTGCGGCCAGGAGTACCTGCCGCAGCGAATCCCATCCTCCATCGAACAGCTGGGTCGCCGAGTGAATGTTGGTTAAAGGTTGAATGACTCGCTGCCAGGAATCGTTCAAGGAGGCGCGCGGTATCTGCTCTTGGCGCGCCAAGATCTGCCAAATTCCGATGTTGGCCTGGAAGATCCCCATGGCGTTGCCGCGCAGCGTGTGGTTGGAGATTTTGTCCAGTTCGTCGGCGGCATTCAAGAAGCGCACAATCGACTGATCATTGAGCTCGGGAAATTCGGAAAAGATCAAATATTGATTGCTGTACTGTGCGAACTTACTGGCCATCAGCCGCGCAGTTTGCGGACTCAAGCGCTCGCCCGGCGCCCGTCGGCTGTCCAGTTCGCTCAGCGTGAGATAGATTTGCACCGGTCCCGCCTCGCTCTCCACCCGGGAAAGGGCGACCATGGCTTCGAGTAGTTGTTCGGGATCGTTCCAGTGATTGGCGCGCTTGGCCCATTCGCGAATGATCTTGGAGTCCGTCTTTTGGTTCAGGATCTGCTTCCAAACCTCCAGATTTCCGGGGACATGAGGCTTGCCGTCAGAATCCCACTGCAGACGGGTAAACAGCATCAGCAGACTCGGCGCCGGGCGAAATACCGGCCGCGCGGCATCGGAGGAAGGATCCGGTTCCCGTAACGCCTGATACAGGCGGCGCAGGCGCCGGGGCTCGGTCAAATGGGCTTGCTGGGACGGATTGACGCGGGATAGAGCGTCATAATAGGCCGCCAGCCAAGCTCGGTCCTTGGACACAACACGAAAAACGAACTCTCCCGGCGCTGCCGGACTTGCCCCCACCAGGTCCTTCCAGCCGGATTGCGCCGGGGCCCCGCCGGGAACAATCACGTGTCCCGAGCGAACCCGGATCTGATCGCCATAGAAATCGAGAACCGCTGCATAGGGAAGCAGTTTCTCGAGCCCAGGATTTTCGAGCAAAGCGGCGCTGGTTTCACCGTCCATGCGCGTCATAGCCCAGTAGAGGTGAGCCAAAAGGGGGTCCCGAAGAAGCGCATCGAGCAGGTTGTCGTCCTTCCCAGCCTCTCGGCTGGCCGCCACCCATTGGCTGGTCCCGAAAAGCACCGGCACACGCGCGGAAGGAAACGGATAGGAGAAGGCTTCGCCTCCCTCGAGCGTTTCCTCAAGCTCAGGCAGAGGGAAACCCGAGTCCACGGTCAGAAAGGCTCGATCCGGATCGGAGGTCACGAGCGAGGTCGTCTTTCGTCCGCACTCTTGGCGGACGCGGTATCCCAGAATGTGCAGCAGCGGGCGGGCTTCTTCGCAACTCGAGACCCGAATCACACCTTCCGGTCCGGCCAAAG
Organism: Terriglobales bacterium; assembly: GCA_035623335.1. Taxonomy (GTDB): domain Bacteria; phylum Acidobacteriota; class Terriglobia; order Terriglobales; family Acidobacteriaceae; genus JAFAGX01. The sequence goes on from DASPTQ010000076.1 coordinate 98,544, forward strand.
CCGCCAATTCCCTTGCCTGATCGACGTACCGTATCAGCAGGATGAGAAACTCGGTCTGGCGGCCTTTGGTGGGAGAGCCTTCATAGCCTTGCGCGAACACGTTGCGAGCCAGCAGGGGCAGGATTTCCTCAGGCGAGATCTTCTGGCTAATGCCAGCCATGCGAAAGAAGGAGCGGAGCGGACCCGGAATAACGATATCGGACCTCGAAGGCCGGGCCTGACCGGAGACCGTCGAGTTGGCAGGGGGGGGCGAATTCGAGGCATTTTGGGCGAAGCAGAAGCCGGCTGACAAACAGAGAACCGCAAGCACACTGTGACGGAGAAGAGGAGATTTCATGGTGGAATGCTCTTTCTGAACCTTCGTGACACCCAGACCGTTGACCCACGGCCAGCGTTCCAGCTGCGCCCGGAAGTCCCTCGGCTTACTCCGTAGCCTGTCAAATTACGCTTTGAACCCCTGTGGGGTTGTCCGCCCGTCGTTATTCTCGCGTCGGCCAAGATACCGCATCCCTGGCTCCATGCCAAGGGGTCTTTCTACTTCCATCTTCTCTTTAGCTCTGGACCAATCTGGCTTGCTGCCACGGCTTTTTCCTCAGTCCTGAGCGGGGGATTGGCTGGGGCGAGTACGGCTATCTTTGCCGAGCGCTTTGCCTTAGAGAAATCACCCGGACAACCGATCGGGCAAAGGAGAATCCCTTTTCATAGGCTGAAAAAGGAATCGCCCACATGCCAATGGCCCCGGCCCAAATCGCCGGAAGATTCCTCCCGGCCGACCATGAAATTAACGCCCATCACCAGTGTCGTACCTGCGAAAGACATCGAGGGCAACTGTCATTTCTGCGAGGGGCCTCGGCCCGGCATCGAAGGTTTTAAGGCCTTCGAGCGACCGCGACAAAAACAGAGGAGTTGGACTCAGCCATGGGCACGCGCTACCAGCAAAATCGCCAGGCAGTAGAAGATAAACATCAAGAGCAGAAAATTCTTCGCCTTGGGACTTGCCCCGGCGAACTCGCGCCAGGCAAACACCCCCCAAAGCGCTGCTACCATAGGAGCGGACTGGCCAATGGCATAGGAGATGGCCACGCCCGTGAAGTTGGCGGCAACCAGATTGAACACCATGCCGATACCCCAGATCACTCCTCCCAAAACTCCCAGGGCGTGAGCCGAGGCCGGGGCGCGGAAGAAACCAGAAAAGTCAAGCGGCTGACCGGCTAAGGGTCTTTTCATCAAGTAAACGTTCCAAATCAGGCACGACAACAGCGCGCCCAGCGTCAAAAACACCGCAACGCTATAAGGACCGAGGGAGTTGCCGTGAGTCATGGCTCGGGTCACGAAGGGAGCCCACAACCCCATCAGAATGCCGGACACGATGGCGACTCCGATGCTCTTTCTGGAAACAGAATGCGCGGCGCTCGTCAGACTGCCGTAGGCCTTGCCGTCTAACACCACGGCGATCAGGGCACAGGCGACCCCGGCCGCCAACAGGCCGGCATTCCCTTTGGGTTGCAGCGCATAACTCAAAACCACACCTACCACCAAGGCAATGCCGATCGAAACCGGGAAGGCGATGGCCAATCCGGCCATATCGATGGCCGCCACCAACAGCAGATTGGCGAGATTAAAGATCGCACCCCCCACCATCGTGGAGACGATGTTTTCAAGATCCGAGCGGCGCACATTGTTGAGGAAGCTCGACGCGTCATTCGCGGTGCTCCCCATGGTCAGGGCCAACACCAGAGAGATGAGGAAGATCCCTGCCGCATAGTCCCAGTAGAACAACTCGAAACGATAGTTCTTGACGCCCTTGTAGGTATTAGCCCAGGAGCCCCAGCAAATGGCGCTCGTGATCATCATGAGAAAGGCACCTGCCAGACTATGCGGTGTGAACATCGCATCTCCCTCGACAGTTCGCTTCGGTGCCGCAGCGGTTCTTTACAGTATCACGAGCGAAAAAACCCAGTCATGGCGCGAACCATTGTGGCTCAACTTGAGAAAGTCGCGGATTGAGAGTCGACGAGAGACACGACCACGGGGCTTCACCTTTGGCTCGTCGCCGCGGTTTACCGCGAAGATTTCCCATCGTCCTCGAAGCCAAGAGGTCGGGTGCGCGTTATTGCCAGAAAAGATCTTGACAGTTAGGAGGTTAATACTTTCATATTACCGGGATCACGACCCGGACTGTTTATTGAGCTCGTTCGACGACGAGGTCAGGAGAGAGATGCCCATGCTGGCGAAAAGAACGCTGTTGGCGGCTGTGTTCTGTTCGGTTGCTTTCTCTGTCTGCCCACTCCTGTATGGGCAGGCGACGGGTAGTTTTTTCGGCAACGTTACGGACAAGACGGGAGCGGCGATCTCCGGAGCGACTGTAAGAGTCGTCTCGCAAGCCACCGGTCTTACGCGTGAAGCTCAGACCGACGACTCCGGCCATTATCTAGTCCCCTCGCTGCCGGTTTCGTACTTCACGCTTCGAGTGGAATCTTCCGGGTTCCAAGCTGTCGAACAAAAGGATATTCGCCTGCAGGTGGATGAGCATCGTGAACTGAATTTCACGCTCGCGCCGGCCTCGGTAACCGAAAACGTTCAGGTGAGCGCCACCCAAGTAGCCGTGGAAACCACGAATCCCACCCTGGGGCAGGTGATCACATCCGAACAAGTCGCCGAGCTTCCTCTGAACGGACGGAACTTCGTACAACTGGCAACCCTTACGCCTGGCACGACAGCAGAAACCAACCCCAACAGCTTCTTCAACGGGGCGGCCAGCAGCGAAGCGTCCACGCGCGGGTCGTTTTCCCTTTCCGTGGGGGGATCGCGCGCGCAGTCGACCGACTGGATGCTCGATGGCAACGACAATAATCAGCTAGACGAAGGCGGCATCGCCATTTTTCCCAACCTCGACGCCGTGCAGGAGTTTAAAGTTCTCACCTACAACTACTCGGCCGAGTGGGGGGAACGTGCCGGTCCGACGGTTCTGGTGACTACCAAGTCCGGAACCAATCAATTTCACGGCAGTCTGTTCGAATACTTTCGCAACACGGTGCTCGATGCCCGCAACTATTTTGCTCCCAAAAGAAACCAGTTCAATTTGAACCAGTTCGGCGGCTCCTTTGGCGGCCCCATTCAGAAGGACAAGACCTACTTCTTTTTGGATTATCAGGCCAAGATGCAGCGTCTCGGTGTGCCCTTCACCGGCCTGGTTCCGACCACCAGCATGATGACTCCTGACGCAGCTGGCAACTACAACTTTAACCTCGATCCGTTCGGCGTTCCGCGGGGACCCGCGAACTCTCGCTTCCCCACCCTCAACAACCCCTATTCAAGCACGCCCTTCCAGTGCGTTCCCGGTACCGCGACCCCCGAACCGGTGAATCCGGCGACCGGAACCCAACCGTTGGGCGCCGACTGCAGCGTTATCCCGAAGGCCATGATCAATCCGCTGGCGGCCAAGCTGATTCAGCTTTATCCGACGGCGAACGCCAACAACCCAATTTCCAATTACAACTATGTGAACCAGCCGGTGAGGAAACTCAACGAAGGCACCGGGGACATCCGTGTCGACCACAATTTTTCGAGCAAGGACACGGTGTTTGCCCGCTTCAGCTACGATCAGGCAACCAACTTCGTTCCCGGCGGCTCACCCACCTGGGCCGAAGTCAACGCCTTCGGCAGCAACCAGCACATCAACAACCACGGGCGAAACGCCATGATATCGGAGACGCATGTTTTCTCCGATCGCACCATCAACCAGGCCAGCTTCGGGTTTAGCCGGATTTTTAACCATATTCTCTCCTACGGTACCGGCACCTGCGAAGCCGCGGTCATCGGCATTCCCGGCGCTGACTTAGGAAGTCAGTGCTCGAGTATTACGGGTTATCCCACCAGTTTGAACCAATCGAACAAAGACTGCATCAGTTGTGGCCTGACTTCGTTTCAGATGTCGACCTACATGTCGCTGGGAGACCGGGGATATGCGCCTTATCAGGGTGGGACCAACGTCTATTCCATTTCCGATACGCTCGACTTGATTCGTGGCAAACACAATCTCAGGTTCGGCGGGGTCTTCCGCTGGAACCAAATGAACATACGAAACAATGCATTCCAAGACGGCTTTATCACCCAAGTCGGCGCATTCATCGGCACGGGCGACAACATGGGAGATTTACTTCTTGGCACGACTGGGGCTTTTGCGGCTCACGATCAGACATTCTTGGGGGGCACGGTTGGCCGGCGGTGGAAGCTATTCCGTCCCTTCGTGCAGGATGACTGGCGAATAACGAATAATCTGACGTTAAACCTGGGACTTGCCTGGGCCTTGGCTACGCCCGAAAGCGAGGTACAGAATCGCCAGTCGAACTTCGATATTCAGAATCTCAGGTGGTACGTGCCGTCGGGCAGTCCAGGGCTGACTGGCTGCAAGACCTGCATCATTTCCGGTTCTGACGTGGGCATCCAGTTTCAGAAGACGGCGTTCGAACCGCGCATCGGGCTCGCCTGGAAGCCGATGGGAAGCGACAAGACCGCGGTTCGTGCCGGATACGCCATTTTCCATGATTCTGCCTGGAATCAGGGCGGGCAAGGCTTGTGGCAAAACCCGCCATATTATGCCGAAGTCGATGCCTTCCCAACAGGCCTCGCCGGCTTTTGCCTGCCGGTCGGGTCCACGAGTTGCGGACTCTCGAATGGGTTCCTGTTGAGCGCTCCTGTGCCCGGTTCTACCATCGCCGTCCCGGGCGGTTACATTTACAACGCCCCCGTCAATCCTACGGCTTACACTGGCACCATCCAATCGATGAACCGCAATTTCGTGCAGGGCATGATCCAGCAGTACAACTTAAACGTTGAGCGCCAGTTGCCAGGAGACATTGTTCTGACCGCAGGCTACGCCGGCTCCCACAGCACGCATATTCTTGTGAGCCAGGTCAACCAAAACCTAAGTTCACCCAGCGCGTGCGGCGTGGTACCCGGCTACACCCTGGGATGCGGCTTCCCAAGCTTCCCTTACGCGGCTGCGTTCCAGGCGGTTGACAGTAATTACAGCACAGGCACGGCGCGCTACGATTCTCTCCAAATTAAAGGGGAAACCAAGAGCGCGCGCCACGGCATTTATGCCCTGCTCGGCTACACCTGGTCCCGCACGTTCGATTCCGGCATGCCGGACGGTCTGGGCAGTAATCCTGGCGCGATCTACTCTCCGCTGCCGGGAACCAAGAGCCTGGATTGGGGGTTGTCGCAGCTCAATCTCAATGACTCCTTTACGGCCAGTGTTCTCTATGATCTGCCCTTCGGCAAGGGCAAGTACTTCGGCAACAACTGGAGTGCACCGGCCAACACCTTGTTAGGGAACTGGCAGCTCAATGTGATTGTGAGGGCTGAATCCGGCTTCCCGGTCTTCGTCGTCGATAGCAGCGATGTGTCGGGCGTGTTCTTCATGTACAACGGATTGGTCGTGCAGCGCCCGAATGAGGTGGGCAATCCCAACCAGGCAGGCCCTGTCCCAGGAAACCCAACCTGCCAGGCTCCTGCTCAGATTCACATCATTGCCAATTGGTTCAATCCCTGCGCTTTTGAAATAGCCCCCGCGGGAGAGCTGGGAAGTGCGCGTCGCGCACCGGTCTACGGGCCGCGTTATGTCAACACGGATTTTTCGCTAATCAAGGACTTCCCCTTGCACTTCCGGGAGCAGATGAACCTTCAATTCCGGACCGAGTTCTTCAACCTGTTTAACCATCCTCATTTCTTCATGCCGGGCATCGCCGGCACCGGAGAGCAGGACGTTAATACGCCGAGCAGCTTTGGAGTGATCAGTCAGACCATCAATCAAACCGTGAATGATGCGCGCTCGATTCAATTCGCCCTCAAGCTGACGTTCTAGC
>DASPTQ010000077.1:0-5268 GCA_035623335.1 Terriglobales bacterium
GGGTTTGTTGTTGGCTTCGCAGGGAAGGTTCTTGGATTTGTCGAAATCGACGAAGCGGCAAACGAACAGATCGAGGCGGCCGTCATTATCATAATCAAACCAAACGGCGCTCGACGACCATCCGGGCGCCGCCACACCGGCTTTCTCGGTAACATCGGTGAAAGTACCGTCACCGTTGTTGTGATAGAGAATGCTCTGACCATATTGCGTGACGTACAGATCAGGGAAGCCGTCGTTATCGTAGTCGCCTACGGCCACGCCCTGGCCATAGCCGCCGCCCGCCACCCCAGCCGCGAGCGTCACGTCCGTAAAAGTCCCGTCGCGATTATTGCGATAGAGCGCATTGCGGAGCGGCGGATGGGGAGTAAAAAAATCACATTGGCCGCTATTGACCAGGTAAATGTCCATCCAACCATCGTTGTCATAATCGAGGAAGGCGCAGCCGGCGCCCGTCGTTTCCGGCAAATATTTTTGCGGCGATTTCCCTGCGGTGTGCTTCCACGAGATACCGCTGCCGGCGGCGGAGACTTCCTGGAAGGGATAGGCCGCTTCCGGCAACACCCCGGCGAGTCGCCAGATCGGAGGCAGTGCGAGGCTGGCTGCGCAGGCTCGGAGAAAGTAACGTCGGGTGAACGCAAGAGGTCTTTGGGTCAGTGACTGTATCACGGTGTCTTAACGTGGCTGGCGCGCCCTAGTTCGGGCCGGCCCCGGACTGAGGGTTGTCTTCTCCCGCCGCGCCTTTCTGGGTCAAACGCCGCTGAATGGCAAATTCCTTGGCGCTGTCTTGCTTGCGGCCAGTGCGGTCGTAGGCGATGGCGAGTAAATAATGAGCGGCGGGATTCTCCGGCTGTAGTTGGACGGCATTTTCTAAAGGCTGGATGGCCTCGGAGAATCGCTTCGTCGAAACCAAACAACCGCCGAGTCCGACAAAGGCATCGCCAAAACCGGGGTCGAGTTTGGTAGCTCGCGAAAAATGAAGCATAGCCTCATCCCATTGTTCTTTCTGCTTGGCCAACTCGCCCAGCACGTATTCGGCTCCGGCGTTCGAGGGGTCGATGCGCAGCTCTTTCTCGAACTCTTGCTTGGCTTGTTCGGCGGCCTCGGGTCCGAAACCCGGTTTGGATACCAGAATGCGACCTAGGCGATAGTGGAGGCCAGCTAGATTCGGACTCTGCTGCAGAATTTGCTGGTACGCCTTGGCCGCCTCGTCCCACTTTCCCTGAACCTCGAGGGCTTCCGCATTGAGTTCGAGAGCTTGATAGGAATTGGGCGCAATCTGGGCAAGTTCCGCCGAGGCACGGGTCGAGAGATCAGAGTAGGTGTGGACGGTCAGGTAGAGAACGTCGGGATCATCCGGGAATTCGTGGTTTAACAAACGGAGAAAATCAAGCGCTGCGTCGGGCTGGTCGACGAACATGGCACAGCGGACGCCGGCAAAGCCGGCCTCGCGCTTGAGATCTCGGTCGGCTACTTGCGCCCCGGCTTTTTTCAGAGGTGGCAAGGCCTCCTTGCAATGGCCGGTCTTGGCGAGCTCCACAGCCTTGCGGGCGGTGGCAGACCAGTCTGCACCGGCCGCAACTTGTTTCCCAGCCTGGCGGGCGGAGAGGGGCGGGGAAAGCGCTCCCAGTAGAAGGGAGAGTATGACAGGACAAAATAGAACTCTAAACATAAATAAGGGCGAGCGCGGGGAACAAACGCTCGCCCTGATCATACATCGGTCAGAAAGTGAATTTCAGCGCGAACTGAATGTTGCGTTCTCCTTGCGAAGCGTTGATCTGGCCCATGATGCCCGAGGTGAGCGCGAAGGCGCTTGGACCCCCGGCGAAATCCAAGACAGGGTGGTTAAACAGGTTGATAAACTCCGACCGGAATTCGAGTTTCTTTGTTTCTGTGAACGAGAAAACCTTGTGCAAGCTCAAATCCACATCGGAGTAATGTGGACCGCGCAACGAGCCTATGCTGCAGTTGCCGAATGATCCGGAGGCTGGCGTGCTGTAGGTGCTAGGCGACCACCATTGGATGTAAGCGGAGCCGGGCACATTCACCTTCTGCTTGAGATAAATCGGAGACCCGGAGCAATTGGGGCGGGAAACGTCGAAGAGAATACCCGCTCCATTGGATCCCGAAGTGTCACCGAACCCGCCCATTATCGGAGTGACCGCGTAGCCCGTGTGCCAGGAGACGACGGGGGAGACTTCCCAACCTCCGACGATGCCATTCACCACCGGGTTCATGTCATGACCGAACTGCCGGCCGCGACCAACCGGTATCGCGTAGCTGGCGAAAGCCGTGAGCGCGTGCGTGGTGTCGTAGTAGCAGGGTCCCCAATCGGAACGAGGGTCGTAGATGTTCTGCCAGCCCGGCAGCCCCATCGATGTCTGGGTTCCATTCCCGCCCCAGCTGGATGTCCCGTAAAAGCCCGGCGAATTGCTCAGGCACTTGGAAAACGTGTAGGAGACCTGGCCGGTCAACCCGCTCGAAAGGCTTTTCTTGAGCACAGCCTGGAGGGCGTTGTAGCTCTGGTTGGCGTTGGACGCCGGACCTGCGGTGTAAAGGGGGAACGCGTTGGGAGGGATGGGGGCCGTGTTCGAAACCACTCCTCCCACGTAGTTTGTCGGCAGGACCTTGGCGCCGACCACTCCCGGCGGAGTTACCGACCCATCGCTGTTGACCAGTATGCCTTGGGCCCAGTCCATAAGGTTCAGCAGGTGGGTGGCAAACGAACCTACGTAACCGAGCTGCAGACTTGTGGTGTTGTTGAATTGATGTTGCACCGCGAAGTTCCATTGCGCTTCGTTCGCGGGCCGGTAGTTTTTCGGCCAGACTTTTACCGTGGAAACTCCTCTGGTCGGTCCCGTGAAGCAGGACTGAGTCACTTCCGCACAAGCCGGTGTGGTCTGGGGGAACGGATCGCTAAGCACACTCGTGGAAGTGACGAACGAGCTGATCTTGGTCAGCGGCCAATTGGTCGTGAGATTCTGATTGGAGCCTCCTCCCTCCAGATACGACGTCGTACCGATGGCCCCGCGGAAGACAGTTTTGCCTCCCAGCCCAGCCGGGGACCAGGCGAATCCGATCCGAGGTTCCCAATCTCCAATACCCAGGTAGTTGTCGTAGAGCGCATTGTTATTTTGGGCTTGCTCCATGACACCTGTGAAGAGGTCGAAATTGACCTCACGGTTGTGGATTTCGTAGCGCGGAGTGTGGTCTTCAAAACGAAGACCCAGATTCAGGGTCAACGTGCTAGTTACACGCCAATCATCTTGCACAAACGCCCCATAGATATTGCCGCGCAGGCCAAATTCAGCTAAACCGGCATCACGCCCCCCACCTCCCAGTAAACCCAGCCACAGGTCTGCCGCGCCGTTACCGGTTAGCGATGAGGCACTGATGGAGCCGAGAGACCCGTTGTTGCCGGGGTATACGTAATTGAGCCGATCCCGCCAGTACTGAAAACCGGTGCTGATGGTGTGGTTGCCGTGGTTGATGATCAGAAGTTCTTCAATTTCACCGCTCCCGGTGTGGAAGGTCTGCTCCAATCCGTTCGCCCCGAGTGAAATGGGGCCCCCGGCGAGGATCGGCAGACCGGGCAGAAACTCGTTGGAGTTGGCAATGCCGATCTGTTCCCCCAGATTACCCGCGGCCGGGTTATAGTCGGTTTGATTGTACTTGACATCGACGATGCCGAAGCGAGCCTCATTGAGCACGTTCGTGCTGAAGGTATGGTTCCAATTGACGATCCCGCTCTTGATGGGCTCGGTGCTAGAGGCACCGGGATCGGCTAGCAGAAAGCCCGCGGAAAGCGGGTTGTTGATATACGCCTGCGACCAGCGACCGAAAATATGATCCCTTTGGGAGGCGTTGAAGTCGACCTTCGCGTCGCCCTGGTTGCTGTCGAAGGTGTTGTGAAGCGAGTTGTAGTAGTTGGCGCCGTTCACCGAATTGATCATAACGGCCTCGGCCGCCTTATATTCGGGAAGATTGACCAGGTTGCTGATCACCGAGTCGATGGTCAGGCCGGCGTTGGGCAGATTGTTGAACGGGATATTTTTTCCCGTCGTCGCATTCTTGAGTTGTATGCCAGTCCCCCCTGAGCAGACCCCGGCCAGGCTGAACGTGCCACCATTCTGGGTACAGAGCTGGCCAAAATCGCCGGACACCTCACTGGGGGTGAAGATCGAATAGCCCTGCTCCGAGCTTCTTACCGAGCGAAGGCCCTGATAATCGACAAAGAAGAACAACTTGTCTTTCACGATCGGGCCGCCGAGAGCCCCCCCGAACTGGTTCCAACGGATGGTCGGTTTGAGCAGAACCCCGTTGGGATTGGAGATGCCAGGTGTGAACGTTCCCCCCTCGGCTAGTCCCGCCGACCAGGTGTTGGCATTAAACGCGTCGTTGCGAAGGAATTCCCAAACCGAGCCGTGAAAACTATTGGTTCCCGACTTGATGCTCGCACTTATGACTCCACCTTCAAAATCGCCGAACTCGGCGGAAGGGTTCTGGGTGATGACATTGAATTCCTGAATCGCATCAGGGGCGGGTTGGTACGCAACCTCGTTATTATTCTTCTCCTGGTTTACGACTCCATCCAGGTAATAGGCATTGGCCTGTTCGCGGTTCCCGTTGATCAGCGGGCGGCCCGAACTGGGCATGGTTTGGGCCTGGACTAAGCTTTGCGGGTTGGGGTTGGTGGCACCCGGAACCAGCAAGGCTAGCTGCAGATAATTGCGGGAGAGCAGCGGCAAGGACTCGGTGGTCTGGGCGTCGATAAGGGTGCTGACCTGCGTGTCTTGCGTCTGCAAGATAGGTGCGCCAGCCGAAACCTCGACGGTCTGGGAAACCTCGCCGAGCTTCATGCGGAAGATAATGTTGGCAGTCTGGTTAAGGACGAGCGTGAACGTCGGATACACGGACGTCTCGAAGCCAGCCGCTGTCGCCGTCACCGAATAGTTCCCCACCGGCAGGCGGTTGAGGTTAAAAATGCCGCTGTCGTTCGTCTGCGCCGTCCAGGTGGTTCCGCGATCCGTGTCTTTGGCAGTCACGGTTGCGGCCTTAATGGGTGCATCGGTGGGATCAAGAACCGTACCCGTAATGCCCGCGGTCACTTCCTGTCCCCAGGCTATTTCGAGCGTCCCAAACAATCCGAGTAACAACCCAAGAGCGAGTCCGCGCCTGATCGCTTGACCCATAGAGACACCTCCCACAAGACATCTCTGGTTGCGAAAGCCTGCCATCGGGACGATGGCGTGCCTACCCCGCTAAAAAACG
>DASPTQ010000078.1:0-10946 GCA_035623335.1 Terriglobales bacterium
GGGAATGCCAACGTCCCACGGCTCGGGTCGTAAGTGTCCCATCAGGACGACCGGTTCGAGCGGCGCAAACCGCGTCAGAATCGCGAATGCGCCCATGTCCGGTGCGCAACTCGAGAAAACCGCTCCCAGGGCGGCTGTGGCGAGTGCGGCGATGACTGCCTCGCTGGTGTTGCGTGCCACTACAACTACGCGATCGCCCTGCTGTACTCCCAGACGCCGAAGGGAGGCCGCCAGACGCAGCACGCTCGCGCGCAACTCTCCTCGAGTTAAACGCTCCGTGCGACCGTCGCCGTGGCAGCTCGTCAGTGCTGGACGGTCGTCGCCGGCCGGTGCGTCAGTAAGCAGAACTTCTGCGTAATTGAGGCGGAGGTTCGGGAAGAACGAGGCACTCTCACAAGAATCGCCCAAGCACACGGGATCGGGCTGGCCCTCACAAACGAGCCCAGACCAATCGAAAAACAGCCGCCAGAACAAGCGAAAATCTTCCACCGAAAACGACTGAAACGACCAATAGTCAGCGAAGGTCCTCGAGGTTGCCGCCTCGCAGTAGCGAATGAACGCCGTCATCTGCGAGCGGGCGATGGTTTCCCCATCCGGCAGGAAGATCGGATCTTGATGCCTGGTCAACGCGAATAGGCAACGTCGCCGATAGGGGTCGGCGTCATCTTTCGTTGCCTCCTCTCTGCATCCAATATTGCACGCAGTTCCGGCACCTCGAAAGTAGCAGCCGGCATACCTCCAGGCGCGCGATTCTGCCTCATGGTTTCAGCGTGTCAACGGAAATTAACCCGCAACGACAGGCCGTTTTGCTTCAGAACCGGCGTCTGCCAGTTCTGCCATGCCGGCCCTTTGGGGAAGGAACTGATACTACAGTATGGTCGATCTCTTGTGTTTTGTCATCTGACTATGAATGAGAGGTACACTGTGGCTCGGCATTAGATAAAAATTGTACTTGCGCGGCGTTTTTGCAGCGGTTCGAAATCGACTGTTCTATTCGAAATGCGAGCTCCGAGATAAGCAACAGTTTCCTACTCGGCAACAAGCTTATCGGGTTGGTGTGCCACTTTCTCGCGGCTTCGTTTTTTTATGAACAAATATGCCACCGGCCCTGACAGCAAGTTGACCAGGCCCCATTTTCGTGTACTGGGGTCGCTGTACATCATCGCCCAGGTGAAGAGCAAAGTGGGAGCGATCACCATGATCAGGGCTCCCAACTTGCCACCTGGGGCTCGGAAGCTTCTCGGAGCATCGGGATACTTGCGTCGGAACTGCCAAAAAGAAAGCATGGTCTGTACCGAGGTTGCCATGCGCGTCCAAGCATACACGGCGATCAGCTGAGGCACCGTAAATAAGGCGAGGGCGGAACAAAGAGCCACAGACAGGAGAATCGACCGCACCGGTGTTCCGAAGCGAGCACTGACCTTTCCGAGCGCCGCGTGAAAGTAACCGTCCTCCGCCATGGTCAGAGGCAACCGCGTGACCGAAAGCAGGGTGCTGTCCAGCAATACGAAGGTTCCGATTGCACTGGCAACAAATATGCCCGTTCCTAGTCCGTTGCCTCCAATGAGTCGGCCAGCGGTCACCAAGTACCCGGTTTGCCACTCCTGCCAATTTCCCAGCGCCGACAAACCCGCGGTCAGGGTGAGAACGTACCCGGCAATCGAGAGGGGAATCACGATCGCCAGTCCAATCGGGAAATTGCGTTCGGGGTTTTCTACTTCCTCGATCACTGTGGACAGTTGTTCGTACCCCGCATAGGTCCACAGGGCGATGGCCAAACCTATGCCGTAGGCTCCCTGCCAAGGCTTGCCGGTCGGCAAAAACGGGTGAAAGGGATTGAATCGCGCATGATGAAAGCCCAGCAGGACAAACACCACCAAAGGCACAGCCATGATGAGCAAAAGAACCAGAGTCAGGTTGCCCACTACATGAACGCCGCGAACATTAAGGTAGGCCACGAGAAGCAGCAGTGCAACTGCGACCGCCCAATGCTCGATGCGTGAATGCAGAGGGAACCAGTAATCAAAGTAGTCCGCCATGGTTACCCCGTAGGCGGCGCTCATTAGAAAAGTTCCAGTCCAATTCCACCATCCGCATTGGAAGCCCCAAAAGTCGCCCAGGGCAGCACGGCTCCAGCGGTAAAAGCCGCCTTCCACGGGCATGATCGTGGTCATCTCAGCCGTGGCCAAGGAAATGGGAACAGCCAGGAGGAGCGGGACCACCATGAGGAAGGTCAACGCCAGCCCGGGTCCGGAGCCTGAGATCATCGATTCCAAGGCAAAAGGTCCGCCCGTGCAATAACCAAACAACACGGCAACGAAAGGTGCCAAGCCGATTCGACGGAGGTTTTTAGTCGGCCGATACAGAGATGTCGGGACTGAGCGAAACGAATCGGACGAAGGCGGCGCTAAAGGCATGTATCCCAGTCTCCCATGGAAGGCACGCGATCGCAAAGACTATCGGGGCCCCACGGGCCAGCGATCGGAGAACCCGTCTGCGCAACGGGTGGAGTGTGATTATTGGCAAGAATAATGATCGCATCCTCCACAAGATGGGCGGCGCGAGCATGGGTGTGGTATACGAAGTCAAGCTGGGTCCTCGCTAAACCGTACAAAATCGGCACCATGTGCCGAGATTATCAGCGGAAGGGGCGGAAGCTTCGTTGCGAAGGAATTGGTCGAAGAACCGACGCCTGGCACAGGACCGCTCGCCAGAAGCTCGAAACGGCACACGCGCCATCGACCGCTCAAGGCTTGCCGCGGTGTGATAACGTCTGAGGTGCGTTTCAGAGCGCGCCTTGCCCACATGGAGCATGACGAGGAGGTCGCACCCGCAAGCACATCACCATCGCCCTCGACCGTGCCAGCCCACCCTTCGATGACGCCTTGGTGGGCTTGGGCCTCACCCGTGCTTGCCTGGGTCATCCTGATCGTCCATTTTCTCGTCGGCGTGAATGTCTTCGTGGATGTAATCTCCGTGATCGCGCTGATCGCCACCGTTTTCTCCGCCGTCTATCATGCCGAAGTGATTGCGCATCGCATCGGCGAGCCCTTCGGCACTCTCGTGTTAGCGATTGCGGTCACGATCATCGAGGTCGCACTCATTGTCTCCGTCATGATCACCGGGGGCCCCGACACAGAGACCCTGGCTCGCGATACCGTCTTCGCAGCGGTCATGATCACTTGCAACGGCGTTCTCGGTTTGTGCCTCCTCGCGGGTGGCCTGCGTCACTACGAGCAGAGCTTCCAAGTTCAAGGAGCGAGCGCCGCGCTCGCGGTCCTTGCGGCTCTGACCGTGCTGTCGTTGGTTCTCCCCAACCTCACGACGAGTCTTCCCGGTCCTGTTTTTAATACACCCCAGCTCATCTTTGCCGGACTCGTTTCGCTGGTTCTCTACGCATCCTTTGTTTTTGTCCAGACCGTCCGCCACCGGGACTACTTTCTTCCTGTCGGCGGTGGCCAAGGCGATAATCACCTGCCGCCTCCGGCCATTCGTACCACCGTGATAAGTTCCGCCCTGCTGCTGGCTGCTCTCATCGCTGTCGTTGGGATCGCCGAGGCGCTCACACCCGCGCTGGAGGCCGTAATCCACCAGATCGGCATATCCAAAGCCGTGGTCGGTATTGTCATTTCTGGCGTTGTCCTGCTCCCCGAGGGACTCGCGTCTTTTCGCGCCGCTAGGAGGAATCGCCTGCAAGCCAGCATGAATCTTGCTCTCGGCTCTGCTCTGGCCAGCATCGGGCTCACCATCCCGGCGGTCGCTGCAACTTCCCTGATCCTGAAAACGCCGCTTGCCCTCGGCCTTGATGGGAAAGGGGAAGTTCTGCTCTCGCTCACCCTTCTGCTCTTAGTGATCACACTCGGGACCTCCCGCACCACCATACTCCAAGGCTTAGTTCATCTCGTAATCATCAGCGTTTTCCTTTTCGTCGCCATTGTGCCGTAGCGTGTCTTTAGAAGCAGCCACCATCACGTGGGTGCCTCGTTGATCCTCACCTTGATGAGAAGCGGTTTGGCCGAACTTGGGTCTGGAACGAGCCGAGATTATGGAACCAATTTGCGCGGGCAGCCTGTCTGCGTGGTGCGCGTTACGGCCGGAGCCCCATGCTGACCTAGGCTTATCAGTCGACTCGACCACTTGTCAGCGCGACTACAACGCGGCATCGTCAACCTTACCCGATATGGCAGCAACCCTCGGCTCTCGCTCGTTTTCGTCCAACGCTGCAATCAGTTCCTCGACCAGGAAGCCCAACTTGCTGGAGTCGCGCTCATTCGAGACGGCGGCGCATAGTACCCGCCAGTCTTTTCGTTTGCGTTCAGACATTTTTGCCTCCCGTGTTTCATTCGCGATCTACCCACGAGCATGTTTGCTGCCAGAAGGCTAAGTCGTTTCCACGGCGAGTGCCGGGAGGTGGTTGGCCGGTAATTTCGA
This sequence comes from Terriglobales bacterium, assembly GCA_035623335.1. Taxonomy (GTDB): domain Bacteria; phylum Acidobacteriota; class Terriglobia; order Terriglobales; family Acidobacteriaceae; genus JAFAGX01. The sequence continues at coordinate 4,432 of DASPTQ010000078.1, forward strand.
CATGCCATCGGGATAAATGCCACTGCGTTTTTGCCTACAGGATTTTCTGTAGCACTTTTGCAACGGGACTCGGGTGACAATCAAGGAGAAAGTTCGGACTCAGCTTTTCAGCTATCCGCCGATCGATGTCCGCATTCTTCACCTAGCAAAACTGGGATCGTTGTTCCGATGAAAGAATGGGACTGTCGCGTTCGGTGGTACCGAATACTTACCCAACCATACGCGGGATGTTCTAGAATGCGGGCAAGGACGGTTTTTCCCGCTCCCACCCACGTTAGGACGGCCTAACGTGATGGGCTTGTCCCCAGGAGGTCGTGGATGTACCGAAGTCCCTTACCTGGCGTGCCCGGCTCCAATTCGCCTCGCGAGACGGAATCGACGATTCGAGCAATGACCCAGGATTTCTGTACTGCTTTCAACACCGGCAACTACGATCAAGCCGCGGCGTTGTTCAGCTCCGACGGGCTTTTCATGCCTCCGCACGAAGAGCCGTTCCAGGGTACAAAGGCCATCGAACACGCGCTAAGAGAGTTTGGCGAGTGCGGTTACGAGAGCCTGCGCTTTGAGACGACGCGGGTAGATAGCTCAGGAGACATGGCGATTGAAATGGGGCGTTACCGGCTTACGGTTCGCAAGGGAAGTACGCTCTTGGCAGATCGCGGGAAGTATCTCCGCGGATGGCGGCGCCTTGGTGCATGGCACATCATGGCCGATTGCTGGAGTAGCTGCGTCCGTCTCAGCGACGACATTCGGATGACCACGAGCGATAAGATCGCATAGCATACCGGCTTCGCTGGTGCATCACATTTGTCACGTAACGATCGACATATAATGAAAGGCAGACAGCCCGCGACGCGTGTTGGAACGGAAGCGAAAAACACACCCGATCCAGCCGTTCGAGAGTCCCCGGCCGCGGTCTTGCGCTTCTGCCCGAATTGCTCGATGCAACTCGAAGACCAGCATTGCAAGCTGGTTTGTCCAGGTTGTGGTTTCTATCTAAGCTGCTCGGACTTCTACTAAGCAGCTAATGCAGGGCGGACGCGGATTGTTCTGCGAATAGCCTATCTCAAAGGACTGCATACCGATCCCGCGCTCAGGCAGCCTGCAGCTTCTCCCAGTTCCATCTACAATGAAAGAAGCACACGAAATTACAAAGGAGAGGCGAATGCAACGCAAGGCAAGTGCAATTTGGAAGGGCAATCTCAAGGAGGGCAAAGGTTCTATATCATCAGCCAGTGGTGTGCTGCAAAACACTCCCTATTCGTTTTCTACTCGCTTTGAAAACATGCCGGGAACGAACCCTGAGGAACTGATTGCTGCCGCCCATGCCGGATGCTTCTCGATGGCGCTTTCTGCACAACTGGCCGGCATGAATCTCACTCCATGGAGCATCGAGACTACAGCTACGCTTAGCCTGGAGAAGCTCGACTCTGGATGGTCGATTACCGCAATTCATCTCGACGTGGTGGGCCGTGTGCCCAATGCCGATCAGGTGAACTTCCAGAAAGCAGCGGAAAACGCCAAGACGGGGTGTCCGGTTTCCAAGGTGCTCAAAGCCAATATCACCATGAACGCGAGGTTGGAAGAATAGGCTTCAACAACCGGGGTGAAGAGAACTCTCGGAAGCTGATACGGGCGGTAGGCATCTGCGCGGTTTGACAACTTGCAGTACCCCGGTAAAATATTATTCTCAGTTCTTTCCTGACGGGCGATTCCCAGATCGCCGCCTAGTATCTGTCGCCGAAGTGGCGGAATTGGCAGACGCGCATGGTTCAGGTCCATGTACCCGCAAGGGTGTGGGGGTTCGAGTCCCTTCTTCGGCACCACCCATTTTCCCGCATCTTTGGTCATGGGGGTTCGAATCACCGAAGCTGACACCGCAGACATGGAGGAGCAGGAAGCATGGGCTGCTAATCATCGAGCCGATTGAGGGCCTCGTTTAGTGAGGTTGCATTCGCGGTTCACTGGCGATCCTCCACCTGAGTGGTATCAGGCATCACAGAGTCTATCTGATAGATATCAAAGGCAATAGCGCCGAAGAATGGTTCTGTGTTGCGTCTTCGAACCTCCAGTTTCTGGATGTGATGATTCGGTCAGCTCCCACTTCAGCTCGGATCGGCGATCGAACAGGTGCGAAGAACTTGACGAGCGAATTGGTGGAGAGCAATCCGTCGAATACCTAAGTTGAAACAGATAAGCCTGCGAAGTTCTCCACCATCCAGCTTGTGCTTTCGCCCGCAATCGGCAAGTGGCGGTATCCAACGCCTTTTCTTTGCTCTGCGCGCAGCTGTATACCCCCTTAGCCGGAGGGCATCCCAATATCTGGCGATGATTAGAAAATTCCAATCCATGCGCCATTGTGCCACCCGCCGCAGCTTCGCCACCCGGCTGAGAGAAGCTCCGCTGCGGGAGCAGATCCAGCTGCGGCGAAGCGGCTATAGTTTCGACTGTGCCGCCACAGTTGACCCCGCTCTTCCAACGCTCTAACATTCCGCTTCACCGAATTCTCAATCCATAGGAATCCACATGCGCCAATTCTTTGCCAGAATGTTGCTCGTCTTAGCCGCTTCGGTCGCAACCACCTCGGCCCAATCCGATCCTCCGTTACTGCTCCGCTTCCCCACGCTCAGCAGGACGCAAATCGTCTTCACTTACGGCGGCAATCTCTGGATGGTGAGCCGCGACGGCGGCGATGCTCGCCGCCTGACCACGGACATCGGTGAAGACGAAAACGCCGCCTTCTCGCCCGACGGCACACTCATCGCCTTTACCGGCGAATACGACGGCAATAAAGATGTCTATGTCGTGCCCGCGGCAGGCGGAGTTCCCAGGCGGCTTACCTACCACCCGGCTGACGACTACGTCCTCGGCTGGACTCCCGACGGTAAAAACATCCTTTACACGTCGTGGGGCAACAGCTTCCGGCACTACGAATTTCAGCTCTTCACCATGCCGGTAAATGGCGGATTTCCCACTCAGATTCCGCTTCCGATTGCCGGAGAAGCCGCCTACTCGCCCGATAGCAGCCATCTCGCCTACGTTCCGCACATTCAGTGGCAGGCTGCCTGGAAGCGCTATCACGGGGGCCAGACCACGCCGATTTGGATCGCCAACCTCAAAGACTCGAGTATTGTGAAAGTCCCGCGCGAGAACTCGAACGATCACTACCCCATGTGGGTCGGCGACACGGTTTATTTCCTCTCCGACCGCAACGGCCCGGTCAGCCTGTTCGCCTACGACACAAAGACGAAGCAGGTCACGGAAGCACTCCACAGCGACGGCTTCGATTTCAAAACTGCCTCGGCCGGACCAGACGCCATCGTGATCGAGCAATTCGGTGCAATCAAGCTGTACGATCTGCGAACGCATCAGGCAAAGAATGTTCCCATCCACGTGAACGGCGATCTTGATGCTGTCCGCCCGCATTTTGCCAAAGTCGAACCCAAGCGCATCCAGAATTTCGGCCTTTCCCCGACCGGCGCCCGTGCCGTCTTTGAAGCTTGGGGAGAAATCTTCACCGTGCCCACCGACAAGGGAGACATCCGAAATCTCACTCACAGTCCAGCGGTAGCCGACCGCGATCCTGCATGGTCGCCCGACGGAAAATCTATCGCCTACTTCTCGGACGAATCCGGCGAATATGACCTCGCCATCCGCGATCAGGGCGGCGTTACGCCCGCTCGGCACATCAATCTCGGCAATCCGCCCTCGTTCTTCTACACCCCCACTTGGTCGCCCGACAGCAAGAAGCTTGCCTACACCGACAAGCGCCTGCAGTTGTGGTATGTCGACCTCGACAAACCTGCTCCCAAACGAATAGACAGTGATTATTTCGGTGGCTTCGGCATCACCCAGCTCAGCCAGACCTGGTCGCCCGATAACAAGTGGATCGCCTACACGAAGCAGTTGCCCAGCGGACTGCGTGCGGTCTTTCTCTATTCCCTCAATCAGGGGAAGATTTCTCAGATTACTGATGGCATGAGCGACGTCATCGACCCCGTCTTCGACAAGAACGGCAAGTATCTCTACTGCATGGCTTCGACCGATACCGCCCTCTCCACCGCGGGCCTGGACATGTCGAGCGATGAACACCGCATCACCCGCGCCGTTTACGTGATTGTCCTGAACAAAGACGAGAAGTCTCCCATAGCCCCCGAAAGCGATGAAGAGAAACCGGCGGAGGAAAAGAAGCCTGATCGGGACAAGGGAAAAGATCAGAGTAAGGAAACCAATGAGTCAAAGTCGAACGATAAGACCTCCGACGAAGATTCTGCTGACAAGGACAAAGATAAAGACAAAAAAGAAGAACCCGTCACCGTAAAGATCGACCTCGAGAACATCCAGCAGCGCATCTTATCTTTGCCCATCCCCGCCAAGAATTATGTCAATCTTCTTCCGGGAGAATCTGGAATCCTCTTCCTCGCGGAAGGCCCCCCGGTCTTCACCGAAGACGATCAGGAAAACCCGAGCCTCACTATCCAGAAGTTCGATCTCAGAAAGCGCAAAGTCAAGAAGCTGATCGATGACATTAACGACTTCACCGTCTCGCGCGACGGCAAAAAGATCCTCTATCGCAAAAAAGACTCCTGGACCACTATTGCCACCGATGAGCCTCCCAAGCCGGACGCCCCGCCCAAGCCGGGATTCGGCGATCTGAAACTCGACGATTGGAAGGTCTACGTCGATCCCCGCGCCATGTGGAAGCAGATCTACAATGAAACCTGGCGGATCGAGCGCGATTTCTTTTACGACCCGCACTACCACGGCCTGGATCTCGAAAAAGCGAAGATGAAATACGAGCCTTATCTCGACGGCATCGCCTCGCGCGCCGAACTCACCTATCTGTTCGAAGAATGTCTAGGCGAGATGACTGTCGGCCACATGTTCGTCGGCGGCGGCGAGACGCCCGAGCCGAAGAAGGTCAAGGTCGGCCTCTTGGGCGCCGACTACAAACTCGAGAACGGCCGCTATCGCATTGCGACGGTCTACAACGGAGAGAACTGGAATCCCGGCCTGCAAGCCCCACTCACGCAGCCCGGCGTCAACGTGAAAGCCGGAGACTACATTCTCTCCGTCAATGGCCGCGAGCTGCATTCCACCGACAACATCTTCTGCCTCTTTCAGGAGACCGCTAACAAACAGGTCGCGCTGAAAGTCGGATCGAACCCCGACGGCAAAGATTCCCGCGACGTCACAGTCGTTCCCCTCGAAACGGAAGAGAACCTCCGCCACCTTGCTTGGATTGAAAACAACCGCCGGCACGTCGATGAAGCCACCGGAGGCCGGGTCGCCTACGTCTATGTTCCCAACACCGCCGGGGCTGGCTACACCAGCTTCAACCGCTACTTTTTTGCGCAAGTGGGCAAAGACGCCGCCATCATCGACGAGCGCTTCAATGAAGGCGGCCAGCTCGCCGATTACATCATCGACCACCTCAAACGTCCGCTGATGAGCAAAGTCGTCACCCGTGAAGGCCACGACTGGTCGAGCCCGTCGGAAGCCATCTACGGACCGAAGGTCATGATCATCAACGAAATGTCCGGTTCCGGCGGCGACGCGCTCCCCTGGTATTTCCGCAAAGCCGGCATCGGCCCACTGATCGGCAAAAGAACCTGGGGAGGATTGGTCGGGATCGGAGGCTATCCTGAACTCATCGACGGCGGCAGCGTCACCGCCCCACGCGCCGCCCTCTACGGCTTGAACGGAGACTGGGAGGTCGAAAACCACGGAGTTCCACCGGATATTGAAGTTGACTTAGATCCAGCCGCTTGGCGCCAGGGCCACGACGCCCAGCTGGATAAAGCAATCGAGGTAGTGCTGCAGAACCTGAAAGAGCACCCGCTACCGGAAATCAAGCGCCCTCCGTATCCCAACTACCACGAACACGACGCCCTAGGAGCGAAATAAGAGGGCAGATGAGAGGGTGCGGTTATTCTTAGGAACGAAGATTTTTCCAACGGCACGGGGTCAAGGCCATTGGCCAACAAGAGAACCGTAAAATCTCCCGGGCGAGTATAGGTATGAGTAACGGTGGCGCCGTTACCGTTGGTGCCATCCCCGAAGTTCCAGCGGTAGTAGAGCACGGGCTTCGGCGGAGAAAGAAAGGGTAGCTCCCGCTTCTGCGGTATCTGGAATGTGGACTCGAACGCCGGGAACAGCCGGCGGGATGGACTCAGTTCGCTCGGCACAACGCTCCTGCGCGTGGAGATTTGCTGTCGTGCCATTGCTAGTCGGGATTTCGGCCCACATCCTTACTATGGGGTAATATGGTTTTCAGGGTGGGGGCAGGGTAAGCCGGGGAACCGTATAGGCCGTGTAGGTTGAAAATATGGGGTTTCCCTTTAGGATCAACCGCTCAAATAGAATCCCTTCTTCGGCACCATTACAAACTCGAAAAGCTTGTCACACGATCCAGCGAAATGCGTATAGTGGTCACGCTATCTGCTCGACCGGATTACTGAATCCTCCCGCTGGTCGCTAAGGACTCTGGGTCTGTCCCCGCCGCAAACGGAGAA
>DASPTQ010000079.1:0-15667 GCA_035623335.1 Terriglobales bacterium
GCCGGACATTGGGATGTTGCGCCAGGAATTGGGCAATGTGCAAAGCGTTCTCGTTCTGCCGTTGCACGCGGACGGCCAGAGTCTTCATGCCGCGCAGTAGCAGCCACGCCGCGTGCGGATCCATGGTCGCACCCAAGGTCGTCCGGGTTTGATGTATCTCTTCGATCAGATCGCAGCGTCCGGCTACCACCCCGGCCACCAGATCGGAGTGCCCGGCGAGGAACTTCGTCGCAGAATGCATGATGAGGTCGATGCCAAACTCCGCAGGCCTCGAATTGATCGGCGTGGCAAAAGTGCTGTCGATCATGGTGAGCAGGTCATGTTTCTTGGCAATCGCGACCACGCGCTTCAAATCCACGACTCTCACGATGGGATTGGTCGGCGATTCCAGATACAGCAGCTTGGTGGAGGGGCGAATGGCTCGTTGGTGTTGCTCGTACTCGGTGGTATCGACGAACGTGGTTTCGATTCCGAGTTTGGGCAGCCACTGGCCCAGAAATTTGGCGGCTCCACCGTAGATATCCCGCTGCGCCACAATGTGATCGCCGCTCTTCACCAGGGCAAGGATGGAGGTCGTGATCGCTGCCATTCCCGAGGCAAACAGCAAGGCACGATCGGTGCCCTCGAGTTCGGCGACGGCCCTTTCCACCACCGTGTGGGTGGGGTTCCCATAGCGGGTGTAGAACATGTCCGTGGGGGTGGCTCGCAGTTGCTGATCGTTGTCGGTAACTTCAAACGTGGCCGTCTGATAGATCGGGGTAGCTACAGGGCCATTCTTCTTGCGGAGGTCGGCTCCTCCGCGCACGGCTTTCGTTTCCGAGCGGTGTTGTCCCGGTTTCATCGCGTCTCCCTGAAAAAAGCTTACGAATAGCTCATGAATATAGATGGTAAGACTACCTCATACGCTGCGAAAAAGGGATGGGTGGTTCCGGCGAGTCTTGCATTTATAATTCCACGCTTATGGCTACGGGCTTGAAGAGTAGGGTCGCTCTCGTGGCGGCATCCAGCCAGGGTATCGGGCGCTCCATCGCCGAAGCATTCGCCGCCGAGGGATGCCGCATCGCCATGTGCGCGCGCCAGGCACAAGCTTTGCATGAGGTAGCGGACGCAATAAGGAAGGACTACAACGCCGAGGTGTTGGCCTTGCCGCTCGATGTCACCGACTCCGATGCGGTGCACGAGTTCGTGGAGGAAACCGTCCAGAAGTTCGGCGGTGTCGACGTCTGCGTCGCCAATGCCGGCGGACCGCCCGCCAAAGGGTTTCTGGCCGCCAGCCTGGAGGATTGGCACCGCGCCGTAGACGCTAATTTTCTCAGCGCCGTCTATTTGGCCCGGGAGGTGATTCCTCACATGCAGCGCAAGCATTGGGGGAGAATCATCACTCTTACCTCAATCTCCACCAAGCAGCCGGTTCCCGACCTCGTGCTCTCAAACGCCGTTCGCGGCGCGGTGGTTGGCCTGGTCAAGAGTCTGGCGAACGAGTTTGGTAAGGATGGCATACTAGTGAACAACGTCGGGCCCGGGTACACGGCGACCCAGCGACTCAGCGAACTGGCCAAGCGCCGAGCGCAAGCGCTGGGCCAATCCGAAAAAGAGATTGTTGCCGGCTGGGCGGAGGCGACTGCGGTCAAGCGCATCGCTGAGCCTCGGGAAGTGGCCGATACGATCGTTTGGCTGGCCTCCGAACGCGCTTCCTATATCACGGGCCAAACGATTCTGGTGGATGGTGGAGCGTATAAGGGTCTCTAGGGTGGTGGTCGGACGGAGCAAGTGATGATTCGAGCTCGAAGCCTCATGATTGCCGTAGTCGCCGCAGCTGCGCCTGGCTTGGCCGTTGCCCAGGCTCGTCCCTTTCCTGGTTCTGACGTCGAACAGATCTATCAACGGCTGCTTCCGCAGATTGAAAAGATCCCCATGTTCGATCACCACGCCCATCCCGGGTTCGCCGACGATCCGGACGTAGATGCCATGGCGGCGCCGCCGGGCAGCGCTTCCTTGCGCCAACGGGATACGAACCCTGAGCTCGTGGCTGCTGCTCGGGCACTTTGGGGATATCCCTACAACGACTTGTCCGCCGAGCACACTCAGTGGCTGGTCGAAAAAAAAGCCGAGGTTAAAAAGCAACGCGGAAATCAGTACTTCTCCGACATTCTCGACAAACTCAACATCGAGCAGGGTGTCGCCAACCGCGCTATGATGGCCGATTATCTCGACCCTAAACGCTTCGTATGGGTGTTTTTTGCCGACTCCTTTATGTGGCCGTTCGACAATCAGCGCCAAGCTGCCCGCAACGCCGATGAGCAGGTGTACATTCCGCTGCAGGAGAAAATGTTGCATCGCTGGATGGCGCAGGAAGGTCTGGGCAAGCTGCCGCCGAACTTCAGCGATTATCTGACGTTCGTAAGCCGTACTCTCGAAGACAATCAGAAAAAGGGCGCGATTGCCCAGAAATTTGAAGTCGCTTATTTCCGCCCAACTCGTTTCTCCGACCCGACCCGCGAGCAAGCCGAAGACATTTACCAGAGGTTTGTTGGGGGCGGAATTCCGAGCGAAGCAGAATACCGCACCTTTCAGGATTTCCTCTTCCGCTATCTGGTGCGGGAAGGCGGCAGGCTGCATTTGCCGGTGCATATTCATTCGGCGGTCGGGATCGGCGATTATTTCAATTTGTCGGAAAGTAACATCTTGAACCTGGAAAACGTTCTTCGCGATCCCCGCTACGCGAATACGACGTTCGTGATGATTCACGGCGGCTATCCCTACGATCGCCAGTCCATCTGGCTGGCGGCGGTCAAGAACGTATACCTGGACACGTCGGAAACGGAGATTTTGCTCTATCCTTCGGAATTCAAGAAATTGCTGAAACAGTGGCTGGAAACATTCCCCGACAAGATCACCTTTGGTACCGATTGCTTCCCCTATAACCAGGCGCTCGGTGCCGAGGAAAGTTACTGGCTGGGAGTCGAATCGAGCCGCACCGCCTTAGCGGCGGCCTTGGCCGAGATGATCTCGGAAAAGGAGGTCAGCGAGGCGCAAGCGCTCGCATTGGCGCACGGATATTTGCATGACAATGCGGTGGGAATCTACCAAGGGAAGGTGCATTAAGATGGCAAGTCCACAACTGCCGAAGCGGACCCCGAAACCAAAGTCGAAAACGAAGCCCATCGAGCCGGTGCCCATCAGAACGGCTGGAGAGGGTACACCGCGCCACATTCCCTGGAGCAGTGTACCCATCGAAGATCTGAAGCCGTTGTTGCAGCGACACTTTATCGTCGGGCAGGAGATCATGCTGGCTCGGGTGCTGCTCAAGAAAGGCTGCATTGTTCCCCTCCACAGCCATCACAACGAGCAGATCACCTATATTCTCGAAGGTGCCCTGAAATTTTGGATCGATGGCAAGGAGATCGTGGTCAACGCCGGTGAGGTGCTGACGATCCCTCCCCATATGCCGCACAAGGCGGAGGCCCTGGTTGACACCGTGGATCTTGACGTGTTCCACCCACCCCGCGAAGATTGGATCAACAAGACCGATCAATATCTGCGGGGAGGCAAGTCTTAGCTGCGCCGGGGCCGGCCGGAATCCTAGGAAACCCGAGCCGAGAGGCAGAATCAGGGAAGCCGGGATGCCTGGTCCGGCGCGGGTGGACGCTCGGCGTCGCTCCCCCAGGCTATCGACGGGAATTAATCTTGTAAACTGAATGATGAACTTGACTGCCTCCGAGCCGGTGGAGTTATCGGAACTTCGTTGCATTGGCTGCGGCCTTCGAACCAACAACCCTGGCCATAAGTTTCGCTGCTCCGCGTGTGCCGACCTGCTCGAAATCGTTTATCCAGGCTGGGATACGACCGACGGTCAGCGTGCCGCTCCATTCACCGCGGCCGCACTCAAGGCCCTCTGGCGAACCCGCCGGAAATCTTTCGTGCCCATGGATCAAAGCGGTGTCTGGCGATTCCGGGAACTGCTGCCCCATTTTGCGAGCGGGGAGAAGATCATTACCCTGCGCGAAGGCAACACTCCCCTCTACGAGCTGCCCTCCTGCGCTCGCGCGGTTGGGGTCGAATACCTTGTCGCCAAACACCAAGGCATGAATCCTACCGGTTCTTTCAAAGACACCGGCATGACCGTAGCCGCATCGATGGCGCGACAGGAAGGTTTTCGCTGGGTAGGATGCGCTTCTACGGGAAACACCTCGGCCTCCGTAGCGGCTTATGCTGCCCGCGCGCAAATGCGAAGTCTGGTGCTCATCCCGCAAGGCAAGGTTTCATGGGGAAAGCTTTCCCAGTCCTTGGATTATGGTGCGATCACCGTCGAGCTCAAGACCGATTTTGACGGTTGCTCGCGAATCTTGGACGAAGTGGTGGACCGCATGCCCGTCTACCTTCTGAACTCGGTGAATCCCTACCGCATTGAAGGCCAGAAGACCGCGGCCATTGAACTATTGGAACAACTCGATTGGCAGCCGCCAGACCACATCATTGTTCCGGGCGGCAATCTGGGAAACTCTTCCGCGCTGGGAAAGGCCCTCCTCGAGCTCGAAAAACTTCATTTCATCACCCGGCTGCCCAAGGTCTCGATTGTCCAGGCCGAAGGCGCCAACCCGCTGGTGCGCACCATGCGCGAAACCGGCGGCAGGAAGTTGGTTTCGGTTCGAGCTGAAACCGCAGCCAGCGCCATCCGCATTGGCAGTCCGGCTTCGTGGAAAAAGGCCGTACGAGTGCTCGAACAGACGGGCGGCACGGTCGCCGAGGTCAGCGAGGTGGAGATCGCTTGGGCCAAGGCCCAGATCGGTGCCGATGGAGTCGGATGCGAGCCGGCTTCGGCCGTCACGCTGGCGGGGCTCAAGCGACTGGTGCAGGGCGGATTTGTGAAACCTGGGGAGTCCGTGGTCTTGATTCTGACCGGACACCTGCTTAAGGACCCGGATTTCACCTTAAAGTTTCATCGTGGTGAATTGTTTAGGGATACCGAGCAACGTAAGGAAGCCGAGATTCTCGTGCCTCACGAGCGTGCTCCGATCACACTCGAAGCTTCTGCCGATGCGGTCATATCTGTCCTGAAGCAGGTAGAGGAAGGATCCGAGGCGTAGCCAGCTGAACCATGTCATCCAGGAAAAGCAGCGATTCGCGGCGATTCCACCTCACCCTGCCGGCAACCTCTGCCAATCTGGGGTCTGCCTTCGACGCCGCCGCCCTGGCCCTGTCCATATTTCTCAAGTTGAGTGCCCAGGCCGCGCCCGAGTTCTCGGTTGAGGCCCGGGGCCGGGATCGAGAAATCTGTGGTCGGCTCGAAAACCATTTGATTCTGACGACCTACCGCGAAGTTCTGGAGTGTGAACGCAAGCCACTCATCCCGCTCGCGCTCTGCATTGACAATGAGATTCCCATTGGTAGAGGATGCGGATCCTCGGCGGCGGCGCGTCTGGCGGGCGTCGGCTTAGCCAACCACTTCGGGGGATTGCGCTGGAGCGACGATCGCATTGTGGGCGAGGTGGCCCGCCGCGAACAGCATGCCGACAATGCGGCCGCCTGTTGGATGGGCGGTCTGGTCATCGCCCGCCTGGCGAGCGATGGTCGAGCCCAGATGGCGTGCCTTACGCCAAAAGGAAACTGGCCTCTGTTGCTGGTGATTTCCGAGGAAACGCTGCCGACCGAGGAGGCCCGGGGCGTCCTGCCCGAGCAATACTCTCGCACGGATGTGGTCACCAACATTCAGAATTCCATGCTACTGCTGGCCGCTTTTACCGAAGGACGCCGGGACTGGCTGGCTTCCGCCCTGGCCGACCGTATCCACCAGCCGTATCGATCCACACTCTGTCCTCTCCTCCCGGCCTTGCAGTCCTTGACCGGAACGAAAGGAATCTCAGGCGTGGCACTGAGCGGTGCCGGCCCATCGGTTCTGATTTTTCTCAATCCTAAGCTGAGCGTAACGAACGTCAGAAAACGCATCCGCGAGCATCTCGAAGCTCACCATCTCAGCGCGCAATTGATCGCCACCCGCATCGCAACCCGCGGAGGAAGACCGAGGCCTCGGAGCCACGGATAGGTGTTTGATCAGGGAGGGTTGAGCTCGATTTCGGACCCGAAACGCAATCGACCGAACACTACACCGAGGCTTGGGCGCTGACGAGCAATCTGCCCAACCACCACCACAAACCTACGCGTGCCAGCCCCGACCATCGACGGCCGGGGCGATATCTTCCGGGCTCAACGGTCGAACCGGTCTATTATTGGCGGCTTGCGGGAGGAATGATGCCATTCATCCGGAGGTATACGACCATCTGCCCGTAGTGATCGAAAGGATGCCAAAGGACCGCGGTGGCGATGCCGATGCGGCTTACCGTGCCATCGCCAAAAGGAGACTTGATCTGGTCGGTCTGGTTTTTCTCGTTGATACTGCTCATGGCTTTGTGACTGTAGGCAAACGAGTCCTTGAGAAATTTCACGATGTCGGCCTTGGTGGTTATCGAAGTCGGGCCATTTTCCCCGCCCAGTTCGACCGGCGGCTTTTCTTGTAGCACGGCGGCTGCCACCATATAGTTGACGGCGGCCACGTGTTTCACTTGTTCGGCAAAGGTGCGCACACCCTTGAATTCACCATTGGTGGGGGCAAACGAATATTTCTCTTCCGGCATGGCCTCGGCGGCGGGCACGAATTCGCCCTCGACCTGGCCAACCGCATGATCCATAATCTCGGAAAGTGTGGGGTGGGCTCCCGCTTTGGTCTGGCTCAAAGCCGCTGTAGTACAGAAGAGAACAAGCAACGAGAGGGTAACCGATTTCATCCTATCCATGCGAACCACCTCCTCGGATCGAAGTAGCTTAATCACGGACCACCGATGGTGCCAGTTCCAGTTCGTGGGCCGTGAGCCGATATCGTCGCACGGCGACTAATCCTATCACCAGCGCCGCCGCCGAGCACAGCAAAGCTCGCGGAACCCCAATGCGGGTGGCCACCTCACCCCATAGGGCGCTGCCCGCCGCCATCCCCCCTTGCAATACCAGCAAATAGGCGGACAATGCCCGTGCCCGCAACACGATCGGCGACATCGTCTGAGCGACAACATTCAAACAGGCGAGAATTGCGATCCACGCCGTGCCGCTCACGAACAGGATCACGCTCAGAGGGCCGAAACGTTCGACGACTCCGGCGGCAAACGTCATCAGGGCAAATAGAACGATGGCGAACGACACCACACCGTCGACCGAAAGCCGGGTGCGCAACCGCGGTATGAAGGCTGCTCCCCCCAAGGCGCCCAGTCCAAAAGAACCGAGAAGCAGACCGTAGCCCGTGGCGCCGTGCGGTCGCGCCACCAGGGGCAGCAAGGCCAGCAACGAACTTGCTCCTAGGCTGAAGGCTGCGGTGCGTATCAGCACACAGCGCACCGGAGCTGCCGAGCGAACGTAGCGCAGTCCGACCAGAATCGCATCGCGCAGGCTTCCGCCGGCCCGGTCTTCCGAATGCGGGCGCCTCCAGCGGTACAGAAATAAGATCACCCCAAAAAATGAAGCGGCATTGAGCAGAAAAGCCATTCCCGACCCGGCGAGGGTGATGACCAGTCCCCCAAGAGCAGGACCGAGGGCACGAGCAACATTGAACCCGACAGAATTCAGCGCGACGGCCGACGCGTGCTGTCGTGGGGAAACGACCTCCGGCGTGATCGCCTGCCACGCGGGATCATTCATCACCGCCCCCAGTCCTAACAGGAACGTGAACAGCAGCAGAATCCACGGCGTCACGTGTTCGAGCAAGGTAAACACGCCCAATAGCGCTGCGGCTGCCACCATCCAGGCTTGGGTAACCAGCAACAGGCGCCGGCGATCCACCATGTCGGCCAAAGCGCCCGCGGGAAGCATGACGAGAAAAACCGGCATAGTGGAGGCCGCTTGCACCAGGCTGACCATCAGCGGAGACATGGTGAGCTGGGTCATCAACCAGCCCGCGCCCACATTTTGCATCCAAGTCCCGACGTAGGAGATCACGGCGGCTACCCACAGCGAGCGAAACAGGGGTTCCCTTAAAGGCGCCCAAGGGGAGGCGTCGTGTCGATGTTCGAGCTTCCTCGACACCGAGGTGTCGACCATATCTGCCATATCAGTGGGTTGGGAGCCTCTCGGGGTCGGCGCAGACCCCCTCGCCAAATGGCCACTCCTGATTGCGCCATGAGCGCGCCAGGTAAACCGCCACCCCGCTCAGCAATATCACCAGCGCATAGCCAATTTGTATGAACGACTTGGCCCGGACAATCAAAATGAACACGAACCCGAACGATGCGATCAGCGCGGGCAGTGGATAGTACCACATACGAAACGGCCGGGGGAGATCGGGGTGGAAAGTGCGCAGCACGATGAGTCCGACGGCTTGCACCAAAAATTGCAGTGCGATGCGGATGACGACCAAGGCGCGAATCACATCCGCCAAAGAAAGGAAACAGAAAAGTGCAGCAACGCCGGCCAGCGCCAGGAGCGATACATAGGGAAAGCGCCGTTGGGGATGAATGCGAGCGAACGCCCGGAAATAATTGGCATCGAGAGCAGCTGCGTAAGGGACCCGCGAGTAACCGAGCAGCAGGGAGAAGACCGAGGCAAAGGCCGTCCACATCACCAGTCCCGTCACAACCCGGGCGGCCCAGGACCCGTAAATTCCCTGCATGAAGATCGACACCACATACAATCCGCGGTTCTCATGCCCCGAGGCGATCATGTCCTGCCAGGGCACTACCCCCAGGATGCTGACGTTCATCACCACGTATAGACAGCCCACCAGCAAAATAGATAGCAGGATGGCCCGGGGAATGGTCTTGGCGGGTTCTTTGATCTCATCCCCGAGAAACGCAACGTTGTAGTACCCCCAATAATCATAAGTTCCTATCAGCATGGAGGATCCCAGACCGAGCCAAAAGCTGCGGTCGAGATGAAACGCGCCCGGCGGAAAGTTGAAGGCCCGTCGCGCGTCGAAATGGCTGAGGCCGGCGATAATGATCCACCCCATGGTTCCCACTACACCTGCGAGCAACAACTTTGACATCCAGCTGATGCTGGTAATTTTTCGGTACAAAAGCAGCGTCGCCAGGAGAAGGATCCCAATGGCCAGGAACGTGGTGCCGGAGGCTAACCAATGCATTTCCAGCCGTCCGATCAGCGGCAGGGGCATCTCCCAAGTGCCGCTGGCATAGGGAATCTCCAGGCGAGGCCACAAATAGGCCGCATACCCGGCAAGTCCCAGGGCCCCGGACGCGATGGAGAGGGGCGCGCTAAAGGAAAGCTGCCAGATGAAGAGAAAAGAAACCAGGCGTCCCCACCGCTTGGGACCGTAGATCTCGCGCAAGTATCCGTAGGATCCGCCGGAATGCGGCATGGTCGCGCCGAGTTCGGCCCACACCATGCCATCGCACATAGCGAACATTGCGCCCAAGACCCAACCCAACATGGCTTGTGGTCCACCCATTGCGCTCACCATGAGAGGCATGGTGATAAAGGGGCCGACCCCGATCATGTCGATCATATTGAGCGCGATGGCTCCGCCTAAGCCAACGCCACGAATCAACGGTCCTTGCTCGGAGTCGGGTTGTTCAAGAGAAGCCATGGATTGGCGTCGTCAGTGGTTCGAAGTTGCGCGTCCGAACCGATAGGAAGCGCCGAATGGGGAAGCCAAGGTTTCGAATGAGAACCGCACAGTCCGGCCACCATCCGATCGGTTGCAAGCGGACTACAGATCGACTGCCATCCCGGCTAGTGACTACTGGCCACGGCTGCCGGATTACTTCGTCCTGCGGTCAGCAAGTTCACGTAGAGCCGAATGGCTCCCGGAACACCCGCCGGCAACTGACGGAAGAACGCATAGCCGGTGTAGATGTAGATTCCTTTTCCGTACTGCGCGCGCAACAGACCACCCTCTTGCTCAGGTTCTCCTGGATCATGGCATGCCAGCAGGGGCTTGAACTGATCATCCCATTTGTCCATAAAGTAAAGGCCGCGCTCCTGTACCCAGCCGTTGAAATCGCGCTCGCTGATCGCGTTGGGATCATGGAACACGGGGTCATCCGGAGCCAGAATCTTGACCGGCGCCTCCTCGACCGAAACCCGGGCCCGGCTCAGTTCCGCGTGATAGGGCGTGAGCTTGTCTTTATTGAAATCGGAGACACCGGTGTTGTACTGCACAATCAGCGTGCCTCCTTGAGAAACAAAGTCGAGCAGCTTCTGGTGATTCTCGGCAATTTCCTTTTGCGTATCATTGGCGCGGATGCCTAGGACGACCGTCCCGTACTGAGCCAGATCCTCACTCCCAAGCTTCTCTGCCGGCACCAACGTCACATCCATTCCAATCTGCTTCAGCACCGTGGGGATATCGTCGCCGGCTCCCATGATATAGCCGACCTTCAGACCCTTCGGGACCTTCACCTCCACCAGGCTCAGATGCTGCACGGCAGGCTGGTAGTAATAGAAGCTGTCGAGGTCCTCGCGAGTCACGACGCTATATCCCTCGCTATAGTTCTTTCCTGCGGATTCGAACACGGCACGAATTTCCGCCGTACCTTCCTGGATTGCATCATGGAATACCTGAAATTCCACTTCGTGCTTCTCGCCACGACCATGAAATTCGAGCTTGGCGGTGGCCGGTTCTACGCGCCATCCGCGGGGCACCTCAAGGTGAAGTGATCCGCCGCTTGGGCCGGAGAGGTTGGTAGAAACCTCGACTCCTACCTGGCGGGCACCGTTCCCCTGCGTAGGAATCACCTGCTGACCTGGTTGGAGCATGATGGAAAACGGGGGAGCCACGGCAAGCGGCCGCTCCAGTTCTCCCCCGGCAGGATCCTTGTACTTCACCATGGCCACGGCGTGCGCGAGGCCCGCTTTTTCCTGGAATTCATAGACGGCATGGGCGCGAAAAGCAGGCGGGGGGAAGGGGAGCGTTACATACTGGGGTTCATCGATGAGATTGAGTGTATCCCGCTCGGGATCGTCACGGTGCCAATAAGGGCGGGTGTAGCCGGCGTTTTCAGGAACCTTGACCCGAAACCTGATCTCGTGATCTTCGGCTGGCGAGGTTGCCGGAGCGTTCGGGGAGTTCCGCTTGATTTCGTTGTACTTCCAGAGAGGCGGCAGATCGAGTTCGATCCTTACGCCAGCTAACTTCTGCGGACTGGTGAGGTGAGCGGAAACTTCGAAGTCTTGACCGGGCACAGCCATAAAAGCGTCTTCGGGGCTTGTCCCGGACGGCACGTCGGCCGTCACATGAAACTCGATACCGAGAGCGAGATTGGCTGCCTTTTCGAACTGGGACTCCTTGGTCGCGAGCACCGTCAGAACTTCGGCTTTGCTCGGATTCGATAGCGAGGAGTTCTTAATCAACTCCAGGGTCCTACGAGTTTTTTCGAGTCCGCCAAGCAGCGGTGCTGCCGCGCTGGCGGGATCGCGCTCGGCAGCCAGGCTTGCGTCTTGAATCCGGGCTTGAATCTCAGCCAGGGAAGGACGCAGAAAGGGAACCTTCGCGATTTCGGCTCCGATGCGCGAAGCTAGTCCGGGCAAACTGGTGTCGAGCCCTGCAAAAAAGTCCTGCTCGTGACCCTTTTCACCTGCGGACGACCCCGGAACCGAATCGACAAGCTTATAGAACGAGAAGCGGTCGCCCGGTTCGACCGTCCAAGCCCCCGCTCCCTGCGAAAGCTGGTGGCGCAGCCCGTCCATCGCGAACTGCGCGTACGACATTCCCAGCACTGGGCTGAACTGGCCGGTGTTGAACTCGACGGTGTAGTCACCATCGGGACACGTCTTCGAGCCCCAGGGACAGACGTTTCCGATGTAGAGCTTCGTGGCTTGCCAAGGCTCAAGGCCGTCCTTGACTTGCTCGGGAAAGCGGTTTGGATCGGCTGCCGCGCGAAACGCCTCCCGAGTCAGAATGCTGGAAGCCTGATGATGCCCGTGGCCGTCGCGGTCACTTCCAGAAAAGCGTGCCACCAGCACATCGGGACGGAATGTGCGAATCACACGCACGATGTCACCCAAAGCGACGTCATGGCCTTGCCACTTTTGAAAGGTCTCTTCCGGCGTCTTGGAATAGCCGAAATCGGCGACCCGGGTGAACCTTTGTTCGACCCCGTAGTATCGGTCGGAGGCGGTGAGCTCGAGAGTACGCAGCACGCCCAGAACATCGAAGAGGTTGCTGCCAATTTTGTTCTGACCACCCTCGCCACGGTTGAGCGTGAGTAGCACGACCGTATCCCCCTTGCCCCGTGACTCGAGCGTGAGGACCCCACCATCTTCGTCGTCGGGATGGGCCACAATCTGCATCAACCGCGCCGTAGTGTTGAGACGCAGAAGCATTTCCTTGAGTCCCGCGATGCCTCGGTCCTCCGGTAAAGGGGCGATCGCAGCGGGGGTGGCATCCGCCACCCGGTCGGGGCTCGACCAGGCCAGGCCAACCAGGAAAAGAGCAAGAACCCCAAATCCTCGAAACCACAAGGAACGGCGAGCGGAGGGATGCATAGGTAACAGATGGATTCTCGGGTGGCCGGGAGGCAAAGTTTTTCTGTTTGCTAGGGTTTCTCGCATGTACAGGGACCATAGTAATCGAAGAAGGGCGGCAGGAAAGGATTGCCAGCGCCCGATCGATCCTCGTGTACCAGTCGAGGGGGCGAGGTTGAGGCCAAGATCGTCCTGGACAGCTTTGAAATTCAGCATCCGAAACCGAGCGCTCCTGGCACGGCTAAATCTATCAAGACCATCCCTGATTGATCAAACCACCCGGGCGGAAGGGCCCTCCTCCCACGAGAACAAAATCGAGCTTTCCTTTTGGGTGAATTCTTGGTGGCGACTTCGACCGAGCTCGGGACGCTTGGGGAAGAAGCCGCCGGTGCAGCAAGCCTAACCGAGGCTGGCCGGACGGAGCTGGCACCTTAAACTGACGAATGTTGTCCTACGGCACTGACGGATTGCGTACCGCCTGCTGGCATTGGTTGGCGGCGGTCAGCACCTTGTCGAACTCTGCACTGCTGTGGAGGGCTTTCAGCAAGGGGTCGGCGAGCAGCGCGGAATAAGCGCAGTAGTTCTGCTCCACGGCGGCGTTGATCATGCGCAACGCAGCCTCCTTCTTGCCGCAGAACGCCATAATCGTACCCGTATAGTACCAGGGCTCGGGATCGGGTTCGGCCAGCACCGCGGCCTCGGCGGCTTGCGCAATTTGGTCCAGGCTCGAGGCGGGGCGCATCCCGAGACACGTCTCCAGGAGATCGCGGTGATAACGCGGGTTGCTTGAAACATTCCGCATGTTTTCTCTAGCCTCCGCCAGCTTGCCTTCGCGAAGCAGAACGTGGATGGTGGCATAAGCCGCCCACTCCGAGCCGGTATCGAGCCGGAGAAAGTCCATGGCCCGCTCGGTATTGCCAAGTTCCATCAAGGCCCAAGCGCACGTACGCCACTGATAGTTGCCGGGGTCGAGGGCGAGAGCCGCGGCGCATTCCCGCGCGGACTGGTCCTGCATGCCGGCGTAGCGCAAGACAAAGGAAAGTGTGAAGTGAGCCTGCGCGCTTTCTGGCCGGTTACTGACCAGCGCTTGGGCCTGCTGGTAGGCCTTACCGAGCTCGCCGCGTTCGACGCGGTTCACGATCAACTGCCCTGCGGCCAGCATGCGGTTTGGATCCAGGGCTAACGCGCGCTCGCAGGTGGCATTGGATTTTTGGAACGCCGTCTCTCCGCCCGTGGAATAGTCCGCATCGTAGTAATAGCGCAGGCAGAGCCCTTCCCATGCCGGCGCGTACGTAGGATCGAGTTTCACCACTTCTTCGAGGACGGCGATGGCATCCTTGTTAGGTTCGGGGTCATGGGCCAGGGCTACGCTATGCAGATATAGATCGTAGGCCTCCCCGTTCTTTGGCTTGGTCGCAGTGTCGACGAGACCATTGACCACGCCCAGCGCCGGCAATAATCCCTGCCGAATCTGCCCTTCCAGCTGGTTTTGTAGGACAAGGGCATCCTGACTGGACGTCTTGAAGTTGGTCTGCCAGAGCACGCGGTTGTGGGCCGTATCGACCGCCTCCAGCATGACCAGCAAATTCTCTCCTTGATGGACGAAGTGCCCTTGCACAAGAGTGGCTACGCGCAGATCGCGTCCTACCTGCTGTGGGTCCAAATCCGGCGCCACATACTTTCGGGTGAGCGAGGACGGCCGCACGTCCAAGGTACGCGTATAGGTCAAGGCATTGGCAATCTCATCGGCCAGGGCAAAACGCAGATAATCCACGCTGAAGTCGCCATTCATGTTTACCAAGGGGAGCACCGCAATTCCGTTCTTGCCAGCCACGGCAGCTCCGGCGCGGTGTTTGAACCACCAGGTGCCGACCCCCGCCAGCAGCGGGATCAGAAGCACCGCCATCGCCAGCAGCAGATATTTATGCCAAGGGCGGGCCTGACCGAAGGTCTGGGTGATGACCTGGAAAGGGATCTCCCGGGTGCTGGCTTTGAGGGCCCCGAGGTCTGCTTCCTTTTTCAGCCGCAGCAGATCGGCTTTCATCTGCGCCGAATTGTCGTAGCGTCGGCTGCGATCCTTCTCCATGGCCTTCCCGATCACCCCCTCCAGAGCCGGGGGGAGAGCGGGATTGAGAGATCGGGGAGAAGCGGGCTTTTGATGGAGGATGGCGTCGAGGGTGGTGACCGTGTTGGTGCCCCGAAATGGTTTTTGACCGGTTGCCATTTCGTAGAGCACGACCCCAAAGGAAAAAATGTCACTGCGAGGGTCCAGTTCTTCCCCCCGTGCCTGCTCCGGAGACATGTAAAGAGCAGTGCCCGGGATGACTCCCACCATAGTCAGTGAATCTTCGTAAGGCGTGTCCTCGCCCGCGGCCACTCCACCACGCGACAGCTTGGCCAGGCCGAAGTCCAGAACCTTGACCTGGCCGCTTTGCGTGATGAAGATGTTTCCCGGCTTGATGTCGCGATGGATAATGCCCTTGGCGTGCAGCGCTTCGAGTGCGTCGGCAACCTGTACCGCGATGCCCAGCTGGCTCACAAGTTCGAGAGGTTTTCCTTGCAAAAGCTGCTTGAGGCTCTCGCCTTCGAGCTTCTCCATGACAATGAAGGGATGGCCCTCGTTGTCGTTGATATCGTGAATGGTGCAGATATTAGGATGGTTCAGTCTGGAGGCCGCCCGAGCTTCTCGCTCAAAGCGTTCCAGGGCCTTGCGGTCGCCAAGCACACTTTCGGGAACAAACTTAAGCGCCACCCGGCGGCCCAACCGCACATCCTCGGCTTCGTAGATGACTCCCATGCCTCCGCCACCGATTTTGCCAAGGATGCGATAATGCAAGACCGTTTGGCCGATCATGGAAGCGCACTCGGCGATATGTTAGGCCTGGGCCGAAGCCGGGTCAACCACCGACGGCGGTACTGCAACCTGAGAGGGTTTTGCTTTCCCAGGAGGTTGCCCTGGTGAGCGTGTGCGGGCGGGACAGGGAGCCGTAAGGCTCTAATTTGTGGATAGGGATTCCGGCGCCCGTTTGCCAATCCAGGGTTACTCTCCGCTCCCTCGACTGCAATTCGGGACCTGGCCCAACTGCAAGTAAGTATCACCGTTGCCGGGCTGGACAGGCACTTTGCCACTTGGCTCGGTTCCTATCGACGCCGCGCGGGCAAGAACCCGGCGGAAGCGGACATGGGGATAGAGTCGCTACCTTCT
>DASPTQ010000080.1:0-3528 GCA_035623335.1 Terriglobales bacterium
TCATGTCAGCCCGTGGATCGGGCTGCTGGCCGGAGGGATATTGGCGGCCCTGGCCGCCGCCGCCATCGGCATCCCTTGCTCGAACCTGCGCGGCCACTACTTCGCCATCGCCAGCATCGCCTTTGCGGAGATCGTTCGCATCCACTTCAACAACTGGAAACTGGTCGGCGCGGCCGAGGGGCTGACACTCCCCATCCTTCCCCAGTCATTCAAGAATTTCGAGTTCCACTCAAGCAAGGTGCCGTATTACTACATCCTCCTGGGTTTCCTCATCCTCTCGCTGCTTGTGTGCACATGGGTCTCGACCTCGCGAATGGGCTTCTACTTTCGCGCTATCAAGGAGAGCCACGACTTGGCGAAAGTCGTGGGGATCAGTTTCGTGCGCTACCGGCTGGCGGCGATCATGATCAGCGCCTTCCTCACCGCTATGGCGGGGACGTTCTACGCGCAGTACATCCTGTATCTGGATCCGGATAGTGTCCTGATCCTTCCCATCTCTGTCCAGGTGGTGCTGGTCGCTATGCTGGGAGGAGCGGGATCTGTCATGGGACCGGTCATCGGCGCGGCCATCCTGTTGCCGATCTCCGAGTTGACGCGTGTCTGGCTGGGTCCGAAGGGGACGGGCATCGACATGGTCGTCTACGGCACGCTGATCATGCTGATCTCTGCCTACCAGCCTCAGGGCGTGTGGGGCTTGCTCTCCAGGATCGGAAAGGGGAAGGCATGAGCGCGGCGCCTCTGCTGGAGGTGCAAGGCATCAGCAAGCATTTCGGCGGATTGTGGGCGAACGACAATATTTCCTTCACCGTCGGCGAGGGCGAGATCGTTGGCATCATCGGGCCGAACGGGTCCGGAAAGAGCACCCTCTTCAATTGCATCACGGGCTTCTACCGTCCGGATGCCGGAAGAGTCCTCTATCACGGGAGGGATATCACCCA
The DNA here is from genome assembly GCA_035623335.1 of Terriglobales bacterium. GTDB lineage: Bacteria > Acidobacteriota > Terriglobia > Terriglobales > Acidobacteriaceae > JAFAGX01. Next base: position 939 of record DASPTQ010000080.1, read on the forward strand.
TCTTAGCGCGGATCGAATCTGCAAGATGGGGATCGCCAGGACGTTTCAAATCGTCCAGGTAATCAGCGACATGACGGTGATCGAGAATGTCATGACCGGGGCCTTCCTGCACATCCCGAGGAAACGAGCGGCGCGGGCGAAGGCGGAAGAAGTCCTGGCGTTCACCGGCCTGTGGGAGAAGCGCGATGCAGCGGCCATGTCCCTCACCATCCCGGACAAGAAGAGGCTGGAGGTATCCATGGCCCTGGCTACCCAGCCGAAGCTGCTTATGCTGGACGAAGCCATGGCGGGCCTGACCCCCGTCGAGCTCCGGGGGATGCTCGCGCTAGTCCGCAAGGTGCGGGAAAACGGCGTCACCCTGGTGATCGTGGAGCACGTCATGGAAGCAGTCATGGAGCTGTCGCATCGAGTTATCGGGATCAACTCCGGGCGAAAAATCGTGGAGGACGTCCCGGAAAAGGTCGTCGTCAATCCTGAGGTCATCCGAGCCTACCTGGGAGAGCGATACCATGCTCGAAGTTAAGGGGCTCTCCGCGGGATACCGGGGCGTCCACGCAGTTCAAGATGTTTCGCTTATCGTGCGCCGCGGCGAAGTCGTGAGCCTCATCGGGTCCAACGGCGCGGGCAAGAGCACCATCCTGCGCACCATTGCCGGTCTGCTCCGGCCCTGGAGCGGGGAGATCCTGCTCGACAACGAGCCCATCCACGTCGTTCCTCCTTATGACATCGTCAAGAAGCGGATCGCGCTGGTTCCGGAGGGGCGGCAGCTCTTCGGCCGGCTCTCGGTCTGGGACAACCTCTTGCTGGGCGCCTATGCGCAAGATTCGAATGCAGCCGTCGCGGAGTCCCTGGAGACGATCCTGCAACTGTTTCCCTGGATCGGGGAACGCAGGAAACAGCGCTCCGAGACGTTAAGCGGTGGGGAACAGCAGCAGGTGGCGATTGCCCGCGGACTGATGTCACGTCCATCTCTGCTGATGCTGGATGAGCCGTCTTTGGGGATCATGCCTAAGCTGGTGGCCGAAATCTTCGAGAGAATCCATGAAATCCGCGAGAAGGGCATTACCGTGTTCCTGGTTGAGCAGAACGTCTACGAGGCCCTGAGCATCTCCGACCGGGCCTACGTGCTGCAGAACGGGCGGATTGTTCTGGAAGGGACAGGGAAAGAACTGCTTAACTCCGATCTGGTGAGGCAAGCCTATCTTGGCATGTGACGAAGTATTTCGGCGACATGGCTCGTCCAAGCTTCCTCGACTCCCAGAAACTCCAGAATTCGGCCTTAATCGGGAGGAGCTGCCTATCTTGTTAACCGGCTGATTGGCCAACGGGATCGCGCACTACTCCGATACTACGCCGCTGCGACCTTTGGCCGACCATCAACGATGGTCAACACCGTGACAACACGCCAGTCGCCGCTGTAGGCCCTCTCGAGAACTTCGTACTCCTTGCCGTCGGGGACCGTGTCGCGGTAAATCGCTCTGCGGGCGCCATGCGGCATCGCCGGCTTACGCCAGACGATCCGGGGAGTAGCGCGTTTGGTGAAGAACGACATGACATTTCCTGTCGTTTCGCTGATATGCCGCATTGCAGCATAAATGCGAACTCACTTCAGTGATCTGGATCACGAAGCCGGGTGACGTTCGTCAAGCACATTGCAGGGAACGATTGGTCCGCTGGGCAGGCGCGGTGCCGCAACTGCGGGGTCTCCGGCGCCCTGAAGATGCCACTAAGGAGTCGCTTCCACGGAAAGTACCTTGGTTGCGGCTGGCTCAAACCGGAACCGCAGGATCCATTCACTCGGAACATTCCGACCGGCAAGAGTCCGCGGTCTAAATTTCCAACGGCGCGCCGCTTGCAAGGCCAGATCCGCGAAATACTTGCTCGGACCGGCGGAATCAAGCGTCGCTCTTGTCACGTTCCCTGATGGATCAACAGTCACTCTTACTGTCACCCGCACCGTGCCTCGAATTGTGTCTCTGGCGCTTTGAGGCACCTCAGGTAGCACCTGATTTTCGACGGCGCCCCGGACAAGGCCGCCTGAGGGTATGTTCACCTCTGGGTGTTCGAGTGCAGGGGAAGGAGCCGCAGTAACTGAAGCGGCTGAAGGAGCAGGCGGAGGCACGGGATGACGTCCGGATCGTCTTGAACCCGCAAGTATCACCAGCAGGGCAAGTCCGAGCGCGATCGGAATTATGTAAAGCGGTCTCCTGAACGGCTTTGGGCTAACCGTGGTCTGTTCCCGGGGAACGGATGAGGTCGGCGGCAGCAGCCGTGCCTTGATATCGGCAACTGTCCATCGGAGCTGAGGGTCCCCACGCAGACAGTGGCGCGCGATGTCAAGAAAAGGCTCAGGCAGTATTTCCGGAACTTCTGGTTCCTCTTGCTTCGCCCTCTCCCAAACTGGGAGCCGCTGCGTCAGGGCCTCGACCAGCGTCATGCCAAGAGACCAAACGTCGGCAGCGGGTGAGATTCCTCCCCTTGTCCTCTCGGGCGGGTCGTAGACACTCGGGTGCGCCAGCACGCCAATCGACTCACCTACCCTGCAGAGCCCGTCACTCGAGACCTTTAATTGGTCATCGACGGCCATGAT
>DASPTQ010000081.1:0-19414 GCA_035623335.1 Terriglobales bacterium
GCCAAACCGAGTGTCTTATTTGAACGATCGGGGCTGGTCGAGCATTCCCGGTTCGGGCTTCGCCCATTCCGTTCTGGGGATGCCTGCTTGATGCAGAGCCTTCGCGACCGCATACCAAGATCCCCTCAATTTTTCTCTAGCCTGCGAGGCTTTCCTAAGGCACTGCCTAGGGAAAGGAAGGCAGCGAAAAAACCGGAAAAGCGGGGGCATTCCGGCTTGACGGGGACCCGCGAATGGGCAGATAGTTAAGGGGGCGGTTTTTATGTTTTTGGGTCGCTCGTCGGCGTTCTGGACGGTCGCTGTCGTCACCCTTCTGACGCTACCAGCCAACGGGCAATCGGTGATCTCCACTCGCTCCGGGGTCGTCCACTTTTTCGAAGGGGCGGTTTACCTGGACAACCAGCCGCTCGAACCTCATCCGGGAAGATTTTCCACCGTGCCGCAAGGCTCCGAACTGCATACCGCCGAAGGCCGGGCGGAGGTGCTGCTGACGCCTAGCGTCTTCCTCCGCATGGGCGAGAGAAGTACGATTCGCATGCTGGCGAACGAACTCTCGAATACCCGGGTTGAATTGCTGGCGGGATCGGCCGTGGTGGATGAGGAGGAGCCAGTCTCCGGTCAATCGGTGACGCTCATTTACAAGAATTGGAGCGTACGCTTCCTCGAAGCTGGCGTCTACCGAATCGACTCCGATCCGGCACACTTGTCGGTGCTCCAGGGCAAGGCGGAAGTCTCCGCTGCCGGCAATGAGGTGCCGGCGACGGTCGGGCAAGGAATGGATGTGCCGTTCGCGGCGGTCCTGGTGCCGGAAGCATTCATCGACCCGCCCCGCGATTCGCTTAGCGCTTGGGCCGAAGGCCGCCAAGAGTCGATTTCCGCGGACAATGCGATCGCGGCCAACATCCAGGACCCGGCTTCGATGAGCGCGTCCGATTTCGGCTTTGACGGTTTTACTTACTTTCCCGCGCTCGGCCTGGTTTCCCCTCAGCCGGGCTTGTCCAGCGCCTACGGCTTATTCGGGTTTTATCAGCCGGGGTTCAACTCCATCTACTTGCCCGGCTACAGTTCTCTGCCGGTGTTTTTCGGACTGGGGTCGGTTGGATTCCCCACAACCTATTTTCATCCCCATCCGATGCCCCTGCACCCGATTCCCTCCCGGCATCCGATGCCCGGGCACCCTATTTCCCCGGTGGGCGCGCACCCTATTTCCCCCGTGGGAATGCAGCACTCTGTTTCCTCGGTTGGAATCCACGCCGGCGGTCACCACTAGAAATCATTGGGAAGGCGCGTAGTACCCAAGCCGCCAGTGCGCTTTGAGCGAAGAACCGAGACCCGGGGGTGGCGCAACCTTCACCTCTACCTTGCGGTACCGTCCGTCTCTTGCTTTATTTTTGGGGTAGTAGCCTAGGACGTACTGATTGCGCAATTCGACCGCAATGCGGGTTGCGACGCTCGGCATGTCGCCGGAAGCGGCCGCGGCAAATGCCCGCCCGCCGGTTTGCGAGGCAATCTCGGAGAGCAAGCGCGGCCCGGAGATTTCCTCCGGAGCCTGCTGAAAGGAGAAGACCGGTTCGAAAACACCCATGGCATAGATTTGCACATCGGCTTGGCGAACGAGAGCCTCGATCTGGGCCGCGGTGTAGTGGCTGCGGTTATCCCCACCGTCGGAGATAATCACGATGGCCTTGCGGGAATTCTTGGCCTTTTTCATCTCGAGAAGCCCGGTCTCGATGGCGTCAAGCATAGCCGTCAGACCGCCTGCTTGCGCATTCTTTAGAGCCTTTTGAATCTCCTCCGCGTGGTTGCTGAATGCGATCGATACTTTGGCAACCTCCGCGAACTCCACCAGGAACGCTTCGTCTTCTTTGTTCAACGTATTCAGCAACTGTGCCGCCGCATCGCGCGAGGTGGAAAGCTTCGTGTCCATGCTGCCGCTCTCGTCAAACAGCAATCCCACTGCAAGAGGCGCATCCTCGCCGGAGAAAAGTGTCAAGTTCTGCTCCACGCCATCTTCCATCAAGCGGAAATCTTCCTTCTGAAGCCCGAGAACGAATCGGTTCAAGGTATCGGTGACGGTGACCGGGATGAGCACCAGGTCGGAATAGGCTCGGAAGGTCGCTACCGAATCCTGCTGCGGGTTCGCTGCACTCGAGGTGGCCTGGGAAGACTTTGGCTTGGAATCTGTCTGGGCGAGTAGCAAACCCGCCAGCAACGCAACTAGGGAACAGCCCACGCAACCAATCGAGGCCCACGCTCTCCGCTTCACGGTCCTACTCCCAGGCATCGATGAGGCATCGCTTCGCTCAGCGTCGAAGAAATTGCCATCCCTGCCTTGCCGTCACACTCGCATAATCATGGCAACCGCTTCCTGCCGGGTCGCCCAGGAAACCGCCGTCGCGTACAAGGCCACCTGCCGAAAATAGGTTTCTAGGGAGGCCTCGAGCTCGCGGTCGGTCTTGAAGTCAACCACCACCCATTTGTTGTCCTCGAGGAAGGCGAGGTCCAAGACCCCCTCGAGCAGAGTTCCGTCGCTGCGGGTCATCGTCACCGGAGTTTCCCTCCGGCATTGGCCGGATCGCCAGGCCTTTCTGGCTCGTTCGAGGAGGGGATGTGCCAAGGCACGCGCGACGGCCGACACAGCCTCCTCCATCTCTTCCTGGGTAGCACCCAAGACCTTCCCGTGCAATCGAACAAACTCCTCAACCTGGCCGGGCTCTGCATCCAGGGGAACCGCTGCCAGGGTAGCATGCACCAGAGAGCCGAACCGTGCGCCAAACGGACGTTCTCGCTCCCTCGGTAGCTCGATCAGCTCGACCGGCGAGGTGCGGCCTTGGCCGGGGTCTTTGCCGGCCTCGGCCGTGACCGTGCGGAAGGTCACGCTCGGTGCGCTGGCATTTTCCCTGACATCCTTCCAGGCTTTCCGCCAACTCTCGTAGGCTCTGAGGTCCTGGCGCTGAACCTCTGGGTCCTCGGGCTCCTTCAACAGCTCCTCTTCGCGTATACCAAACCGTTGCGGAACATCCAGGGCGAGAGCCCGCGGATCCCACCACACGACGCTGTATTCGGCATCCTTCTTGTCCGGCACGGCGAACGAGTGCTCGCCCGGCCAGACGGTGTCGGCTTCATCTCCCACGAAGTCCGGCGGCCGCACCAGCACGCTGTCTTTGCCAAACTTCGGGCATAGCGAAGCCGTCCCCGGCTTCTGCCGGTTTTCTGCCGAGGGATAGAGGGCATCGTAGAGCGGCCTCACCCACCAGTTCTCGACCGAACTCCACGATCGACGGGGATCGTCGCCGACGGTTGGAACCACCAGCAGGTCGCGGGTTCGAGTGGAGGAGACGTACGCCAATCGAACTCCCTCGGCGCGATCGCGAGACCGTTCGAGATCGGCGTGCTGGCGGAGGTCCAAGGGTTCACAGCCGGCGAGCGGAATGGCACACAGACCCGATCGGGCGTCGATGTGGCGGCTAGGGTAGGGGTGCGAGATCTTAGCGGTGATGTCGGCCATGACCACCACCGGGAATTCAAGCCCCTTGGCCTTATGAACCGACATCATGCGAATCCCCTCACTGCCCTCCTCGAAAATGGGCGCTTCGGCCGTGTCGGTAGCGTCCCTCCCCGAGTTTAAGCCTTCGACGAAGCCGCGGAAGGACAGCCCTCCGGATACCTCGTACCTTCTCGCCAGTTCGCGAATGTGCAGCACGTTGGCGAGCACCTGCTCGCCCGAGGGGCGAAGGGCAAAGGCCAGGTGGGCGCGGGTCTGTTCGAGGAGGCGGTCGATGGTTTCCGCCACCGGACGACGGTTGCGCCGGCGGTGGAGCTTCCCCAGGAAGCGCAGACTCTCGGCCACATCCTGGAGTTCTCCGGACGGCGGGTCGGACGGCAAGCGGAAAGGATGGAAACGGCCGAACACATGCCGGTATTCGAGCAATACCTCGTCGCGAATTGCGAACAATGACCCCTTCAAGGTGGCAAACACGGAGAGCTCGTCATCCGGCCACTCTATGGCGGTGAGAGCGGCCCGAATGGTCTGGACCTCCTCGCGATCATGGAAGGAGCGACCGCCGACCAGCAGATGGGGCAGATTCCGGGCCTCTAGCGCGCGGAGATAGGGCCGTGCCATATCGTCGTCACGACTGACGAAGCGGCGGAAGAGCAGGCAGATGTGATTCGGGCCGATCGGAATCCTTTTCTCGGGATCTCCGGGCGACGCAATCGTCCAGCCACTCTTTTCGACCAGCCACTCCAGGAAGGCTGCAATCGCGTCCGGGAGAGAGTTTTCGACGGCTTGCATGGAGAACTGTCTCTTGTACGGGCGCGGCACGGGCAGCGCCACAAGCGACGGCTGTCTGGGATAGGGCGCGCGGAAGGGGGAAAGTGGAACATAGCCAGCCTGCAGGGTCTCCGGGTTCCCGTCCATGTAAGGCGCGAAGGCACGATTGATCAGGGCTTGGATCGAAGGCAGGGACCGAAAGCTGGTGGTCAATTGCAGCAGTTCCGCACCCTGGCCGAGCAGCAGCTGTTTCACTTCTTCGTAGGTTCCGACATCGGCCCTACGGAACCGGTAGATGGCCTGCTTGGGGTCGCCCACGATGAACAGCTTGCCCGGCTGCGGTCGGACCGCTCGCCAGTGGGTGGCTTCGGGAGAATCGGCCGACAGCAGTACGAGGATCTCTGCCTGCAGCGGGTCCGTATCCTGAAACTCATCGACGAACAAGTGGGTGTAGCGCTGCTGAAAGTAGCGGCGCACGCCGGGCGAATGGACCAGCAGATCCCGGGTCCGAATGAGAAGATCGAGGAAATCGAGCTTTCCCGCACGCTCTTTCAACCGCTGGTATTCCGCCACGGTTTCTCCCAGTTCGGCCTGGAGCAGGGCAGCAAGATCGGCGCTTGCCTGCTCAACGAATGTGTCCAGCGCAACCATCAGCTCTTGATGCAAGGCAAGGATCTGGTCGCGCTGGATCCGCTGGCTGTACTGGGACCTCCCTTTCCGAGGTTCCCGAAAGCGATCAAACTGACCGTCGCTTGCCATGAGGACCAAAGTTCCCTCGAGACCGTCGTAGTCTCGCTCCCTAGCTTTCTCGCTGGTGCGAATCTCCTGGCTGAGCGTCCGAGCCGCCGCGGTGTCGAGAAACAGATTGTTGCTCATCTCCGCGGGATCGGCCGTGAGTTCCGCCAGACGGTGCAATTTCTCGACGATCGCATCGATGGCGGCCAGGCGGTTGAGCGCCGGGCGCTGCCAGGCAGCAGGAAAGTCTCGCCAGTTGGCAAGCTCCCAGCCCGCAGCCAGCAGAGTCTCAGTCGGCCCATTCCTGGTCTTGCGGCGCAAGAGGCGCTTGGTCCCCTCGGGCAGATCGGCAAGTTTTTCCTGGAACCAGCCTTCGAAGGCTTCTCTATACATCTCCCGGCTCTCGGTCTCGCTCATCACCTCGACCTGCGGATCGATCTTCGCCTCGACGGGGCGCTCGCGCAGCAAATCGCCGCAGAACGAGTGGATCGTGCTCAACCGCGCCTCCTCCAAGTGGGCAAGCGCGTATTCCAGGTGGCCGCGAACCTCTAGGTTTTTTTCCGAGCGTCTGGCCTTCTCGAGCTCGGAACGCAAGCGCAGCTTTAACTCTCCTGCCGCCTTTTCGGTAAAGGTCACGCCCACGATGTTGTCGATATTGGCCCTGCCGGAGGAAAGTACGGCCACGATGCGCGCGACCAGTTCCGTAGTCTTTCCCGTCCCCGCAGCGGCTTCGACCACCAGCGTGCTGTCGAAAACCGTGCGAATGCGTTCACGCGCCAGGCTGTCGATCAAGGGCATCAGGGCAGCTCCCTCATGGTCTTCAGCTGAGCCAGGGGAGGAATCTCCTCTTTCCGGCCAAGGCGGATCTGTTCATACGGACCGCAGACTGCCTGGAAATCGCAGAAATCACAGGCCTGTTCTCTGGGCGCCGGAACCAAAAAGCAAGCCGCGATGGCATTGTCGACCGTACGCAGCACGACGTCGGCGCTATACCGAGCTGCTCCATCGAGCGGAATCGATCGCTCGCTGAATCCGCCGGCCGTGGTGCAGTAGAAGAGTCGACCTTCGACCACCGGCCGCTCGAAGGCCGCCTCGATCGCGAGGGCATAGAGTACCGGCTGCAGGTATTCTCCTTTTCCCACCACCAGGCCCTTTCCGGTGAAGTCCTTCCCCGTCTTATGGTCCGTGATACGCCACCGGCTGCGGTCGTCACTGCGCTCGATAAGGTCGACGGCACCGCGGAGTTTGGCACCGCCGGGCAGCAGCACTGGATCGGCAAGGCTGGCTGCATCGCGCTCCTCGTTCCGAGCCAGGCCGAAGCCAAACTCAAAGTGAACCGGCACCCAGCCATCCTGTTCGGCCACTTTCCCCAGCCAGATGCGCAGATCAGTCTTCATGGATTCGATCTCGTCTTGCCAAACCCGATCGATCGCCGGCGCCAGATCCTCGTAAGCTTCGCTGGCCACGCTGTCCACCATCCTGTTCAGCAGCGCCATAGCTCCTGGCAATTGTTCGGCTTTCAACGGCAGTGCACCTTGATGCTTCAAGGCAAGCTGCAATTTAGCCTGAATCCGGTGGAAGAGCCGCCCTCTGGTCAGGGGATCCAATTGGGCAAGCGGCGCCGGCTCTTCGCGGGGCCCTAGTCGGTAAATCTCGGAGAGCAAGAAGCGATAAGGGCAGGCGGCGAATTTTTGCAGACCGGAGACCGAATAAGGACGCGCCGCAAGTCGATATCTTTCGAGGATCGCCGCAATCGATGGGCGATTGCTGAACAGACCGTCGTACACCGACCACGGTTTATGCCAACGAGCCCAGCGGCTCCGCAAGGAACGATAGAGACAGGAGTTGAGCTTCAGGATGTAGGCGAGACGTCCGGCGCGGGGAACCTCGCGGTTGAGCAGGGGCCAGACCGTCGCCAGGTCGTACTCAGAATCGTCGATGGCCTGGGATGGTTCGCCGGGCGCAGGCCAAGCCAGCCGGCTGCTTCCCAATAACTCGGCTTCCCGGGCCAGGACTTCATGATCGGGCACGTTACCCGTGATCGATCGGGCAACATCGAGCGCATAGAAGGAAGGGACGCGAGGCCGGGCTTCGGCAACGTCCAGACGAGGATAGGACAGGTACAGCCTCCGCCGCGCGGCGCCCACCGCGAGCTGCAGGAGCAGCCGCTCATGCTGGCTGCGGTCGTTCAAAAGGCGCAGGTGGGAGGCGAGATTCTTCCTCTGTTGATCGAGCAAAAGAGGGTCTTCCCGCAGCTTCTGGGGGAACATCCGCTCGGCCAGACAGGGGACGAAGACCACATCGAAGGAACGTCCGCGCGCCTGTTCTGGCGTGGTCACGAGCACGCGCCCGTAGCGGCTCTCGGGCGGTTCCTGTTGCAGGTTGGCCAACCAGTGCTCGAGCACGATCCGGACTTCGGAGAGCGGTACGGAGTCGACCGGCGCCATCGGCTTCATGTCCGCGAGCACCGCCAGCACCCGTTCCGGGCGGCGCAGAACCTTCGGCACCAGCCGCTCGAGGGCGGTTGTCCACCTGCCCCAGGTCGCCGATTCGGGCAGTGCTGCCAGTTCGTCGATCACCGGAAGAGCAAAGGCTCGCAGGTGACGCAAGTTCCGCAGCTTGCGCTCGGCGTCGTCGATGTGCGGGGAACCGGGTTCTTCTTCGGTGATTGCCTCGAGCTGCACCCGGAACTCATGTTCCAGTCCATCCAGCCGTCGGGCCCAGCGTTGCCTGCCGCCGATCACGGCGGCTTTCACCATGAGCTGCTCCCATCTCCAGGGAGCGCGCAGGTTTCCTGCCAACTCCGGTTTGTCAGGATGATCCGGCGGCATATCCACTTCGCCGGCCGACCCATCGGCAACGACACCCGTTCGGCCGGCAGTAATCGGGCCTAGAGCATCGTCCTCGGGGAGAACAAACGGCACTGCCTTCTCGAGAGGCGTGCCATCATCGGCGAGATTCGGAACCTGAGCGAACGAGAGGTACTCGGCGAAACGGCGAGCCGATAGCCCCTCGGCAGCACAGGCCAATAGAGCCAGCAGAGCCCGTCCAGACGGATCGGGCCTGCGAGTGCCGTGGGCAAAATATGCCGGGATCCCGGCCCGGGCCAAGGCCGACTCCATCAAGCTGGCGTAGCTCTCCGGTGCTCTGAAGAGAATGGCCATGCGGTCGAAGGGGATGCCCTGGCGGGCCTCGGCGAGCACCCGCCGCGCAATCTCTACACACTCCCGCTCCTCTCCTGGAGCCGAGAAAAAGACAACTCCGTCGTCGACTTTGCCCGCTGGTGGAAGCTCCTCGGAAAAAAGGTACAAGCGGAGCCGCTCCAGGCTTGAATCGCCGCGTGGCGCTCCCAGGCCGTCGTCCGCGGTGCCCACCCCGTTAAGGTTACTTAAGGTTCGGAGGTCGCCTTGAGGACAGGTGAACAGAACTTCTGGGGAAGCGGCCGCCAGAGCAGTGACGAATTGCCGCTCAACCTGCGAGTGGATGGGCACATCCAAGAACAGCAACCGGTGGCGAACCAGATCCGCTCCCCTTTGAACTTCCTCGAGTGCCTCGCGAAAAAGCAGGGTGCGGTCAGCGACCGAAGCCTCCCTCATCTGCTGCTCGAAGCTTTCGAGAAGGGTGGCGTTGTCCGGCCCGGACTCTCCCAGTCGCTCGAGGTCGCCAGCCGTGATGCCCGCAGCTCGCAATTCCGCGAGCGTCGCCGTGGCCGCGCGGGCAAAGCCCGGGAAGCTCGCGACTGGACTGAAGTAGCGTAGCCGTTGTTGAGCCTGCGCCTCGTAGGTCGCGCGCACGGCAATGGCTTCGGCGCCCACCGCCGTGCCCGGGACAATGCCTTTCGCCGCCAACCGGCCCCTAGCCAGGCGAGTGGCAAGCTGGGACAGGCTGAAACGGTGCAGCCCGAAGGTGGCAGGGCAGGTTGCGAGCTCTCGTATGAAATCATCGACCGCATCCCGCCCGCCGCCAATGATCAGGAGCTCAGTTGCCGGTGGAAAGGAACGGACAAACTCCGCTGCCGCGGTAATCCGTTCGTAGGCCGAATGGGATTTGAAGATTCGTATCATGTTCGCGGTCGGGCCATGCCGGGACGCCATCGACCCTTGGTCCCTTTCGCCGTACCACGGTCTGGCGCAGATTCGTAGATTGATTATCGGCGGATCGCTCGAATCAGTAAATGCACCTCATCATTGAGAGAGGATCAGGTATAGGTAAGCTCGGGAATATATTCCTCGACGTTACCCTTTTCTAGGAGATAGGCACCCGGGCCTTGCTGCCCACGAACCGTGCGGCAGAATTCGGCAACAAAAAATCCGGCCTTGAGAGCTTCGCTGAAAGCCCAGCGGGTGGCTTCCCGCCATTCGCGGGCTAGCGCGGGATCTCTCTGCTCGACCGACAGGATGTCGCTCGGAATTTCAATGGCGATTCTCTGCCGCTGCAAAGCCGCGGCTAAATCGGCTCGTGACGGGCGGCCATCGCCGTTGAATTGGACCAGGGGACACAACGTCTTCAGGGCATCCAGCACTTCGGCCCGATCGTCTTTGCCTTGCAGGCGGGCTTGCACTCGGCGGCTGGTAATCGGCCATTTCACCCACAACCGGTCGGTGCTATTGCGGTGAAGAGGGCTGGAAGTTTCCGGTCCGTAGAAATCGATCATGTAGGACGGGGAAATTACACCCAACTTGGCGAAGTTCAGATGGGCATTCTTGCTCTGCAGGGGATCGAACGTCCAAGTGATCTCGCGGATGCGCAGATCCCCGACCCGCAGGGCCAGGACGCGCTCGCGCTGCGCCAGCTTGAGCTTGTATCCGAGATCCCGATCGCGGTACGGCGCTCGGACCGCCAGCATGTGGGAGTGAACGTTGGGCCGGTTCTTCTCCAAGCCAAGAAAACCGAAAGCAAAGCCCACCAAAGCAGAGCCCTCAAACGCTCCTACCCAGATGCCGCCCGCTTCCCGCGTGGCCACGGTCAGAGTGAGCGGCAAGGTGTCGAGATCGGAGAGCACCCACACCTCTCGCTCCACCGCCTCGACCTGCTTGAAATCTTCCAAGCTTCGCAAATCGCGAATGGTGATGATGGAATTGGATCTGGTTTCCGGCATCTCGAGAGCCACCGATGAAGCGAAAGCATACGCGAGAAGCCGTCTCGGTGTCAGCCCACCCTCAAAGCGCAAACCCGCGCACCTGGTGCGGCGTCGTTTGTCCTGCTCCGGGCGCCCGACCGATCTCGCTTGCTCGAGAAAAACCTGTTTTCAGGGTAAATAATTGTAAAGAGGCGCAACTGGGGATGCAATTTGGAATATGATGATTCTTGGGGACTTGCAGCCCTCAGTTTTTTATTAATGATTGGCCAAAAATCCGCATCCCAAGTGGGCATCCCTACGTCCAACCTCTTGGGATTGCCGCACCTGGCTGTGGTCGACGGATTATCTTTCCCTTGAGACGAGGCACAAGAATGACAACTCCCTCTAGCCGATTCAACCCCGGGGTGCCGGCCTGTCGACCGCGGGTTCCATCGACGAATCGAGTTGGCTTACGGTTCAGCTTGATAACCGCACTGTTTTCCCTGGCATTTCTGAGCTGCGGAGGCAGTGATCCCCGATCCGGATCAGCGCGGGCCAATGTAGCCCAGGTAGTGCCGGTTTCGGTGGCGACGGTCGAGCGCCGCGATATGCCTTATTACCTGACCGGGCTGGGATCGGTCTCCGCCTTCTACACCGACAGCGTCAAGACGCGGGTGGACGGCGAACTGGTCCAGGTGAACTTCAAAGAGGGTCAGTATGTGAACAAAGGCGACCTTCTGGTGGTGATCGACCCGCGTCCCTATCAAGTGGCGCTGGAACAAGCGCAGGCGACGTTGTTCAAAGACCAAGCCTCGTTGCGCGATGCCAAGCTGAACTATGAACGTTACAAGGGCTTGCTGGAAAACTCTGGAGCGATGTCGCAGCAGCAGGTTGACACGCAGCGAGCGACGGTCGATCAACTCGAGGGAACGGTGCGCATGGATCAGGCGGCGGTCGATAATGCCAAGCTGAACCTCACGTATTGCCACATTACCTCACCCATCAGTGGTCGCGTCGGACTGAGGCTGGTCGATCCCGGCAATATTGTGCACGCCACCGACACCAACCCTTTGCTGGTCATCACTCAGCTGCAGCCGATCGCCGTGCTGTTCACGCTTCCGGAAGACCAGCTTCCCGCGGTCGCGCAGCACATGGCCAAAGGCACACTCCAGGTCGACGCCTACAACCGGGACGATCAGACCAAGCTTGCCACCGGAAAGCTTTTGACCATCGACAATCAGATCGATCAGAGTACCGGCACGGCTCGTCTGAAGGCAGTTTTCGACAATAAAGATAACCTGCTGTGGCCGAACCAATTCGTGAATATCCGATTGTTGCTGGAGGTTCGGAAAAATAGCACCGTGATTCCGGCCGCCGCGATTCAACGCGGGCCGCAAGGAACCTACGTATTCGCCGTGAAGCCCGATCACACCGTCGACATTCGCCCGGTGACCATTGCCTTCACCCAGGACAACCTCACCACCATCGCCAACGGGTTGACGCCCGACGAAGTGGTCGTCACCGACGGCCAGGATAAGCTGCAGCAGGGTAGCCAGATTGAGGTTCGCGCCCGCGCCGCGCCCGCGAACCGTGCGCAGGCGCCAGCCGCGGTTCCGGGTGGTCAGCCTGCGCCGCAGCAGAGTTCAGCAGCTCCGGGCAAATGAATCCTTCCCGCATTTTCATTCTTCGACCGGTAGCGACCGCGCTGCTGATGGTGGCGATCATGCTGGTGGGCTTTGTCGCCTATCGCCAGCTCCCGGTCTCGGCGTTGCCCGAGGTGGACTACCCCACAATTCAGGTGATGACCTTTTACCCCGGAGCCAATCCCGATGTGATGGCTTCCTCGGTCACCGCCCCTCTGGAACGTCAGTTCGGTCAGGTTCCGGGGTTGACGCAGATGACCTCCACCAGTTCGTTTGGCAGCTCGGTCATTACGCTGCAATTCGGACTGGACCAGAACATCGACGTCGAGGAGCAGCAGGTTCAGGCGGCGATCAACGCCGCCCAGACCTACCTGCCATCCGATCTGCCGAATCCTCCGATTTACAGCAAGGTAAATCCGGCGGATGCACCGATTCTCACCCTAGCCATGACCTCGCAGTCGTTGCCGCTCTCGAAGGTCGAAGACTTGGCAGACACCGCGCTGGCGCAGAAGATTGCTCAGGTCACCGGCGTGGGTCTGGTTTCGATCAGCGGCGGTCAGAAGCCGGCGGTTCGGGTGCAAGTCAATCCCACCGCCCTGGCAGCCTACGGCTTGAGTCTGGAGGATGTGCGCACAGCCCTGGCGGCGGCGAACGTCGACCAGGCCAAAGGGACGCTGGACGGACCGCGGCAATCGTTCACCATCGGCGCCAATGACCAATTGCTGTTCGGCGATCAGTATCGGCCGATCGTCATTGCCTATCGCAACGGTTCTCCGGTGCGGCTTTCCGATGTGGCGACCGTGTTCGATGGCGTAGAGAACGTCATGCAGGCGGCCTGGATGAACCAAGACCCGGCGGTGATCGTGAACATCCAGCGTCAGCCGGGTGCGAACATCATCAGCGTCGTAGACCGTATCAAGAAGCTGCTTCCCCAGCTCCAGGCGGGATTACCTGCGGCCGTCAACGTCTCGATTCTCATCGACCGAACCCAAACCATTCGTGCCTCGGTCAAGGATGTGCAATTCGAGCTCATGCTGACCGTGGCGCTGGTGGTGATGGTGATCTTTCTGTTTCTGCGCAACCTCCCGGCGACCACCATTCCCAGCGTTACCGTTCCGCTTTCCATCGTGGGCACCTTTGGGGTGATGTACTTGCTCGGCTATAGCCTCAACAACCTCACCCTCATGGCGTTGACGATCTCTACTGGCTTTGTGGTCGACGACGCCATCGTCATGATTGAAAACATCTCCCGCTTCCTCGAGGAAGGAGATTCGCCTCTCGACGCCGCCATGAAGGGCGCCGGGCAAATCGGGTTCACTATCGTTTCGCTGACGGTTTCCCTCATTGCCGTACTGATTCCCCTGTTGTTCATGGGCGACATCGTCGGCCGCCTGTTCCGGGAGTTCGCCGTGACCTTGGCGGTAACCATTTTGGTCTCCGCCGCGGTATCCCTGTCGCTGACTCCGATGATGTGCGCCAAATTGCTCAAACACCGGGGCAAGTCCGAACAGAGCCGTTTCTACCGGTCCTCGGAGGCCTTCTATAACCGGGTGATTGAGTTCTACGGGCGAACGCTGAAATTCGTGCTTCGTCACCAGACCACGACCTTGCTGGTGACGGCCGGCACGCTGGTTCTCACCTTGGTGTTGTACGTCGTCGTTCCCAAGGGATTTTTCCCGGTACAGGACACCGGGGTGATTCTGGGCATTTCCGAAGCGCCGCAGAGCGTTTCCTTTCCCTCTCTAGCCGATCGCCAGAAAGCGCTCAGCCGCATTATCCTCCAGGATCCCGACGTCGCCAGCCTGGCTTCGTTTATCGGAATTGACGGAACCAATCTCACGCCGAACACGGGGCGGATTCAGATCAACCTCAAACCGCGCGACGAGCGCAAGGCCAGCGCCTCGGAGATTATCCGTCGCTTGCAGCCGAAGCTGGCGCAGGTCGAAGGCATCACGCTGTTCATGCAGCCGGTGCAGGATCTGACGGTCGAGGACCGGGTCAGCCGCACCCAATTTCAATACACCATGGAGGATGCGGACGCGCGGGAACTGGCGCGGCTGTCCTCGCAGTTAGTGGACAAGCTGCGCACCCTGCCCGAGTTGCGCGACGTTGCCAGCGACCAGCAAACCGGTGGCCTGGAGGCGGATATTGTCATTGATCGCGACACGGCGTCCCGCTTTGGTATCTATCCGACACAGATTGACAACACCTTGTACGACGCATTCGGACAGCGGCAGGTATCGACCATCTTTACCCAGCTGAACCAATATCACGTCGTGCTCGAGGCGGATCCGCAATTTCAGCAGAACCCAGGCTCGTTCAAGGATTTGTATGTCAAATCGGGCACCGGGGCCCAGGTTCCGCTGTCGGCGTTTACCCAAGTGCACACCTCCCCCACTTCGCTGGCCGTGAACCACCAGGGCCAGTTTCCGGTGGTGACCATTTCCTTTAATCTTGCCCCCGGCAAGTCGTTAGGCGATGCCACCGAGGCCATCGATCAGGCGGAAGCGCAAATCGGAATGCCGCCCAGCGTTCATACGGCGTTCCAAGGGACGGCGGCAGCGTTTCGCAATTCGCTCTCGACCGAACCTTGGCTGATCGTGGCCGCGATCGTGACCGTGTACATCGTACTGGGGGTGCTCTATGAGAGCTACATTCATCCGGTAACGATTCTCTCCACCCTGCCCTCGGCCGGGGTAGGAGCCATCCTGGCATTGCTGGTCACGGGCAATGATCTGGGCGTGGTGGCGATTATCGGAATCATCCTGCTCATCGGTATCGTAAAGAAGAACGCCATTATGATGATCGACTTCGCCCTGGAAGCCGAGCGCGTCGAGCACAAGCCACCGGAAGAGGCGATTTTTCAGGCCTGCTTGCTTCGTTTTCGTCCCATCATGATGACCACCATGGCGGCGTTGCTTGGCGGCCTGCCCCTGGCACTGGGAACCGGCACGGGATCGGAGCTGCGTCACCCCCTGGGAATTACCATTGTGGGCGGGCTGCTGGTCAGCCAGGCGCTTACCTTGTATACGACTCCGGTGGTTTATCTCTGGTTTGACCGGCTGGCAAAGAGATTTGAACGCTTCGCCATCATTCATCGCGTCGAGGAGCCAGCCACGGGGGATTAGTCAGTGAACATCTCCGCCCCATTCATCAAACGGCCGATCGGGACGTCGCTGCTGACCCTGGCGCTGCTTATGTCCGGTGCCCTGGCGTTCAACTTCTTGCCGGTGGCTCCTCTGCCCCAGGTTGAGTTCCCGGTCATTCAGGTTTCCGCCAGTCTTCCCGGTGCCAGTCCGGAGACGATGGCGTCGGCCGTTGCCACCCCCCTCGAGCGTCAGTTCGGACGGATCGCCGGCATCAATCAAATGACGTCGGTGAGCCAGCTCGGCTCGACCGGCATCGTGTTGCAGTTTGACCTCAGCCGCAATATCGACGCCGCCGCCCGCGACGTGCAGGCGGCCATCAACGCGGCTCGCAGCCAGCTCCCGTCTTATCTACCGGGCAATCCCTGGTATCGCAAAGTCAATCCCGCGGACGCACCCATTCTCATCATGTCACTCACGTCCGATAGCGTCACGCTGCCGGACATCTACGATCAGGCGAATTCCATTCTGTCGCAGAAGCTGGCGCAGGTGAATGGAGTCGGCCAGGTCTACGTCGGCGGAGGCGCCAACCCCGCGGTGCGCGCCGAAGTCAACCCGGCCATGCTCAATAATTACGGCATCGGCCTCGATGCGGTGCGCACCGCCCTGAATGCCGCCAATGCCAATCGTCCCAAGGGCGAAGTCGCCAATGCGAACTCTGCCTGGACGGTGCATGACAACGATCAGATGACGCGTGCGGACCAGTATCGCCCCCTGATCGTCGCCTATAACAAGCAGAACGGCGCGGCGGTGCGTTTGGGCGACGTCGCCGATGTCCAGGATTCGGTGGAAGACGCACACATCTTCGGTCTGTCCAACGGAAAGAGGGCCGTCATCCTCATTGTGTTTCGACAGCCCGGGGCGAACATCATCCAGACCGTAGACAACGTGCTTGCGATCCTGCCGCAACTGCAGGCCTCCATTTCGCCGGCCATCAAATTGGCCGTGGTATCGGACCGAACCACCACCGTGCGTGCGTCGCTGCACGACATCGAGATCACGCTGGGCATTTCCGTGCTGCTGGTAATCTTCGTGGTGTTCGTCTTCTTGCGCACCGTACGAGCCACCATCATTCCCAGCATCGCGGTGCCGCTCTCCTTAATTGGCACGTTTGGAATCATGTATCTGGCGGGGTACAGCCTGAATAATCTGTCGCTCATGGCCCTGGCCATTTCGACCGGCTTTGTGGTGGATGACGCGATCGTGGTGCTCGAAAACATCACCCGCTATCTTGAGAAGGGCAAAGGACCGGTCGAGGCCACGTTCCTGGGCGCGCGGGAGATCGGATTCACGGTGCTCTCCATGAGCACGTCCCTGGTCGCCGTCTTCATTCCCATTCTGATGATGGGCGGGATTGTCGGACGCTTCTTCCGCGAGTTTGCCGTGACTTTGAGCGCGGCCATCGGGGTCTCTCTGGTTATTTCCCTCACCACCACGCCCACCATGTGCGCGCAGTTGCTCAAGTCCCTGGGAGAAGAGACGCACGGCAGAGCCTACAAAGCCAGCCAGAAGGTGTTTGACGGCATCCTGGGCGTCTACCGGGTCAGCCTGGGCTGGGTGCTGCGCCATCAATTCGCCGTCCTGCTCATCACGATCGCCACCGCCATCCTCAGCGTCCACCTGTTCAGAGAAGCTCCCAAGGGCTTCTTCCCCCAGCAGGATACCGGTCGCATCCAGGGCGCGGTGCAAGCGGCGCAAGATATCTCCTTCAACGCGATGAAGGCGAAGATGCGTCGTTACGTTGAAATCGCCATGAACGACCCCAACGTCTCGACCATGATCGGTTTCTGCGGCGGCACCACCGCCATGAACCAAGGCCGCATGTTCATCACCTTGAAGCCCTTGCGCGAGAGAAAATTGAGTGCCGACCAGGTCATCGAGGAACTCAGCCGCAAGTTTGCCGAGGTCCCCGGCGCTACGCTCTACATGCAGGCCCAGCAGGATTTGAATATCGGCGGCCGTCTCAGCCAGGCGCAGTATCAGTACACCCTTCAGGGCGAAGACCTAAACGAATTGAATGAGTGGGCGCCCCAACTATTAGAGAAGCTGCGCGCCCTGCCGCAACTGCAGCAGGTCAACACCGATCAACAGGACAAAGGCCTGGCCGCGAACGTCATCATCGATCGTGACACCGCGTCCAGGCTGGGCGTGTCCGCGCAAGAGATTGATGCGGTCCTCTACGACGCTTTTGGGCAACGGCAGGTTTCGACGATTTACGAGCCGCTCAACCAATATCATGTGGTGATGGAAGTTGCGCCGGAATTTCAACAGACCCCGGACACACTGGAAACCACCTACGTGAATTCCTCCAAGGGGAACATGGTGCCGCTCTCGGCGTTCGCGCACTTTGGACCCGCCAACACCTCCCTGGCGGTGAACCACCAGGGTCAGTGGCCGGCCGTGACCATCTCCTTCAATCTGGCACCTGGGGTCTCGTTGGGACAAGCCACCCAGCTGATTGAGAATGCGGAACGCTCCATCCGCTTCCCTGCCACCATTCATGCCAGCTTCCAAGGCACGGCGGCGGCGTTCAAAGAGTCCCTGGCCAATGAACCCATCCTGATCATGGCCGCGTTGCTGGCGGTCTATATTGTCCTGGGGATTCTCTATGAGAGCTACATCCATCCCGTCACCATTCTTTCCACCATCCCCTCGGCCGGAGTCGGCGCGCTGCTGGCCCTGAAATTGACGCACAATGAGCTCAACGTCATTGGCCTGATCGGGATCATCCTGCTGATCGGCTTGGTGAAGAAGAATGCGATCATGATGATCGATTTCGCTTTGGATGCGGAGCGGCGCGAGGGGCGCGCGCCCCTCGACGCCATCCACGAAGCCTGCCTGTTGCGCTTCCGCCCCATCATGATGACCACCGCGGCCGCGCTGCTCGGGGCCTTGCCCCTGGCCCTCGGGACGGGAACCGGCTCTGAGTTGCGCCGCCCGCTGGGCTTGACCATCATCGGCGGGCTGATTGTCAGCCAGGCACTCACGCTGTTCACCACTCCGGTCGTTTACCTTTACATGGACCGGCTTCGCTGGCGCCGTGCCCCGAAGAAGAGCGAACTTCCCGGCCCGATTTCCCCCGCTACCAGCCACGCCGACTAGCGTCGAATGTGCGCCAGCCGCGCCGCTTGGATCCCGCTTCGCCGGCAGCACGCTGCTCTTTATCTCCTGCCTGCTTTAGCCCGGGGCGATGCTCGAAAGCGCTGAATTCAAGCCTCAATGCGCCATTACCTTAGTGACTTGCGCATTGCCAGAGGCCTGTTACGATCGCATGCAACCGCAGGAATGGTGGCAGGGGGTGAAAAATACATAAAGTATTTGCAGCGGCGATTCTCTGCCTCATGTTGGCCAGCGCCAGCCAGGTGTCTGCCCAGGAGTATCACGTCATCTCGGTGCCGAACGGCGGCACTATCAGTGGGACCGTCAAGTGGAGCGGCCCCAAACCCCATCTCGCCCGTTTCCCGATCACCAAAGATCCGCAGATTTGCGATCCGAACTCGGAAAAGACTCGCGACTTGGAGCGATTGATCGTCGGGCCTCAAGGCGGCGTCGCCAACACCGTCGTGTACCTCAAGGAAATATCCGCGGGTAAGGAGTTTAGTCTGCCGCCGGCGCGACGCTTTCTCGACCAGAGGCATTGCCGATACGAACCCCACATTTTGCTCGTCCCGGCCAGTGGAACTCTCGACATGAAGAGCTCCGACGCGACCCTGCACACGATTCACATGGAAGGCGCGGCGAGCTACAACCTGCCCTTTCCATTTCCCAACCAGGTCATCTCTCGTCCCATGCAGAATGCAGGTCTGGTGCACCTCAAATGCAACGGCGGTCATGTTTGGATGAATGCTGAGATGTTCGTAGCCCGTCATCCCTACTACGCCATAACCGACGAAGAGGGCAAGTTCGAACTTACCAATGTGCCTCCTGGCCAATACGAGCTCGTGGCCTGGCATGAGGGTTGGGAGATCGCCAAGCAAGAGGCGACCTTTGATGTGTTGACCGAAAAGCGAGTGGAGCGGCCGATCTTCGGCGATCCTAAGACGCAGGAGAAAAAGGTTACCGTCACTCCATCGAACACCACGGTCGTAGACTTCACGTTGTCGGAAAAATAGCGGGGCCTCACCTCGGGCACGATCCGTGCCGGAACAAGCAACTCAGGCTGCGGGAAGGGTTTTATTTTGAATCGTGCCCGGATCTCACTTCCTACTGGTCGATCCGGTTCATGGTTGATCTTTTCGTGAAATGAACCCTAGCACCTTGCTGGCAACCTCGTCGGAGAACCCAAAGCGGGCCTTGGCACGGGAGTAGCACTCTACCGCCACCCTGTCCAACCAGGTCTTAGGGTTTCTGCGGCGGTCTTCCGCTCAGTTCAGCTGGCAGACTTTAACCACGTGGTTCTCGTAGGGACAATCGAGTTCGCGCAAGCCGGGCTGCTCCACAATCACCCAGGTGACCCCGTAGTCGGCTTTGAGGCGACGAAAGTCTTCCATGTGAAACCGATTCCAGGGCGTTTGCGCTTGAACTTGCCGCCACCAATCGTCGGCCAGCACGGGAAACA
>DASPTQ010000082.1:0-16736 GCA_035623335.1 Terriglobales bacterium
TTTAGCTTCCTTGACATCAACCACCTCGCCCCGCCCTACTTCAAGGATGTTAATGACGGATTGAACCCGCTGTCGCCCGAGTGTATTGCACACGTCCGGCCTTATTACCAGCTGGCGACGGATCTGGCCGACCACACGACGGCGCAATATAACCTTGTCATTCCCAACCTCTGTCATGACGGACATGAAGGTGTTTCCCCCCTGTGATAGCAGCGAACCCGCCGATAACACCTTGCGGTCCGATACCTGGCTTAAGCAGAACGTTCCCTTGATTCTCGAGTCAGAGGCGTACAAGGAGGGTGGCGCCCTGATCATCACTTGGGATGAAGCCGAAGACACGGACCAGTTCGGTGATGGCCCGATTCCGTTGTTCTTGCTTTCGCGATTTGCCAAGGGCGGGGGTACGCGGGCGTACAGCAACAGCATTCACTACGACCATAGCTCCACGCTCAAGACGATGGAGGAGATCTTCGGTGTCGAACCTCTGCTGGGAGCCGCTGCAGACCCCAAAACCGCCGACCTGAGCGACTTGTTTAAGTAGGTTGCGCCCACGATGAGCTCGGCGCCCGATGGTGGAAGGCCGGATCGGCTCCGCAGGAAGGTCGTGTGCCGGATCTGAACCGCTTTCAATTTCGGCCCGTCGCTCACCAACCAATGTCGAGGATGTTCACCATGAGACGACCCTTGGAGGTCATGATGACAACACGTTTTGCCCTCTCTTACTGCCGTTCCCAGTTCCGGCGCGCGCTGCTCGGCCTGTTTCTCATACCCTTGTGCTGCGGGCTCTTGTCGATCGCGGCGTCGGCGAAGGTGAGCTTCACGGGAGTCAACCGCAGAGTCAACCTTGGATCGCAGGCAGTTGGATCCCCTAGCGCTACAGTTTCCCTCCCTTTCACCATAGGAGCCAACACGAAAGTGGGCAGCATCGCTGTCTTGACCACGGGCATCGCGGGCAAGGACTTTTCCCAGGCCACGGGGAGCACCTGCAAGGCAATGACCTACGCCACGGCCACGAGCTGCGTCATCAAGGTGAGCTTTACCCCGTGGGTCACCGGGCTGCGCCGGGGAGCAGTCGTCTTCTATTGCGGCGCCGCCAAAGTTAGCACGGCGCTGGTCACGGTACCGGTGTTGGGCATCGGCACTGGGCCGCAGGTGGTCTTCGGCCCGGGTCGCGGACAGAGTACGGTCGGCGGCAAATTGATCAGCCCGCAGGGCGTGGCAGTGGACGCGGCGGGCAACGTGTACGTTACGGACGTCGGCCTGCAAGAGGTGTTCAAGATAACGCCGGGTGGAATTCAGACCACGGTGGGTAGCGGACTTGAGGTGCCCGAAGGGGTTGCCGTGGATGGGGCGGGCAATGGTATATCACCGATAGTCAAGCGGACGCGGTATTCAAGGTGACCCCGGGCGGGGTACAGACTACGGTGGGAAGCGGATTCTCCTACCCCGTGGGCGTGGCCCTGGACGGAGCCGGCGACGTGTTCGTCAGTGATCCCTTTGTCCCAACGGTGTTTGAGATAACGCCGGCCGGCAAGCAGACAATGCTGGGCAGCGGCTACAACACCCCGGCCGGTGTGGCCGTGGATGCGACCGGCAATGTGTACGTGGCCGATACCTTCGATGCGACGGTGTTCAAGATAACTCCCGGCGGCACCCAGACGATGATGGGGAGCGGGCTGATCAGTCCTGCTGCCGTCGCGGTAGATGCGGCCGGCGACGTTTATATCACCGATTCTGCCAGCGATGCGGTGTATGAGGTAACACCGAGCGGCATCCAGAGCACGGTGAGCACCGGCTTGGATGTCCCCAACGGCGTAACCCTGGACGGCTTCGGCAACCTCTATGTGGCCGATACGTTCAATGAACTAGTGACGAGAATCGATCGCGCCGATGCGCCAGCGTTCGAGTTCGCCCCCACGAAGATCAACTCAACCAGCCAGGACAGTCCGAAGACGGTTGTGATCGAAAACATAGGCAACGCTTCGCTGAGGTTTTCCGTTTTGACCTATCCAACCGACTTCCCGATGGCTTCTGGCGACCACCAGTGCACCTCGAGCACGTCGCTCCTAGCTTCTGGCACCTGCGCGCTAATGATCAATTTCAACCCGGTGACAACTCTCGGCGCCGCATCCTCGAAGCTGTTGCAAGAGGCCGTGAAGTTGACCAGCAATGACCTCAACGCATCTAAGAAGGCGCAACAGGTGACCGTTGCCGGGGAGGAGTTGCGATAGTCGGGGTTGGTCTGGTACTGGATGCGATTACGCTGCCGCTCAGAATCCGACCCGCCCCGCACGAATCAGCGCGGAGAAGTCCGGAGACCGGTCGGCCGCTCGGGCTGCGGCGTTGATATGCTCACGCTGCTTCAGTTCAGGAAATGGAAGTCCACCGGTGACCAATCGTCCCCGGTCGTATAGCAACCTATCCAAGGTACCGTTCAGTATGAGTTGGTAGTTCCAAGGATTCTGGTTGTTCGCGGCCGCAGCAAGTTGTCGGTCGAGCGTCGTCGTGCAATTTTTTGTCAGTTGGTTATACCACTCGGGATGATCTTTCAAATTATTCAGGTACGCGACATAGGTGAGGAACAGGGCCCGCACTAGTTCCGGTTGTGCCTGAATGCGGTACATGTACACTTCTTCATCTTTACGATAGTTGGTGCGCAATCGAATCACATCGCGCTCATCGGCGGTAATAAAAATCAACTCGTACTGGCGAAATAATCCAAGAACGGTCGAGTACGCCTGACCAACTTTATAGCGTACCTCGATGGAGAACGCGACGTGCTCGTTGTCTCCAAATTGAAAACTGACAATCGGGTGGCTGGCGAAGGGTATTCCCCAGTTCGTGAGGAAGAAGTCGGCGACCCGGATCTGGGAAAGATCGAAGGTCTGGTCACCCCAGCAGTTGGTGTAGTCGGTTTCGGTGCGATAGTCGCAGTTGCGCAAATTGTGAATGGTGACTCGATCTCCGTCCATTTCGACCCAGGCGGTTCGATCCGTGTCGGGTTGCCAATTGCCTTCGTTCGAGGGTTTTAGGGTGAGCCACCAGGCAAGCACTCCACAAAAGCCCGCCAGGCACACGGCTGCAGCCCAGCGGGACCCTTTGAGCTTGACCAAGATGGTGAGAATTCCCGCGACGTAGATCACGGTAACCGGAATGCGCAAGGCCGGGATGCGAAAATCTACATAAAGAGCGGCCACTGCCCACAACGTAAGCAGCGCGAGAATCAGCCACACGAGGGTGATTGCAATCGCGCGAAGCACTCTCCACCAAGTGGGCGATGGAAGCGGGCGGCCGACAGGAACGTCGTTCATTCTATCTCCATTTTCCATCTCCACTTCGGTCTTCAACCATTGGTTGAGGGGCAGCGGCTGACGAGAGCACCCATGACTCGGAACGGCCAGATCATCCTACTCACTTCCCACGACGCTGGCTGAAAGAATCGGTCGCAAGTAGGACCGTCCAGCCGTTCGTTCGGTTCCCTGCATTATGACAGAGCGCTCCGTCGCGGAAGGGCCGCGCTACTCTTCTAGAAGCTTGCAGGGCGGATCAAATCTGCATGAGCTGGTTCAGTTCCGCCGTGGTCGCCGCTCGGTCGAGGAACCGGAACTGGCCGGTCTTCTTCACCTCGCCGGCTGCTTCGAGCAAGCCGGTCATGGCCGCGCGATACAGTGAGGTTGCAAGGCTGATGCGCCTCACCCCGGCCGTGGCAAGTTCAGCCACGGAAAAGGATTTTCCCTTGATTCCCACCATGAAATTGACCGGTTTCGACACGGCTCTGCAAACGGCAGCAACCGCCGCAAGGTCAGGCAGTCCGGGGGCAAAAAGAACATCGGCGCCGGCCTTTTCGAAGGCTTGAAGACGCGCGATGGTCTCGTCCAGGCTCGATGCGCCATAGAGGAAATTGTGTGCCCGCGCCGTCAGAATAAAGGGAAACGGGAGTGCGCGTGAGGCCTGGGCGGCCGCGGCAATCCGTTCGGTAGCCAAGGGAAGGGCGTAAAGGGGACTCGCCGGGTTACGCGTCGCATCCTCAATCGTACATCCCACGAGTCCTACCTCGGCCGCCAGCCGAATCGTCTCCGCCACGGTCTCCGGAGAGTCACCGAACCCCTTCTCCAGATCCGCAGAGACGGGCAGGTCCGTCGCCTGGACAATCGAGCGCGCATGCGCCAGAGCCTCTTCTCGCGTCAGGCTGCCGTCTCTTCGACCGAGAACCGACGCCGAGGCTGCGCTGGAGGTGGCCAGGGCAGGAAATCCAAGACCTGCGAGAAGGCGGGCAGAGCCTACGTCCCATGGATTCGGAATTACAAAGGCACCCGGGCGGTCATGGAGGGCGCGAAAGCGAGCTGCCTTTTCTTGCTGTGTGACACTCATCGAGTCTATCTCCGATTAGACATCGCCTCATCTTAAGACTGGGCAAGCAAGACGATAGCTCAGGAGCCTGGTCTGCGAAGGATGAGGCAATTGAAGATGAAGCCGCTGGCGACGGTTGTCAAATGGCCAACCACCGATAGGCTACATTCCAGGGAGACGTCCGGGAAAGAGCAGCTTCCTTCCGCTCGAACGCACGGACCGATGGCGAGCACCAATTTAGCCTTCTTCACCTTCCGGTTGGTGGGCTGTAGCTGATCTTGGCTTCGAAAAGCGTGTCGCTCAGGCCTTTGTTGTAGGCGACGGCGTTCAGGAATCGCTGATTCGACATATCGCCGTTGTAGAACCGAGTGACGCTGAACGGTGTCATAATCCCTTGAACCGGGCGATAGGCGTCGTAAATCTCTTCCTCGATGTTGCGTTGCTTGTCGGTAGGATCTCGCCAGGAAAAGGACTTCTTGACTGGCAGATGAGTGTTTACATCGACATTCAAGGTCACGGCCTGGTTGCGGGAGTTAATAATGGTGACCTGCACGGTATCTTTCTGGGCAGCCACGGCTGAGCCCTCGTAAAACAAAGCGATTCCTGGCTCATGCAGCCACTCGCGTAAGACCCAATCCAAAGCGTACTGGCGGCGCCGCACGTAATCGCTGACGGTCTTCGGATCATCGGCGCGAGTTCCTTTGAAGGTGGTCTCGAAGCCTTGATCGCCGCGATAGATGTAAATCACATCTCTCTGCTTGGTTAGCTCGATCCGGTCTCGATCTGGATACTTGTAGAAGCGCCAGAAGACAACACCGGCACCCTCGGGCTGACCGTGATGAAAGCCGTAGGTTCGACCTTCCTGAGTCATATCTTGAATGCTCAGGTAGGCTTCACCGCCCAGTGTTTGAATCATCTGCTCAATCACAGCTTTGGCCCGATTGGCATTTTCCTGGTCGACCGGAATCGATTGAGCGGAGCTTGCGGATGGTGCGCTGGCCAAAGCGGCAAGAAGTAGGATGGCGATGAGGTATCTCATACGTGGAGTCCGACAACCCTGACAGAGGGCCAAGGTCTCCCCCTGTTCTGAATTGTTACATGGCGAGAGATTTCTTTCCAAAACTGGGAAGCTGGGCGACAACCACCGCCCCTTCACCTTGCAAGACAGATTTCCCGTCTCGCGGCCGGAATTGTCAGCCCACCAGGACAGCGCCGCCGTTCACGTTGAATATCTCACCGAGAATGAAGCTGGCATAGGGTGTGCACAAAAATAGAATCGGCCCGGCAATTTCTTCCGGGTTGGCTACCCGCCCGAGGGGAATGCGGGACAGAATGTCCGGGCTGGCATTCCGATCGTTGAGCACGGGAGCGGACATATCGGTATCCACCCATCCCGGCGCGACACAGTTTACGTAGATGCCATCGGCGGCGAGTTCAGTCGAAAGCCCTTTGACCATGCTGATCAGTGCGCCTTTGCTGGCCGCATAATCGCAATGAAAGGCTTCGCCGCGTTGCCCGGCGGTTGAACTCACGAGCACGATGTGACCGGCCACCCCTCGCGACTTCCCCTGTTTTTTCATCTGTGCCACGGCATGCTTGGTCAGAGAGAAAACCGCATCCAGGTTGATCGCCAGAGTGCGCCTCCATTGCGCCGGCGGCATCTGATCGATGGTCATATCGGTGGCCGACCAAACTCCGTGGTTGGCTACCAGAATGTCCAGCCGTCCGAATTTCTCAACCGTGGCTTCGACCAACCCGCCGGCGGACTCGGCATCGGAGAGATCATAAGGGACGGCGGCGCATTGTTGGGGCCCGAGTTCGCTGATCAGCTGCTCGGATTGCTCGCGGGCTTGCTGGTAGTTGAACAGCACCTTGGCGCCGGCCGCGACGAACATCCGCACGCTGGCTCGACCAATCCCGCGCGATCCGCCGGTGATGAGAGCTACTTTGTCATGGAGCGAGAGCTGGATGGGCATAGGCAGATAGTTTCCAGCTTCTGATTTCGAGATTCAAGAGTCCGCGCGGACGGCGAGCTCCCCGTTTCCATCTCCCGACCCGTGCCGGGCATAGTGCCTAGAAGGTCAGGATCCTAGAGTTGGGGAAGGTTTTCGCTCTTCATCTGCCGAGATAGGAGGCGCACCAGCATTCCGTCGTAGCGAGTGCCGCTACCCCTTTCCAGTTCTGCCAGGGCCTGTTCCGCGGTCCTGGCGGGTGCGAAGGGGTGATCGCCGGTCATGTTCACATACGCATCGGCCACCGCCAGGATGCGCGCCCAGAGTGGAATCTGTTCTCCTCGAAGTCCCTGGGGATAGCCGCTGCCGTCGAAAGCTTCGTGGTGGTGTTCCACTGCCTTTTTCAGTACCTCACCGCCGGGAATGGTGGAGAGAATCTCTGCTCCCATGTGGGCATGGTACTTCATCAGGTAGAACTCATCCTCGGTGAGTGGGCCGTTCTTGTTGAGGATGGTATCGGGCACGAAAACCTTTCCCACATCGTGCACTCGCGCGGCATACGCCAGATCCTCTACTTCCTCGGGCTCCAACCCGAGAGCACGAGCCATCAGCTGGCTATATCGCGAAACCAGGTCTCCGTGACCCGCACCATTCACCTCGCGCATTTCCGCCGCGTGGTTCAGAGCCTCGATCGCTTCGCGCAGCACCTGAGCGTTGTCGCTGGTCTCGTCTGCCTCACTCCGGGAAAGCTTGCGCAGGGTGGTCAGCAACTCCTCGAGGTGCTCCGGACCGGTATGCTCCCGTTGCAGAAAGCCCTCGATATAGGCGGAGACTTGTTGGCGCTGCACCGCGCCGTGTTCATCCACCCCAAATTCATCGGCGGTCGATACCCGATCCCCGCCCGCCCGCTTCGACATATACATGCCCGAGTCCGCGACGCGGATGATGTCCTCGACCGAGACACCATGCACCGGGAAGCTGGCTACCCCAAAGCTGCCGGTGATGTGGTGCTCCTGCAGCATGGGATCGGTTACCAGCCACAGACGCAGGCGTTCGGCCAGTATCTGGGACTGTTCCACCCCGGTCTCGGGCATCAAGATAATGAATTCGTCGCCCCCGTAGCGGGCCACCACGTTCGATTGCCGGCATTTCTGTTCTAACAGGCGTCCCACCCGGGCGAGCACCAGATCGCCCTCCAGATGTCCCAAGGTATCGTTTACGTCCTTGAATTTGTCGAGATCCATCAGCACCACCGAGAAGGGGCGGCCGGAACGGGACGCCCGCCTCCACTCCGAGGTCAGCGCCTCAAAGAAAAACCGGCGGGTCTTGTTGCCGGTCAAGCCGTCGGTGATGGCCTGTTGCTGGAATTTCTGGAAGACGAAGGAATTGTGCAAGGCCGTGGCCAACAAGTCCGCCAGGGTCTTCATAATCAACACGTCTTCGGGCGAGAACGCATCTTCCTCGCGGCTTTCCACGTTCAAGACCCCGAGCAGAGTATCCCCATAGGTGATGGGAATACACAATACCGAGCGCGATTCCGGGAGCACTCCCTGCAAATGAGCTTCGCCGGTGGTGGCCACGAGCGCGCTCTCGCCGGTTCGCGCCACCCGCCCGAGAATGCCCACCCCCAAAGGAATCCGCCGGCCAAGCGCTTTTGCCGTGGTGCCAGCCTCGGCCTTGATCTCCATTTCCTTGCGCGCGTAATCGAAGATTCCAATGCCGATATGATCGAATTGGAAGTTTTTCTGGATGTGACTGACGATTTCCGTCAGCATTTGCTCGGCGTCTTCGCTGGAAATTGCCGTTTTTGAGATGCTGTTGAGGAAGGAAAAATGATGCGCCCGCCGCTGTTCTTCGGCAAACAGCCGCGCGTTTTCGACCGCCACCGAGACCTGACCGGCCGCGGTCTGCAGCACCTCCATGTCGCGCTGTTCGAAGACGTACTCGCGTTCCGTGCTGAGCGCGGCCATCACCCCCGCCGGTTTGCCCGCCAGCAGAATGGGAGCACCGCAGAAGCATTTGGCCGGCCGGGCAGCAACCACGACCGCACCCAGACGTTCCCGCGCCTTCTCGATATCAGCACGGATCAGCAGCGGCTGGCCAGTGCGCAAAATGTACTCGGTGAGACCATTGGTGGTTTTTCGCGAGCGCTTAGGACGGGTCTGTCCGCCGACCACTTCCAGTTCAAAACGAATCTCGTCTCCCTCTTGAAAGGCCACGTAGAAATCCGTGGTGTCGAAGATCTGACCCAGTTCCTGGTGCACGGTCCTCAGAATTTCGTCCTGGTCCAGTCGTGAGCTGACGGCCTGGCCGATCTGCGTCAGCAGTTCATACTCCTTGGTGCGTCGCTGGGCGTCGTGCATGACCACGTAATTTTCGAGCGTCAAGCCGATCTGCAGCGCCAGTCCGATCAGCAGGCGCAGGTTCGACAAACCGAAGACGCTGGGGGCCGCATAGGGGAAGAAAATCACTCCGAAACTGTGTTCGCGAGTTTGCAGGCTGACGGCGGTCACGTGCCGGATCCCTTCCTGCGTCATCAGCTGTCGGAATTGCTCGAAACGTGCTCCCGGGAACACCGGCAAAGGTTCAGAAATTTCCGTGACGTTGCGGAAAGTTACAAATCCACCTCGGCGGTAGGCCAGTTCAGCTATATATTCCCCGGCGCCGCTCTTCTCCATCCTGCTGATCAGTCCGGGAGAGAAGCCGCGCTCGACCGAAGGCAGGATGGCGCGCCAACGCTCGGAGATGTAAATCACCGCCCTTCCGGTCGGCAGAGGCGCGACCAAGCGGTCCAGCATGCTCTCCAAGCTGGGAACAAGCTCTTCCGCGGAAAGGAGCCGCATGGGGTCAACCCCGAGGGTGGAGAAGGCGAGCGCGTTCTCCTGCACCGCGTTGCGCTCGTTTTCAAAGAGCACCATCAGCATGGCCGCGCCCAGCAACATCTGCGGAATCGCTCCCAGGAACAACCCCGGAGGGCCGAGCAGAGGGATGAACGGGTTGCGCACGATCAACACCGCCCACAGCGCCAGCGAGATGGCGAGAAGCTTGAAGGCCACAGAATTCTTTCGGTGGGCGTGACGATAAAAGTAGAAGGAACAATAGAGGAGCACGACCCCGATGCCGACATTGAGGGGAAGATTCGGGGTAGCGGAAACGTCGGAGCGAGATGCGCCGTGGGCGATGACCTCCCACAGATTCGATCCCGCGAGGGCGATACCGAGCACAGCGAAGACCGCGTCGGGCCAACGCGGGGTAAACTTCGCCCGCATCAGGCGGGTAGAGATGAAAATACAGAGCGTCATCGCCACC
Organism: Terriglobales bacterium; assembly: GCA_035623335.1. Classification (GTDB taxonomy): domain Bacteria; phylum Acidobacteriota; class Terriglobia; order Terriglobales; family Acidobacteriaceae; genus JAFAGX01. The sequence continues at coordinate 9,612 of DASPTQ010000082.1, forward strand.
AGCAGCAACGAACCGACGAATGCGAGCCAGGGTTGCGGGCGGAAGGTTCCCCAGGCCGCGAAACAATATTGCAGGGTGTAAAACGCCCAAGCCAACTGCCAGGCGCGAAAATATTGCTGGCGGCTCTGTTCGTACAGGTAGGTAAACAGGAAGAACAGGAGCAGGACAACGACTCCTGGAACGATCATGCTGATGGCGACACTATTCTGTTGAATCCCCATGGAACGGAAAGGTCGGCGATCACCTGGCGACCACTCGTCGGCTGCTCTTGGCCCATCTCAATGGTTTCATACCGCACCGGACAAAGACAATAGTCTCCCAGGTAGGAGTCGAATTCCCCTTCTCCCGGGGTAACAAGTACGAGGTTACAGAAGATTGGATGAAAGGCAACCAAGCGGCACGAGTCAGACATTCGCCTCGCTCGAGTTCGTGCCCGTCGGGCTGGGGCGGAAATTTCGAATCTTTAGTCGTGCTAGCATAAATTGGCAGCAGTTCATGACCGCTTCGAACCCGACTCGCCAAAGTATGGAGCCCGAGGTCTCGCCGGCCGAACCTCGCTCCCCCAACTTCATCCGCGACATCATCCTCGAAGATATGAGGACGGGCAGGTTTGGGGGCCGAGTGCAGACGCGATTCCCTCCCGAACCCAACGGCTATCTGCACATCGGTCATGCCAAGGCTATCTGTCTGGATTTTGGCCTGGCCGACGAGTTCGGCGGCCACACCAACTTGCGCTTCGACGACACCAATCCCTCGAAAGAGGAGACCGAGTACGTCGATTCCATCCTCGAGGATGTGAAGTGGCTGGGTTTCCACTGGGACGGCCTGTTTTATGCCTCGGACTACTTTGAGCAACTTTATGAATGGGCAGTCCAGCTGATCCGGGCGGGAAAGGCATATGTCGACGATCTCTCCGCCGACCAAATCCGGGAGTATCGCGGTACGCTGACCGAACCGGGGAAGGAGAGTCCGTATCGCAACCGCTCGGTCGAGGAGAACCTGGATCTATTCGAGCGCATGAAGGCCGGCGAGTTTCCGGATGGCTCCCGGGTCCTCCGGGCCAAGATCGACATGAGCTCGCCCAACCTAAACCTGCGCGATCCGGTCATGTACCGGATCCTGCATGCCGAACACCACCGCACGGGCAACAAGTGGTGTATTTATCCCATGTACGACTTCGCCCACGGCCAGTCGGATTCGATCGAGCGGGTTACCCATTCCATGTGCACGCTCGAATTCGAAGGTCATCGTGCGCTCTACAACTGGTTCATTGAGCAGCTGGGTATCTTCCCGTCGAAGCAGATTGAGTTCGACCGCCTCAATCTGACCTACACAATTTTGAGCAAGCGCAAGCTGCTACAACTGGTCGAGCAAGGCCACGTTCGGAGCTGGGACGATCCCCGCATGCCTACGCTCAGCGGCATTCGTCGCCGGGGCTACACCCCCGAGGCGATTCGCAATTTTTGCCGTGCGATCGGGGTTTCTAGAACCAGCGGCATGATCGAACTCGAGATGCTCGAACACTTTGTCCGGCAGGATCTGAACCAGCACGCCCCCCGTCGGATGGTGGTGCTCAGACCCCTGAGGGTTGTCCTCGACAACTATCCCGAAGACCAGGTGGAAGAAATGAACGCGGTGAACAACCCGGAAGACCCTGCCAGCGGTACGCGCAAGGTCCCTTTCTCCCGCATCCTTTACATCGAAGAGGATGATTTCCGCGAAGATCCGGCTCCCCAGTACTACCGCCTGGCTCCGGGCCGCGAAGTGCGCTTGCGCTATGGTTACTGCATTTCCGCCACCCGGGTGGTGCGGAACGAGAAAGGCGAGATCTCGGAAGTGCATTGCAACTACGATCCCGCGACCCGGGGCGGCAATACCCCCGACGGACGCAAGGTGAAATCCACGATCCACTGGGTTTCAGCCGCGCACGCGGTCGACTGCGAGACGCGACTCTACGAGCCCCTTTTCACCCAGAAAGACCCCAACCTGACCGAGGAAGGCCAGGACTTCACCAAGAATCTGAATGCGAATTCCCTGCAAATACTCACCGGCTGCAAGGCAGAACCTTCCCTGGCCCGCGCCCCGGCGGGCAGCCGGTATCAGTTTGAGCGCCTGGGATATTTCTCGGTGGATTCAGACTCGACCCCGGGAAAGCCGGTACTCAACCGCACCGTGGCCTTGAAAGATACCTGGGCCAAGATCGAGAAGAAGGGACAATCGCGCCAGAGTGGCAGTAAGTAGCGGCTTTCGCCCGCGCAAGCCAGGGTTCGGATGGCTGCCAGTGTCGGGCCTGGACTCGCAGGTTCGAAGGACGAACCGAGGTGTCCCCCGCGCTTGGCTATGAGCCAGTTGCGTGCGGGCTCTGGGCAGGATTCTTCTTGGGCGGGGGCGGCGGCTTCACCACCTTTACGGCAAAGCGCACGGGAAGGTTCTTGGGCGGGTAACAGGCAGCGTTGTCGCAAGCCTGGTATCTAAGATTTCCGTGAAATTCATACTGGCCGTAAAGCACGCTGGCCAAGGGCCTGACGCTGACCGACACGCGAAACTCCCCGGTATAGACGTTGACTTTCTCGGTAGGGGCGAAGGTGAAGGTCATGTCTTCGCCACGGGGATAGGTAATTTTTCCCACCATGAGGTCTGTCGGCGGGTCGATTCTGAGCGTGGTAGGAATCAGATAATCGGCGGATGGCTGATTGGAGTTGATGTGAAAGCCGGACTCCACGCGAAAGCTGAAGGTAATGACGTTCGCCTTGCCGCGGGTCAGGTTGGGGGTGGAAAAAGGCAAGAGCGTGACCGAAGGGGTCTTCTTGGCGAATTGATCCTGCGCCAGCAGCAGCAATCCCAAGGCAACCACCAGCCCGAGGGTGGCCATCGCGCGCTTCACAACGTTTTCCAGCCCGCCTTTCTGTTTCGGTGGAACTCCCGCACGCCCTCTCGAGAAGCAGCCTCCAGCTTGGAAGAGGGTCGGCTTCACTTTTGCGCCTGAACGGCAGGGGCGGACGCAAGGATCTTCTTTACGTCGCCTTCGATGTCTCCTCGTCCCTTGAGGCCGAGGACCTTGTCGACCACTTTGCCATTACGATCGATAAAAAAACTTACCGGCAAGTAGGGGATTCCCCCGTAAGCGTCGCCGACCGCCTCCTTCCCAATCAGCACGGGGTAGTTTACTCCCATCTCCTTGGCGAACGCGGCAATCTCTTTAGGGCTGCCATCGTCCATCGCAACCCCGAGGATTTGCAGTCCGGCGGGACCATATTGCTTTTGCAACTCGACAAACCAGGGCATTTCGATCTTGCAAGGCGGGCACCAGGTCGCCCAAAAATTCAGCAGGACGGCTTTGCCGCGGTAATCGGAGAGACGAACGGTCGTGCCCTCGAGCGACTGGAGAGTGAAATCCGGCGCCGGGCCTCCCTCCATTTCAGCGGCCGATGGGTTTTGCCGGTGCCGGGCGCTTCTGAGGCCGACCCACAACATCACAGCAATCGTCGCTGCCACGGCGACGATTACCAAGGGATCACGTTTCACGGAAATCTCTCCTCACAAAGCAAAGCGGTTAAGAAACGACAAATAATTCGAAATTAAGGTAAAGCGTCGAAATACCAGCAAGGCGCCGAGAACAATCAGGAGCGCCCCGCTGCCCACTTCGAGGGCATGCATATACGAACGGAAGCGGCCGTAAAAGCGCAAGAAGCGTTCGATGCCGAAGGAGGTCAAGAGAAATGGCACGGCCAGTCCCAGGGAATAGACCCCGAGAAGGGCAATGCCCTTCGCGAGCGAATCCTGGGCGGCTGCGAACCCGAGGATTACCGCCAGAATGGGGCCGACGCAGGGAGTCCAGCCAAAGGCAAACGCGAAGCCAATCAGAAAGGCTCCTCCCGGGGTGCTTCCACCGTGGATCTGGTGCAGGCGTTGGTCGCGATAGAGGATCGGAATCCGCAGCACACCGCTCAGGTGCAGGCCAAACAGAATGATGACGACTCCCCCAAGCTGCGCCAGGGTTGACTTGTAGCGTGCCACAAGCTGCCCAATCTCGGTCGAGAGCGCTCCGAGAGTGATAAACACAACGCTGAAGCCCACAATGAAGCTGATGGAGTTCACCATCATTTTGCGCAACAGGTGCGAGTTCTCAAGCTTCAGCTCTCCGACTCCAACTCCCGAAATCAGCGACACATAACCGGGTACGAGAGGCAGGACGCAAGGCGAGAGGAACGACGCCAGGCCGGCGAGGAAGGCCGCAATGGGAAGAGGAAGACTAGCCATTGAGCATTATTTTACCTTCTCGCGGATTCGGGGGAGAGAAATCGAGACTTGCTCCCGGCTCTCCTAGAGATAGGATTCTTCACGATTCGACGGTGGAATCCTCAGAAGGTTAGGCATATTGGCTAGAATCGGTCCCGGGGAGATCCTGGCCGGGCCTCATTTTCCCTGTCCATCTTCTTTCCCCACGGGCGGAGGACCCGAGGGCGGCGGCTTGGGCGGGGGCGTGACCTCGACGGGGGCTTCGGCCAACAGTTTTCGAATCAACCCCACAGGGACTCTTGCGTTGAGCACGGCGCGATCCCTCTGTTGCTCGATTTCCAGGCTGTCAAACAAGGCCCGGATATCGGGATCGGGAACCTTGGCTCCGAGCGAAATCTCTGCCGCATGCATGAGCCGGAGGAACGTGCTCACTCGATCGACCAGGGCATTAGCCTGGTTGTCGCTTCCGGTAAAGGCGACCGCCCGGAGATGAAGCGTTCCCAGGTAGCGTATCGATGCCAGCACCACGGCGGGTTGGGACAAAACCTTGGCCCAGGTGTCGGGACCGTTGGGGAAGACACTCATCGACGGGTCGACTCGAAAAATCGCCCAGGCAAGGCTGGCCAGCGGCACGTGCCGGTAGTAGCGGCGCAACAGCGCTGGACCAGCGAAGGGGGAGGCCAGTTTTCTCGAACGGTCGATCATGCCACGGATGACCTGCGGATCATCAACATTGGAGGCCGCAACGCTATCCACGGTGAGAATGGCTACCCGTACCGTGCGTCCTTCCAAGGGAATGGCGTAAATGTCCGCCGAGCGATAGTTTTCGACCGAACGGGAGACTTTGCGCAGATAATCCCTTAAGCGGTCGCCGTGAATCTTGCCTACAAAAATCTCCGAGAAGCGAGGCTCCGCTTTCTCCATCGCCGGGCCCGAATAATGGATGGCGATGGCCGCCTGTTCGAGGTCGCGCTCGAACTGAAATCCCGTGGCCTGGATGAAATCATCGTAGTCGGCCTCGTGCGGAACCGGCGGGAGCCGGCCGATGACGTCGGCCCGACGCATCCATTGAAAATTGATGTAGACAAAACCATCGGCACCGGGAAGGAGACGGGCGGGTTCGGGGGGAGCGTGCTTGCGCAGCACGACGACCAGGGCGACGCCCGCCGCTAACACGAGAACGCCCACGATGACTGGGAGGCTGCGTCGTATTCGCATGGAGCGCGGCCGCTCGGGGATCCAGGTACGGGTGGAACCTGGTCCGGGAGGGCCAAGGAAAGCCAATCATAGCACCCGGCTCCTAGTTCAAGCCGTCTCCGAGCGGAGAGGCAGGACGCACTAGGTTCTTCGCGGCCGGTTGGGTGGGTAAGCCTTGGGCTCTGGTTGCACGTGGGTTGCCGTTATGATATTTTGAAAATGTACCCGACAGCGAACGGATGTGGGGATAGCATGCCTTGAAGGCATGTTTCCCAAGCTGCTGGCGTAGCTCAGCTGGTAGAGCATCTGATTTGTAATCAGAGGGTCAGGGGTTCAAATCCCTTCGCCAGCTCCAGGATTCCGGAACATAGGGATGGCGGCGGCGCGACATCGGGTTTTTCCATCGGCACTCCATAAGGAAGCTTTTGCGAAATGTAGTGTGTGTGTATGCGTGCGAAGAGGAGTTCGTGCGCATATGCCCTATTGAGGTTATCCGCCGAGCACTATCTTCCAGGCGCAGGCAAGGCCTGGCATATAAGCCGGACTGCAAGCAGCCGGCGATTTGCACAGGTGGGTGAGTGGTTAAAGCCGGCAGACTGTAAATCTGCTCCTCCTTGCGAGGTACGGAGGTTCGAATCCTCCCCTGTGCACCAGTGATTCGAGTGAATCGTTTATTGTTCGCACTGGTCGCCTACTTAGTGTTAGGAGTCTTGTCGTGGACGACGCTGGGCGACCGGCGAATTCGGTTCGTAGTGCTGTTAATCTTGGCCATGTTTGCGCTCAAGACCTGGGTGCACCGAAAAGATTTCATGCACTCGGACTAGAGGCGGGAGCCGTTCCGCTTGGGCGGGATCGATCCTCGAGGAAACGGAAGCGTGTTGACGGGCGGGTGCGAGACCTGAGCCGGTGAGGGAAATCCGAAGCGAGCGGAGTGTCCCTACGCGGTGGGTGAGGCGGGAGTAACTCAGTGGTAGAGTCACAGCCTTCCAAGCTGTTGGTCGCGGGTTCGATTCCCGTCTCCCGCTCCAGACTTCTGGGCAGGACGTTCGGCCGATGTAGCTCAGTTGGTAGAGCACTCCCTTGGTAAGGGAGAGGTCACCAGTTCAATCCTGGTCATCGGCTCCAGATTCGAAGGCAGGATTTTCTACGTGGCGAGCTTCGAGCAAGCGGTGCTCAAGGTTGAAAACGAGAAAGAATTCGCAGAATTGAAGAATGCCATCGGGTGCGCCTTCCGAGCGGAGAAGGTGGAGAAGCTTCTCAGGCGGATGGCCAGGCAGAAACTGCGAGTGCGGGACTGGGACGCGGTGCTCGCCAAGGGCATTCTCGATGACGGCGAATCGGGAGCGAGGCCCCAGAGCCTGTATGAGTCGCTCTCGGTCTCGGATCAGGCCCAGATTCGTGAATTCTATCTTTTCCGCGTGGAAGAGGTCCACCCGGAACTGCGAGCGCGGTTTCACAAGCTGTACCAGTATTACTGAGGATTCGGCCGAGGTAGCTCCCGGCCGTGAAGTTGGGGTTTTCCTCACCGACAGCAAAGAGGTGGGTGCGAATGGCGAAAGAGAAATTTGAACGCAACAAGCCGCACGTGAACGTGGGGACGATCGGGCATATCGATCACGGGAAGACGACGTTGACGGCGGCGATCACCAAGGTATTGCAGAAGCACAATCCGAAGGTAGTGTTTCGCTC
>DASPTQ010000083.1:0-7509 GCA_035623335.1 Terriglobales bacterium
AAGAAGCCATCGACAAGAAAGCCGGAGAGGTCTATGCCTGCTGTGGACAGGAATTCAATATCAGCTCCCCCAAGCAGCTGGGAGATGTTCTGTTCAACCGCCTGAATCTGCCGAAGCCGGTGAAATACGGTAAGGGTAAGACCATTTCGACGGCCGTAGATGTGCTCGAGGGGTTGGCGGCGACGCACGAGGCGCCGCGGCTGGTGCTCTAGTACCGCCAGCTCACCAAGCTGAAATCCACCTATGTGGATGCGTTGCCGGCCCTGCTGAATTCCTCAACCGGGCGGCTGCACACCACCTTTAGCCAGACCGGCACCGCCACCGGCCGATTGTCCTCCGCCAATCCCAATCTGCAGAACATTCCCATTCGCACCGAACTCGGTCGCGAGATTCGGGCGGCGTTCACCGCCGAGCCCGGTCATCGCTTACTCGCGGCGGATTATTCGCAGATTGAACTGCGGCTGCTGGCGCATTTCTCCCACGATCCTTTGCTGGTCGAAGCCTATGCCCGGGGGGAAGACATTCACACCTTGACGGCCTCGCAGATTTTTGCGGTTCCTCCGCTGATGGTGACCCCCGAACACCGGCGGCGAGCCAAGGTTGTGAACTTCGGCATTGTGTATGGGCTCTCGCCCTTTGGGCTGTCCCAGAGTCTGGGCATCGAGACCGGAGAAGCCAAGAGCTTCATCGATGCTTATTTCGAGAAGTACCGCGGCGTGCGGAAGTTCATCGATCGGACTCTCGAGGAGGCTCGTCGCGAGCAGAAGGTGAGAACGCTGTTTGGACGGGTGCGCCCCATTCCCGACATCGGGAGCAAGAATGCGAACCTGCGTGGTTTTGCCGAACGCACCGCGGTCAACACCCCGTTGCAAGGGACAGCCGCCGATCTGATCAAACTGGCCATGATTCGCATCGATGCCGCCATCCGGCAACGTGGCCTCCGGTCACAAATGACCCTCCAGGTCCATGACGAGCTGGTGTTTGAGGTTCCCGATTCCGAGATCGAGGAAATGAAGAGCCTGGTTCGCGAGCAGATGGAGAAGGTGCATCCGCTCGAGGTGCCGCTGGTGGTCGAAATCGGAACCGGGCCGAGCTGGAGAGATCTCGAGTGACTCCCGGATCCACGATCCACGAAGGCCGCGCCCGCCGCTTCCGGCCTTGACTTCGCTTGCTGGTTGGACTCGACCAGCGATCGGACGCGATTAGCCACCCCAAGCCAAGGTCGTCAAGGAATTTGCCTTCAATCGAACCGAAGCCGTCATCTCGCCGAGCTTCAGTCGAAGGCTCCTGGCCTCGGGCCGGTTCGTCACCACCAGAACCTGTTGGCCATCGGGATTTCCGAGAGCCACGTGCTCGAGATCCACCGCACCGCTTTGCGAGTCGAAACGGCGAGCCCCGCGACGGATGACACGCGAGTAGTGAGCCAGGGCCCAATATTGTCCGCTGCGGGTGATCTCCTTCGTCTCGGAGTCGACGGTCACAACGCCGCCGCAGGGAAACGGTCCGATGTTCGGCCGGCCATGCTGGTCGAGGGCCAGGTTCCAGGCGGTGATCGAACGACACCAGTTGCGCAAGATCGCGCTGAAAGTCCCGCCCCACTTGCACCAATCCGTGCCATACGAGGGATCGGTGTAGTCCGGCCCCCCTTCGGTCCAGTGCATCTCTACATCCGGATAAAGCTCATGCACCTTGCTCATCATGTCGGCACTCCCACGGTAGCCGTGCCAGGCAACCCCACTGGCGTATTGGCGGAGCTTCTTGTCTTCCAGGGTGCCAACGGCACGTCCCCACAAGTCATAGTTATGGTCGAGAATCCAGATCTTGACCGGCATCCCGTTCTCGGCCAGAAGCGGACCGAGATGGTCGCGGACAAATTCTATTTCGTACTCCTGCGGCCAGATACAAGCCGGCATTCTGCCATCCTGATCCGTATCCACTTCGTTCTGCGGGGTTAGGGCTGCGACCGGCACTCCTTCGGCGGCATAGGCTTGGAGAAACTTGAGGTAATACTGCGCGTAAACCGGCAAGTAATGCCTCCGCATCGACCCACCCAGCATGCTGCCGTTGAACTTCATCCAGCCGGGTGGACTCCAGGGAGAGGAAAAAACGAACAGGTCAGGATTCGCCTGCCGCGCCTGGCGCAGCACGGGAAGAATGTATTCGCGGTCGTGGCTGATCGAAAATCGTTTCAGCTCGGGATCCGGTTCGCCCTCATCGAAGCTATAAAGCTTGGTCGCATAGTCGCTCGCTCCGACGCAGATGCGGCCCACGCTCAACCCCATCTCCGAGGGATGAAAGAGTTCGTGGAGCAGGTGTTCGCGGGCAGCGGGAGCGAGTTGATGGAACGTGGAACAGGCAGCATCGGTGAAGGACCCGCCAAAGCCCAGGATCTCCTGAAAAGTTAGGCTGGGGTCGAGCCGGATCTCGTCGCCTCCGGAGGTCTCCGCAACCGGCTGCCAGGTAGAGCGGGGGGCAACAGCAAAACGCTCCTCATCGGACGTCACCCAGATGGAAATCTCCGAGCCGGTTTTTGGGGCCTCGAGGACTGGCTCGACCCATGAAATTGGTCGCAGGGGAGAGGCCAAGGCAGCCACCACCCCCAAAGTTGAGAGGCCGAGAAAGTCCCGCCGCGAAGTTTCCTTGATCATCGCCGCTTCCTTGAACCATCCTTTGCTGGCGCCCGGGGGCGCGTCTCTACTGATCACGGTTGCTGCCGGCGCGCTCCGCGGCTTCGCGAAGCAGCCGCCGCTCGCGGGCGTGGGCTATTCTTCGGGCTCGGATCAGGCGTCGCAGGAAAAAGTGAAACAGGAACCAGGCAAGGGTTCCGGCCGCGAGCAGGAACAACAGCAGATTGCCTATGGCAGCGAGACTATTGACCCATGCCCTCATGACGCGACGCCGGCCTTGGTGATCGGAGCGCCGGCCGATTATCCGTGAAAGATTTTCTTCTCCAGCACAATCACCAGAGTTGCCAATGACTTGCCGAGGTTGTGGTTTTTCGGGGGTGTCGTAAAAGGTGTCCTAACCTTTTTTCGCTACGCCCGCATTTCAGGCAGTTTCGCTGGCTGCGCCGTAATCCAGCGCAGGGCGGACAGTCTCCAACTGGGGATGCTGATCATGCCTTGCCGTTTTCACATCCCTGTGCCCCATCGTTTTCATGACGGCAGCCAAGTTCCACGTCCGCCTGAGACCCCTTGTGCCGCACTCATGCCGGGCACAATGGAGAACGAGTTCCTTCGGATGGTCTGGTCGATCCTTCGGCTGAAATCTTAAGGACTGGAGATAGGGCAAGTCAATGAAAGTGTGGAAGTTGGCTGGATCCGAAGGATCCGTTGGCGTTCCAATCGCCATAACGTCCATTAACCCCGGCGGAGGGCTTGCCTACTGTTACTTGGTGCTGCTGGTGGCGCGCGCCTTCGCTAGGATGGTATCGAATCGCGGGTCACCGTGGAGGGATTTCAATTCGGGGTCAGCTGAGATCTCTCCGGGCGAAACCAGCCCGTTCTTAATGGCCTGGTTCAGATCGGCGAATGCTTCATCCCGGCGCCCCCTTTTGGCCTCGGCGCAGGCGGAGTTGTACCAAGCCTCGGCAACGGTGGCCGGCTGATTGGTTTTTTCGGCACTCTCGATCACATCGCGAAACGTTGTTTCCGATTCCGAATAGCGTCCCTCCCGGCTAAGACCCAGTGCCTCCATCTCCATGCTCTGCAGCGTGGAGGCGTGGGTCGGACCGAGCACCCGCATCTTGGTCTCGATCACTAGATCTTGCAACTTGTCGGCTTCGGTGTAATGGCCTTCCTTCATCATGGTCACCGCAAGCATCATCATGGCCCGCAAAGTCTGCGGATGTTCCGGGCCGAGCACCCGACGCTGGGTGTCGACCACAGCTTTTCGGCCTGGGCGTACTGGCCTTCCTCCTCCAGGTTCTCGGCCGCGTGGGACATCGAAAGCAGGGTTGCCGGATGATCCGGTCCAATCGTTCGCCGCTGCGCCGCGATCAGTTCGGCATACATGGCGTCGGCTTCCGCGTAGCGGCCTTGTGGCGTCAAAATCTCCGCCAGTTCGTTCAAGGTGCTCAGGGTCTGCGGATTGTCCGGGCCGAGCACGCGCCGCTCCACGGACAGTGCTTGCTCGGTCAGATCTTGGGCTCGTCTATATAGGCCCCAATCCCGTATACGTCTGCGACATCGTTTCTATCAACTGTGCCTGAAGTTCGGGGTCCTTACTCAGGTTCGTACCGATCTGTTGCGCGGCCCTGTCGAGGATTTCGCGCGCCGTGACAGCATTGCCGCGTGCTTCGCTGGGATTGGGCACCTGGAAGATACCCTTCAGGAAATCCGCGATGCGGTTGGCACGGTCGCGTTCTCGCGTGATGCGGCGAACCTCGACGGCTTGCGTCACTGCAAAACCTGCCAGCAGCAGCACCAGCCCGGCCACTACGGCTGCGCTCACCCGGTGTCGGCGCACATATTTCCGCAAGCGATACGCCGTGCTCGCCGGCCGCGCCAGGATGGGCTCGTGGTTCAAATACCGGCCGATGTCGGCTGCCAGCTCCATCGGCGTGCCGTAACGCCGGGCGCGTTCTTTCTCCAGCGCCTTCATCGTGATCCAATCCAGATCACCTTGGAGCAGGCTGACCAGCTGCTTGGGCTCAGCGCCACGCGCTTCCGAGGTCGCCTTCGATGACTCCTTCTCCGCGTGAACCTTGGTGCTCGGTTTTGGCGGATCTTCCTCACGCAATCGCCGCAAATATTCGTCAAAGCGCTGCTGGCGCCAATCCTTGGCATCGAACGGCAAAAAGCCGGTCAGCAACTCTTGAAGCACAGTCGCCGAGCGAGTACACATCGGTGCGAGTGCCAACATCGACGACGGCAGGGTCGGCTTGCTCCGGGCTCAGGTATCCCGGCGTGCCCACCCAACTACCGGCCTGGGTAAACAGAGTTTCCCTGTGAAGTTGCGGATTGGCGGCTTTGGCGAGCCCGAAGTCGATGATGCGCGGCACCGGTTTGCCATCTACTTCGATTACCAGGATCTTGGCCGGCTTGATCGCGGTGCATAACCGCCTTCTGATGGGCGTGCTGCACACCCTCGCAAACTTTGACGAACAATTCCAGGCGTTCGCGAATCGTAAGCTGCTTGCGATTGCAATAGTCGGTGATGGGCGGGCCCGGCACATACTCCATCACGAAGTAGGGCTGGCCGTCCGGCGTAGCTCCGGCGTCGAATACCTTGGCGATCGAGGGATGGTCCATAATCGCCAGCGACTGACGTTCGGAGTAGAAACGTTGCAGCACCGAGTCGTCGTAGCGGCCAACCTTGATCAGCTTGAGTGCAACCTGCCGTTGGATGGATTCTGTCTGCTCGGCCAGCCAGACCTGACCCATGCCGCCTTCGCCGAGTTTGCGAATCAGTCGGTAAGGCCGGATAAATTTGAGTTCGGTGCGGGCGCGTTCTGCCGCAGAGAGAGCGGCAGCGGCAAAGGTATCGAGGGTGACATCAGGGCCGGAAGTTGCTTCCGCGCCGGACTCGATGGTCCCGGCATCGGCATCCGGCGCCCGCTTATCCGCTTCGTCCCCCACCCGTGCGGAAGTGTATCACTGCTGAAAGTTGCCCTCAATTTGGCGGTGAACTCTCGCTTCGAGCCATGGACCCGGGGCGAGGCGATTTGAGTGTCTGATTACGTCACTCCATGAGCGCTCCTATGGTGGTTTTTCAACAAGTTACGATTCACAATTCCTGTTTCCCTAAGGACTAGCTGCGATCTGCCCCGCACGTTATAATGCCGCGCGAGGATGGCCCCCCAAACTACGCCCCGGCTGCGGCACTCCAAGGGTCACCTGCTCCGCATTGTGGGCGTAGGCTTTGGCATCGCTGTCAGCATCGGAGGCACAGTCGGTTCCGGCATCCTCCGCACACCGGGCGAGGTTGCGGCCCAACTGCGAAGCCCCTGGTTGATTCTTGCGGTTTGGGTATTCGGCGGGGTGTACGCTTTTTGCGCGACTCTGTGCGTCACCGAACTTGCCACCCTGCTGCCACGCGAGGGCGGATGGTACGTCTACTCCCGCGAGGCCTTTGGCGAGTACGCCGGCTTCTTGGTGGGCTGCTGCGATTGGATGATGGAAACCGTGGCCGTTGCTTATCTGGCCGTAGCCTTCGGTGAATTCGCCGCCGGACTCCTGCCGGCGCTCGGACCGCACACCAAATTGGTGGCCGTTGCATGTGTCGTTCTTCTGACGCTGCTGAATTGGCTTGGCCTCCGCGCCGGCAGTCGGGCGCAGGAGTTGACCAGCCTGATCAAGGCCCTTGCCCTGATCGCATTCGTAGTCGCTTGCTTCGTCGTCTCGCCGAAACCGAGTGCCCTGCCCGCGAGCACCCTGGCAGATTCCCAGGGCAGTATTCTGCTGGCCCTGGTGATCGCATTGCAGGCCGTGATTGTCACCTACGACGGTTGGTACTCCGCAATCTACTTCATGGAAGAAGATCAGAATCCCGCGCAAAACCTGCCGCGTTCCGCGATCGGCGGGGTCCTTGCCTGTATCGCCATCTTCCTGCTGGTGAACGTAGCCTTGCTCCACGTTGTCCCGATGGCTCAATTGTCTGCCTCCCAGGTACCCGCTGCCGACGCAGCGACCTTGGTCTTTGGCAGCCATGGCGGACAATTGATCCTCATTATTTCCCTCATCACGGTGGTCGGCACCATCAACGCCATACTCTTGCTCGCACCACGAATCTTGTTTGCCATGGGCCGTGATGGTTTGCTTCCGCAGTGGATGACGTCGGTCAACTCCGGAGGCACTCCGGCCCCCGCCCTCTTCGTGGGCGCGCTCGTTGTCATTGCCCTGGTTCTCAGCGGCAGTTTCGACACACTGATCGCGATTGCTTCTTTTCTGTACGTGGCCGTCTACATCTCGGGATTTATCGCCTTGCTCCGGCTTAGAGCGCAGCGGCCCGAGCTTCCGCGGCCCTTCAAAGTCTGGGCCTATCCCTGGACAGTCTTGGGAGTGCTTTTAGTCTCGGCCGGCTTCCTGCTCGCATCCGTCATCGGCGACCTCATGCACAGCCTGTTTACCCTGATCCTGGTCGCAGCCAGCTATCCTGTCTATGTGTTGGCGGTAAAGAAAAGGAGTGCCCGCCATTCTGCCGCTGCCATTCCTCTCTCAGAAGCGGAAGCAGACTAAGCGAAGCTGCGAGGGATGTGTTGAGCCCCCCACAATCTCTGCGTGTCGGTCAATTGTCGCTATCAGGCCTGGCTCGAACTGGTCCAGCAACTCCAGAAGTTCCTGCCGGCGCCGTGCTGTCCAGGGCATTAACGACAGCGATTCCAGCTGTTGTCGGCCCTTGGCGCTCCATAGCTGCTTCTTGCGCCGTATTACCGGGACAAACACCTGCCCAACTCGCCAGGTGAGCAGCGCTCGGAAACTGAGCCATATTGACGCCGATCTCAGCTACCAAGCTCCAGGCTGCGACTCGATCGATTCCCGGTACAGTCACCCAGCGAGCAACAGCTGC
>DASPTQ010000084.1:0-5732 GCA_035623335.1 Terriglobales bacterium
CTCGATCATTTGGGGCATTACCAAGAACGCAGATCGCTCCACCCGCATCGCCGCGCGCATCGGCCAAGTTGTAGCCCTTCTATTTATCCTCGATGGGATCTGGCAATTCTTCTCTGGCGCCGGCTTCGGTGGCCTGTGGATGGCCTTCATTGGCTGGTTTCTGATGGACGCGGCCAAGGCTAGCTATGCCGAAGTGGAGGTTAGCGGCGAACTCCGTAGCATATGCGTCTCCGAGGTCATGTCGAGCGACTGCGTGGTGGTGGACCATGGGATCAGCCTGCAGGAGTTTGTGGATATGTACCTGTTAACAAGCGGTCAAAGATGTTTCGTAGTAGAGGATCAGGGCCGGTTGATTGGGCTCATCACTCTGCGCGATGTGAGCAAGATCCCACGTGACCGTTGGGAACAGACCACGCTGGGCGAGGCCATGCGTCCGCTAAAAGAACTGCACACGGTGAGTCCCGACACTCCAGTTATGGAGGCGCTCAAGCTCATGGGTCGCAATGACATCAACCAGCTGCCGGTGGTTGCGCACGGCTCTCTGCAGGGAATCGTCTCGCGTTCCCAAATTGTGCAACTGTTCCAGGTTCGGGCCGCATTACGTCCGCCGGCTGCTTACCGCCCGCCCGCCGAACTCAGCGGCCGGAACAAATTCGACGTACTCAGCATGTCCCGAATGTGGTCGCGCCATTCGAAGGTTTAGCAAGACCGAATCTGTAGGTCCAGGTACGTTATGGCAGAAATCATGGATGTAGGCGCTCAAGTTAAGTGCGCCCTGGAAGAGCCCGAAAAGAACTGGAAGTTTTCTGCATCCGCTGCTGGGGAGCGCAACTTCTGGATTAACTATCAAGATGCCTACGAAGAGATGATCCGCCACACGTCCACAACCGAGGTGCCTCGGTATGTGGTACGGGCAGATAACAAGTGGTTTACTCACCTGGTGATTTCGGCGGTGCTCTTAAGAACGCTAAGCGAGCTGGAATTGTCTTACCCCAAGGTGCCTGCAGCCGAACGCAAGGAGTTGGAAGCGGCGAAGCAGGAGTTATTGAAGAAGAAATGACTCACCGTTTGGGCGCGTTAGATCGGAGAGAATGAGATGACTGCGATCGAAGTATGTCAGGCAATCGGAGAAATGATAGTGGTAAGAAAGCTGGCGGCATAACTCTAGATGCTGAGGCCCTTTAAGTCCAATGCCCTCTCCCTCCCACATCGACCTGCAGGCCATCGCCAAAGATGTAATGCGCCAGCGGGGCTTCCATCCTGATTTTCCCCAGGAGGTGCAAGAGCAACTGGCAGACCTCCGCGCCAATCCTCCCCAGATCGCCACCGGAAACGACATTCGCGACCTGCGGAACCTGCTTTGGTCATCCATTGATAACGACACTTCACGCGATCTCGACCAGGTTGAGGTGACCGAATCGCTACCGAACGGCAGTACGAAGATTATGGTTGGCATCGCCGACGTCGACGCCTACCTTGCCAAGGCCAGCCCGATCGATGTCCATGCCGCCTCAGAAACCACAACTGTTTACGCCGGCGTCAGAAATTTTCCCATGCTGCCCGAGCAACTCTCCACGGGCCAGACCTCCCTGCTGGAGAACCAGGACCGGCTGAGCCTTGTCATCGAGTTCATAGTCGATGATGTGGGCAATGTCGGCGCAGACAATGCCTACCGCGCCCTTACCCGCAATCATGCGCAGCTGCAATACAACTCCGTAGCCGCGTGGCTGGAAAACACAGCCAGCGCTCCGGCAAATGTGGCGGCGTCTGCCGCTCTGCAAGCCCAACTTCGAGTTCAGGACACAACCGCCCAGACATTAAAGAAGCAGCGTCATGAGCACGGCTCACTCGACCTCGAGACCACGGAATTGACGCCGCTCCTGCACAACGATCAGGTCGTTGGCCTTGTTCCGCAACAGAAAAATCGTGCAACAGACCTGATTGAAGAATTCATGATCGCGGCCAACGGAGTCATGGCTCGCATGCTCGCAAAAGTGTCGTCCTTACGGCGAGTCGTGAAGACTCCCGAGCGCTGGGACCGAATCGTGGAACTGGCCGCTCAAAACGGAGAGAAACTTCCGCCCGATCCTGACTCCAAAGCTCTCAGCGAGTTCCTGTTACGGCGCAAAGCTGTTGATCCCGATCACTTTGCCGACCTCTCGCTTGCGGTTATTAAACTGGTTGGTCCCGGCGAGTACGTGCTGGAGCGTCCGGGCGATCCGTCTCTCGGACATTTCGGCCTGGCTGTGCAGGACTACACGCACTCGACCGCCCCCAACCGCCGCTTTGCCGATATCGTGACGCAACGCACCATCAAGGCCCTGCTCGCCGGGAAACCGCATCCCTTTTCTGATAACGAGCTAGCCGGTATCGCCGCCAATTGCACGGAAAAAGAGAAAGCCGCCCGCAAAGTTGAGCGGGATATGTCGAAACGGCTGGCCGCGGCAGCCCTGCAGAACCGCATTGGGGCCATCTTCGATGCCATGGTCACCGGGGTAACGCCGCACGGGACATTCGTTCGCTCGCTCCAACCTCACATCGAAGGACTGCTTGCACAGGGCCAGCAAGGGCTCGACGTGGGAGACAGGCTGAAGGTCAAGCTGATTCGTACCGATGTCCTGCACGGATTCATTGACTTCGCGCGGGCCTAGTCAGCCTGCTCAAACGCTCCGATTTTGGGTTGTGCAGCGACAACGACAAGGAAATTGCCCTGCGAGCAGGAACGAATGAACTTGTTTTCCTCAACGCGAGACTTCTCTTTCTGGGCAGCGACGACGTTCGCACTGAGGCAAAGACTCACACAATTCGCCAGCGACGTCACAAAAGCCGAGCGCAGTAGCCTGATCCAAATGAACCGTTCAGGAATGTGCTGTGTCATCGCAGGCCGCTCGAGGATGAAACGCATTCCGCGAGGCACTTACTTTTTGGGGAAGTGGCGCTCCTCGCGATCCTGATTTGGAGGACATGGTCGACGCGGTGGGCCATTGGTGTACTAGTAGGAATCAGCATGCTGTTCAGCGGGATTTCTCGGCTGGCGGTCTCGTTGGCGGCGCGCCGGCTGGCTGACAAGCTACCGTAACGTCTAGGTGCAAGGCTGCTTGCCTTAGCTACAAGAACCGTGGAAGTCTCCCGCCTTTTAATGGAGCAGCAAGCGTCCCAACCAAGGCACCGCTGCGATGTGCGCCCTTGTCCGCTTCAGAAACCCAGTAGCTAGTTTCACGCAGCAGTTGCAGTCTTTTCCAAGCGAAGTTCTTCAGTTCTCCCTCTTTTCTGGATGACTTCGACTGGCATGCGGCTTAGCTTCGCATAAAGTCTGCCTGCGCGGACGCAAAGACCACCAGCTCGGCGCTACGAAGCAGGACGCGGCCCTCCTTATCGCCAGGATGAGTTCACCGGCGCGCCCTCGGAAAGGCACCTTACTCGGTACGTCGGCCATCTCCATTGCAAGAGTCAGCAGGGCGCACCGACAACGCTCTGCTGAGGATGGGCCAGTGGACCTCTTTTACCCCGTTGACGAAATGGAAATGTGCGAGGTCGGCTTATCAGATGGGAACATCATTTCTCCAGCTGCGTCTTAATAGCTTCGAGGGATTTCTGGAGCGAGGATCGTGTTTTGTCAGTTGCAACTTTCCTTACCGTCCCGCCCTTAATCCCGGTCAATCCTGCCTGCTCAGAGCCTTTCACGGTGACCAGGTAGAAGCCCTTGCTGCCAGGAACACAAAAGTACAGGTCAAGGGCCGTCTGAAAGTAATGACTTGCGTACAACTGCTTGATCGCGACGACGTCGATTGGGCCCTGCTCGCCGGCAGCGCGGGCAATAATCTGCTGATTCATGCGAAGAGTAGGTTTGAGTCCAAACTTCACTTTTTCCCAATAGAAAAGGGAGGAGCTGTCCGGGAGGGAGGCTTTGGGGTAATCGAGCAGGAAGGAATAGAACGCGGGAAGCCTCTCCGGTAGGACTTTCGAGCGAGACAACAGCGCGTGGAACTGATCGCTTACCTGAGCAGGGGACTTCTTGTCACGGTACGTGCCGAGTGCAGCATTGCCGCCTTTCTGGTATGCAAGGAGGGCCTCCAGCACCATCTTTTGGGCAAGAGTGTTGACTTGCCCCGCGGGGTCAGCACCTGACCAATCGATCTGACTTTTGAACTGTTCAATGTTCTCTGCCGGCAATTGTATTTCGCAATTCCCGGGCTTGCAGTCTTTAAGAGCGTTCACATCATCAGCGTCGAGCTCAAAGCCCACCAGGTCTGAGAGTTGGGGCGGGCTGGAGAAGTGTCCGATGGCAAGGTAGCTGGGCAGAGACTTGAGCTTGTCGAGATCGGCAGCCATGTGCACATAAGCGCTGGGCTGTGCTTTGATGAAGACACTGCCAAACACGAACACCTCGGAGGGAACAGGCGAATCCAGTATCTTAGCGACAGCCTTGCCATGATCGATGTCGGCAATTTCTGAGTCCGTCAGTCCGATATTCTGCTTAAAAAAGGTGTGCAGCCGATCCGGGCTTTGAGAGAAGCTTGAGGCTGCCGACACAAACAAGAGCACCGCACAGTGGACACAGTTTACTGCACCTGCCCGCAGATGCATGCAAGTCTTGCCCTTCGGGCTTACTCGTGACTGTTTCATGCTCCTGAACTCCGGTAAAGAAGTTTCGATCCGGCTGCCAGAGACTTGGAATCCAGCTAATTTTCAAAACCTTTGGCGCGCAAGAAGACCACAGGCGCGTCTTGCGGAACGTTGAATGGAGTTGCAGATTTCGGGTCAGGGCTGAACTTGGAAAAAGTAGAAGGATTATCCTGGAAGTGCTTCTTGAGCGTTTGGATCCTCGTGCCATCCGCTGGGTGGTCGGACAGCAGCTGGGGGATCTGGTGAACATCAGCCATTTGAAAATCCTGGAAGAGCCACGTCAAGCCCCACGGGTTGTAACCGGCTTGTGCGCAAATGTCGGAACCGGTAACATCGGCTTTCGATTCGGCGTCCCGTGAGTAGCCCAGCGAGTGCAGCCTGCCAATCAGAGCAATTGCGATAATGTTAGCTCGCGTCGGTCCCAGCAAGATTGCGGCAGCCACTTCCCGCTCCTCAATCTTCTTCTCCTTCTCCATCATGGCAACCCCGTCACGATGAATGGTGTGAGAGACCTCGTGACAAAGGGTTCCGGCCAATTGCTCCGTGTTCTTTACAAAATAAAGAAGAGAATCCACCACGTAGACGTTGCCTCCCGGCGTGGCAAACGCATTGGGATGTGCTTCGTGCACCAGAAAGAACTTAAAAGGATGGGGATACTGGGGCTGCGCCACGCGGGCTATCGATTCGGCAACCGGCCTGAGACTGTCGTACAAGGGAGACGCCTTAATGATCTCTGCCTTGGCCAGCAATTGGTTGTACGCTGCCTTCCCGAGTTCGGTTTCCTGGTCGGTAACAGGCTCGGGAACGGGAGCTTGGGCCAAGCATGCGGCAAAGAATATCGCCAGCAGCGGCAAGATCCAAAATTCGGATATCGAGAAACGGAACGTTGGCATCAGTGTCTCCTTTGCACGATGGTACAAAGCCTCATAAACGAACTGCGCAAGACAGCCGATGCTTCACTCGCGAAGCTGAAGAGTGCCATGAGTGAAAGCTCGAAGGAAACGGGTGTCATGCAACAGAAAGCGGGGTAGACTGCGTAATCGATTCTTCCTGAAGTGCAATCGGCATAATGCTTCGCAGTTCGAAATCGGCTAAGAGCGGCAGGT
>DASPTQ010000085.1:0-51885 GCA_035623335.1 Terriglobales bacterium
GGCGCGTCAACTATGATGACGTAGCCCTTGACCCTGTCCGTGCGGCCAGACAGTTCGTAGTCGTACGAAGGCGCCACGACATATGCCTTGTAGGAGACGTTGGCGGGCTTAGACGCGTCTTGAGCGCGGCAAAGAACTGTATGTCCCACGAGCGTGAACACTACGGCTCCCCCCACAAGCATGCAAATAATTCTTTTTGTCATCACGTCATCCTCCTCGATCATCCTTCCAGCGTCCGCGCTCTCCCGCTACCAGAGAAAATGTCGAGGGATGCCGGGCCCCCTTATATTCCGGCACGAACTGCTGTTCGGAGCAGTGATTTCTATCACGGCAGGTCCGACTGAACACCTGTCGGTCAGTCCGGCGCAAGAAGCGGCCCCCCTGGCGAGTTACGTAAGTGCTTCATCGGACGCGCGCAATCCAAAAATGACGAGACTCAAGTATTTGGGGCGCGCGTTCGATAAAGCAGCAGAAGGAAGCCGCTCGCGTTTTGCGGCGGACGCGGGTCTATGGGAATTGAATGCCAGCGGAAGAAGGGTGCGGCTGATGTGGTGAGTGGGTGTGCTTCGAGAGTGAGCCGCCCGACCGGGCGGTTCTCGGGCGCTGCAGGATGGTGGCTTGGGTGATGATGAGGCATGTGGAAGTGGGAATGGTTCGGGAACCAGACACAAGTCGGCGTGGCTTGGCGAAGCACGTGAACTTTGCGAAATGGAATAGAGAATTCATGCTGCAGCTATCGAGCCCGTCCCGCAGGAGGTCGGAAGCTTCCCTGCATGCTCGACGGGGAAGATAAGCAGGCCCCCTCCAAAATGGGGGACTGCTGTGGCACCTACGAGAATCCCTTGCGCCGGGTACAGGAATGTTCCGTTCCTCGGACTGATCCTTGACCGTCAAAGTTGTTGGCAATCGCACACACCTGTCTGCTCAATGTGAAGATCCAGTCGGATAGGTTTACGGTACAGGGACTGGAAACCAAATTCGCATAGAACACGTTGGGCGGACCGCCAGTTCCAGTGCTTGCCGTAATCGTCCAGTTACCCAGAAAGACTGTAGAACCATTATTCTGGGCTCCTGGCGCTCCGTTCTGGTTACCTCCACCGCAACCGATCAGTACTAACAAAGAATATCTTCGCGGATCATGACCTCGGTCCTCCTCAGCAAGAACGAACAGCCCGAGTGTGCAAGGCAAAACCAAGCAATATCGACTATGAACGGCGGGGCGTCAAGCTTCAAACACCAGTCGGAGGGCTGCCCTCAGACGGCGTTTGCCAGCGTCTGCCGCTGGTCGCGAATCGAGGATGGACGGTTCGGATCGTCGGGCGGAGGGCGGCAAACGAGCACCGATGCTGTAAAGAACCATCAATGTGATTTGGAAATTTCGGTGTGCAATGCATAGTTCGTCTTCTTCACCATCTGTCGGTTACAATCAGGTCCCTGCTGACCTAAAAACTCGCAAGTGTTCTTCGTGGCGGAGCGCTCGCAAAACTCCTTCCGTGAGTGCCTGCAGTTCATCTTCGCCCGGGTACACTACAATGGGAGCGATCCAACCTACGTGCTCGCTCACCGCCGAGACCAACCGCTGTGAATGCGCCATGCCGCCAGTGAGGAGCAAGGCATCCACGCTCCCGTTCAGGACAGTCGCCATCGCCCCGATCTCTCTTGCGATCTGACAGACCATCGCTTCATAGACTATCGACGCCTTTGCCTCACCGGACGTTATTCTACGTTCGACCTCCTCAAGATCTTTCGTGCCCAGATATGAGTACAGCCCGCCATCGCGGATCAAGAGATCTTCTACTTGGTTCCGGGTATACCTGCCACTGAAACAGAGATCGACCAACTGCATTGCTGGTACGCCGCCCGCACGCTCCGTGGAGAACGCTCCCTCCTCACGCGAATTTGTCACGTCTGTCATGCAGCCGCTTTTGTGCGCTGAAACCGAAATCCCGCTGCCCAAGTGGGCCACAATCAAACGCAGTGATTCGTACGCTTTACCGCGTTCGCGTGCATAACGCTTCGCTACTGCTTTGGAGTTCAGAGCATGCGACAAACATTGCCGCTCAAGCAGCGCCGACCCCGACACGCGTGCATAGGCCGGCCACTCGTCCACACTGACTGGGTCGACCACGTAGGCTTGTACACCGGCCTTTTGTGCGATGTCATGGGCCAGGAAGGCACCAAGGTTGGATGCATGATCACCGCGCCTGGCCAGACGCAACGCGTCCAGCATTGCCTCGTTCACAAGGTATGTGCCACTAGCTAACGGAGGCAGAAGGCCACCACGTCCTACAACTGCGTGCAACTCATGGACGTTATGGCCTGACTCGGCGAGTGCGGATTCGATTTGAGCACAACGAAACTGCCTTTGATCAACAACTGGGCGTCGACGGAACTGTGCCATCTCCACCTCAGAGTGCCGGATATTCTTTGCGAACTTAGGACGCTCGTCCACGTACAATCCTAACTTCGTGGACGTGGACCCGGGGTTAATGGCGAGAATCCTAAAAGTGTCGGGTCGCAAAGATGACCCCCAAGGCAATCGAGTTCAGCTTATCGTCGACACTCTCCACGCGGGAGGGAATCAGGATTGGTACCCTCGCACCTGCAACCACGTGAGCACACTGCGATCCGCCCAAATACTTCGCGGACTTGGCCAGGAGGTTGCCCGCCTCGATATTGGGAACCACCATGCAGTCCGCGTGACCAGCCACCAAATGTGCAATGCCCTTGGCCTGAGCCGCCGACATCAACAATGCGCAATCGAGCGCAAGTGGACCGAAAACTTCTGCATCACCAAAGTGGCCGGCGTCGCCCATCTCGGTAAGTGCCTTAGCATCTACGGTCGAGGGTACTGATGCACTGACAGCCTCTGTAGCACTCATGATGGCAATCTTCGAACGCGCCAGTCCCAGGGAACGCATGACTTCGATTGCGTTTTGCACGATTTGCTTCTTCTGTTCCAGACTTGGTGAAACATTTAGCCCGCCATCGGTGATCCCGACCAACCTGAGACTGCCTGCTAGTTTGTCCTCATAAAGGAAAACGTCACTCAACAGCCGTCCGGTGCGCAGTTCCGCCTTATTATCGAGCACGGCTCGCAAAAGCTGATCGGTGCGCAGGTGCCCTTTCAACAAAACGTCGACCTGGTTGTCCCGTGCCATGTGGGCAGCGACTAGCGCGGCGTCATCCGCGCCGACAAACTCCGCCTTGGCTATTAGGGCGGAAAGCTCCAGCGCCTCCACCTTCATGCGGGTTTTGCGCTCATTGCCGATCAACACCGGAATGGCTATACCAAGCCGCAGTCCCGCATCGGCGGCGGTCAGGGCGACGTCGTCCTCAGCCGCAACTACACCAACGCGCTGTGGACCTAACGCTTGTGCGCGAAGGCGCAGTTCGCTGAAATCCTTTAGTTGTGGGCTGTCGTGTGAAGTACCGCACATCATCGTGAATAGCATGGCTACTCGGGTCAACAGTACGTTGCAGTGATGCAGATCACAAGAACTTTCCCTGGTGTGGCATCTTTCGGTGTCTGGCTATGCGATCGACTCGCGAGTTTTCGACTCTCTTTCCGCAGTTTTCAAGAACAGCCATCACGAAACGGACATATCTCTTCATTGGCTATCTTATCGCTTGGGAATGACGATTCGTAAGGCAACTCCACCATGCGGAATCTCCTCGTTGTGGCCGCGCGATGCCGCATTTCGCAAAAAGTTGGTGATTCGTGTGTGCTTACCTGCCTTTTCGCGAACTTTGCGCGGCGCTATTCGGCGTTGCCTTGCCCTTGGCGGCCAGGGCGACGCGTTCCCGTCACTTTGCTGATTCGAGGATCACGGGCGAGCACGAGTTCACAACGCGCAGCGCCGCTTCCTCGAAATCTGGGGCATCGGCTGGAAACACCTGCCAGCCTGTTACCGGCTTTCCCAACACCTCGATGGAAATGGATCGCACGTTGGCGAACTCGCGGCGAGCTCGTGGTGCTCTTCGGTGGTTGCGAGCCATACTCTGTTGTCTGCCGTCTTTTCACGTTTGTCCCAGAGGATCAATGCGATTCTGTCTTCCACGTAGATTGCGAGACAGCCGAACATCGGGCGAGTATACGGCGACAGCGGAGCTATCGCGCCGAGCACGAACTGCCGCCTTGCGTTGCTTGAACGGGAGAACGGCGTCTCCCGCCGCAATACCGGACGCACCGCGACGAACTTTCGGCATCGGACTTATGATAACGCTCACCGGGCTCTGACGGGAATGAGACTGCAGGTCGAGAAACAGGAATCTGCTGCCGCTTGATAAGACAGAGCCAATTTTGGCCATCAATCCGCGTTGCACTTCTGTCCCCGTGTCAGCGCCGACGCGAAAAACGGGCCTGTCGCTGGTGGGAATACACCGTGATGAAGGCGAAAACTACATCTTTTGGACGAAGTAGTAGTAGATAACTTCAGAATTGCTCATCATCCACCCAGAGGCTCACAAGGAACTGCTACAGGCAGCGTTGGGACGGGCTCTCAAATTGCTGGGTCGTGTGACTCCTCGGGGACCTCTCAACAGCGGTTTGAAAATCGGCCCGAAATCCCGTACCGCACATCAAGATGTGACTCACATCACTGACGTCGCGTGACCCTGATCATACACTCGCGTAAAATCTTCTTGCTTCCTCGAGGAACAAACTCCCACCACGGGACGCAACACTCGGGAGGCGAGACGATTCATACTCGTTCAAATCGAGTCCGTTCAGCAGGAGAGGTTTAGCTGTCATGCAATCGGCCGCCTCTTCCCAGGGAGAGCCGCCATGGAAAATCTTAGAGGGATTATCGCGAGGCACCCCTTCTGCACCGGCTTGGGACCTGACTACGTTGATCTGCTGACTAGTTGCGCCTCGAATGTCCGCGTCGAGACGGACTTTTGCCTCTTTCGGGAGGGAAGCGAAGCCAATCAGTTCTACTTGATCCGAGAAGGCAAGGTGGCACTTGAGGTGCTGGCACCTCGACGCGCTCGTCTCACTGTGGAGACGGTGGCTGCGGGCGAGGTGTTGGGTTGGTCCTGGCTCGTTCCACCTTATCGTTGGCATTTTGGTGCGCGCGCACTCGAACCGGTTCGCGCCATCGCGGTGGATGGCAAATGCCTGCGCGCGAAATGCCAAAACAACCCTCACCTGGGCTGCGAACTGCTCAAGCGGACAGCTGAAGTTATGAGTCGGCGTTTGGAAGCGACCCGCTTTCGTATGCTCGATCTCTATTCGGCAGAAGTGCCAGCGAGATGAGAATCAGCATGTGTTCCGGTGGCCGATGGACCAGATAGCGGACTGATAGCCCCACCAAGGCAACAGACGCCGGAAGACCGCCTGAAAATAACTACCTTTCTGCTTGACGGCAGCGTGTGCTGGGGACGAACCTAACGACAGCTCTCAAACCATTCAGAAACTCATGTCCGCCCCGGTCATCAGAGTGGACGACACGGTGCTGGGGGTGCTTCAGATTTCACGAAAGGGAGTTAGTCCCGGGGCAGCAGGGCGCGACTTTGATGTCGAGGATCTAAGGACGTTGGAAGAGGCCGCGAAAGAACTTGGCAAGGTGCTGCCGCGATTAGTGAGTGATACCAGAAAATCTGAGCCTAGGTTGAGGTTCCACGCGTCGGGTGGGCATTAAGGGTTATGCACCTGAGGGGCATCTGTTCGAACGTGAGAAGTCCTTACCTCAATGGCATGGCTGGCACGCTTTTCGGCGCGGTCTTGCCACGAATCTTCATGCACTCGGGGTGGGCGACAAAGAGATTCAGGCGATTCTGCGGCACAGCAATGTCAAGCTCAGGCAGAACATCTACATCAAATCTGTTGATGAATCTCGGGTGAGCGCGATGAACACTTTGAGCCAAACTTACAACGCTCTTGCAACGTCTCAGACAAAACAGATCCACTGAGGAAGGATAAAGTGCTTACCTGCAAGCAGGTAGGTGGAGCCGACGATCGGACTTGAACCGATGACCTGCCGATTACGAATCGGCTGCTCTACCAACTGAGCTACGTCGGCCTAGTCTTGATTCTACTCAATTTATCAGATGTTGAGCACCGGTTTGCTCCGTTTCTTACCCCATAATCAGCACCCACAAGACTTTCAAGCTGCCACTAATGCGCCATCTTTCCGCGACATCGTGCTGCGATTTCTCCACGGCTGTGCACTGCAGGGTACGACAAGTGGGATCTAGGCTTCCTTCTTCGCAGGGTCGAAAATTCCACCTCATACAGTTTGACCGGGTTGAACCGCTACGAGTTCGACTTTATAACCCTGTCTGCGGAGCAAGCGGATCATCCGTTGGGTACGGACTCGCGTGGATCTCTCGCTGACAGCTGGGCCACGTTCCTCGTATCGTATGCCTTGGTGCAAGATCATCCAGATCAGTTGGCATAGCCTATGAGCAATAGCCCCAATTGCCTGATTGTGTCCTAGGCGTGGGAGCAGCCGGTGGTAGAGGATCTGGAAGATACTGCCTTTGAGTTTGACGGCGGCATTGGCGCATTGGTTGAGAAGGCGCCGCATGGTGCGATTGCCTTTGGGGCAGCGGTGAGTACGCGACACCCCAGCACTTTCTTCCTCTCCTGGACAGGCACCAACCCAGGAAGCGAGGTTCTTGTCCGAGGAGAATGTCGCTGCCGCAGCACCCACTTCGGCGATGATCTGGTGCGCCGAATCGACTCCTAAGCCGGGCACCTCCGCAAGACGCTGTACCGCATCCTGATGTTGCGTAAGTAGAATCGCCATTTCTTGGTCTAATTGGGCGATCTGTTGCTCGATCAGTTGCAGATCCTGGAGCGAGAACTTCAACAGTCTGCGGTAAACCGGGTTGAGATGAGTACAGGCGCCGAGTGCGTCGACGAGCTGTGTCGGCGTTGCGCGCAGGCGCTTATCCGCTAACGCGGCCAGAGCCGCGGGATTAGTTTCACCCTCGGCGAGCGCTTGCAGCATACGACGTGCGCTAGTTCCCAATAGATCGGAAACCAAGCTGGACAACTTGATATGTGCCTCTTCCAGCAAACACTCCAGTCGGTTGTGCAACTGGACGCGGTTGCGCGTTAACTGGTACTTGCTGCGCGTTACGGTCCGCCATAGGCGTTGTTCGGGATCCGGCACAAAACTCAAGACGAGCTCTTGAGCCAAAAGCCGTTTGACCAGTCGTTCCGCATCGGGGAAGTCCCGCTTCCGTCCCCGCGGACCACGATTCGACTGTGCCTGGGCAAGATGCAGCGTTCCCGACATCGGCAGGGCGCCTTCGCGTTTTTGGCAGATTGGCTTCCAGTAGCATTCCAGTGTTTCCCAGACGGGTTTCCAGTATTGCGCTGTCGATTCCATCACCACTTCTTCGACCTCTCGCTCGATCAGCCATGCGGCGAGTAATCGCAGGTGGTCGGGGCTGCTGCTAAATCGGCGGCGTTCAAACTGGTACTCCCCATCAACCTCAACGTCAGCTACGACCACGGCCAGCATCTTCTTATGCACATCGATTCCAGCTATCCTGTAGGGCATCGTTGCCTCCTGGCGGGAGCGGAGAGCGTGCCCTAGTTGCCTTTAAGCAGGGTCGCGGGCTATCGCTGCTCCCACAGGAGGAGTCAATGACGCCCAATTATTCGGCTCAAACGCACGCTCCAGATCAGACAAAGTATCGGCCTCTACTGCTCCATTGCTAAGATCGATCTCGCCGCTCCAAGCTGCCTTATTCTGTCGCGGCTCTGCCAAATTTTCATGAATTTTCGCGGGCCGTAGGCCCTACGCCGACAAAGTAGAAAGTTCCGCTTTTGCGGAGCGGGGATGGGTGCGCGGGAAGAGGGATTTTGAAAATTTCGAACTATCATCTGCAGCAGTCTTTAACGCCGCGCGCCCGGCCGCGGCTTGGCATTGTGGACGATGCAGAACTCTGGGTCGCCTTTTTCGAGCTATGGGAAACTGAAAAGTTCTCGGAGCTTATTTTTTCCTAGGAGGCAGATACTTTTTCTCGATCGAGGCCACGATCACGTAATTCGGATCCACCATTTCGTCCAAGTGAATTCTTGCCACCTTGGATAGGAGTTCGTACGCATCGAACTCCGAAAGTCCATAGTCGTTGTGGATCCACGCCACCAACTCGGTAAAAGCAATGCGCAGACAATCGTCGAGGGGCCGGTAGGCGCCCACGGTCATGATGGCGCTTTCGTTTTCAAAACGCGGCCAGTTGATCTTCTGGCCTTTGATCACGTCAACCTGCAAGCGGGCGCGCAGAGGAACCTCAATCGCAGTCCCTGCGACCTCTCCGTCACCCATGGCCGCGTGGCCATCCCCCATGTACAAGAGTGCTCCCGCAACATTGACGGGAAGATAGAGCGTGTTACCCACGCTTACCTCAGGAGCATCCATATTGCCGCCGAATTCCGCCGGGACAATCGCGTTTCGTGTTTCGCCATTGGCCGGTGCCACTCCAATGCAGCCAAAGAACGGATGGAGAGGAATCTTTACCGAAAAATCGGAATCCAGCGCCTTGAAGGTCGCGGTATTGGTGGCATGGTCGATGGGATAAAACCAGATCTTCTCTGGAAGGGGCGTATGCAGCATGGGAGTGTAGTTTGTCTCGTTGAGCGCGCCAAATCCAGGCGCAAACGCCCCCACACCCTGGTTCCCGTCCACTTGCAAATCCAGAATTTTGACGGCGAGTGTGTCTCCCGGTGCCGCTCCTTCGATGTAAAACGGGCCGGTCAGAGCATTGTCGCCCTTCACCATGCTGAGTGTGTCTCCAGGCTTCTGAATGGCATTCCCGAAGGCATCGACCGTGTTGGTCTCAAGAATATCGCCCGGCTTCAGTCTGGCCACGGGTGGGGCGACTCCGTACACATACTTCACGTCGTTCATGGTGGTGTGGTATTTCACCACGTTCTGGGCCTCGGCAGCAGCCCCAAGAATCACGAGCACCGACGAAAGGAAAACAGTCCTCCAACGCATGTATGCCTCTTTCTGGCCGACACGTGCAGCCTAGCAAAGAGGGCGGCGATTCGCCACCACTCCCAACTTTTGCTTTAGAGACGCAGGTTGTGACGCCGCTACGCCCTCAAAACGAATACTTCAGAGAAAACTGGATAAGCCTCGGCGTACCGATCGTCGAGGTTATCGGAGCCGAACCGGAACCCGGGGCGGATCCCACAGCCGGCGCAGCCGGATTGGCGAACGACGGATGGTTGAAGAGGTTGAAGAAATCCGTCAGGAACCGCAGGTTTTGCCTCTCCGTGATCTTAAAGATCTTGCCCAGGCTGAAGTCCACGTTCCTTTGCGGCGGTCCGATGATGCAGTTGCGCGGTGTATCCCCATAAAGGGTCGCGTCGCTCGGTCCGCCGGTCGAGAGCGTGGCAGACGGATCAGGCTGATAGGCCGCTGCTTTTACCCAATTGCCTAACCGGGAACCAACGCTTCCGCTGCTGGCGGCGTTGCCACAACTGAATCCCGGCACGAAAGTGGCACTGGCGGACGGGCTGGCCAGTTGATAGGCGCTTCCTCCGGCTGGATCGAAGACGGTAAAGGGCGAACCCGATTGCAAGATGAACACGGTGCTCGCTTGCCATCCCCCCAAGGCGGCCTTCACGAAACTGCTTTGGCCGCTGAGAGACGGCAATTGATAAACGGCGCTAGTGACCCAACGATTGCGCTTGGCAAAATCGGAGAGACCGCGGGAAGCGCGCGGGTCGAGCTGGTCGTTGATCCTTGCCACAAAAGCCACCGAAGCCGTGGAAACGTCATCGATGGAGTTGGCGTAGGTGTAGGCACTCTGTAAGTAGAGCCCTCTTGAGAAGTGGTGACCCAGGGTGGCCTGGAAAGCGTTGTAATGTGAGTCGGAATTCGGTGCGAAGACTTCCAGCAGTCCAGGGCTGACCGGATAGTAGGGCGCCCTGGCACCGGCATTTTCGACCGTGGAATCGACAATTTTGCAGGGGTTAGGGCCGCCCGCATAACAGGCGTAGGGAAGCGTAACCGGAGTCTGGGGAGTAGCCAGGGTCGCCTGATTGGGATCGTAGTCCGCGCGCAGACGAGAGCCTTTGGTCCCCACATAGCCGAGTTCTGCGAACCATTGGTGGCCAAGTTGACGCTGAACGCTGAAGTTCCACTGCTGCGTCGTACCGATCACCCAGTGCAAGGGAACCTGTAGAGCGAAGGTGGAAGGCACGTTCCCGGAAAATCCGCCTGCGCATTGTGTGGGAATGTTGGGAATTCCGGTCATGTTATTGCCCAGCGTGCAGCCTGTAGCCGGGAAGCCAGTAAAGTGCCCAGGCACCGGCACGTAAGGCTCGGTAGGCGGAGCACCCATAGGGGGGATTCCGGGGAACCCGATTGCAGGATTAGGGGCAAACAGATTGGCTAGCCCGCCTGGTCCCGGCGCGCCGGGGAAAAGTAACGGAAAATAAGGAGGCGAAAAGCCGAGATTATCTACCGCGCCCAGATCTTCGCGAACGCTGTAAATGCCGTAGCCGGCGCGAATCGAAGTCGTACCGTGGCCCGCTACATCATAGGCGAAGCCGATACGAGGTTCAAAAACGGTTGCGAATTCGTTGTTCAGTCCTGCCTGGTTCAGAGTTCCTTTCAAACCGGCAAGATGATAGTTATTCGCGCACGTCGGGTAGACGAACGGCTGCCCGGTCGAGTTGGCAATCGAGAGATCCGTGTTGGCGGTGCGGCACAGCGTATCGTAAGGGGCACCGACGAATTCGTTGCGCAAACCCAGGTTCAGGGTTAAGTCCCGGCGGATGCGATAGTCGTCCTGTGCGAACCAGGAGTAGCTGGGAATGCGATAGTCGTGCGTGCCGAGCCCGCCACCACCATTTGCCAAGGAGGGATCGCCTCCCAGGAAACTCTGAAAATCATTGGTAAAACCAGGGGCAGGCGGAGCGAAGAACACCAGTCCGTTGTTGGCGACGGGCAAGCTGCGACGTAAGGTAACGCGATCGATCTCCCCGCCAAAGCGGAACTGGTGCGGACCATGCGTCCAGCTCAAGGTATCGATCCAGGCGAAGTTGTCGGAAAGAGCGTATTGCAACTGGGTCGGATAAGGTCCAAACGCCCAAGTCCCAAACTGCAATCGATACATATTGGGATTCTGATTCGCCGTCGGCAGGTTAATGCCAATATCTGCTCCCGTGATCGGCGCCTCATTATCCAGCTTGTCGCTGATAATGTTGATCCCAAAGCGGAATTCATTGACCAGGGAGCTGCTGAAAAGATGGGTTTCCGTCGCGCTGCCGAACCGGCTGTGCAAAGGAATATTCAACGGAAAATTGAGGTTGTTAACCCCGGGCAGGCCGCCGGTCTGTATTTGGTAGGAATCGGCCCCGAACGGCTGGTAGGTAGCCGAATCGGACCAGAAGAAGCGCACGGCTACGTGGTCTTTGCCTCCACGAAAGTCACGGTCCCAATTCGTCGTGAACTGATCGTCGGTGAACTTGCCGGGATCGGTCAAAAGCAAGGGGCCATAATTGAGCGTGCCGTTGGTAAATCCGGCAGTCCCGGGCACGGTAGGAAACAGCCAGCCACCGCCGCCACCGCCGAATTGATTACCCTTCTCATTGAGCAGGGCCAGCGCGACAGGATCGATCTGCTTCATCCCTGCCGGAAGACCAGTGGGAAAGAACGTGCGGATCAAGCTTTTCGCCGATCGGTCGGTGGGAAGAACCGGTATGCTGGTATTGATATAGGTCCCTGGAGAATCACCGCTGCGTTGCCGCGCGCCTTGGTAATTCACGTAGAAGTAGCCCAATTTAGCTTCCCGCCCGAGCGGTCCGCCGAAATCCCCTCCGAAAATGTTCTGCTTTACCACGACCTTGCCCAAGAAATAATCGTCGGCGTCGAGAACCGTGTTCCGGAAATACTCCCATGCGTCGCCGTGAAATTGGCTCGTTCCACTTCTCAGGGTTGCGTTGATATTTCCCCCACCGTTACGCCCCTGGCTGGCATCGTAGAGGCTGGTGGAAACCTTGAACTCCTGGATGGCATCGGGATTGGGTAAGGGAGTGTAGGTCAACTCCCCAAAGGCATAGTCGGCGGCGGAGATGCCCTCGATCAAATAATTGTTATTGTCTTCTCGCCCACCATTGACATGGATAAATACCTGGCCACGGCCGAGCTGAGCAGCGTTGTTCAAGTCCGACGTAGCCCCCGCGGAAAGCGTTAGGATCTGCTGAAAGTTCCGGGTGGCCAAGGGAAGATCGTTAATAGTCGCATAACCCAACGACTGGCCGGTTGTGGAGTTCACTGTGTTGACGGTGGCTACCTCGGCGGAAACTTCCACCTGCTGCTGGACGGAAGAGACCGCGAGTACGGCGGTCATGCGCGTAGTCTCAGTGATCCGCACCTCCACATCAGGGAACTTGGTCGTGGTAAAACCGGTCGCGCTCACCTCTACCGAATACGTCCCCACGGGGAGAAGCGTGGCGGAAAACAGTCCCGACGAGTCGGTGGTAAGTTGCCGCACGAATTGGCCGGTGCCCGTGTTGACGATAGTCACCTGCGCCCTGGCAAGCACTGCGCCCGATTTATCCTGTACGGTGCCGACAATGGCTCCAGTGGCGCCGCCCTGAGCCAAGACCAGCTTAGCCAAACCGATGAATAACAGGACTGTTAACGCGATCTTGCTTATGCCACGCATTGGTTCCTCCTGTGCGCCGCGAAAAACTGATCTTTTGCCCGGGTTCGAAGGGCAGCGCAACTGGGATGCCAGGAAGAACCAACCGTGTTTTCAATATGTTGATCGCTGTCTGCAGGACTAAAAGGCAGAGTGCCCTATGAAAATTGGTAGGCTTCATTCAAGAAACGGAAGGCGCTTCGTGTGGGCCTTAGCAAACACTGCTGCCCATTGCCTTAGACAGCCTTTGTGAATGTTCTTGATGTAGGTATGTTCTGTTGTGATAAGCCCATTCAATGCGGAATGTTGACCCTAGAATGTTCCCCGGTCCGTCCAACCTGCCTTAGCAGACCTAGAAAATGAAGTGCCACATCCAAGTCTCGTTGCTCCTTTGTTCTTGGCGCACCCTCGTACCACAATTCAAGGGCCCTGCGGTGAATCGCTTCATGCGCTGCTTCGATCCGAACGCGCGCCTTCCCAGGGTCGGATTCGAGTAAAGCTTCTCGATAAAGTTGCGGCCAGTTCTTTTGTATGGGCGTGTGTGACATAAGCCGGATCCTCATTCTTCAGATAGCTGGCTGGGTGTTTGTGAGATGCTTCGACCAATCAAGAGGGATGCCAGTGTTCTCGAGCGCTCTGCTCGTGGCAAGTAGCCCTGTATCTCTGTCAACCGCAGCGACGCCATCGTCTGACATCCGCGAAGTAAGGCGGAATGAAATGCCTTCATGGTGGAGTACAGAGACAGCCTCTGAGCGCGTGCTCTCCCGCACGTGCTCTAGTCTTGTACGATACTCCACGTGCGCGCCATGACAATTACAGCTTTTCTAACCAAAGGATCGTCTTTTTGTAACTGTCCGAGTCTTCGCAGAAATCCACAGTTTCAGCGCCACCAAGGGGTAGCGTGGTCGAGGAAAAGGTTGCCGTCGGTTTCGTAGAGGTTCGCTTCGCTGGGTACTTGCTTAGGCTGCCTCCGCCGATCGGCGAAATAACTGCGGACAAGCGGTGTTACAGATTCGTACCACCGCCGGGTGTTTGATCGTACGGTCGACGGAGATTGCGTAGAAGAGGTGTCGTACGTCGTCGGTGCTCCCAATGCACTGAAGACTGTCCTGCGGTTTTACTTCTCCCTCGAAATCGGAAGGCACCAGGAAAATTCCCGCGCCCGCCTCTCCAAAGGCTCTCAGCAGCGCATAGTCTTGGAACTCGCCCCTAATGACAGGGTGGATTCCCTGCGACTCCAACCAGGAATCAAGGCTTCGCCGTACCGCCGAGTTTTCCGTGGGCACGAGCAGTGGGGCACCGTCGAGTGAATGGGGGAATGGGCTCTTAAGAGTCTTGGCCAGTTCCGCGGTAGCCATGAACAGGGTGCCACATTGGCCCAGAAAGCGGCTGTACGCCCTGAGTTTGAAATTGGGATTGCTTGGGGCATCGGACAACACCACGTCCAGCTCATGAATCGCAAGCTGGGACATGAGCTGGTCGAAACTCCCCTGTCGACACACAACGCGCACGGACTCGGGCGCTCGCAGAGCCGGTTGAATCAACCAATGGGCAATCATTTTCGGCAGGCCGTCCACGACTCCCACAACGACGCGCAAGGGCCGGCCAGCAGGCCGGTTCCTTACGGTAGTCATGAGCTCCCGACCGAGCGAGAAAATCTCGTCTCCATAGCTGAACACAACCCGTCCCATTTCCGTCGGCTTCAGATTGCGCCCGGATCGAGCCAGCAGCTTCTCTCCCAGGCTCTCCTCGAGAGTGTGCAGCTGAGCGCTGATGGCGGGAGGTGATAAGCGCAGCTCCTGGCTTGCCTTGCTAATGCTGCCCAAGCGCACTACCGTCCAGAAATAATAGAGGTGATGATAATTCAGCCATTCCATCCCATTGCTCTCTCAACCCGGTTTTAACTCTGCCTCGATACAGTCCTAGCCAGGTTTCGCTAACTCGCCATCGACACCGCACCTTCTAGGTTGCTGGCTTGATGTTCTGGTTCACCCGGAAAAAGTTTGTCGGGTCATACTTTTTCTTGATGGTGGCAAGGCGTGCGTAGTTATCGCGGAAGGATGCCTGCACGCGTTCTTGCCCTTCGTCCATCATAAAGTTCACGTAAGCACCGCCCGACGAGTACGGGTGCAGGGCATCGTAGTAGCCCTTGCACCATTCCGTGATTTTGCTGGCGTTGGCCGGGTCGGGGTCCACGCCTACGATGACCTCGGCGAACACCGCCTCGCGGAAACTGTAGGCCGTGTCGCTCTTGCCTACACGTTGCGCTGCACCATTCACCGGGTAGAGGTGCATGGTCGACCACATCGTGGGAAGCTTCGAACCGTGCTCTACGTGCTTCGCGACCGCCGCATCGCTCAATTCGGTGAAGTAGTC
The DNA here is from genome assembly GCA_035623335.1 of Terriglobales bacterium. Taxonomy (GTDB): domain Bacteria; phylum Acidobacteriota; class Terriglobia; order Terriglobales; family Acidobacteriaceae; genus JAFAGX01. The sequence continues at coordinate 14,995 of DASPTQ010000085.1, forward strand.
CGCTCGCCAGTACCACTGCAGCCCGGGAGGGTAAAGGCCATCGAATAAGCTCTGCACCGCAGGTAACGGCGCCGGGCCAATCGCATCCAGCAAGGGTTTCCCTACGCTGCGCATGGGGCGGGTCGCTTTCTCCGTTTCCGCGGCAGTCCCGGTTCCGCACCAGACAATGCCGCAGACGGCCTTCTTATGAAGATGCTCGGGAAACATCGGCGCCGGCGGAATCACCATAAAGGCAAAGAACCCATCCACCTCCTCGGGCGCGGTGACAATGAATTTGCGATAGAACTTCAACACCTCAGCAGCCTGCTCGAGCGGCCAGAGCGTCGGCCCGAACTGGACGGTGCTCACCGGGTGCACGCGGAATTCGAACGAAGTCACCACTCCGAAGTTGCCGCCGCCGCCGCGCACCGCCCAAAACAGATCGGCGTTCTCTTGGGCGTTGGCGATTACGAAGCGGCCGTCCGCCAGGATCATGTCCACCGAGAGCAAATTGTCGATGGTTAGGCCGTAGCGGCGCGTCAGGTAGCCGATGCCTCCCCCCAAAGTGAGCCCGGCAACTCCGGTGGTGGAGATGAAGCCGCTGGGCACGGCCATGCCAAAGGGGTAGGTGGCGTGGTCCACGTCGCCCCAAACGCATCCTGCGCCAACCCGCGCGGTGCCTGCCGCCGGGTCTACACGCACGCTTTTCATCCGCGAAAGATCGATCACGAGACCGCCGTCGCAGATCCCCAGGCCGCCTCCATTGTGGCCGCCTCCACGAATCGCAGTCAGCATCCCGTTTTCGCGTCCATACCGCACGGCGGCCATGACGTCGGCCACGTCCAAGCAGCGCGCGATGAGTTTTGGCCGCTTGTCAATCATCGCGTTGTAGACCTTGCGCGCTGCATCGTAGGCACCGTCGGTTGGCTGGATCAGCTCTCCCCTAAACGCACTCTTCAACTGGTCAATCGCCTCTGCCATGGCTTCCCTCCGTCCTTTTTGATCTTCGGATTGAATCCCAGGGTGTAAAGCCTTCCTTCAGAATACTCCGCGCTTCCGCAGACTTTCTCTTAATTTACTCGGCTTTGGCGCCGCGACCCCATACCGGCTGGTGGCCCTCCGTCAGTAAGCAGCGTGAGACTTGAACAGAGATTCCTAGGCATCCACGTAAGTCGACCACAGCCGGCCGGTGCAGTCTGGCATCTGCATGCTCTATCGATCTCGGTCGAACTCCAGACTGAGGTCATCTTTGCACGTAGGTGCCCAGTCAGGCCCGTCTCTCAGTTCCTCCCGACCGACACCCAGAGACGCTCACGCCCACGACCAAGGCTCTCCGCCTGCGCGAGAGGCGGTTCTCAGATCAGGAGTGTACAAAGGAGATTCTGCAGGGGATGCCGACAGCGCTGCTGCGCCAAGGGCGAGGTCCCGTGGGCAGAGTGGTTGACAGTCGAACCCTGCGAGCTTAGAGCCAGTTTCGGGAGAAGGATGACATTCGTAGCACGCGGGCCGAGCGTGTTGGGAAGTAAGACAGGCAGGGCTAAACTGACCGGAGCATCGCCCTCATCGAACGCAGTTTCAGGATCGTCCCCTGGCGGCACGGTGGTGGCACACGCCATTGCCAACAGCAAGATCGCTAGCAGCCAATGAGTTTGCTTCACTCCCGATCACCCCAAGCGGGATCACAATAGCTCCCGAGCGTCAAGGCTGTCAAGCGCAGGCGGAAACTCAGTTTGAATTTCCCGTCGGCAGGAAACCTTCGTTGACTTTCTCCTCAGGGCATCCCTAACATGGCGCGCATGAAATCCATCGGCTCGCGATCCGGCAGGATGCCAGGGCGCCGCCGCGCTGCTGTGCTGGTGCTGCTGGCGGTGTGCAGCACCAGCCTGTTGGCGCAGGGTCCGCCTTCCGTAGTCGTGAATTGGGCTAAGAAAACTCCCAACCGCACCACACCTACGCTGCAGGCTGTGGTGAATCCCATGCTGCGGCGCGGTTCGCCCATCCACGACGCCGCGCTCGCGACTCTACGCAAGCTGGGATGTGATTACGTCCGCTACGCCTTCTGGTTTCCCTATCCCAAGCTGGCGGTCGCCGAGTTGCGAGTACCCGAGGTCAGCCAGACTTTTTGGGACTTCCAATACATGGACCCGCTGGTCGAAGATTTTCTAGCGGCCAGTGAAGGACGTCCTAGCGTCTGGAGCTTCAGCACGATTCCTCAATGGCTGTTCATCACGCCGCAACCGGTGGCGTATCCCGACGATCCGAATCAGGTCATCTGGAACTATTCGCAAGGCAAGGAATTGCCGGATGTGCCGGCCTTGGCCGATTACTATGCGCGGCTCGCCAGCTGGTATACCCAGGGAGGCTTCACCGACGAGCTGGGAAAATTTCACGCCTCGGGTCACCACTACGACATGCGCTATTGGGAGGTCTTCAACGAGATTGACGGCGAACACGAACCGACGCCGGAACAATATGTCGAGCGCTACGATGCCATCGTAAGTGCCGTGCGCAAGATCTTGCCGGATATGAAGTTTGTGGCCCTCGCGCTATCCTACCCGGAAGGCATACCGCGAATGTTCGAGTACTTTCTCGATCCCCGGAACCACAAACCGGGAATACCGCTCGACTACATTTCCTTTCACGTCTATGCCGCTCCCAGCGCCGACCAAACTCCGGATCAATGGCAATACACCTTCTTCGACCGGGCCCATGAGTTTCTGACAGCCACCCGCTACATTCTGCGCTTTCGCGATCGCCTGTCTCCGGCAACCAAAATCATGATCAATGAAGCCGGTTCAATCCTCTCGGGCGACATGGTTCAAGGCGAGCCTAATCACGTCGAGAAACCAATTCCCCCAGCCTACTGGAACCTCAGCGGGGCGCTCTATGCCTATCTCTATGTAGAATTGGCGCAGCTCGGCGTTGATGTTGTGGGTGAATCCCAGCTGGTCGGCTTCCCCAGCCAATTTCCCAGCGTCAGCATGGTCGACTGGACGAACGGCAAGCCCAACGCGCGGCTGACCATTCTCGAGTTGGTCAAGAATAATCTCGGCCCCGGCGACGAGTTCGCCGAAACCGCAGTGCGCAGCGCTGGCCTACCCGCTGACGGGGACGCGATCGAAGCGCAAGCCTACACTACCGGCAGTCAGCGAAAGCTTATTCTGATCAACCAGCGCAATCGCGAGATTGTGGTCGAACTGCCGAAAGAGTGCGCGGGAGCGACCTTGCAAACCATTGGAGGATCGTCGCCCGTTGTCGTGAACCAGGATGTCGGAGATACCAAGCTTCGCTTGCTGCCATTCTCGGTATCGATCGTCACCCTAAAGGGCTAGCTACGCCAACCGGGATCTTGGCTCAACTGGCTCGACGGCCAGCCGTCGGTGCCTGCTAACCATGCCTTGCCCCCGCTAGTCTATCCCGGTCAGAAGGAGACAATCGATGCGCTTCGTACTCGCAGTTCTGATTCTCGCCGCGACCTTGCGTGCTCAAGACCATAGCCAGGCCTTTGATTACGATGCCAAAGCTCCGCTCGACATCCAAGAAGCGGGTGTGGAGCATCGCGGCGGCGTAGCCGTTCACGACATCTCCTATGCCAGCCCCAAAGGGGGACGGGTTCCCGCCTACCTCGTAGTGCCGGACGGCCCAGGCCCCTTCGCTGCCATCCTCTGGGGACATTGGTATTGGGTCAACTCTGAGTTTTTCAATCGCAAGGAATTTCTCGAGGAAGCCGTGGTACTCGCCCCCGCCGGCGTCGTTTCTCTGCTCACTACCGGCCCCGGGGCCCGCCCCGGCCACGTCGACGACAAGAATCCAATCAGTGATCAGCTAGCCACCGATTTGATAGAAGCGATCGTGGACATGCGCCGCGGCGCCGATCTGCTCTTGGCACGCAGCGATGTCGACCCTCACCGCTTAGCCTATGTCGGTCACAGCTATAACGCGGAGGTCGGCGGGTTCCTCAGCGGAATCGACAAGCGCTTCAAAGCCTTCGTGCTCATGGCCGGCCCGCTTTCCGATGAGGTCGATGAGCAATCCGACGAGTACAAGAAATTTCGCCAACAAGTGGGCGCGGAGAAGTTTGATGCCTTCGTGGCTAAGTACCAGTGGCTGGATCCGGGCAAGTTCGTCTCCCGGGCGGCTCCCGCGACCGTCTTCTTGCAGTACGCCAGCCAAGAGGACTTCCTCACCCCGGCGCGGGCGAAACAGTACGCTGCGATCGTCAGCGAACCTAAGCAATTCAAGATCTACGAAGCGCCCCACGCCCTCAATGCCGAAGCCAGACGCGATCGTATCGTCTTCCTGACTGACCAACTCGGATTGAAGCCCCTCCCGCCCGAGCGAGTGGCCGCCATCCCCGACCTGCCCCAACCACCGAAACCAACGCAGTAATCCCAGGGGAAGTCCGTGACCAAGAATGCGACGGTGTGGGACGCGGCCATAGGAGAGGAATCTTCTAGGTGCATGGTTTGAACTTGTACTTGGGCGAGGTCAGGGGCGGTAACGGAGAACGCGGAGGACGAAGGCCTCGGTGGGGCGGAGCAGCCTCAACCCCTGAATGCCAAGAGCAAATCGAGGCAACCCTGATTTCCCTTGCCCACATCCTTTCGACTTCGCCTTCCGCGCTCTCACCCTGGTTCGTAACCTCCCCAGATCACCTCCGCATCGTTGATGCCTTTTCATCCTCGGCCCGTTGCTCCCAACCCTCGAGCAAAACAATGATCCGCCGCGCATCCTCGAGGTCGGTTAATTCCCGGCGGTCACTTCCGCCGTGGGAACGCACTTCGAAGACCCGTTCTTCGATAGCCCTCTTGGCCGCTTCCAGTTTTGTTCGATGATGCACTGGATCAAACTCAAGCAGTGCATCCTGGTAGACCTGCTTCCACAGCGTCTGATTGCTGGACCCTATCGCTTGCATAAATGAGATTCATTCCTCCTAAGAGTTAGGATCGAGACTTGCGAGCGAAACCCGACCACAATACGACACCACACCTCAGAGATTTGAAGCCAGGTTGGAAGGTCGGGGAGTCTCGGCCAAGGACAAAATGCGTCAGCAGAAAGCCTGGAGACACTGCCTCTCCGAGTGCGATTTCAACCGCGGGTCTTGGGCTAGGGCGCAGCGTTTGCCAGGAAAACACAGGGTGAGCAAAACCAGCCAAGCCACAAATGCTGCCCGATCCAGCACCACGCAATATCCTCAGACTTGCCACCCGGAGGAGGGACAGCGATCAGCGGCCGATTGCCGGAGCCCGGCTCAGCCCGTCGCTGCCCCACCCCCCAGATAGTGCATCTCTCCCGTTGCCAATAGGTAAGCAATTGCCATGCCAGGGCGCGGGTTCGCACGGAGTGCGGCGTGAACCTGCGCCCAGAGTGTGCTCAGGAACTCGTAAATGCAGGCGTTTCACGCGGCTTGTCGAGCCGGACTTGAAAGATCCCGGCCGAACGACACCGTACTGTGGTGCCGTGGACTGCCTCAAATGGGGCAATTCAGAGAGAAAGAGGGCCGGAAAACCGCCTCACGAAGGCTTAGGTCCGACGGTTAGGAGGCTTGCTGCACGTGTTGTCGCCGGATGCCGTGTCTCTCCATCCTGTAGATGAGGGTCTTACGGCTAATATCGAGATACCGAGCCGCTTGCGTCTGGTTCCAGGCACAACGCTCGAGGGCCTTCACGATGAGTTCTTTTTCGATCGCTTCCAAACTGACACCCTGGGGAGGCAAGTCAATTTCGAGTGCCTCAACACCGGCTCTTTCCCGCCGCAGGAACTCGGGCAAGTCTTGGACCGTGATCTCATCGCCGCGTGCCAGAACAACCATGCGCTCCACCACATTCTCCAGTTCGCGCACATTGCCCGGCCAGCGGTAGCGAGCGAAATACGGCAACAGCGCCGGAGACATCACGAGCTCTGGCCTTTCATTCTTCTCTTGGCTCTTGCGAAAGAAGTATTGCACCAGATCCGGGATATCTTCCATGCGTTCGCGAAGGGGCGGCAACAACAGTGGAATCACGACAAGGCGGTAATACAGGTCCTCGCGAAAGGTACCGTCCTCGATCATGGCTTGCAGGTCGCGGTGGGTGGCAGCGATGATGCGCACGTCGACCTGATTTCTCACCTCGGAACCAATCTTTTCGATCTCGCCTTCCTCGATCAGCCGAAGTAACTTTACCTGCAGCTCGAGCGGCATCTCACCGATTTCATCGAGAAAGACCGTGCCTCCGTCGGCGATTTCGATCTTTCCCCTCTTCTCGCCCACCGCGCCGGTAAAGGCCCCCTTCTTATGGCCGAACAGTTCCGATTCGAGAAGCTCCTTCGGAATTGCCGCGCAGTTAATCGTGATCAGCGGTTTATGCTTGCGGGAGCTGTTGAAGTGGATGGCGCGCGCCAGCAGTTCCTTTCCGGTTCCGGTCTCCCCCCGAATGAGCACGGTGGAATCTGTGCGTGCCGCCCTGGCTGCCGTGTCCAAGACCTGCAGCAAAGCGCCCGAACACCCCAGGATGTTTTCAAACCCGTACTTCTGATCGAGGTTGGCCCGCAAGGTACACACCTCCTTGACCAGTCGCAGGTGCTCGAGCGCGCGACCTACCACTAAGGAGAGCTCATCGGGATGCACTGGTTTGGTGAGGTAGTCATAAGCCCCGGACTTCATGGCCTCGACCGCCGTCTCTACCGTTCCGAAGGCGGTAAGAATGAGGACGATCGCCTCGGGGAACTGCAGGCGGATCTGCCGGAGCAGCTCGAGACCGGAGACTCCCGGCATTTTCAGATCACTGATCACCATGTCGTAGGGTTGAATTTGCAGCATCGACAGGGTCTGTTGGGCCGAGGCCGCCGAAGCGACCGCGTATCCCTCCTGCTCCAGCTGAACTTGCAGAACTCTGCGGAGGCTCGCGTCGTCATCGACTACCAGAATTCGTGTCTTCGTCATTTCTGTGGCCTACTTGCAGCGGAAGCGAGATTCGCGCCGTTACCCCGTGTGGCGAATTCGGCTGGATCGTCAGCCGCCCCCCGTGTTGACTGATGATTTGGTGCGCAATTGAGAGTCCAAGGCCCGAGCCATTCTCTTTCGTGGTGAAAAATGGATCAAAAACCCGATCCAGATTGTCCTCCTTGATACCCTCTCCCTGATCGCGAACGTCAATCGTGACCCCGGTCTCGTTGCGCTCGGCGGCCACCACCACGTTGCCACCTCGCGGCATCGCCTGGATGGCGTTCATGATCAGGTTCAGCAGGACCTGCTTCAGTTGCTCGGCGTCGCATTCTATCTTCGTCAGACCGGGCTCGATCTGCTTCCTCAGGTCCAGTCGAACGCCGTTTCCCGCATGTTGGGCAAGGACCAGTACTGAATCTAACAGAGCATCAATTTCAACCGTCTCCAAGTTTGGTTGTCGGGGCTTGGCGAAGTCCAGAAAGCTGCTGAGCAGCCGGTTCAGCCGGCGACTCTCCTTGCGAATGATGTCGAGAAACTCGCGCCGCCTTTCCTCGGATTCACTCTCCCGCTGTACCACGGCGGCGGCGCCTTCGATGCTGGCCAACGGATTGCGAATCTCATGCGCCAAACCGGCCGACAGTTGCCCCAGAGCCGAGAGCCGCTCGGCCCGTTTCATGGCCTGAAAGTTCTGCTGCAGTTCCCGATGAGCTTGATGCAATTGATAGGTTGTCCGGCGGAGAGCCACTTCCTGTTTTCTTCGCCAATCCGTCAACAGCCCGGCCACCAGCCCCACCAGACAGAAGATGCAGATTTCCAGGCACTGATCGAGCACATCCACGCGGGACACCGTCCATATGGGGGGAGTGCCGCTGGCAAAGGCAAAACCCGATAGAAGGGCCACCGCCAAGCCCCCGCGTGTGCCCATATTCAGGCCGGCGAGCACGATCGGAATGTAGTAAAGCCTCTGCAGGATATACAGCCAGTGGGCCGAGGTCTTAGGGGTCAGATACTGAAGCACCCCGATCGTGGCAGAGGCGGCGATGAGCACGCCTCCCCGCACCCAATAACCGTTGGCCGATGGCCGATTCTCCATGGCCGCATCGAACTCATCGACATCGGGCAAGGTCGAGTCCCTCCGCGGGAGGTGGATCACGCAGACTAGCTCTGAGCCTACCGCGATTTTTTCCTACGCTCAACCGATCCCCGACCATCGCCACCACTGGTCCGATAAGCCGACCACTGACCTTGTTCCAATTTTCCCGGGAATGCGGGCTGCCCGACTTAAGGCTAGATTGCCTCTTTTGCGGCACTCCCTGGCCAGGAGCTGGGCGGGAGGCTAGCGAGGTTGCGCGAAGAGGCCGGTTCCATCGGTGATCTTCCAAGCTGCGGTGGAATCCTAGCTTAAGGCATCGGATAAATCGACGATTGCGGAACACCGACCTTGGGCGAGGACCCGGAAGTGCATTGATTCCGAACGATGGCCGTCAATGACCTTCACGCAACTTCACCAGAGCGTACAACGCCTGATTGACTGGCGTGGCTACACCAAGTGCCACCCCGCGCCGTACGATGTATCCGTTGAGTGAGGCGATTTCCGTGGGCTTGCCCCGCTGGATGTCTTGCGCGGTGGAGGAGAGCGCGCCAGCCATTTGGGTCGCAATCTTCATCACACCCTCTACCGCAGCCTTCGAATCCTCTATACCCGGCAGAAGAACATGCGCCGCCCGCGCGACCGCCAGTACCTCGTCCACCACGTTCTTGACCAACTGGCACGCCTCGCGGCTGGCGGCGATGGTGCCGTATCTAGCTTCCCCGAGCGCCGAAACCGCGTTCAGGGCACAGTTCCAAAGCAGCTTGGTCCACAGTTCGCCTTCAATATTGTTGGTGACCCGGCATGGCACCTTGGCCCGCAGAAAGATTTCAGCAACGCCTTTCACTTTTTCGGATTCGGGGCCGATCACCAGGTCACCTCGCCCCACGTGTTTCACATGACCTGGTTCCTCGACAGACGCGGCCACATAGACAACCGCCGCTACCGCATCGATGCCAGCGACGGCCCGTATCTCGTCGACATTATCGACGCCGTTCTGGACGCTGACCACAATTGCTTGGGGGGCGAGAAACGGGACTAGCAGACGGGCCGTAGCGGCATTGTCGGTGGTTTTTACCGAGAAAAGAACCAGATCAGCCCCCCGTACTGAGCTCAGATCGGTCGAGGCATCGACGCGCACGCGTTTCTGAAACTGGAGTGTGTCGAGAAATAGGCCGGCACGAGAGACCGCATCGACGAACGCTTGCCGTGCAATCATGACAACCGGCGCACCAGCGTTCGCCAGCAGGCCGCCGAAGTAACCACCTACCGCTCCGGCTCCGACGACTGCAACCCTTGGCCAATTGCTCTCCACTGTCATTCAAGGATCCCGCAACTGATCGAGTGGCATCCCCGCCTACAGCAGGCGAAGAGACGAATCGGAAATGATAGCGGAACGTTAACCGCAGTTGAGCGGTGTAAATGCAATTCGGAGCGCGCGATTTTTACGCGGTGAAGCCTTACGCTCGCTCGCGGGCTTGACAACAGGCTTTAGCGGCCCATAAATTTGTGACGCTTCATGCAAAGTTATGTTCATTCAATATCGAATCTGGGCAAATCCTCTGCGCTGAGGAGGACCACGGTCGATGCTCCGTCATGGTTCCGGCGGTTCTCTCAGGATAGGCGCGGATCCGGGCGGCTGCCCAGGCTAGAGCACTTCCCTCTGTGGCTCGTCCTCATTTCTATCCTGTTCGCTCCCTTCGCATACTCTGCCGACACCGAGCTTGGCAACGACGAATTGCTGGTTCGAATCAGTGCCGCCAACGGTTCCTATGCGATTACGGCCAACGGAGCTTCCTCACCCGTGATTCGCGCCGGGGTGGCGGCTGAGGTGGATCATCACTGGGTCCAGTCGGCAGAATATCCCAGGCATGAGATTGGTGCTTCGGACTTCCACGATACCCTGGGCCAGGGACATCAGGCGGTGGTCAAGTCGACTGGCTTGCCGGGTCGCCCTGATTTGACGTATACCCTCCGCCTCTACCAGAACCGTCCTTTCGGCGAGATCCAGGTCGAGCTCCAGAACCATTCCGGGCGATCGGTAGCGGTTCAAAGCATTCGCAGCGTCGAGGCCGCTGGGGATGCGATCCTCAACCTTCAGGCGAATCCGGTTTCCGATCGCGTCTTGTCCGACAGTTTCAGCGAAGATTGGCCACCACTCAGAATCTACGATTTGGGCAAGGCACCAAACGGCATGCATCGGGCGGTGGGCAGCCAGCTAGTCTACAACCAACAGAGCCTAGAAAGCGTGTTCTTTGGCACCCTCACCTCCGATCGTCTGCTGACCATTCTTCATTTGAAAACGCAACCCGGACCGAGCGGCCCGAGCATTGTGAGCTTCACGGTTGACTGTACGGGTACGACTGAAATTCAAGCCACCGATGAGGAATCGGAGATGCGAGAAGGTCCTCGAGAAAACCTGATTGCATTGAGCCTGCCCCTTGCAAGTGAGGGAAGCTTGTCTTCCGAGCGTCTCCTGTTTGCCGCGGGATCGGACTACCACGCGCAGCTTGCGAACTATGGAGAGGTGATCCGCGAACAACACCACAGCCGCATTCCGGAAGGTAACCTGCTCGGATGGTGGAGCTGGACGGCTTTCTACACGAAAATCACCGAGGGGAACACCTATACCAACGCCCTCTGGTTAGCCGAGCACCTGAAACCCCTGGGCTATGATTACTTTCACTTCGATCTTGGCTACGGGTACTCCCGCGGCGAATACGCCACCCCCAATGCTTCGCAGTTTCCGCACGGAATGGGTTCTCTGTGCCACCGCATCATCAGGCTGGGTCTCAACCTGGGAGTTTGGACGGCACCGTTTGAGGTGGGAGCACGCAGCGTAGTTTACGAGCAACACAAGGATTGGCTGGTGCACAACCTGAGCGGGAAGCCCATCCAGATCACTACCGCCGAGGAAATGCCCGGCGAAGCGGTCTACGTACTGGATACGACCCATCCCGGCGCCCAGGACTTTCTGCGCCAGACCTACCGCACGCTGGTCGAAGAGTGGGGCGTCAAGTACATCAAGCTCGATTTCATGGACAACAGCGCGATCGAGGGCGCTTATTTCCGGCCCAACACGACCGCTCTCGAAGCGCAGCGAATCGGGTTACAAGTGATCCGGGAAGCGGTCGGGGACAATGTCCTGCTGGATAAGGACGGCAGCCCCATGCTGAATCCGGTTGGCCTGGTCGATACCGGCCGCGTGTCTCAGGATACCGGCCACACCTTTGCCCGCAGCAAGGAAGCGGCTCCGGGGATTGCCGCCCGCTACTATATGCAGCGAAATTTTTTCCTCGACGATCCCGACGCATTCACGGTATCGCGACAGCTTCTCGAGGAGAGGGAGATTCAGGCTCCTCTTACTCTCGACGAAGCTCGCGTCTCGATCGCTCTTTCTGCGATTTCCGGAGGGATGTACGAAATGGGGGACGACCTGCCCACCCTGGCGGCCGACCCGGACCGGGTTGCGCTCGTCGAGAATCGCGACCTGCTCGCCATGGCAAGATTCAGCCGGGCGGCCACTCCTCTCGATCTTCTCAGTTATCGCGCCGAGGATGAGCAACCCAGCCTATTCTTGCTCGAGGAAGATGCCCGACAATCGATTCTTGCCGTCTTCAATTGGACCGAGCAGCCCAGGTCTCATCGTCTGGCATTTTCCCTGCTCCGGCTTGCGCCGGGCCACGCCTATCAATTCGAGGACGTTTTTGAACCGGGGCATCGTTGGTCGGCCGAGGGCGATTCCCTACGGCTCGCGGAACCCGCCCATTCCGTTCATCTGATCAAGATCGTCGATAGCTCGCAGCCTCCGGCCGCGCCTTCGATCCGTGTACAGGTTGCACCCCAGGCCCATGTCGGCGAAGAGCTCAAGTTCATCGCCAGCGTGGATGCCAAGGGAGTGCCGGCGCTGACCTATCGTTGGAACTTCGGCGACGGTACCAGCGACGAGGGAAAACAGGTGACCCATACGTACACCAGGCCGGGAAATTACGTGGCGCGGCTCCTCGCCGAGGGCATGGACGGGATCCCGGCGGAAGCTACCACCTCCATTTCTGTCATGGGCGAGCTAACCCTGCCGCCGCCGGTTCGGTATAAGTCGAAGCCTTAAATGGCGGTGGCACGATCGGCGGCGGCTCCGGGGTCTTCCGCGGTCAGGGTAGAATGAGCTCTCCCTGGCTTCTCTATGCTGGCTGAAGAGCGGCGCTTTCAAATCCGCGAAGTACTGGCCACGCAACGAACCGTAGCCGCCTCCGACCTGTGCGACCGCTTGAAAGTGACGGCCGCAACCATTCGTCGCGACCTGGCCGTGCTCGAACAGGAAGGCGTGCTGGTCCGCTCCCACGGCGGGGCGGTTTCCCGCATGTCCAGCACCAATTTCCAGCCATCCTATGGGGCCTTGCTGCGCAGCCGAAGCGAGGAAAAGCGACAGATCGCGCGCGCCGCAGAATCCCTGGTGCTCGACGGGGACACGGTCTTTCTCGAAGGCAGCACAACGGTCTTCGAGTTGGCGCGGCAACTGATTCACCGCCATCGCTTGACCGTGGTCACGAACTCTCCCACCATCGTTTGCGAGCTGCAGCGCAGTCCGGGTGTGACCGTCCTTTGCACGGGAGGCGACCTGCAGAAGGATACGTTCTACCTTTCGGGCGAGTGGGCGCAGCGTGCCTTGTCGGAGATACGATTGGATAAGGCCATTTTGGGCATCAGCGCCATTGATCCCGCCTACGGGATTTCAACCGCCAACCATGCCGAGGCACAGATCAAGAAGATGGTTTCGAAGGCGGCCAAGACGCGAATCGCTCTCGCCGATCACGGAAAGTTCGGCAGGCAGTGCTTTGCCTACGTTGGCCCCATCACCGATCTCAACATCCTGGTCACTGATTCAGGAACGGATCCGGCAGACATCCAAGCGCTGCGAGCGTCAGGACTGCAGGTGATCGTCGCCGAACCGGGCTCGGCTGCCTTGCAGCTCACGAACCAGAAGCATTCGAACAAAAAGCATTGACAATCGATCACAAGCGCACTACCTTGATCGCCGGGCTGAGAAAGGAAGCCGTTTTTTGAGCGACTGCGGGAAGATAATCAGGCTTTCCCGGATATTGGGCGGTGGGCGACATCGCGCGCTCGTCGTTGCCTTTGACCATGCCTTGGTCCTAGGACCGATTCCCGGAACCGATGACCCTCTCGGCCAGATTCGCCGTTTCGCGGATGCCAACGTGGATGCGATCCTGCTGAATCTCGGCCTCATCCGCCAGTTTGCCAGCTCCCCGCTCCCGGGTCCGTTGCCGGCTCTAATTGCTCGCATCGACTGGACCACGCTGTGGTCGGCAATCGCCAGCAACGGAAGGGGCGTACTGCGCAGCTCGTTACTAGCCCGGCCGGAAGATGCGCTGCGGCAGGGAGCCGACGCCGTTCTAACCTATATGGTGGTGGGCACGGGCGACGCCGACTTCGAAAGCAAAGAGATCGCCCGCACTGCCGAGGTCGCGCGCGAGTGCGAGCGCATTGGCATTCCTTTGATCGTCGAGTCCCTGGCGCGGGGCCGGAGTGTAGAGAATCCCGGCGAGCCGAAGTGGCTTAAGCTGCACACTCGAATGGCTACCGAACTGGGAGCGGATGCGGTGAAAACCGATTACACCGGCGACCCGGTCTCGATGAGGGCGGTCATCGAAGGGTGCTCCATCCCCATCCTGGTACTCGGCGGCAGCCGCTGCGACTCCGATGAAGAAGCTCTCGAGGTTGTGCGCAACGTAGCCCAGGCGGGCGCTGCCGGTGTGTTTTTTGGCCGTAATGTTTTCCAGGCTCGAAACATGGAATCGTTCCTTCAGCAAGCACGCGCGGTGTTGAACCAGCCCGAACTCGTTCCTCAAAAACCTTAATGCTTCGAGGTAACCAGACTAGGGTCGAGCGATCGAGACGCTTCTCGATGGTCGGCCACCGCAGAAGCCCCAAATGGACGGTCAAGGCCGGGGATTTTCTATGGCGCGGAGTCGAAAGCGTGCGTCGTTCGACGCCTGCCGGGAGTAAGCAAACATGAGCCTGCTGGCGGTCGATATCGGTTCGAGCGCCTGCAAGGCTGTCCTATTTGCCGCCGACGGGCAAATCCTAGCGAAGCGCGCAGCCGGCTACCGACCGGAGTTTCCTCGCCCATGTTTTGCCGAAATGGATCCGGAAACGTTCTGGAGCGCGCTCTGCTCGACCTCCCGCGCCGTAGCCCAAGATCGAGCCGACCCGGTGCAGGCTCTATGTCTCAGTTCGCATGGTGAGACTTTTGTTCCCGTGGATGGCGATGGCCGCCCGCTCAGCCATGCCATTCTGAACCAGGACAGCCGTGCCCTGGAGGAGTCGAACTGGTGCGAAGCGACCATCGGACGCGAGCGCCTGTTCCAGATCACCGGGCTCGTGGCCCATCCCATGTACCCGGTCCCGAAGATTCTCTGGTTGCGCAAGCATAGAGCGGAGATGTTTGCTCGGACCCGCTCGTTCCTGACTCTGATCGGCTATCTCCTCGAGAAGATGGGGGTGCCGGGCTATGTAGACTATTCGCTGGCGTCACGCTTCCTGGCCTTCGATATCAAGAAGCGTGCCTGGTCCGATGAGATTCTCCGCGCGACCGGACTCGACCCGGCCTGCTTTCCCGTCCCGCTTCCCGCGGGCACGACGGTCGGAAACCTGAAGCCCGAAATCGCCGGTCAGCTCGGGCTTCCTGCGGGAACTCCGGTCGTACTCGGAGGCCATGATCAGCCTTGCGGCGCGCTCGGTGCGGGAGTGATTGACGGGGGTCGGGTTTCCGACTCGATGGGCACCTACGAGTGTCTGCTGGCGGTGACGGATCTTCCCAGCCTTAGCGAGAAAGCGCGCGAATACGCGCTTAATTCCTATTGCCATGTGGTTCCCGACAAGTTCGTAACGCTCGCCTACTTCCCTTCCGGAATCATGCTGCAGTGGTTGCATGACTTGCTGTATGCCAATGGATCGGGCGAGGTAGCTTCTTCGGCTTCGGCCGAGGACGGTGAAGCCCGCCACTATGCGCTTTTGGAGGCCCACGCCCCGAAAGGCCCGACGGGACTGTGCATCACTCCGCACCTGATTGGAACCTGCAATCCCGACTTCAACCCACGCGTGCGCGGATTCATCGCCGGCCTCAACCCGAGTATCCGTCGCGCACACCTGTATAAAGGTATTCTCGAGGGATTGGCGTGCGAGTTGTCCATAGTAAGCCAAGCGCTCGAACAAGCGGTCGGACGATTTGAGGACATTTACGTCACCGGCGGGGGTACGAGTTCGCCCCTCGGCCTGGAATTAAGGGCAGCTCTGACCGGTTGCCGGCTGCACGTCATGAGCCGGCAAGAGGCCGTCTGCCTCGGCACCGCCATCCTGGCCGGTGTGGCCATTGGGGAATACGAGAGCATTAGCCAGGCGGTCACGGGCGTGGTCGAGGAAAGTGCTGTCTGGGCTCCCAATCCGGCGGTCGCCGCCAGTTATCGAGATCAAGCCGATCGCTACCGGCAGCTGAGGTCGGTCGCCGTCGAACAAGCTTGAAAATTCATGTGACCAAGGAGAAAGAAATTGATCAAGCCAACCATCGGCTTCATCGTGTACGGGGTTCACAAGGACGGGCTCAAGGATCCCATGGGAGTTCCCTTCATCGATTCGGCCATGGTCAGACGGTCGAAGCAGGCCCTGGTCCAAGCTGGCATGAAAGTCCTCGCCCATGAGGTGGTCATTGCCAGCAAGGAGGAGGCCCGAAAGGCCCTCGAAGAGATGAAGCGCAATGATGGGATCGATCTGGTGGTGCTGTTTTCCGGGACCTGGGTTTGGGCGGCACATTTGGTGGCAGCCGTCCGCGACTACGCGGCCAGTGGGAAATCAGTCCTCCTCTGGACCCACCCGGGCTCGCAAGGCTGGCGTCCGGTAGGTGGGTTGGTGATGCACGGCGGCCTGCTCGAAATCGGCGTGCCTCACAAGTTCGTCTACGGCGGCGCGGAGGACTCCGACACGATCCTCGCGATCATTAGCTATGCCCGGGCCGCTCATCTGAAGAACCTGCTGAACATGTCTACCATGGGCGCCTTCGGCGGCCGTGGAATGGGTCAAACTTGCGGTGTCGCCGATCCGTCGCAGTGGATGCGTATGTTTGGCGTGGACATCGACTCGCGCGACACGACCGAACTGATTCGCGCCGCGGAAGCCGTCTCGGCCAGGGAAATTTCGCGACTCGAGCCTCGCCTGAAAAAGCTCTTTCACCGCGCGCCCGACAAAAACCTGGTCAACGAACGTTCGATCCGTCTTTACTTGGCTCTCAAGAAGTTGGTCGTGCAAGAGAAGTTCGATTTCTACACCATCCAGTCGTTTCCCGGTTTAGGCGACGACTATTCTGCCACTTGCTTCGCGCAAAGCATGATGCTCGAGGATGGGTTCGGAACTTCCACCCTGGGAGACTTCAACACGGCTCTCACCGTGCTGCTCCTGACCAAGCTCAGCAAGGAACGCGTGTATTATGGCGACCTTCAGCACATCGACAAGAAGAACAAGGAGATCAAGATTATCGGCGACGGGGCGTGTCCTCCGTCGCTTGCCGGAACGCTCGGCCCTGCAGGCTTCTCCGAGCACGGCATCCCGACCGAGGGGGAGGCTGGCGGACTCTCGGTCAAACTCATCTGTAAGGTCGGAGAGGGGGTCCTAGCCCGTCTGGGCCGCGTCAAAGGCGAGTTTCAGATGGTCATCGTTCGCGCCTCGATCTTCGAGCCGCCCAAGAAGCAACTTCAGTCGCGCCTCAACGAATGTGGCATACCCTTCTGGCCGCATGGGTTTGTCACCGCCCATGGCGATATCGATCGCATGCTCGCGAGTTGGACCAATGAGTACGCTTGTCTTGGTTATGGGGCTGATCTTTATCCCGCCCTGATCGACTTTTGCGAACTCACGGGCATCAAGCCCGTGTTACCGTGAGGTCCGGGCTGCTCACGCCTCGCAGTTGACTTGGGAAATGATAAGGTCGCCAGGGATGCCCTGGTGACCTTCGGCCGTGAGCCATCACGCTGCTTTAGCGCTCGACACTTCGGCCCGATATTCCGCGTCGGAGTCAGCCGGCAATAATACCCAGAGTGTGTAGATTCCCAGGGCAGTGCCGAAGGGAATATTGAAGAGCGCCAGAACCGAGAGGACCAGGGCCAACATGCGGGCCCAGCTCTCCCGCTGCAGCAGACCCCATCCCGCCAAGAAACCGACCAAGCCTTTGCTCGCAACCAGGATCGCAATCGCGCTGAGGAAGGGACGCAACCACTCGGTTGTGCCCTGGGGCGCACCCATCTCGGAGAGATGGACGAAGAGGGTGTTGGCCAGAATAAACAGAATCAGGCCGCCGACCGCGTTCAGCGCTGAAAGAGCCAGCCACAGAATCCCGAGCAACCGGATGTGCTCGGCGACTCGGCTGCGGCGGGGATAACCGAGAGCCGGTCCGCCCGCGCCGCCCACGAATTCTCTTCCGCAACGGCCACAAAAGCGCTGGTCCGCCTGGACCGAAGCTCCGCATCGATCACAGAACATGCTTCCCTCGGTTCCCTGAACTCCCGACTGCCGATGAGAATCCCTGGCAAGAGAGCATCCAGCCAATCAAATCCTGCCCCTTTCGGCAGCTAAACGAAAAGGCCACCTCGGCAACGAAGGCGGCCTTTTCTTCAAGGGAGAATAGTTCCGACGGAGGAATCGGCCGTCAAAACTTTCTGGCGAAATCTTATGAGCCGAAAAAAGCCCGTGTCAAGGAATTTTTAAGAAATAATACCTTTATTTTCAATATCTTACAAAAGGGTTGGCGAAGATGGCTCGAGGTGTCATTCTGAGACAAAAAAACTCGCCGCCAGCTTAAACAGTTTTAATTGATGAACTTACCTTTGGTTCGGAGCCGTTTTCCGACAGATGCAGGGAGATGAATTCCACATCCTGGGGTCGGTCAAACACTCGCTCGGGAAAGATGCGCTTGGTCAGGATCCTGACCCCGCCGAAAGCGATTCCCACCACCAAGGCGAAACCAATGATGATGAAGCAAAGAACGATGACATTCACCAGCAGGTTCGCGAGGTTGTCCTTCTTGGTGAAGAAGGTGTTTTCGTTCCAGGTGACGTCGGCGTCGTAATTCACCGAAGCCAGCAGAGACTTCGCCTCGCTCACCGAGAGCGGCCCCTGAGCCACGACTACGATTGGTCCGGTGCGCTTCTCATAGGTCGCAGGGGCGTTCTCGCGAGAACCCGGAGCGTACGCCGCCTCGATCCTCCGCAGGTGGTCGGATGCGATCTGCGGAGTCGGGTAAGAAATCAACATCAAAGTCGCTTCCCCGCCGGATGCGTTGTAATTCCCCAGCGCAACCTCGGCGCCGCGGCTGAAATCGACGAGTTCTGAGGAAATGGGCGAATTGACTCTTTCCAGGGTCACGGGCCCAAGCACATACCTAGCCGAGTTCCTGATCAAGGACGGCCGCGGCAGGTAAGCATGCAATACCGGCAGATTGCGCGTCTCTCCGGGAGGAAGCGGAAGGCTGGCTGCCAGTTCGCGGAGCTCGGCCGCCGACATGGCCGAAAGCCGCTCAAACACCGCATCGACGAGGATGTTGCCACGATAGAAGAGCACGCGCTCGTTGAGGGACGCGGCTTGATCGCCGACTTTTTCCTCCAGCATCTGGGGCGTCTGATAGTAGGTAAAAGCGCCAAAGCCCCCGCTGGCGTCGGCGAATCGGGCGGCCTTTAGACTTAGCTTGCGTCCGTCCTCTCGGATGTAGGTCGCCGACTGAAAATCACGGAATCCGTACTCTTCGAGCACGGACCGGTTGACCGGATCAGCCGCAGCAGGATCGGTGCTGGTAGCGAACGCGCCCGAAACCTGCCAGCCTCCGAAGGTCATCGGCAGAATCTGTGAGGTAGGGAGGTTCTGGGTGGGGATCTTCTGGCTGGAAACGCCGCCGGCGAAACCGGGAGCGACCGTGGAGAGTCCAACGAGAACAACCGGAATGAGCCGGGAAAATCTCATCGAAAAGCTGAATCTTGGCAAAGCTCCGCTACTCGTTAGACTACCGGGGTGGAAGGAAAGTTTCCAGTAGGGCCGGTCCTTCCCAAGGGGGACGGGAAGAATAGACACCGGATCGGCGCAAACCGATCACGACCTGCGGCCTTCTACGGCGCCTCGGTCTTCTCCATCTTGCTGGCTACCTTCACCCCGCTCAGGCCATTCACGTACTTAGCGATGCCGCGATAGAGTGCTTCGGCGATGCGTTCCCGATACTCGGCGGTCTTCAGGCGCCGTTCGTCCGCCGGATTGCTAAGAAAGGAGATCTCCGCCAGGATAGAAGGCATGTTGGCACCGATGAGTACGATAAACGGCGCCTTCTTCACCCCCCGATCGGGCAACCCCGGGCTCTTTGCTCTTAGCCCGCCGTGCAGGGACTGGTCCACGTCGACGGCAAATTCCCGCGATTCTTCGATCTTCTCTTTCAAAGCAATCTTCTTCACCAAGTCTTGCAATTCGTGGATGGACTCCTCGGAGACTGCGTTCTCCCGGGCCGCCACCTCCAGAGCCTCCGGCGACGAGGTAAAGTTCAGGTAATAGGTTTCGACTCCTCGGGCTTGAGGATCACGGCTCGAATTGGCATGCACGGAGATGAACAGGTCAGCTCCCTCGCGGTTGGCGATGGCCGTGCGAGTCTCAAGCGGGATAAAGCTGTCGTCATCGCGGGTGTAGATAATCTGCGCTCCCAAATGCGACTCGAGCAGCTTGCCTAGACGCATGCTAACTTCGAGCACGAGATCTTTTTCTTCCAGGCCGTGCGGGCCGATGGTTCCCGTATCATGGCCCCCGTGACCGGGGTCGATCACGATCTTGCCGATTTTCAAACCAAGCACCCGGGTCAACGAACGATCTCCGCTGGCCATAGGCTGGGCCTCGCGCGCATCGAGGCTGTCCCGAGAACCATTCTTTGGCTTGTTGCTGCTGGTTCTGACCTTGGCGGCGGGCGGCGCGGAAGTCACCGGCGGGACCGACGGTTGCACCCCGGATGCGTCCGCCGTAGCCACGGTGGGTCTTGGAGGATCGTCCTCATCGGCCTCCACCACGGTCTTCTTAACACCGTTGCTGGTCACCACGACGGAGGTTGTCGCCGGTCGGTCGTTGCTGGGGTGGAGACCCGCGCCCAACACTTTGGCCGCCGAGGTCGAACCTCCCGCCTGGTCCATTTCGGAAGAAGTCTTGGCCGGTGCCGAATCCGCCGCATCGCTCGCAACCGCCCTGGGCGCTGGGGCGGGGCTCGATGGAGGTTCCTTCGCCGGCGAGCCAGAAGAAACCTCTTTGGCCACCCATGTCGTTGGCATCAGTTTATTGCGCAGCTCGATCACCAGGCGCGGCGGACTGAGCAACAACCGGGTTTCAAAGTCCAGATCCCCGTTCACTTCCAAAACAATCCGCGCTTGGTGCGGCTTGAACTGGGAAACCCGGATCCGCTTGACGAGGCCCCCGGGCACCTCGAGGTTCTTGCCGAACAACTCAGGATCCAAACGGGTATCGAACAAGTCAAAGAACACTCGGTGGGGATTCTCGATGGTTTGCGAGTCGTAGTGCACGCGGCCGTCTAATTCGATGGCGACCCTGGTGCCCTCCGAGGTAGGCCAAGAGCGAATACCCGTAACCCTGACCAGCTTGGCCCGGTCCCCATCCGTCGGGCGCGCTGCATCCTGATGGTCAGGCTCACGCCCGGGTTCCGGCTGGTTCTCGCTCTCGTCCCCCGCCGTGGTTGCGGCAGCCTGCGGGCGGTGCGGCCCCGATCGCAACTCGGGTTTCGAGGCTAACTGTGCAAGCTGGTTGCGTGCCTCCTCGGCAAATTGGTTTCTCGGATAGCGATGCAGAAACTCCTGGAATGTCTCCTGGGCATGCGCTCGATCGTGAAGATCGTCTTTGTAGATTTCTCCGATGTGGAACAAGGCGGCAAACCGCGACTTACTTCCCGGATATTGTCGGCGGAGAAATTCGTACTCTTGAATGGCCGAGTGGAGGAGCTCCTCATCCTCAAAACGCCGCCCCATTTCTTCCAGCAATTGCGCCACGGCAAACACGCTGGGGTCGGCCTTGGTAGAGGTGGGGCTTTCGAGGTAGATCCGACGATAGGCGTTGATTACGTTCAGGTAGTCCGCCCGCGCGCGTTCCCGGACTGGCCGTTCTTCGAGCATCTGTTCCTGATGCTCGGCGGAGGAGAATTGCGATCTTGCCCAAGCCTCGGAGCGGTGCGGGCGGGCGCTCAGGGGCAAAGTCAGCTGCAGCACGAGAAAAGCCGCACCTGAACCCAGCACGCGTCCTCTTCGACCTGGATTCTTCAATGTAAGGCCCGTGGGCGCCCTGAAGTTTAGGACCGCAGTTGAACCTGAGATGCCGTGCGATCAGTCGGTGTTGCTGATATAAAGCACGCCTCGCGAATCTCGTTGCACGTGAATCGGGTCATGGAGGGGTGCCCCAAAGATCCGATCCCCGGAGTCGTGCCTGCCGTAATAAAGCTGCGTGATCCGCTTGACGTAGTTGCGTGTCTCTAGAAAATGGGGCACGCCCGAACTCCGCGCCACTGCTCCTGGCCCGGCGTTGTAGGCCGCCAGAGTCAGCTTGACGTCGCCTCCATAGTTCTCCATGAGCTGTTTCAAATGGCGAACCCCGGCATCCACGTTCTGCTCCGGATCGAAGGGGTTGGACACGTTCAACTGCCGCGCGGTCTGCGGCATCAACTGCATCAAACCCATGGCGCCTTTGGGTGAAACCGCATTGGGATTGAAATTCGACTCCACTTTGATGACGGCGCGAACCAGATTGGGATCCACATTGTGCCGGGCAGCCGCTTGTTCGATGGCCGCGTCGATGTCGGTTTGCGCAAAGCTTCGAGGTAGGTTCGCCGCGCCTCGGCCTGCCGAGCCGTCTTCGGAACCGAGATACTGGTGCACCTCGGCCGCGGCCGAGCGGGCCGCGCGAACGTTGGCCGACGGAACCGGTTTCCAGCGGTGTTCCTTGATGCTCCAGAACACCAGCGAACCCTGCGGCGCAGTAGCTTGAGAACGTTTCCCCCGCGTTGCCGGGACCGACTCATTGACGTAAATCGTCCGGCCCGAATCGTCGGTGGTGGATGTGATCACGGAGTTAGACCCGACTTCCGCTTGCATGCCCAGCATGCGGGGAGCGAAGCTCCCTAGGGCGGCGACCATCAAGACGATTTGGAGGCACTTTCGCATACCAGTCGTCGACGACGCAGAAGCACAACACACACCTACGCCTAGTCTTCACGAACCTGGACGGAGAATGCCTAGAGTGTTTTGATTATAGGTTCCCGGAGCCCGCGCGGCAATCTGCCAGAGAGGAATAGAACCATCAAAGGTAATCCGTGTAAGCTGCTGATGGGTATTTATTTAGCTGCATAGTAACCTCGACCTAGGGGGGCAGAAACCAGAGCTGGCTGCGAGCGAGGGTACGGAGACCGGGCCAGCCGGGGCGCAGCACTATGATAGGTTTGGACGCTGTGAATCCAGGACCGAATTCTCCCGCGCATCCCACGCTCGACTCTGGGATGCTCTTCGGCTTTTGGTATCGGGCCATGCCGAGCGGCAAGCTGGCTGCGAAGCGTCTCGTCCAGGCCCTGCTTCTTGAGACGCCTATGGTGCTCGGGCGCGACGTGCAGGGAAAGCCTTTTGCCCTGCGCGATGCCTGCCCTCACCGGGGCATGCCCCTTTCCTACGGTCGCTTTGAGGGCACCGAACTGGAATGCAGTTATCACGGCTGGAGGTTCGATGCGCACAGCGGACAATGCCGGCTCATTCCATCCCTCACTTCGGACCAACCCTTGAAGCTCGATCGCATTTACGCCGGCAGCTACGCCTGCCGGGATCAAGACGATTACATTTGGATCTTCATCCCGGATCCACCACCGCCGGGAGCAGGATTCACCAAAGCCACCGATCCGCCCATCCCCGTTCCCTGCGTCCCGACCTTCGGGGACCAGTTCAAGACTGCGTACCTGACGGCCGACCTGCCCGCCAGCGTCGATCACGGCATCATCGGATTGATGGACCCCGCTCACGGTCCCTTTGTCCACCGCGCTTGGTGGTGGCGCTCCGGGCGGAGCATTCATGAGAAACAGAAGAATTTCGAGCCGCTCCCGATGGGCTTCCGCATGAGCGCGCACACGCCCAGCTCGAACAGTGCGCCTTACAAGCTATTGCGGCTTTATGCCGACGCGGACTCGATCACCACCACCATCGATTTCCAGCTGCCTAACCAGCGCTACGAAACGATTCGCGCCGGAAAGTATTGGTTCACCAGCTTAACCACGGTGACGCCGGTTACCCGGGATCGCTGCCGCATCGATGTGGTCGCGAACTACAACATCTTCCGCTGGTTGCCGTTGGGGCCTGAGCTACTGAAGGCTTTCTTCAGGAAATTCGTGGAGCAAGACCGCCAGACGATGGAAAGGCAGGCGGAAGGCCTCAAGCAAGAGCCGCATTTGATGCTGATCGACGACGCGGACCGCCCGGCCAAGTGGTACTTCCAACTCAAGGAAGCTTATCTCGAAGCCAAGCGCACCGGCACCGCCATGCGCCACCCCATGACCAGCCCGGTGAGCTTGAAGTGGAGAAGCTAGCGGTTCGAAAAGAAATCGGCTCAACTGCCGAGCAATCCCTCGACCACCGCATAAACCGCGTCCAAGGCGGAATCGAGTGCTGCCGGGTCCTTCCCGCCGGCTTCCGCCAAATCCGGACGCCCGCCGCCCTTCCCCCCGAGCTTCTGCGCCACTGGGCCGATCACTTTTCCCGCCGGTAATCGGCTGCTTAGGTCTTTGGTGACGCCGACAATCAGGGACACACTCCCATTGCTGGTCGAGCCCAGCACCACCACCCCGGAGCCGATCTTATGGCGAAGCTGATCGACGAGAGTGCGCATCTGCGGGCGGTCGAGATTGTCAACCCGATGGGCCAGGACCTTCACCCCACGGATCTCTTTGATCTTCTCGCCCACTGAAGCCACGCTCGACGAAGCCGACTTCATGCGCGCCTGATCCAGTTCCCGCTGCAGTCGCTTGATCTCGGAGTCTTTTCGATCGAGCTCGGCTTTCAGGGCCGCGGCCGGCGATGCGGCAGAGTCTTCACCAGCGGGTCTCTCATCCTTTCGCGCCCTCGACGAAACCGTCGGACTGACGAAGCTTGCGACCACACTCTCGAGTTCGTGGTCCTTCTGAAAGCGATGCAGGGAGTCCTCGCCGGTCACCGCCTCCACACGGCGCACCCCGGAAGACACGCTGCCCTCCTTGAGAATCTTGATCAGCCCGATCTCCCCGGTGGCCGCCGTATGGGTGCCACCACACAGCTCGGTCGAAAAATCGCCGATCCGGATGACGCGCACCTTGTCGCCATATTTTTCACCGAACAGCGCCATGGCCTTATATTCGTTGATGGCCACATCAATCGGCACGTTCTCGATGACTTCGACCTTTTGATCGCGCAGGACTTGCTGGTTGATCAGGTCTTCGATGTCTTCGAGCTCTTCCTCTTCGACGGCCGTGAAGTGCGCGAAGTCAAAGCGCAGATGGTTCGGCGCGACCAGCGATCCCGCCTGCTTGACATGCTTGCCTAATACCTCGCGGAGTCCCGCGTGCAGCAGGTGCGTGGCCGTGTGGTTGCGCATGGTGGATTGGCGAATGGCAAGGTTGACGACAGCATCGACTTTGTCGCTCACGCGAATCGCCTGCTTGGCGACGACCTGATGCGCGCGCACGCCTTGGATAGGGTAGTAGCAACCCGTAACCTCGGCGACCACCGTGTTGTGATCGTCGCTGTACAGCCATCCGCGATCCCCAACCTGCCCGCCCGCTTCGGCGTAGAAGGGCGTGTGATCGAGGATAATCTCGCCCGGCTCGCCCGGCTTGATCTCTTGCGCACCCTGGCCATGCTTGAGGATGGCGAGGACCTCACAATTTTCCGAGCGTGTCTGGCGGTAGCCTTCAAAGTCCGATTTGGGAAGTTTTTGGTACGCAGGATTCGCCGTTTGCTTGGCCGCGCCCTTCCAGGAAGCGCGCGCCCGAGCCTGCTCCTCGGCGCGGGCCCGGGCAAAACCTTCCAGGTCCAATCGCACCCCGACGTCGTGACAGGCATCCTGAATGAAGTCGAGCGGTACGCCGAAAGTTTCGTAAATGGAGAAGGCTGCTTCTCCAGGGAAAACGATCTCACCTTCGGCCCCTTTACCCCCCGGCTCAGCTTCTTTCTCGGCTGCCGCTTCAACCACCCGAGAAATCTCAGCCTCCAGCCGGTTCAAACCGACTTGCAGCACGCGATCGAACTGTCGTTCCTCCCTTTCGACGACCTTGGCCACGCGCTCCGCGGATTCGACCAGCTCGGGATAGGCATCTTGCATGAGGTCACGAACCGCATAGGTCATCTGGAACAGGAAGGGCCGCGGTTGTCCGAGGAGTCGCCCATGACGAATGGCTCTTCGCAAGATCTTACGCAACACGTAGCCGCGTCCCTCGTTCGAGGGCACGACCCCGTCGCTGATAAGAAACGTTGCGGCTCGCGAATGATCGGCGATGATTCGCAGACTCGCCTCCCGGGGAGCCCGTCCCTCTCGGCGAAGGCTGCGGGGCGATGCGGGCTGCGCCGCGGAGGATGACTTGTCCCCGGACTGGGTATCTTGGTCGGAAGACTCCCGGCGCGCATGAAATCCCGCTTCCGTTAACTCGGCCGCCCGCTTCATCAGCGGCTTGAACAGGTCCGTCTCGTAATTTGAGATCGCGCCCTCAACGACCGCCGCCATGCGCTCGAGCCCCATGCCGGTATCTATCGAAGGCTTGGGCAGCGGGTTCAGTTTGCCTGACCCGTCCCGGTCGAACTGCATGAACACCAAGTTCCAGATCTCGACGTAGCGCCCGCACTCGCAGCCAAAGGCGCAATCGACATGGCCCTGATCGGAGGCTGCCGGGCCCATGTCATAGTGAATCTCGCTCGAAGGGCCGCACGGGCCGGTGTCGCCCATCTGCCAGAAATTGTCCTTGGCACCGCTTTCGAAGATCCGGTCTTTCGCGACTCCTTGCCAAACCCAGTGCTCGTACGCTTCCTCATCCCTGGGCACGCCGCCTTCCCCCTTGAAGATCGTCACATAGAGCTTCTCTGGTGGAATGGCGAACCACTGGGGGGAAGTGATCAGCTCCCAGGCGTAGGCAATCGCGTCCTTCTTGAAATAATCTCCAAAGGAGAAATTGCCCAGCATCTCGAAGAACGTCTGGTGGCGATTGGTGAAGCCCACGTTTTCGAGATCGTTGTGCTTGCCGCCGGCGCGCACGCACTTCTGCGAGGTGGTAGCACGGTTATAGTCTCGTTTTTCCAGCCCCAAGAAGACATCCTTGAACTGATTCATCCCGGCGTTGGTAAACAGCAGGGTGGGATCGTTGGCCGGAACGAGCGACGAGGAGTGGACTTCGCGATGTCCCCTCTGAACAAAATAGTCCAGGAACTTGCGACGAATTTCCGATCCCGTGATCACCGGAATTCAATTCTAAATGATGGAGGATCGGCGCGAACCCCGGTCGCACCTAGCCTCAGGGAGGAAGCCTGAGGAAGCGGCAGCAACCCGCCGAGGCAGGTCGGCTAGAGCGGAAGATCTTCTTCTTCGAACGCGCTCAACATAGCCTCGTCCCCATCCCACTCGTGGAAGATGGCGAAAATCGCCTTCGCTCGGAAACCCGCGCGCAGGAGCTGGCGAAACACCCGCGCCGCTTGTTTCTGGTCCTTCGGTTTCGGGATCCGTTTGCGGCTAAGATAAGCGCGGGCTTGCCGTTCTTCATCCACATCGTCGTAGGCGGCTTCGACCGCTTGCTCGATGACTTCCCGAGGAACGCCTTTCCCCTTAAGGTCTGAAATCACCCGCCGGCGGCCGAACTTTTCATTATCGCGGCGCAAGGATGAGTAGGCTGCCGCATACCGCACATCATTGAGATAACCCTGATCCTTCAACCGTCGAATCACCAGGGCAAGGAGCGTCCGTCCGTATTCGGTCTTCTCATCCACCCGCCGGCGGAGCAAGCGCTTGAGCTCCGCCACCGAGCGCATGCGCCGCCCCAGCGCGCCCAGGGCGTAGGCGTATAACTCGCCTTCAGAGTTGGCCTTAGGAGGTCGAGAAAAAGCCAATGGGTACCCCCGTGTAAGTCCAAACCATGGATCCGTGTTAACCTTTTTTAACATCTTTTCTCGGTGACACGAGGAACTTTCACCCGTCTATTTCCGTATCCGCGATAGAGAGGACAGCCATCATGCTTACCATCGCTGTAGATAGAAACGGGGTTTTATCGGTTGTGAGATGCAGGGGAAGAATTGTTCGCGGCCAGGAGGTTCATGCCCTCCGAACGGCCGTGCTTGGGGAGAAACAGAGCCGCATGATCGTGCTGGACTTAACTGAGGTTCAATCGCTCGATGCCGGCGGATTGAATACGCTGGTGTCCTTGCATACCTGGGCGGGTGGCCGTGGCGTTCAGTTCAAACTGGCGAACCCCTCACCCTTCGTCCACCAGATGCTGAGGCGCACCCGGTTGGACCGCGTGTTCGACATTTCTACTTTTCACCGCGCCCTGTTCGTCCTGAGCGGGGCGGAGTGTGATCGCGCCAAGTACGCGGTCCACGCTTAGCGCAATCCGGGTCTGGACGCTCGCGGCCGGGCCCCCCAACTCTCTCCCGATTTCTCTCTCCGGGTTCTGATTCCCGGGCTTGGGTACGGGCTCTAACGCCCGCCGCCAAAGCCAAA
This sequence comes from Terriglobales bacterium, assembly GCA_035623335.1. Classification (GTDB taxonomy): domain Bacteria; phylum Acidobacteriota; class Terriglobia; order Terriglobales; family Acidobacteriaceae; genus JAFAGX01. Next base: position 42,786 of record DASPTQ010000085.1, read on the forward strand.
AGCCTGCATGGCATTCTTGGAGAGGTCGCTGGTAGATGAAATGCCCTGCATGCGCAGTTTGAAATCGTCCGCATTCGAAGCGTTTTCGAGTGCGGTCTCGTAACTCACCAGATTCGCCTGGAACAAGTCCCACAAAGACTGATCAAAGGTCTGCATGCCGTATTGGGAGGTTCCCGCGGCAATGGCGTCGCGGATCGAGCGGGTTTTCTCGGGCACCAGAATGCATTCCCGGATGTAGGCGGTGTTGATCATGACTTCCACGGCGGGGACACGTCCCTCGCCCTCGGCACGCTTCACCAGGCGCTGGCTGATCACCGCGCGCAGCACAGCCGCCAGCTGCAAACGAATCTGTTTCTGCTCGGGCGGGGGAAACACGGCAATGATGCGGTTGATGGTTTCTACCGCGTCCAGGGTGTGCAAGGTAGAGAACACCATGTGACCGGTTTCCGATGCCAACAGGGCGGTACCGATGGTGTCGATATCGCGCATTTCGCCGACCAGAATCACATCCGGATCTTGACGCAAAGAAGCCCGCAAGGCGGCGGTAAAGGACGGGGTGTCCACTTCGATTTCGCGTTGATTGACGTAACCCTTCTTGTCCCGATGCAGGAATTCGATCGGGTCTTCAATGGTGATGATGTGTTCGGCGCGGGTGGAATTAACCCGGTCGACCATAGCCGCCAGGGTGGTGGATTTACCGGAACCGGTGACTCCGGTGACTAAAATCAGGCCCCGGGGCATGTCGCAGATTTGCTCTACCACCTTGGGTAGAAACAGTTCATCGAGGGCGCGAATCTTGGTGGGAATCACACGCAAGACCAGGCCCACGTTGCCTCGCTGCTGAAACACGTTCACCCTGAAGCGGCCAAGCCCGGCGACACCGTACGCCATGTCGAGCTCCGAGCACTCTTTGAATTTCTGCTTCTGGCGCGCCGACATCATGCTGAAGGCCATCGTCAGCATGTCTTCCGCGCTAATACGCGGCTGATCCGTCAGCGGAACCAACTCGCCGTCGATGCGCAAGTGAGGATAATTGCCAACTTTCAGGTGCAAGTCGGAGGCACGCCGCTCCATCGCGGTGCGAAGCAGGTCGTCGATATTCATTGGAGAACCGACTCGTATGATGACCTGAAAACTGAGTGAACCCAAGATGACCTAAGTAATGGGCTGAAGAACGGCGGGACCTGGCTGGTTTGAGCCGTAGATGGCGCAACCATTCCGGAGGGTGAAGGTCGCGGGAGCTGGTTGCGTGGGCGGAGCAGCCAGGAAAGCACCGAACATCGCCAGGAAGAAGGTTACCGCTGCGCCGGAAGCTCAGGGGCAAGACCAGTAGGAAGACGTTCTACGCCGCCTTCCGCTATTGGTCCGCGCTGGGGTGGTAGATGCCGGGGACCTCAGAACCCTCTATACGCCCACCGGCTGTTTGCTGTCTACCGGCACCGGCGTGAACCATTGGAAGCGGTCCGGCTTCTCACCGCGAACGATGCTGTAAAACTCCTTCTGGATCTTCTTGGTCACCGGGCCGATCACGCCTTCGCCAACGCTGATCTTATCCACCGAGCGAATCGGCGTAATCTCGGCGGCGGTACCGGTGAAAAACACTTCATCGGCGATGTAGAGCAACTCCCGGGGAATGCCCTGCTCGACCACGGGAATCGCTAACTCGCGGGCGATGCGCAACACCGAGTCGCGGGTGATGCCCGGCAGCACGGAATTGCCGAGAGGCGCCGTCTGCAGCGTGCCGTGACGAACCACGAACAGATTCTCGCCGGAACCCTCGCTGACATAGCCGTGGTCGTCGAGAGCGATCCCCTCGACGTAGCCGTTCACAATCGCTTCCATCTTGATGAGCTGCGAGTTCATGTAATTGGCGCCTGACTTGGCCATGGCGGGAAGCGTATTGGGAGCCATGCGTGTCCACGAGGAAACGCAAACGTCCACCCCCTGCTCGGCGTCGGTTCCCAAATATTTTCCCCAGGGATAATTGCAAATATAGACCTCGGTCGGCGAATTGAACGGATTGACCCCGGCTTCGCCGTAACCGCGCAGGATGATCGGACGGATGTAGCACGGCCACACACCGTTGCGCCGCACCGTCTGGACCATGCCTGCGACCAGCTCCTCCGCGGTATAGTCCACGTCGATGCGGTAAATCTTCGCCGAGTCCAGCAAACGCTGAGCGTGCTCCTGCGCCCGGAAAATGGCGGGCCCGCCGGGTAAGGCGTAACATCGAACCCCCTCAAATACCGACGACCCGTAGTTCACCACGTGCGACATCACGTGAACCTGGGCGTCGTCCCAGGGTACGAGTTTGCCGTTGTGCCAAATCTTCTCGGTTTTCTCAATCGCCATGCGCACTCCTCCAACCAACCTAAATTCGCGAATCCTGCGGGGGACAGGCTCCTTCGATGCCGCAGCGTGCGGGTCCGCCTGTCTCACCCCAAGCGGCACGATCAACTCGACCGGGACAGGAGACAGGCAAGCAAGAAATTATAACCGAGGTCAGGCGAAATCGAACGGGGCCGACTCGCTTTTGACCAGGCTGAAATTCCCAAAACATGACAGGAACTTCCTGTCTAGGGCTGGCTCGCGATGGGAGGCGCTGCGGAGGAGCCGGTGGATCCGACGAGCGGCGCCACTTCCCGCATCTCATCTCCACGAAAATACTGCCCCTTGACCGCTCGCATCTCCCCCATCGCAGCCACCGGCTTGCTGTAGTCGTTGGCGGCGTTCCAGAAGAGAAAGCCGATGCCGCCTTCCTGCTTGGCCGCCAGCACTTCGGTCTCGATGTATTTGGGGGAATAGGTCTTGGTGCGCCAGCGAAAGGCTTGCAACCAGGGCCGGATGACGACACCGCTGCCCTGGGTGATCTGTTCGAATCGCTTCATCGACTCGCCGATGAAGTGTTCCGGCGCATCCCCGGGATGGGCGTAACCATCCATGCCAAAAAAGTGCGACGGATAAATCATGGGCGAAAGCACATCGCAATGTCTCGCCATTTTGACGATGTCTTGACCGGTGTGAGCCAAATCCGCCGGCCTGCGCCAAGCCATCACGCCGAACACGTCGAGAGAAACCAGCACTCCCATGGGATGCAGTTCCGCGTAGGCGCGTTCAAGAAAATCACGGATCACATCCGCGCGCTGCCAATCCGGGTGCTCGCCGACAAAGTGAAAGCTCGCATCCTTTTGGTCTCCTTCGGCAGGAAATCGGATGTAGTCAAATTGGATCTCGTCGACGCCCGACTCAGCCGCTCGCCGGGCCAGGGCAAGGTTATAGTCCTGCACCTTGGGCTGCGATGGATCGGTCCACACCAGCTTTCCGTTTTCCCGCCAAGGCTGACCGGTACGGCGCGACTTCACCGCCAGCTCGGGTTCGGCGGTGACCAACCGCTGGTCACGAAAGACGGCGATGCGGGCGATCGCGTGCAGATTTTCCGAATGCAGAAAACGAACCAGTTTGGGCAGATCCGGAATCGGACTGTGGTGGGGGCCGAGCAAGGAATGCTCGAAGGGGATATTCACACTTCCGTCACTGTCTTTGATATCGAAAACCACCGCATTCCCGCCCGCCTTCCGCCAGCGGCGGATGATCTCGAGCCCATGCTCGCTGCCCGCCATCAAGCCGGTCAAATAGACGGCCCGGACTTCAAAGTCGCGGGGCACGGGAACCGATTTCTCGACGATGGGCGTATCGAGAATTCCCGGCACAATCAAGGCCTGTCCCGGCTTCAAGGAAGTCGTGCGCAGATTGGTGTTGGCTTGGCGCAGGGCTTCGGCCAGCTGCGAGGAGGTCAGGTACGAGGTCCGGAGCAGGAAATGGCGAGCCACGGAGGAGACCGTGTCTCCGCGCTTCGTCCAATACAGTGTGCTTCCCGGAGGTGCGACCTTCTTCACCTCAATCGACACGGAGGAAGGAAGAGTCCCCCCGGAATCGAGGGTAAGGGTAGCCGGCCGGGCGGCCAGCCCGCTCTGGGCGGCAGCCACCGTGGGCCTGTGTAGCGTGTAGTAAAACAGGATGACGGCCAAGCCCGCCGTGACCAGCAAGCTCAGCCCGGAAACCAGGCGACGCAAACGTTCTCCCCCCAAACGCGCTACTGCGGATCGTAATCAAGCCTTCGATTTAGGAGGTAGTTACGTCGGGACAACGCCGTCGAGGTGGGGTTTGGCGGGTAACCCCCAACACGGCTGGCATGGGCAAAGTATTTCCTCTTACGGAATCCCCGTGGACAGGGTAGAGACTTTCTCCCCGTCCCCAGGCCACCTAATTAACAGAAAAGAAGCCAGAAGGGCCCCCGGGGGATGGCTAGCGATTTGCAAGTAAGGGCCTACCGTCGGACGCGGTTGCCCTAGGGAGGAAGGGGTAACAAAATTTGTCGTCCCACGCAAGGTAACGCGCCACTTATGGAACATGAAGGCCAGAAAGCTATGAAGACCGTGCTGAATCCAGTGCTTGATCCATCCCGCCGCAGTAATGACGCCCGCGACTTTGAGAACGCCCTGCGGCGGAAGATTGTCGGCCAGGACGTGGCCATCGAAAAGGTCGTGGAGATTTATCAGATGTTCTTGGCGGGGCTGAATCCACCCGGGCGCCCGGTCGGAAATTTGCTGTTTCTCGGGCCCACCGGATCGGGCAAGACCCGGGTTGTCGAAGCCATGGCGGAAGGTCTGTTCGGAGATCCCCGGGCTTTGATCAAGATCGATTGTGCCGAATTTCAGCATTCGCACGAGATCGCCAAATTAATCGGCTCCCCGCCCGGATACTTGGGCCACCGTGAGACCCATCCACTGCTCACCCAGGAGGCGCTCAATCAGTGGCACACCGACCGCCTCAAACTCTCGATTCTGCTGTTCGATGAAATTGAGAAGGCGTCTGATTCTCTGTGGCAGTTGTTGCTCGGCATACTGGACAAGGCTACGCTGACGCTGGGCGACAATCGCCGCGTCGACCTCTCGCTGTGCATCATCATCATGACCTCGAACCTGGGAGCCGGTGAAATGACCAACCTGGTCGAGGGCGGGATGGGGTTTGCTCAGAAACCGAAGAAGGTCGACGCCACCTTGGACAACAAGATCGACCGCACCGCCGTCGAGGCCGCGCGCCGCAAGTTCACGCCCGAATTCATGAACCGCATCGATAAGACGGTCGTGTTCAAGACGCTGCGTCCCGAGCACCTCGAAGAGATTCTCGAAATCGAGTTAGGGCTGGTGCAGCAGCGTATCCTGCTGGCGTCGGCCGCCACCCAGTTTGTCTTCAACTGCACATCCCGGGTGAAGAGTTTCCTGCTCGAAGAGGGTACGGACCCCAAGTATGGCGCTCGCCATCTCAAGCGGGCCATCGAACGTCACCTGGTATTTCCTATGGCGAATCTGGTGGCCACAGGACAGGTGCGATTGGGAGACTTCGTTCGCGTGGATTTGAGCCCGGCCGGCTCGCTGACCTTTGTCAAGGAAGCGGAAAACGCCATGGTTCCGATGCTGATGGAGCGCTACGGCGCCGCTGCCGGAGCGCCGTCGGTGGCATCTCGTGCCGCTCGCACGGTCGCCCGTCGCGAGTTTGGTGCCACTCCGAGCGGAGAAGCCAAGTAAGTTTGTTGTTAGTCTCGAGACGAGAAGACGTCGGGCTAACCGGCCCGGCGTTTTTCTTTGCCTGCGTTCGAGTCGGATCGGATCACACCAGAAACCGCGCCGCCCGCGATGGTTCGGGAAACTTGAACCTCAACTCCCCTGCTTCAACTCGACCAGCACTTGGCGGGCGATCTCCTTCAGAGTCTCGAATACGCCGTCACCCCGGAATGCGACGGCCTCTAGAATAGGTTCGGTCTTGCGCCGCAGTTCTTTGCTCAGCGTTTCGACGGGCAAGACGTTGGGCAGATCCCGCTTGTTGAGTTGCAGGACATAGGGAATTTTATGGAAGTCGTAACCGTGTTCTCTGAGGTTGTCCATCAGGTTATCAAGGGCTTCATGGTTCGCATCCATACGTTCCTGTTGCGAGTCGGCCACGAATACGATGCCATCGACACCGCGCAAGATCAGTTTACGACTGGCATCGTAGAACACCTGTCCGGGGACGGTGTAGAGGTGAATGCGGGTTCGAAACCCGCGCACGGAGCCCAGGTCCAGCGGCAGAAAGTCGAAGAAAAGCGTCCGGTCGGTCTCCGTCGCCAGGGAAATCATCTTGCCTTTCTGCTGTTCGGCAGTCTTTTGATAGATGAACTGGAGATTGGTCGTCTTGCCGCCCAGCCCGGCACCGTAGTAGACGATCTTGCAGTTAATTTCCCGGGCTGCAAAATTGATGAAACTCAAGACGTTCCTCTCGTCTTGCGGCAGACGCCCTGCGCCAGAAGGCAACGTCCCCGCTCAATTTCTGGGCTGATTGGTTTTATACCATATGGCTCAAATGACCTGCAGGTTACTCCGGTTACTAGCCTGCCCCGCGTTTCACGGGGAAACCAGGAGGGGTCGAAGCTCAGGAGAGACTCGCTTTTCCTAGCTTCCAGAGAATCTGGCGGAAGATCCCGAACCAGGTGTCCGTATCCGCGGCGGGGATCTCGAGGCGGCGCACCATGCGCCGAATCTTCGCCTCCGTCGAGGCCGCCGATTGGGGATTCACGTACCCGCTCTCACGCAGGGTCTCGAAAAGACGCTGGGTTATCGCCTCGACTTCGCCCGCGCTCGCTGGCTTCATCTTCGCCGTCTGAGGTTGGATGCGTCGGGTTCGAACCAGATCGTACAAGCAAACGGCCACCGCTTGCCCCAGGTTCATCGAGCCATGCTCCGCACCGGTGGGAATGCGCAGAAGCCAGTGACAATGGCTCAAATCTTCATTGGAGAGGCCGCGCTTTTCCGGACCGAACAGAAGAGCGATGCGGGAAGACCCCAGCCGGCGGCGGATCATTCGTGCGCCCTCAGGCAACGCCCGCAGCGGTTGGCGTAATTGTCGATCTCTCGCGGCCGTCGTACCAATCACCAGTTGGCAGTCGGCCACGGCTTCGGCCAGGCAATGGAACTCTCCCGCCTGGCGCAGCACCTCGGAAGCGCCGACGGCAGAACGCGCTTCCCGGAAGGCCAGCTCGTAGGGATTCACGACTCGCAGCCGCGAAAACCCGAAATTGTTCATGGCCCGGGCGGCCGCGCCGATGTTCAGCGGATTCCGGGCCGATACCAATACCACATACAAATGGTCGAGTTCGGAGGAGCCTGGCAACAGCACATTCTAGAACACCGCGTCGTCGCGAGGCCGTGGAAGCCCGCACCCGGGTCCCTGGCTCTCCATCTCGGCCCCCAAACCGCCAGGCGAGGTCTCTCTCCGAGCCGGGGACAGTGGCCCCGCCGAGCATGGGCCGGTGTCACCGTCGGCCCGGCCGAGGAGGACACCAACGGTGATTGCTTTCCCGCTTCGACGTGGAGGATAATCTGGAAGTTAAGCGTCCGGTAGATCCGGCGAGCCGTATTCGCGGTGAATCTTCCCAACTCCATCACGCTCACCCGCATCGCCAGTATTCCTCTGCTCATTTGGATTCTTTCGAGCAGTCGATTTGCTGGCACCGGCGGGGAGAAGGAACTGCTGGCTTCGGCCCTGTTCATCGCTGCCTCGATCACCGATGGCATTGACGGATATCTGGCTCGCCGACGCGGTCAGATCACGACCATGGGCATGTTGCTCGACCCGCTGGCGGACAAGCTCTTGATTGCCGCCGCCTTTATCACCCTGGTCGAATTCAATCCCCGCCTGGTCCCGGCCTGGATCGCGGTGGTCATCATTGCCCGCGAATTCCTGGTGAGCGGCTTGCGCTCGATCGCAGCTTCCGAAGGGTTCACCATCGAGGCCAGCGAACTGGGAAAGTTCAAGATGCTGGTGCAGATTATTTCCGTGGTGGCTGTGATCCTCGATCATCGCTGGAAAGAGTGGCCGGTTTACGGCCCGTACATTTTCCCCGTCGATTGGATTGCGCGACTGGCCATCGGGTTCATGGTGCTCCTCTCCCTCGTCTCCGCAGGCGATTACTTCATTGCTTTCTGGTCCAAGATTGATCGCAGTGCGGTGCGAAGCCGCCGCCGCGCCTTCGTCTTGAGCCGGCGGAGAAAGCGCGATGTCGCTGCCACCTGACAACTCGCCGCTGAGTTCGCCTCAGGCGGGCGTTCCCTGTACCGAGTCGTGTGAGTTCAGTGCTCAAGAGCGCAATGTCCTGCTCCAGCTGGCTCACGATTCGATTGGATCGGCGCTCGAACACCGCGAGATTTCCCTCGAACCTCCTTCGCCCCATCTGGCAGAGCCGCGCGCCGTCTTCACGACAATCTCGTTACGCGGTCAGTTGCGCGGCTGCGTGGGCTATGTCTTTCCCACGACCTCGCTGTTTCGAGCGGTGGCCGAGACGGCACGGGCCGCGGCCTTCGAAGATACGAGGTTCCTTCCCGTCACCCCGGAGGAGGTCCCCGAGCTGGAAGTCTCCGTCAGTGTTCTGTCTTCCCTGGCTACGATTCGGCCAGAGTGCGTCGAGGTGGGCAAGCATGGGCTCCTCGTCTCGCAGCATGGACATCGCGGCTTGTTGCTGCCGCAGGTGCCCGTTGAACACGGCTGGGATCGGCGGGCGTTTCTCGAGCAGACTTGCCGCAAGGCGGGGTTGGCCATCGACGCCTGGCAACATGGGGCGGCCCTTGAGGCCTTTACCGCCGAAGTCTTCGGGGATCACGACCCAAAATAACCCGCTCGCTCGAGTTATGCATAGGCCGCGCTGGCAGTCCCCGCCTCTCCACCCTTAGGATGTCCGCCAGCTGGGGGAATGGAAAAACCGTGGAAAACGAAAACCGGGAAGGTTTGTCCTCCCCGGTTGCGCTAGAACAGGATGCGATAAGGACTACTGAGGATCGAGTTCCACCCCATCGCCCACGTGCATGTCCTCTAAGGCGAATACAATCATGCCGGTCGAGGTGGTGGCTGTCGTGCTGAGGATGACGACCTCTCCCACTGCGCGTCGGGGAAAATCGACCACGCTGATGGTTGGGCCCTTCCCTCCGTTGAACAGGCCGCGCTCGATAACCGGCGGCTTGGCCTGAGTGTCTTCGGCCACCGAGGCTTTGAACGAGAGCGAGTCCACCGG
>DASPTQ010000086.1:0-6215 GCA_035623335.1 Terriglobales bacterium
GACGGAGATGGTGATGCCGGGGGACAACGTGGCGTTGACCATCGAGCTGATCACGCCGGTGGCGATGGAGAAGGGGTTGCGGTTTGCCATTCGCGAAGGCGGTCACACGGTCGGAGCCGGCACCATCAGCGAGATTCTGCAGTAGGTGTTCTTGAAGAAAGATAGGGAATCCTCGATCACCAGGGCCGAAGGCAAATTGGGTGCTGCGCTTTTCGGTCCACCGTACTTCGAGGGGTCGAAAACCATGATGCGGAGGTGAATGAGCGATGCCCCGAGAGATCATCACGATGCAATGCGGTGAGTGCAAAGAGCGGAATTATTCGAAGACCAAGAACCGGAAGACGACACCGGACCGGCTGGAGCTTAAGAAATTTTGCCGCCGATGCCGTAAGCATACGCCGCATAAGGAAGTGAAATAGGCTCGGTCGCCGGGCTGCCGAGGGGTGGCCGAAGGGCCCCGCGGAGAGCGAGGCGAGGATTTAGGGGCGTAAGCTCAACGGCTAAACTGCCGGTCTCCAAAACCGGACTTGGGGGTTCGAATCCCTCCGCCCCTGCCAGCAATTCCAATTCAGCCAGCGGGAAGTAGGGTGAGCGGATGGGAGCGGAAGCGAAGCGGATGACAAAGTCAATCACAGCGGCCATGGGTGAAGAAGGCCTTGCCGGCAAGCTGAAGGCGTGGCCGGAGCGAGCGAAGACCTTTTATCAGGACGTCCGCGCCGAGATGCGCAAGGTCACCGCCCCCTCGTTCAAGGAAGTTCGGGCCACCACCACGGTGGTGATTATTGCCGTCTTCCTGTTTGGCTTGTATTTCTGGATTGTGGACAACACCATCGGGAGTGCGATTAATCAGGTGTTCAAGTATCTGACCCATCGCTGAACCGAAGGAAGGAAATTTAGTTTTGCGGCGCTATATGGTGGAAGAGGAAGAAGGGAAAAACCAGGCCGAGGCCAGCGGATCCGAAGGCCAGCCGTCCTCCCCGGCTGAGGGCAGCTTTATGCCTGAGCCTCCGCGGAATCCGAATATGAAGTGGTACATCATCCACTCCTATTCCGGATTCGAACGTAAAGTGAAGGAATCGCTCGAGTCGCGCATCCAGGCCTTCGGGCTGCAGGAGAAGATCGGCAGGGTGCTCATCCCGACTGAATCCGTAACCGAGGTGCGGGGGGGGAAGAAGTACACGAGCGAACGCATGTTTTATCCCGGCTACGTGCTGGTCGAAATGGATATGGATGATCAGGTTTGGCACGTGGTGAAATCCACACCGCGCGTGACCGGATTTGTGGGCACCGGCCAGCAGCCTACCCCGCTCTCGGACGAAGAAGTGCAGCACATTGTCTATCGTGTCGGGGAGTCCAAGGATAAGCCCAAGCTCAAGGTCAAGTTCGAAAAGAACGAATCGGTGCGAATCACCGAGGGCCCCTTTGCCAGCTTCACGGGCATCGTGGACGAGGTCAATGAAGACCGCGAGACGCTGAAAGTAATGGTCACCATTTTTGGCCGCTCTACTCCGGTAGAACTGGAATTCAACCAGGTGGAGAAAGTGGCGTAACGGTTAGATGTCAAGCTGGGTCGAGAGATAAACCATGGCGAAGAAAGCGACAGGTTCGGTCAAACTTCAGATTGCGGCGGGGAAAGCAACCCCGGCTCCTCCGGTCGGGCCGGCACTCGGACAGGCGCAGATCAACATCATGGAGTTCTGCAAGCAGTTCAATGCCAAGACCAGTGCCAAGGAGCTCGAGGGCCTGATTATCCCGGTGGTGGTCACGGTCTACAGCGACCGATCCTTCAGCTTCATCACCAAGACCCCGCCGGCTTCGGTGCTGCTGAAGCGCGCGGCCGGCATCGCCAAAGGATCGGGTGCGCCCAACAAGGATAAGGTCGGACGGGTCACGGCCAAGCAGGTCGAAGACATTGCCAAGCAGAAGATGCCGGATCTGAACGCGGCGTCGATCGACGCGGCCATGAAGAGCGTTCGGGGGACGGCGAGGTCGATGGGAATTGAAGTCGTAGGATGACTCTCCCCTCGCGAGGCGGGAGCGGGGCAGACGGAGAAAGCAATGAAGAAACCTGGCAAAAATATCACCAAGGCGCGGCAAGCGGTCGAGAAGCGCCCCTATCCGCTGAGCGAAGCTGTTCCCCTGCTGCAGAAGGTAAAGTACGCCAAGTTCGACGAGACCGTGGAAATCACCATGCGTCTCGGGGTGGATCCCAAACACGCTGACCAGATGGTTCGCGGCACCGTAGTCCTGCCCCACGGACTGGGCAAGTCGAAGCGGGTACTGGTGATCGCCGGTGGCGAAAAGGTGAAAGAGGCCGAGCAGGCAGGCGCGGATCTTATTGGCGGAGAAGAGATGGTGGAGAAGATCAACAAGGAGAATTGGACCGATTTTGACGCTCTCATCGCCACTCCGGACATGATGAAGTCGGTGGGACGCCTAGGCAAGGTCCTGGGGCCGAAAGGACTCATGCCGAATCCCAAGACCGGTACCGTCACCTTCGATGTTGCCCGCGCCGTGCAGGAGGTCAAAGCCGGCAAAGTGGAGTTTCGCACCGACAAGACGTCGTTGGTTCATGTGCCGGTCGGAAAGATCTCCTTTGCCCCGGAGAAGCTGATTGAGAATGCTACCGTGCTGATCACGAGCGTGGTGAAGGCAAAACCGGCAGCCGCCAAGGGCAAGTATGTGAAGGGCTGTTATCTGAGCTCGAGCATGGGGCCGGGGATTGCGCTCGATACCAGCGCAGTCGAGGCGGCGGCCAAGGTCTAAGCAGCGGAGTTGTCGAGGGAAGAAAAGCGATGGCGGTTTCCAGAGCAAAGAAAACGGAGCAGGTGGAAAAGTTAGGCCAGGAGTTGAAGACCGTCTCCAGTCTGATTGTGACTACTTACAGCAAGATGACGGTGGCCCAAGACGCCGAACTGCGCAAGACCCTGCGCACTTCGGGGGCAAAATATGCCGTGGTCAAGAACACTTTGGCGGAGCGAGCGGCCAAAGGCACGAAGGCTGAAGCGGTCTTGCAGAACCTCACCGGAGTGACCTCCATCGCTTATACCCGGGGTGATCCGGTTACCCTCGCCAAGGCGCTTTCGAGATACGCCAAGGATAATCCGGAACTTACCTTCAAGGCGGGAGTGGTCGAAGGGCGCGTGATTTCGATCGCGGAGATTCAGGCGCTGGCCACCCTGCCTTCGAAGGAGGAAATCTACTCGAAACTGCTGTTCCTGATGAAGGCGCCTGGGCAACAGCTGGTGGGCGCCATGCAGGCGGTGGGCAGGAACCTGGCGGTGGTGGTGAACCAGGGAGTCGAACAGAAAAAGTTTCCCGAGCAACCGGCGGGAGCCTGAGTGTAAGTTGGCAAGGATATTGGGAAGAAACCGGGGGCGCTTCTGGCTTTATCGAAGTTGGCCGCGGATCAATGATCGATTGACTCGAATTGGAGAATAGATAATGGCGGATCTCGCGCAGTTGGAAGAGCAAATCGTTGGACTGTCGCTGCTGGATGCGGCGGAACTGGTCAAAAAACTAGAACAGCGTCTCGGCGTTTCCGCCGCAGCCGCCGCCCCGGTCGTCGTGGCAGGGGGTGGTGCGGGGGTCGCAGGAGGCGCAGCTCCCGTGGAGGAGAAGACCGAGTTTAGCGTTATCCTCAAGCAAGTGGGCGCCAATAAGATCAATGTAATCAAGGCCGTCCGCGAAGTCACCAATCTGGGCCTGAAGGAAGCGAAGGACCTGGTCGATGGCGCGCCCAAACCGGTGAAAGAAGGGGTTTCGAAGGAAGAGGCAGAGAATATCAAGAAGAAGTTTACCGAGGCCGGAGCAACCGTCGAGGTGAAGTAGCCTTCGGTCGGAGGGAGCAAGGTGCGGGGCTCGGCCGGCAGGCATGGCCGCCGGCGGGCGCGCAACCGAACAGAATGAATCTGGTGAAGCTTGGGAAGCGGTGTTAGCATCTATACAAGCACCGGCTTCCTGCTTGACCGACGTGAGCGCGAATTACCACCCGGTAGTACACAGAAAGTGGAGCGCGGTCGCGGAGATGGGTTGGCAGACGGTTTCGCGGGCAGGGCGGAACCGGAACAGGCCTTAAACTACTGGCGCGGAAACGACATATTCCAACAAGGGCCAAGCGCCGTCCATGGCGCCTGAGGGGAGCTTTGCCCCCGCAGGCGAATCCGTGTTTCTTACGCCTTGCCTGCGCCTTGAGGGGCTCCTGGCTGCCCCCATCACCTTTGCCGACAGCCGCCGAGGCTGAGGCCACAAAAGTTTGGGAGTAACTGAATGTCGAACAGCAACGGATTCCGTACCCGCTTTGATTTTTCCAAGATTCCCGCAACCATCCAGATTCCGAACCTGATCGAGGTGCAGAAGCGCTCCTACGACCGCTTCTTGCAGATGGACCGCCTGCCGAGCGAGCGCGAAGATGCCGGTCTGCAAGCCGTGTTTCAGTCGGTCTTCCCGATTACCGATTTTCGCAACGTATCGCAACTGGAATTTGTCGACTACGCGATTGGAAACTGGGAGTGCAAATGCGGACATCTGAAGGGGTTGCATCACCTGCGTACCACCTGCCGAAACTGTGGCTCCACAGTGATCACCGACCCTTTTCATCCCGGCGACGTGCTGTGTTCAAAGTGCGGCACCTATAACGCCAACACCCCCGACTTCTGCAACAAGTGCGGCGACCCGGTCGGATTACAGCTGAAATACGACGTGGCCGAGTGCGAGGAACGGGGCATGACCTACTCGGCGCCGCTCAAGGTCACCATGCGCCTCACCATCTTTGATAAAGATGCGGAGACCGGGAATCGCTCGATTCGCGACATCAAGGAACAGGAAGTGTTCTTCGGCGATGTTCCCCTGATGACCGACAACGGCACCTTCATCATTAACGGCACCGAACGGGTCATCGTCAGCCAACTGCACCGCTCGCCGGGTGTGTTCTTTGAGACCGCGAACAACCGCACGTATTTCCTGGGCAAAATCATTCCCTACCGCGGTTCCTGGGTCGAGTTCGAATACGACCAGAAAAACGTGCTCTACGTGCGCATCGATCGCAAGCGGAAGTTTCTCGGGACCATCTTCCTGCGGGCCCTGGGACTGCGCTCGAGCGAAGACATTCTGCGTACCTTCTATACCGTGGACCGGGTGGTGATTCGGGACAAGAAGCTCTTCTGGACGGTGGAGGCGAATCCCGACAAGCCCACCAATCTGTTGGGCATGAAGCTGGCGCGCAGCATCAAGACGAAGTCGGGCGAGGAGATCGCCCATTCCGGTCGCAAGATCAACAGCGCCATCCTGAAGGAAATGCACAAGGCGAAGATCACCGAGATCGAGGTCGACCTCTCGGATCTCGAAGGCGCCTGGGTGGGCGGCGATGTGGTCGACACCACGACCGGCGAAGTCCTGCTCGAAGCCAACTCGGAGCTCACCGCCGACAAGCTGTCCAAGATTCTCGACTCCAACGTGGTCGAGATGAATCTGTTTTTCCCCGAGCGCGACGATGTGGGCACGGTCATTGGCCAAACCCTGAAACGCGATTCGGTTACCACCCCCCAGGAAGCGCTGATCGAGATCTACCGCAAGCTGCGCCCCGGGGATCCGCCCACGCTCGATACGGCCACCGCGCTATTTCACGGCATGTTCTTCGATGCCCGAAAATATGACTTCTCCCGGGTGGGCCGGCTGAAATTTAACATCAAGCTGTTTGAGAAGGGCGACGCCACCAATCTCGAGAACCGCACCCTCGAGCCGGAGGATTTCTACGCCACGATCCGTTATCTGCTGAAACTGCGCAAGAATGTCGGCGCCGTGGATGACATCGATCACCTCGGCAACCGCCGTGTGCGCGCCGTCGGCGAACTTCTGGAGAATCAGTTCCGCATCGGCCTGGTTCGCATGGAACGCGCCATCAAGGAAAAGATGAGCGTGTACCAGGAGATGTCGACCGCGATGCCGCACGACCTGGTCAACGCCAAGCCGGTGATGGCCGCGATCCGCGAATTCTTCGGGTCGTCGCAGCTGTCGCAGTTCATGGATCAGACCAACCCGCTGTCGGAGATTACCCACAAGCGGCGTCTCTCAGCTCTTGGGCCGGGTGGTCTGTCGCGCGAGCGCGCGGGATTCGAAGTCCGCGACGTGCACCCGACGCACTACGGACGTATCTGCCCGATTGAGACACCGGAAGGTCCGAACATCGGTCTGATCTCGTCGCTATCGTGTTTTGC
>DASPTQ010000087.1:0-55491 GCA_035623335.1 Terriglobales bacterium
AGCGGGCCGGTCAACGAGTGATGGAGGCCATCACGCGTTTCATCACACACAAACTCAAGCTCAAGGTCAATGAAACGAAGAGTGCGGTGGCGCGACCGCAGGAGCGGAAGTTTCTCGGGTTCAGCTTTAGCGCCGGCCCAGAGGTTAAGCGCATCATCGCGCCGAAAGCTCTGGAACGGTTTAAGCACCGAATCCGAGACACTACGCGCCGAGCCAAAGGTGTCAGCATGGAAACGACGATAGAGGAACTGGCCCCCTATCTACGGGGCTGGCGCAGCTACTTCGGTTTCTGCGAAACGCCGGAGGTGCTGATTTACCTCACCCGTTGGGTCCGATTGCGATTGCGAGCGGCCCTGTGGCGGCAATGGCGGACACCCCGTCGTCGTCGCGCAGCCCTGCTGGCGCTAGGGGTTCGTCCCCGCCTGGCCACCAACACGGCAGGCAGTGGACGCGGCCCCTGGTATCTCGCTCGGGCCAAAGCCCTCTCGGTCGGGCTTTCCAATGCTTACTTCAAATCACTCGGCCTTCCGACGCTGCTCGATGGGTGCTAGCGTAACCAACTCGAACCGCCGTGTACGGACCCGTACGCACGGTGGTGCGGCAGGGGTCGGCGGGTGACCGCCGCCCCTATGCCAATCAAATCCCTGATTTTGCCATCTATCTGTGCTGGCCTGTCGGCATATATCGCATAAGCCCAGATTTTAAGAGCAGCAAATTGCGACTGGGGCCGGAGAATTGCAATCGAATAAGCAACACCTTAACCCGGAGGTTGTGATGGCCACGCTAGAAGTAGCCTTTCTGCACAGCCAATTGGAGGAGCGGAAGCGACGCTTGGAAGCAGCAATTGCGCTCGCACCGCAGAAAGCTGGCTTGGCTGGTCTGTTGCGCGAAGTAGATTCAGCGCTGGAACGGATGGCCAAGGGCAGCTACGGGCTGTGTCAGGAGTGCCACGAAACGATAGAACAGGACCGACTCTTGGCCGACCCTCTGGTGTGCTACTGCCTCGACCACCTGAGCGAGTCGCAACGGGCCGCGCTGCAGCGTGACCTCGACTTGGCGTCCCAAGTGCAACGGAATCTGTTGCCTCAGGTGAATCTGCGCGCCGCTGGCTGGGAGACGAGCTATTATTACGCCCCAATCGGCCCCGTCAGCGGCGACTACTGCGACTTGATCCCGTCCGATGGACAGCTTTTCTTCGTGCTCGGTGACGTCTCCGGTAAAGGCGTGGCCGCCTCTATGCTAATGACGCAACTCCACGCATTGTTCCGTAGCCTTAGTGGTGTTGGCCTGCCGCTCGGCCAGATAGTCACCCAGGCTAATCGCGTCTTCTGTGAGAGCGCACTGGCTGGGCAGTACGCCACTCTGGTGTGCGGACAGGCCAATCCCAGCGGGGAGGTGGAAATCCACAACGCCGGCCACTGGCCCGCCATCGTTGTGGGGCACGGTGGCGTGCTGCGCATCGAATCCACCGGTTTGCCCTTGGGGATGTTCCACGAATTTGATTTCTCCGCCACGCGCCTGCACTTACAAGCCGGCGACATGTTGTTCCTCTACACCGACGGCCTGTCGGAGGCCCGCCGCGCGGATGACGAATATGGAGTGGACCGCGTCACGCACCTGGTGCGTCAGCAAGCCACCAGGCGCCCCGCTGAGCTAATTGCCGCTTGCCTCGACGACGTGCGCGCCTTCGCCGACGGCCC
The DNA here is from genome assembly GCA_035623335.1 of Terriglobales bacterium. Lineage (GTDB taxonomy): Bacteria > Acidobacteriota > Terriglobia > Terriglobales > Acidobacteriaceae > JAFAGX01. Next base: position 1,701 of record DASPTQ010000087.1, read on the forward strand.
ACCCTTGGATGACCTAACTCTGCTGGCGATCCAGCGCATGGGGTAGGCGTGATCACTAATTACCGACTCCGAGCGGATCACGGGTAAAACCGGAAGTTAGGATGGAGTCCGGTGCGAACGGGTACGCCTGCCAACAGGTGAGGTCTTGTTACATGAGCTTAGTCGCTTCTTGTTCGGATCAATTTGGCAATCTCCGGCAACCGGGCAAAGATCGCCGCGCACTTGAGCCATCGCTTGTTTTCGATGGCCGGGTAGCCACTGACGATTTGCCCGGCCGGAACATCGTTTGGAATTCCGGTTTGCGCCGTCGCCAGGGCACCATCGCCAATCCTGCAATGGCCGGCCACTCCCACCTGACCCGCAAGAATGACCCGATTTCCTACGGCGGTTGAACCTGCCAGGCCGACCTGGGCGCAAAGTAAGGTATCTTGGCCGACACTCGATCCGTGCCCGACTTGCACCAGGTTGTCGATCTTCGTCCCGCGGGCGATGTGCGTCTCGCCGACACTGGCGCGGTCTACGCAGGCATTGGCCTGCACCTCCACTTCGTCTTCGAGGACCGCGGGCCCGGACTGGACGATTTTGCTCCAGTATCCAGCCTTATCTTTGACAAAACCGAAGCCGTCACAGCCGACAATGGCGCCATTCTGCAAGGTCACATGGTCGCCTAAGCGGCAGTGTTCGCGCACCACCGCGTGGGCGTGGGCAAAGAAGTTGTCACCGATCTTGGCCGCGCGGTAGATGACGACATGGGCCAGCAGTACCGCATGGTGCCCGATCTCCACGCCTTCATCGATCACCACGTAGGGCCCGATATGCGGGTCGGCCCCGATTTTGGCGGAGGGGTGAATAACCGAGGTGGGGTGCACGCCGGGGGGATAGCTTGGCGCCTTGTAAAACAGTTCAATCGAGCGGGCGAACGCCCCATAAGGATCCGGGGTGCGCAACATGGCGGTGGGCACGGCCGGGAAGTCCTCGGAGAGGATGATGGCCGAAGCTTGGGTCTTCCTAGCGGCAGCGGCATATTTGGGATTGGCCAGAAAGGTGATCTGGCCGGGGCCCGCCTGTTCAACGCCAGCAACTCCGGTGACGATCGTTTCCGGCGAGCCATTTTCTAAGCGCGCACCCAAAGCAGAAGCAATCTCTCCAAGTCTCATGTTCTCGTTCCCTCGACAACTCACTGCAAGGCATACTCTTTGCCGTGCTGTTAGCAGGATTGTAGATGAAAGCGAAGACAACATGGCCCGTGGCGCGGCCGTGGGCCGTTTTCAGGAATTCCGTCTGCCCAGGACTGGGTTGCGACCTCGCCGGGGGTTCTGCCTGGCGGCTAAGCAGCGTAAAATTCATCATCAATATTTGCCCGGATGTGCTTGACTTGTCTCAACATCAGTGGGATGATTCGCCCTCATATCCAAGCCAATTCAAGGAGGGCATATGCCACTTTTCTTGCATCAAGTTAGCTATACCAGCGAAGGTTGGCGAGCGCTGATCGCGCAGCCGCAAGACCGTTTGGCGGCGGTGCGGGCGCCGATCGAAAAGCTGGGCGGGAAGCTGGTCGATGGCTGGTTCGCGTTCGGCGCCTACGACGTTGTGGCGATTACAGATATGCCAGATAACGTGAGCGCGGCCGCCATCGCCATCGCATTCGCCGCCGGGGGGGTTTGCAAGAGCGTGCAGACCACGCCATTGCTTTCCCAACAAGAAGCGCTTTCAGCCATGAAGAAGGCGGGAGAGTCGGGCTATCGTCCGATCACTGGTGGGCGTGCCGCCTAGGAAGAGACAGGTTCGGTGACGAGCGCGGCCTTGACTCGCAGGACGCCCCGTTTGGGGCGAGCTGCCGGAGTGAGGGCCGCGGACTTCATTCTTCAAACATCGGCACCTGGCGCGTATCGAGTGGTACGCCGCGGCGCCGCCGCCGCGCCGACCCTATCACGGCCAGCACGGTCAAAGACTCAAGCGCGTTTCGCGGCACAAACATACGTTGAATGTTGGAGCGCAGATCGGGAGGATTAATCAAAAACCCCTCCGGCCGGTTGGCCGAAAGGTCATTCGGCATCAAGCCTTCGAGGATCTCGTTGTCTTTGAACTTCAGTCGCACCCACAGGCCTTCGGTACGCGGGCGGGTGGTGAAGGTCTTGCGCGCGGGGAAATCGACCTCGCTGAACTCCCGCACGAAATGAACCACCTTGATTAACCCCAGTTCGATGGAGACCACATTGCCCGAGGTATTCAGCAGTTGCAGCTTGCCCTCGCGGACAAATTCCGCTGAGGCAAGATAGCCGTTGATGGAGTCGCGGTCCAGCTTACGAACCACCACTTTCTTGTGGGTTGAAGGCATGTTGCGGCCGGAAGCCGCTTAAAAGGCGGCATGGCTGGCTTTTCCTCCCTCAGATTCTCACACTTTTGCCTGGAATATAACGAGTCATCGATTCTCAGTAGCCAAATTGTTAACCTTGTGATATTTTTTGTACTTTGCCGAGACCGATCTCAATCCGTATAAGTCTATCCAATCGAATAGTTTACAGGGACGACGTCCAAGCGGGTGCACGACCTCGGAGATTCCCTGTGGAAATCTCCAACCCTGCAGGGTGCAGGCAGCTCACAGCCCGACTCTGACGAAGGCATGGCGGATTACATCTACACCATGGAAATCAGGCTGACACCCGATCAGCAACGGGGCGTCGGTTTGATTCAGGATGTTGCGCGCAACGCGGGCATGAACATCTATTTGACCGGCGGCGCGGTGCGCGACATCATCAGCGGATTTACCATCCGCGATCTCGACTTCACAGTTCAGGGCAACCCGCTGAAACTCGAGAAGGATCTGGAACGCGCGGGCGCCGTCGTCTCGGCAACCGACGACGAGCTTAAAACCTTGTACCTCGTACTGGCAGGCAATGTAAGGGCCGAGATCAGTGCGGCGCGCACCGAGCGTTACGAGAAAGTTGGTAAACCACCCATCACTGCTCCGGCCACGATCATTGAAGATCTGCGCCGCCGGGACTTTACCGTAAATTCCATGGCGTTGTCCTTGAACCCCGGCTCCCGAGGCCTGCTGCTTGATCCCTTCAACGGGTCGGCGGACATTGAATCCAAGCTGCTGCGCGTGTTACATAACTATGCTTTCGTCGAAGATCCCTCGCGTCTGATTCGCGCCACGCGCTTTTCTGCCCGATTTCATTGGCCGCTCGAGGAGCGGACCCAGTCGCGATACCAGTCCGCCAAAGAAAACAACTACATTCAGTACATCAGCACTCGGGCCATCGGGCAGGAGATCGAGCAGATCGCCTACGAAGACGATCCTCTGCATATTCTGCGCGCCCTTGAGAAGGAGGGGTGGCTGAAGGTGCTCGATCCGCATTGGACCACGGCCAAGGTGGATTCGACGGGGCTGGCGCAACTGCTCAAGACACGCCAACAGATGAATGAGCTCGGCTACACCCCGGATCCCGCACCGGCGGTCTTGCACTTTTTGACTGCAAGGCTGGGGGAGAAGGACCTGGCGGACATGCGCAAGCTGATCCCGCGCAAGGACTTGGTGGCAGCGTGGAAAGACCTTGGCGATAATGCTAAGGATCTCGCCAAGCGTTTAACCGGCAAAGAAGCAGCCACGCCCTCGCGTACCTGGAAGTTGCTCTCGGAAGCGCGCCCCGAGATGACGCTGTTTCTAGCCGTGACCGCCCGCCAGCAGACGGTGGCACAAAAGATCAAGAACTTTTTCACCAAGTGGCGGCAAGTGCAGCAGAAAATTCCTCTGCCCGAGATGACGGAGCTTCATATTACGCCCCAGCTGGCGGCCTATCCGAAGATCGCCCACGATGTTTTCTTGCTGTTGCTCGACGGAAAGCTGCGCTCGCGCACCGAGATCCTCAAGTTCTTGAAACCTCTGGCGCCACCTCCGCCACCGCCTCCGCCGGTTCCTCCCAAGCGAAAACGTGGAGCCAAAGCGGCCGCTGCGGCTCCGCCGGTCTCACCCGGCACCACCGCCGGTAAAAAGCAGGCAAAAGTTGTGGCCTCAGCAGCCGGGAGCGACCCCGGCAGCCCCCCCGGGGAAGCCGCCACTGCGGCTAAGAAGGCGACACAGCTCAAGGTTCAAAAGCCGGTTCACGCGAAGAAGACGCCGAAAGCAGCGGGCAAGAAAGCCCGTGGTGGTTAGGCCAAAAAGGCGGAAGGCGGGCTCGATTCCGGTACTATACTATAAGGTGTATGGGGCGCTGGCTGTTGATGGCGGCTTTGGGCTTGGCTTTACTCTCGCCTCTGGGGTGGGGGCAACGTCGTGGCGGATCCTCCGCGGGATTCGCGGCGCGCCCAGGCATGGCCGTCCACGGTAGCGGCATGGGCTTCCGCCCGCCTTCGGCCGGTGTTCCCCGCGGGCAGTGGATGCGACCGCGGACGATCGCGGGCTGGGGGTCCGGATTTCCCCACACGCCTTTCGTTCACACCTGCTGGGGACGTCCCTGCAGGGTATTTCCCTGGCGTACGGCCTGGTGGTACTCCTACCCTGCATGGTCGTACGGGTACCCGGGGTGGTACGACAGTAGCTCCTACCCTGCGGCCAACTATTCCTCCTCGGATTCCGGCGACAGCGAACGGATCGAACAGCAACAGGCTGAGATTGATCGCTTACACGATGAAATCGCCGAGTTGCGCGAGCAGCGGGATGCACGCGCCGCCGCGCCGAGGCCGCCCGCAGAGAGTGAATCACAACCCACCGAGTTCGTGTTTCGAGATAAGCACACTGAGGAAGTTAAGAACTACGCCATCGTGGGCGAATCGCTCTGGGTGTTGAACTCAGGCAGAGCAAGAAGAATTCCTCTTTCCGAACTGGATGTTGCGGCGACCAAGAAGGCAAACGAAGATCGCGGTGTGGAGTTCAAAACTCCCCGGTAAAGCAGCCGGTCCGTTGCTCGTCCAACGGTTCACATTCCCACAATCTGTGGATATCGGGAAGCGCACGCAGGCTCGGCTTCCGCTTACAATTTTGCCGTAGAGAGGACCATGCCCCAATTCGTTCACCTGCATCTCCACACAGACTACTCCATGCTCGATGGCGCCTGCGATGTGGAGAAACTCTGTCATCGCGTGCATGAGCTCGGCATGCCGGCGGTCGCCATGACCGATCACGGCAACATTTTTGGGGCGGTCCACTTTGTCAACGCTGCCCACAAGAACGGCATAAAACCGATCCTCGGCTGCGAACTGTACATTTCGAAAAAAGAGGATCACAACATCGAACGCACGCCGCCCGAGGGCGACACCTACAACCACCTGTTAGTGCTGGCGGAAAACGAAGAGGGGTACCGCAACCTGGTCAAGATCACCTCGGAGGCCTCGCTGCATGGCTTCTATTACAAGCCGCGCGTGAGCAAGAAGTTTCTGGCCGAGCACGCCAAGGGTCTGATCGGGCTCTCCGGCTGTCTCAAGGGAGAGGTCGCGGAATGCCTGATGGAAGGCCATTACCAGGCTGCTCGTGATGTGGCCGGTGTTTACCGCGATATCTTTGGCGAGAAGAATTTCTTTCTGGAGATTCAGGACCAGGGCCTGGAGAAGGAGCGGCGCATTCACCCCCAGCTGTTCCAACTGGAGAAAGAACTCGGCCTTCCTTTGGTAGCCACCAACGACAGCCACTATCTCTGCGAAGAAGATGCCTATGCCCACGATGTGCTGGTCTGCATCCAGACGGGCAAGTCCATCGAGGACCGGAACCGCCTGAAATTCGAAAGCACCGGGTTCTATGTCAAGAGCCATGACGAGATGTACCGGGTGTTCGAGCACGCGCCCGAGGTGCTTTCCCGCACGCTGGCCATCGCGGAACGTTGCAACCTGCGCCTGGAAAAGGTCAACGATCCGTTCCCGCACTTTGACGTCCCCCCGGGATACACTCTGGACAGTTACTTCGAGCATGTGGCGCGCGAGGGATTCGCCCGGCGCTTGGAATCTCTGCGCAGCCTAGAACGGCAGGGCCGACTGAAGCACAACCTTGCCGATTACGAACAGCGCCTGGCGCGGGAAATCGCCATCATCCGCCAGATGCAGTTTTCCGGCTATTTCTTGATTGTCTGGGATTTCATTCGCTACGCCCGGGACGCCAACATTCCCGTCGGTCCAGGTCGGGGCTCGGCAGCGGGTTCGCTGGTTTCCTACGCGCTGGGCATCACCGATCTTGATCCCCTGCAACACGAACTGTTGTTTGAACGCTTCCTGAACCCGGAGCGCGTTTCGATGCCCGATATTGACATCGACTTCTGCATGAATCGCCGGGGGGAAGTGATTGATTACGTTACGCGCAAATACGGCCGGGACAACGTGGCGCAGATCATCACCTTTGGCACGATGGCGGCCAAGGCAGCGATCAAAGATGTAGGTCGGGCCATGGATATCCCCTATAGCGACGTGGACCGCATCGCCAAGATGGTGCCCAACCAGCTCAATATCACGCTCGAAGAGGCCATTCGGGAATCTCCCTCGCTGGCACAGGTCTACGAAAGCGATACCCAAGTGCGTCAGCTGCTCGATACCGCGCGCAAGCTGGAAGGCCTGGTCCGTAACGCCGGCATGCATGCCGCAGGGGTGGTAATTTCCCCCCGGCCGCTGATCGACCTGGTCCCCCTGCATCGCACCAAGAACGACGAGATCGTTACCGCCTTCGACATGGTGGCCATCGAGAAGTTAGGTCTGTTGAAGATGGACTTTCTCGGGCTAACCACTCTCACCCTGCTCGATGACACGCTCAAGCTGATCGCGCAGACCCAAGGCCAGCAGATTCGCTTGGACGACATTCCCCTGAACGATGAGGAAACCTACCGACGGGTGTTCCACAGCGGATTGACCTCGGGAGTGTTCCAGTTTGAATCGCACGGCATGCGCGACGTGCTGCGCCGCTACCAGCCGAATTCGATTGGCGATCTAACGGCCTTGAACGCGCTCTATCGCCCCGGGCCGATCCAGGGCGGAATGATCGACGATTTCATCGATCGCAAGCACGGCCGCAAGAAGGTGGAATACGAGCTGCCGGAGTTGAAAGAGGTCTTGGAAGAAACCCTCGGGGTCATCGTGTACCAGGAGCAGGTGATGCAGATCGCCAACCGCCTGGCCGGGTACTCCCTGGGCGAAGCCGATTTGCTGCGTCGGGCCATGGGCAAGAAGAAGCCGGAGGAGATGGCCCAGCAGCGCGAGCGCTTCGTCGAAGGCGCGGTCGAGCGTGGCTATCCCCAGAAGAAGATCGAGAAGATTTTCGATCTCATGGCGCAGTTTGCCGGCTACGGTTTTAACAAATCGCATTCCGCAGCCTACGCGCTCTTGGCCTATCACACGGCGTATTTGAAGACCCACTATCCGGTGGAGTTCATGGCGGCGCTGTTGACCTCGGTGACCAGCAGCACCGATGACGTGGTGAAATACATCAACGAATGCCGCGAAATGGGGATTGCGGTGGAGCCGCCGGACCTCGATGTAAGCGATGCCAATTTCACGCCTCATGGCCAGGCGATTCGCTTCGGCCTGGCCGCGGTCAAGAATGTCGGACCGAATGCCATCGAATCCATCCTCGCCGGCCGCCGGGAGCGGGGAGCCTATCGTTCGATCTACGAATTCTGCGAGAAAGTGGATCTCAGGGTGTTGAATCGGCGCGTGATGGAATCCCTCATCAAGAGCGGGGCCATGGATTCGCTCGGCCACCGGGCGCAGCTGATGGCGGTGCTGGACAAGGCGGTGGAGCGCGGCGAAAAGGAGCAACGCGACGCTCAACTCGGCCAGCACGGGCTCTTCGGTGTCTTTCAGGAGGAGTCCCAGGGTGAAAACCAGGGCACCCTGCCCGCGATTCCCGAATGGGACGAGCACACCCGCCTGAGCGCGGAGAAGGAAGTTCTGGGCTTCTTCATTACCGGGCATCCCCTCGAGAAATACCGGGACAAGCTCCAGGATTTGCGGGCTCTCACCACCACCGACATCGCGGCCATCAAAGTCTCCACCGGCAAAGAGGAAACCATCACCACCGCCGGCCTGATCCGGAATCTGCGGGTGCTCAAATCAAGGCGCGGAGAATTCTACGCCCAGGCCGTGCTCGAGGATCGCGAAGGTTCGGTTGAAATGATTGTCTTTCCCGAGGCCTACCGCAAGCTCGAAGAGAGAGTGAAACTCGATGTTCCTGTCTTGGTGCGCGGGGGATTGCGCATCGAGGAAGGAGTCAATCCGAAACTCACTGTCAGTGATATCCTTGCCCTCTCCGAGGCGAAGGTTCCGCTGCCGCGCTCGTTGCGCATTCGCATTCCTGCCGCGAAGGCGAATTCTTCGACCATTGATGATCTGCATGCCCTGTTCTCCCACTCAAGAGGCGAGACCAAAGTGCTCTTCGACGTCGAACAGGAGGGCGATTTCATGGTGGTGATGGAGGCGGAAGGCTATAATGTGCTACCAGACCGCAGCTTTATGGTTCGAGTCGAGGAGCTGTGCGGGCGGGGTGCGGTTCGTATCATCGACTAAGATCGGCATCGCATGACACCTGGTCAAAGGGGATTGCGGGGGAAAGCGACTACGGCTCCTGGCGCCACCGGGGCTCCCCCGTCGTTAGACGGAGCCGAGCTGTTGCTTTCGATGGTGGAGGCTCGCTGGGCTTCGACCAACGGCGGTGTCCGACAGATGGAGTCGCAACTGAAATCGCAACAAGAGCTGGCAAAGATCGAGCAGCAACTGGCCCGACTGGAGGCGCTGCCGGGACAGAATGAGGACGTTCGCCGGCAGATTCAGGAGTTGCAGGCTCGCATTCATGCTCTCAGGACCGAAGTCACGGTCCATTTCGATGCCTGGCAGAAGGCCGAACTGGCCCGCCATCCGCAGCGCCCTCATACCCTGGACTACATCGAGCGCGTGTTTACCGACTGGAGCGAGATTCATGGCGACCGAGGATTCGGAGACGATCCCGCCCTGGTCTGTGGCATGGCCCGTTTCCACGGGCAGGAAGTCCTGGTGCTCGGTACGGAGAAGGGACGGGACACCAAGCAGCGCATGTACCGCAACTTCGGACTGCCCAATCCCGAGGGCTATCGCAAGGCCTTGCGGGTCATGAAAATGGCGGAAAAGTTCTCTCGACCGGTGATCACGTTAGTGGATGTGACCGGGGCCAACCCCGGACTCGGCGCCGAGGAGCGAGGTCAGGCGGAAGCGATCGCCCGCAACCTGCGCGAGATGGTGCGCTTACAAGTACCGATCGTCACCGTCATCACCGGGGAGGGAGGCAGCGGCGGGGCCCTGGCCATCGCCGTGGCTGACCGCGTGCTCATGATGGAGAACGCCGTCTACTCGGTGATCTCCCCGGAAGGCTGTGCCTCGATCATGTGGCGCGACACCTCGAAAAAAGAGCTGGCGGCGCAGGCACTGCGCATCACCGCCCAGGATCTCTCCCAGTTGGGCTGCGTGGACGCAATCATTCCGGAACCCCCCGGCGGAGCCCACACCGATCCGGATCAGGCCGCGCAGTTGCTCGATGGCGCGCTGGCCAAGCACTTGGCAGAGCTCGAAAAGACCCCGCCCTCGCAATTGATCGTTTCACGATATAATAAATTCCGCAACATGGCGCAGTTCTTCCGCATCCAACCTTCCTGAGGGCCAGGTACGAACCAGGTACGCTGGTAACGGAAAATCCGCGGCCTGCGACCGCTTGCTCTGCGTCGGTGCCGTATAATCAAAGATACGCCTGACATTCCACAGCACCTGAGCGGGACTAGGCTCCCAGCAAAGGAAGGATCGAAGTATGGCCTCGACAGATGTAGCGCTCCGGGAAGCCTCTCGGCCGACCGAGCGGAAGCGCGTGGTGAACAACCTGAGCATTCAGGTGGCGACGGTGAATGGGTCCGGTTCGCAGAGCTCGAATACCGTGCTCCTGCGCAGCATCTTTCAGATGGGCGTGCCGGTTTCGGGGAAGAATCTGTTTCCTTCGAATATCGCGGGTCTGCCCACGTGGTACACAATTCGCGCCAATAAGGATTCCTACATCGCCCGCAAGAAGGAAATTGATTTCCTGGTGGCGATGAACGCCGAGACCGCGGAGGAAGATGTCCGAGCGCTGACCGCGGGGGCGGCGGTGCTGTACGACGAACCGCTGAACCTCAGCAAACTGCGCTCCGACCTGACCTTCTATTCGGTTCCCTTCGACAAACTGGTGGCCTCGGTTTGCCCGGAGGCCAAACTGCGCAAGCTGGTCAAGAACATGGTGTACGTGGGGGTCATCGCCAAGCTGCTCGAGATCGATCTGGCCGAGGTGGAGATTGCCATTCGCAAGCAGTTTGCGGCCAAAGTGAAGGCCGCCAACCTGAACCTTGCCGCCGCCAAAGCCGGCTTCGATTACGCCGCAGCCAGTCTCACCAAACAGGATCCCTACATCATCCAGCGGATGGACAAGACCAAAGGCAAGATCATCATCGACGGCAACTCCGCCGCTGCCTTGGGCTCCATGTTTGCCGGAGTGACAGTCGTGACCTGGTATCCGATTACGCCCTCTTCCTCTCTGGTCGAAAGCTTGATCGATTATATGAAGCAGTACCGCATCACCGCCGACGGCAAGGCTACGTTTGCCATCGTGCAAGCCGAAGACGAGCTGGCCGCGATCGGCATGGTTCTGGGAGCCGGGTGGGCCGGGGCGCGAGCCATGACGGCGACGGCCGGACCGGGGATTTCGCTGATGGCAGAATTCGCCGGCCTTTCCTATTACGCCGAAGTACCGGGAGTGGTTTGGGATATCCAACGCGTGGGGCCGTCTACCGGGTTGCCAACGCGCACCTCCCAGGGGGATCTCCTCTCGACCGCCTTCCTTTCGCACGGCGATACCAAACACATCATGCTGATTCCCAGTTCGGTGAGCGAATGCTTCAGCATGGCCCAGGACGCCTTCAACCTGGCCGAGCATTTCCAGACCCTGGTGTTTGTCATGTCCGACTTGGATCTGGGCATGAACAACTGGATGTCGGATCCGTTCGAATATCCCACCACCCCGATCAAGCGGGGCAAGATTTTGTCCAAAGAGGACCTCGACCGTCTGGGCAGTTTCGAGCGCTATAAGGATGTAGACGGCGATGGCATTGGCTACCGCACCCTGCCGGGTACGGATCATCCCGCCGCCGCCTACTTTGCTCGCGGGAGCGGGCACAACGAGAAATCGCAATATAGCGAGCGTCCCGACGACTACGAGCGAAACATGGAGCGCATCAACAAGAAATTTGAGACCGCGCGCTCTTTCGTGCCCCGGCCGGAGGTCCTATCGACCGGCCAAAGGATCGGAATCGTTGCCTACGGAACCTCCCATTGGGGAATCGTCGAGGCTCGTGATCAGCTGCGCAACGAATACGGCATCGAAACCGATTACCTGCGCATCCGCGCTTATCCCTTCACCCGGGAAGTGCACGACTTCATCGAGCAGCACGACCGGACTTACGTCGTGGAGCAGAACCGCGATGCCCAGATGCTGAGCCTTCTGAAGCTCGATATCAAGCCGGAGCTGGTGATCCGCCTGCGCAGTATCGCGCATATTCACGGGCTGCCGCTCGATGCCCGCTCGGTCACCGACGAGCTTAGCAGCATGGAGGGGAAGTAACATGTCGACCCCATCGACCAGCGCTCCGCCGCCCAAGACCAACCGCATTGGCCTGACCGTGATCGATTACCGGGGCGGCAAGACCACGCTATGCGCCGGTTGCGGCCACAACGCCATCTCCGAGCGAATTATTGACGCCATGTTTGAAATGGGAATACCGCCGGAGCGTGTGATCAAGCCCAGCGGGATCGGCTGCTCCTCGAAGAGCCCGGCCTATTTCATGCGCCGGTCTCACAGCTTCAATGCCGTGCACGGGCGCATGCCGTCGGTCACCACGGGTGCGGTTTTGGCCAATCATAAGCTGATCGCCTTGGGGGTGAGCGGCGATGGAGACACGGCTTCGATTGGCATCGGGCAGTTCGTTCATCTCATGCGACGGAATCTGCCCGTCATCTACATCATCGAAGATAACGGAGTGTACGGCCTAACCAAGGGACAATTCTCGGCTACGGCCGATCTCGGTTCCAAGTTGAAAACCGGGGTCATCAACGAGCTTCCCCCCATCGATACCTGTGCCATGGCCATCGAGCTGGGTGCCACCTTTGTCGGCCGCTCGTTTTCCGGAGACAAGAAACAACTGCACAGCATGCTCAAGGCCGCTATCGCGCATCAGGGCACGGTCATGCTCGACGTGGTGTCGCCTTGTGTAACCTTCAACGATCATGAAGGCTCCACAAAATCCTACAAGTATATGAAGGACCACGAGGAACCCCTGCAGGACATCAGCTTTATCGCGGCCTTCGAGGAAATCGACGTCGACTATGATGCGGGCGCCACCGTGCAGGTCACCATGCACGACGGTTCCCGCTTGCAGTTGCACAAGATCGAGGAAGATTACGACCCCACCGACCGGGTTCGGGCTATCACTCGTTTGCATGAGGCGCGACAAAAGAGTGAGGTCTTGACGGGCGTGTTTTACGTTAACCCCACGGCGCCCACCTTCATGGATGTGCTGAACGTAACCGAGGAACCTCTGACCACTCTCCCGGAATCCATGGTACGCCCGGGAAGGGAAGTGCTCGAGGCGGTGATGAAGGAGCTGCGCTAGGACCCGCCCGGTAATTCATGGTTCGGATTCGCGCTTATCTCCTCCGTCTTCAGCCGCCGTGTCTTGGCTCTTGCCTCGTGTCTCCGTAATGGTCGCGTCGAGTCCCACACAACTCTCATTGTGATTGCAGTACAATACCTCCCGCTTGCCAACCGGCCGTAACGCCCGGCGAGTGATAGGCTTTCGATACCGGCAATTCGAAAACAGGTCAAACAGGCCTGCAACAGGCAGGTCAGAGGTACTGGATGCACCCATCGGTGCCCTGTTTTTTACATCCCTTTCATCGGGTTGTAACAATGGCAAGGTAGTGTTGCTCATTTTCTACTCCTCGGTTTTGAAGGTGATTATGCTCAAGAAGCGATTGGGATACCTGATCGTTCGCACCAATACAGCCACTTTGCTCGCAGCCGGCCTGATGCTGGTTCTGCTGCATTCAACGCTGATGGCGCAGGTTTCAACCACATCGCTTCGGGGGGTGGTCGCCGATCCGGCAGGTGCCGTGATCAAAGGTGCGCAGATGACTCTCACCAGCCCCACGACCGGGTTCATGCGGAGCACGACCACCAATGATCGCGGCGAATACCAGTTTTTCGAGGTACCTCCGGGTACCTACGCGCTCGTTGCCGTGGCGGCAGGTTTTAGCCGCAGTCGGAGACAGGATGTGGTCCTGCTGGTGAATACTCCGGCGAAGCTGGATTTCACGTTGGCAGTCGGAAAAACCGAGACCGTCGTCGAGGTTCACGCTGAGGCTCCCACGGTCAACACCGCCGACGCGACTTTGGGTAATGCCTTTAACTCAAACCAGATTGCCTCGCTTCCTTCTGAGGGTCGCAATGCCGTGGAACTCCTGAGCCTGCAGGCCGGAGTCGCATACGTCGGAAACCAGGTAAATGCCGACGCCGACTCCCGCGGGGGCGCGGTCAACGGCGCACGCAGCGACCAGACCGACATCACCGTGGACGGCCTCGACAACAACGACCCGTTGCTCGGGCAGGCGTTCACCGGCGCCCTGCGAGTCCCGATGGACTCGCTCGAGGAGTTCCGTGTCACCACGACCAACGCCAACGCCGACTCCGGGCGCTCCTCTGGAGCGCAGGTTTCGCTGGTCACGAAAAGCGGCACCAACCAATTTCATGGTACCGCCTACGAATACAACCGGACGCTGTTCGGCGCCGCCAACGACTGGTTTAACAAGGAAGCACAACTGACCAGCGGCTTGCCCAACAAACCCGGCCAATTGATCCGTAACACTTTTGGCGGCGCCGTGGGAGGCCCGATCCTCAAGAACCGCCTATTCTTCTTCGCCAATTACGAAGGACAGCGCTCCCGGGAAGCCGTGCAGACCACTCAGTCCGTGCCCAGTGCCAACCTGCGTCAAGGCATTGTGAGCTACATCGCCACGAACGGCAGCGTCGTCAACTTGCAGCCCGCCACCATCAAGAGCCTGGATCAAAGTTGTTTGAGCACGGGCACGTGCCCGAAGGGAAACGGCATTAACCAAGCCGTCCTAAACCTATGGAATGGTAAGGACACGCTGCCCGACGGAAGTCCAATTCCGGCCTATCCGCTTCCCAACACCAACTCCGCCTCCGGCTCCGATGGATTGAACATTCTGGGTTTCACCTTCGCTGCGCCTCAACCCACCGACCTCAATACGTATTTGGCGAAGCTCGACTACAAGCTGACCGCCAGCGGAAACCACCGCCTGTTTCTGCGCGGTATCCTACAAGACGACCGCACCCTGGATGCGCCGCAGTTTCCCGGCCAGCCTCCCAGTCAGGTGCTGCACAACAACAGCAAGGGGTTGGCCGTGGGATACACGGCCGTCCTCCGTCCTACGTTGATCAACAATTTCCGCTACGGCTATGTCCGCCAGGGGCTGGGGGATACCGGACCGAATCCATACTCGAGCATTGCCTTCCAGAATATGTCCGACCAGGTGTCCTTCGCCCGTACGGTCAACGTCAATGTGCCGGTGAACCAGTTTGTGGATGACGTGACCTGGAGCAAAGGCCAACATACGCTGCAATTCGGTGGGAACTGGCGCATCGTCCTGAACAATCGCTTCTCGAACGCGCAGAACTTTTTCTACCCTGAGATCCATCCCGACTGGCTTTCTCAGGGTGGCATTTCCTTTACCGGACAGGATCTCGATCCGGCCAATGATCCAGCCTTGCCGGCAATGAACTCGGCTTTCGCGTACTCCTACGATGCTGCCATCGCGAACGTCACCGGAATCATCGGCTCGGTGGAAGCGATCTATAACCAGAACAAGTACGGTCAGTTTCTGCCGGTCGGCGCGCTCGTTCCGCGGCATTTCAAATCGAACGAAGCCGAGTTCTACGCTCAGGACGCGTGGCGTGTGAAGAGCAGTCTTCAGCTCACCTTGGGGTTGCGGTATACCTTGCTGCAAGTGCCGTATGAGACCAGCGGAAACCAAGTCTCGCCGACCCCCGGCCTGTCTTCGTTTTTTGACGGTCGGACTACAGCCATGAACCTGGGACAGGAGTACCGCCCGACCATCCGCTTCGCCCTCAGCGGACAAGCCAACGGCCAGGCGCCCTATTGGAATCCGGATTACAAAGATATCGCTCCTCGCTTTGCCTTTGCCTACTCACCGACCTCCAGCAACCAGTTCTGGGAAAAGATGTTGGGTTCGGCGGGCAAGACCTCGATTCGCGGCGGTTACGGAATTTACTACGATCATTTCGGCCAAGGGGTGGTCAACAGCTTTGACCGCGAGGGAGCCTATGGCTTGACCACCTACCTGGAAAATCCGTCGGGCGTGCTGACCACGGACTGCGCGGCCAGGTTCGTCAGCTTGACGACCATACCGACGGGCGTGCCGGGAGGTCAGTGCAGCCCAGTGTCGGAAGTGCCCGAACAACCAACACCCGGGTTTCCTGCCACGCCGCCCGGTATCGGTGCCAACGGTAGTTTCGCTCTCGCCTGGGGGATCGATAACACCATGAAAACACCGTATTCGCAGGTGGTGGACTTTTCCATCACCCGCGAGCTTCCGCGGCAATTCGTAGTCGAGCTCTCTTACGTCGGCCGTTTCGGGCGTCGGTTATTGCAAGAAGTGGATCTGGCGGAACCAGTCGATATGAGGGATCCGAAGTCCGGCATGACGTATTTCCAAGCTGCCAGTATGTTGGCAAAACTGGCCAGCGCCAATACGCCGGAGAGCAGCGTGAAGCCGATCCCCTTCTGGGAGAATTTTTTCCCCGCGGCGGCCGGCCCCGGGGGTGAATATGGCTCCGCCCCTGGCATCCCTGCCAATCCGACGGCGACCCAGAATATCTATGACCTTTACTATGCCAACAATCCGAACTACATCTATGCTCTCGAATCGCTGGACGCCACGTTCCCCGGGTATCCCTGCTTTCCGGCTTGTTCGAAGCTAGGGGCGTACGCGTTTTGGGACGATCAGTTCTCGTCCATGTTCGCATGGCGGACCAGTGGCACCAGCAACTACAACGGATTTCAAGCCATGGTGCGGCGTCATGCCGGCGGACTGGAATTCGATGTCAACTATACATTCTCTAAATCCCTGGACGAGAATTCCAATGCGGAACGCGTGAATGAATACGAAAACGGAACTGGTGCCGGCAGTGCCAGTGCCGTCGCCTATAGCGGGCAGGTCATCAATTCCTGGGATACCAAGGGACTGTACGGTCCGTCGGATTACGATGCCACCCACCAAATCAATGCCAACTGGGTCTACGATTTGCCCCTCGGACGCGGCAAGCAATTCGGGGCCCAGTGGAACAAGGCCGAAGACGCGCTCTTGGGGGGATGGCAAACCTCCGGATTGATTCGCTGGACGAGCGGCTATCCGTTTAGTATTTCGACCTATGCCTTCGCCACCAACTACGAGCAGGATGGCCGGGCCGTGCTGCTGGGAGCTGCGCCCCAGACCGGGGTATCCATTCAAGACGGTGTCCCCAACGTGTTTAAA
This sequence comes from Terriglobales bacterium, assembly GCA_035623335.1. Classification (GTDB taxonomy): domain Bacteria; phylum Acidobacteriota; class Terriglobia; order Terriglobales; family Acidobacteriaceae; genus JAFAGX01. Next base: position 18,294 of record DASPTQ010000087.1, read on the forward strand.
GAAGGGCCGGCTGCGGTCAATGCCTTTCGCTTTGCCTACCCGGGAGAATCCGGACAGCGCAACAACCTCCGCGGCCCAGGATATTTTGGCGTGGATATGAGCCTAGCCAAGGCGTGGAAGCTCACCGAATCCCAGGCCCTCCGTTTTTCCTGGGATGTATTCAACGTAACCAACGCAGTCCGATTCGATGATGGTACCTTGAATCAGTACCTGCTCTATGGCACGACGCTCGGAAACTTTACCCAGACTTTGAGCCACCCGCGCGTGATGCAATTTGGCTTGCGCTACAGCTTCTGAACTCGGAGGGCGATTGAAGGGCAAGCTGCGGTTTCTGGTCGTATTGAGTCTGTTCTCTATGGGGCTCGCTCCACTGTGGGCGCAGCTCAAGACTCGAAACGTCGTTCTCATCGTGAGCGACGGCCTGCGTTGGCAAGAGGTATTCACCGGCGCCGATCCCAACCTGCTCGACGAAAAGCACGGCGGGATTTGGGCGGACCCCGAGCGACTTCGCCATGACTTCTGGAGCGACGATCCAGGAGAACGGCGAACGATGCTGTTTCCCTTTCTCTGGGGCGTCGTCGCCAAGCAGGGTCAGATCTTCGGGAACCAGAACAAGGGAAGCGTGGCGCGGGTCACGAATGGCCTGGCCTTCTCCTATCCCGGCTACAACGAGATGCTCACCGGCCGGCCCGACCCGCGCATCAACAGCAACGAGTTCGGACCGAATCCGAATACCACGGTTTTCGAGTGGATGAATCAGTTTCCCGAGTTTCGCGGGCAAATTGCCGTCTATGCCACTTGGGTCGTCTTCAAGAATATTTTCAACCAGCCCCGCAGCCGGCTGGTGATGCAGGTGGGCTGGGACCTCCCGGAAAAAGGAGATCTCACCCCGCGTCAGGAACTCGTGAACGAGTTCTATCGCACTACCACCCGCCTGGATGACGAAGACGTCTGGGATGCATTCCTCCAGGTGCCGTTAGTCGATTACGTGAAAACCGCTCACCCCCGCTTGCTGTTTGTAGGGTATGGCGAGACGGACAACTGGGCGCATTCCGGCCGCTACGATCTGGTGCTCGAAAGCGCCCACCAGTTCGATCAGTTTGTGCGGCAGTTATGGGAAACCATGCAAGCCATGCCCGAGTATCGCGACCAGACGACCTTTATCATCACGACCGATCATGGTCGAGGCAGCGGTCTCGAAGAATGGAAGGAACATGGCGTAGAAGAAAAAGGATCCGAGAACATCTGGATTGCCGTCATGGGGCCCGATACGGGCGCCCTCGGTGAACGCCAGCAGACAGCGGCAGTCACTCAGTCGCAAATCGCGGCCACAGTAGCGGCGTTTCTCGGCCGGGATTTTCGTCAGGGATTTCCGGATAGTGCGGCTCCGCTCCCCGGGGTAACCTCAAAACGCCTCGACCAGCCAATTCCGCCGGCCCGCTATTCTGGCGGCGGTCGAAGATAGTCGGCGGCTCGAAGCCGGAATTCTCACTTATCCTTACTGTCATCAACACCCTTCATATAGCAATTGCGGTAGTGACCAAATTTTCAAGCGGGCGAGTGGATTTATTTCTGAGCCATTCCTCAACACGTGGTCTCGCATACTCGTATGCGACCTCAGCCATCCGACGACCCTGTTTAAAGTCGTTTACCTTAAAGCAGCCGAGGGGTGGCCGAAGGTAGAAATCAGCAACCTGCATTGCGTGTTCGCGAGAGGCAACACCGCCAAATTCGATTGTACGCATCAACGTATAGTCGAGAGTAGGTACAAATTCCTGAGGCTTAAACACGTTCAGTTTGCGAACGAGCCGCTTCCAACCAGATACAGCTAAACCATAATCTTGACAGTGCAGGCGTTCGGCGGATGCTGAAACATCAGATGCAAGGACGGGCCCGTTGCCAAATGCTTGCATAAACACAACCGGCAAGTTGTCAGCAATACCGCCGTCAACCAACAGGTCGCCATTCTCGACGATTGGCGGAAAGACTCCTGGTGCCCGGCTTGTTGCTAGTAAGCTCCGCGTCAACGAACCTTGAATGTGAATGTGCATTTGCCCGCGGGTAAGATTTGTCGACACACAAAAAAAAGGGATGGGAAGATCTTCGATTTGCATATCACCACAGATAGAGTCCATATAACGAGCTAGGTTGCGACCGGCTATAAGAGAAACAAACGGCAACGTAACGTCCCTAAAGCAGGTTTCAAACCCAGCGCATGTGGTCTCCACAAGTTGTTCATAGCCCAGACCGAGAATGCATTCCGCGGCAACGATACCGCCAATGCTCGTACCTCCCATGAGATCTCTTGGTACACCACATTCTTCCAACGCACGTAGGACGCCGGCGTGTGCTATACCCCTCGCAAATCCACCACTCAGCACGATCCCAACCGCCGTGCCAGTAAGAAAACGCGCGAGTCGTTCTAAATCTAGGTGAGAACCCTCGCGAACATGGTGAACGCGATCAATACCATATGTTTGAAGCCATTTTGATGCACCCGTTGGGCTAACTGCTGAAGAGTGAAGAAGAATGACGCTAAAGTTGACGCCTTTTTGAACAGCATCTGTAAAAGCCGGATCGGGCGGTGAGGGAAACGCCGAACCGTCGCCAACGACCAACACATGGTCCGATTGTCGTAGTATCTTTTTCGTCCACGCCCGGTCGAGGGGGTCGCCTTCATAAACAAGAAGATCGACGTCGGCTTCGCGTTCATTGAGCCAGTGTGTAATCGGCACCTCGATGTCAGGGCCGTCGCCCTTGTGAATGGCCGGGCCCAACTGCAAGGCGACCATATGTTTCGATAGCAAGCGAGTTTTAACAATACCAGCGAGACGCTGAACGACATGTGAGCAGAATTCGTTCAAGCGAACATTTGGTTCTCCAGCTATGACGCCAATTGTTCTAGGAGGACGTGAACGAAGTTGAAAGCCCGACAAACTTTCTCGTGTTCGAGCGATTGCAGCTGATCCGAAAACTCGTAGCAATTTGTGAGGATATCGACCAATTAGTTCATCGAATGCTGCTTTCGGCAAACGCGCGATGACACTATCACGAATCGCAAGAACCGTAGCAGTGCGTAACTCGCCTCCAAGTAAGGCCATTTCGCCAACTACTTCGCCGGTCCCAATTTGTCCAATCGCGGCTCTTGTCCCATCAGGGCGTTCGGCGACGACCTGCAAGCGTCCGCTCACGACAATGTACAGCGCATCCCCCCCGTCTCCCTCACGAAACAAGATATCTTGACCTTCCAGGTGAAGGAACTCAATTCTTGACACGATTTCACGCAACATGTCGTCGTCGAGAGAGGCGAACACGGAGCTCGATCGGACTGCAGCCCAAAGGCGGCCTCGATACCACGAAAATTCAATCGCCATACAAAATTCCCATAGGGGAGGCCTCGATAGTTGGTGTGAAGCGGTCACTCCGTTTGCAACAACCCGCAATTAGGCAACGCACCCACCCACCATGAACACCCGAGAAAACCGAAACAAAACTGACATTGAGATCCAGGGACTATCGACGATTTGAACCTGGAATCAAACGGAACAGTACCTCATGATACGGCGGAGAAGGTCGAAATGGGCGGAGTTTTTCGTGTTCTCCAGCGGCTCAACACTTAAAGCAAGTTGAAGCGAATGCGCAAATCGGAGTGCTTTCGAGGTAGACTTCGGTTGCACTTGTCCAAAACTTGCGGCAAAACAATGACTTATGAGCCCCCCGCAGATACAAAAAACTGCATAGTTGTCGTATCTAAATTCGCGATAACCCAAGCAACTAGCGCCGATTTTCGGAAATCAGTGCAAGAACGTAGGTCCATTGCGACTTGAAAATGCAGTCCTCGTGCTCTACACGACGATTTCGTGAGCCGACGCTGGCGATTGCAATCGACCATCTGTTGTGTCACAATCGCTGGCCGTAAGAGCCCAGGAGGGATGTGACAAGAGTTGGGCTTGATCCGGCTGCGCTACGACCCTTCTGCCAAGAAGCACAATTTAGCCCCGGCGAAGTACTCAGACACAAAGGACAGCACTATACTGACGCCTATCTTATCGTTGATGGCTCAGTGACCGTTGATCGCAAGACAAAAGGATTGCCGGAAATCCTGGTTTCCGGGGCCGGCTGTCCCGTAGGCGAGATCGGGTTTTTGCGGGGTGACGCCGCCACGGCCACGGTGATCGCTAGGACGATGACGTCCGTGCTGAGCATCAACGGCTCCACACTTGCTCAACTGCAAGATCGACAACCTGCACTGGCGGCGCAGTTGCTACGTGAGCTTGTGACTTTTGCCGACGAGAGAATGAGCGACAACCTCATCCTTGACTCAACAGCAAAGGCATTTAGTGCAAGCCCAGAAATCAAAGTCTTATTGTGTCAAAACGCGGACATGCTGCTCAATGCGCAACGCCTGAGATACAAAGTCTATTGCGAAGAGCTCAAGCGCCGCTCCCCTTTTGCTGATCACAAACAAAAGAGTATCGCTGACGATCTCGACCAAGCAGGCCACACCTTCATAGCCGTGAAGCAGGGTGACACGATTGGAACCGGCCGTGTGAATTTTCCCTCGGAAGGTCCGATTGGTGTCTATGAAGAACTGTACGGAATGAAATCGTCACGATATCATCCTCGCGGAACAGCTATCATTAGCAAGTTCATTGTTAGCAAAGCGCACCGTGGCGGTTCCACATCGATCAAGCTGATCGCTGCTTTTGCCCGATTTATTCACCGGAATTCGAAAAAAGAGACATTTATCGATAGCGTGCCAGCGCTGTTGGCCTATTACAAGGCAATCGGATTCAGGCCCTGTACGGAACCCTTCTTTCATCAAGAAAACGGGATTTCTCATCCACTGGTGCTTGACAATCTCAAACATGTGCATCTCACCAATGAACGGAGCGTACGTACTTATCTGAACCTGATTGTTAAAGCGAAGTTTCTCAAACGGATTGATAGCATGAGGGCGGCATAGGAAAAAAGTACTGCCGGCCGCGAGCGACGACCATATGCGGATTACCGCAGCGGAAATCGTCCTACTCTTGATCATCGCTACACTTGGGCACCTGATGGCGCTGTTCTGGTACCTCGCAGTGACCAGGAAATGGCGGATCAGCGAAAGAGTCATTTACGATCTGCCGATTAGAACTGATCAAATCAGAAGAGAGCTGAAGAACTCGCTGCACGCCCCGATTCATGCGGTGCTATTGACGATCCTGCTCTATGGTGGTTTTTTCAGAAGAAGAACTTGGCTTTCATTCGCCCTTTCCCTCGTAGCGGGAACAATTTGGGCCGAGATTTGGCATTATGCCTCGCATCGCGCTTTCCACTTGCGATCGCTGCACTGGATTCACAAGGAGCACCACAAGAGCCATTTGAATAGCTGGTTGACGGCGATTTCTTTCTCCTTCTCCGAAAAGTTCATATTCGACATAGGTTTTCTAGGTCCTTTGGCAATTGCCGATCATTGGATCGGCATGAATGTTTTCGGAATCGGCGGATGGTATATCGGATATTTGATGATCAATTCCTTTAGCCATGCCAACTTCGAGCTCAAGTCAAGAAACTACAATCGTTGGCTTGGCAAGGTGATTACGAGCACGACGTATCACTCGTTGCATCACTCGCGTTATACGGGAAATTATGGGTTGGGAACGCGAGTCCTCGATCGAATGTTGAAGACCGAGTGGGAGGATTACGAACGTCTTTACGACCGAGTTGCTTTAGAGAAGCGGCCGCTCGAACGATTGAGCGAGAAGGTTCTAGCCCCCGAATCTCGGTAGCTGCTTCGAAGGTAACCAGGCCAAGGCGCAACAAACTGAACTTTCCTCTTCGTTGACGCACATGAAAAGGACACTAACATCAGCGCGATCGGCATGTGCGGCGGCATCAAGATGATCGGTCGTGTGTTCGCACACTACTGCAGTATCGAAAAGCTGGGCAGCGGCGGAATGGGCGTGGTCGACAAAGCCGAGGACAGCAGACTGCACCGTTTTGTTGCTCTCAAACTCTTGCCACAGGGTATGGCTCGTGATGGTCAGTAGACACTCGCTACTTTACACTAGGCGGTGCGCCATACTCAGGGATTCAGACGGGCACAGGCTACCGATCACTACCAGCAGCTTTACGATCGAGGATCGAAGGAAAAGAGACCTCTCAAGAGGTTGAAGGAAAAGGCTCTATAGATGGATCCCCCTGTCGCACTAAGGAGGTTCAGTACTACGCTCACATCCGTCGAAACCTCTGTGCCGTTCTACCCCCCCAACGTCAAGCCATCTCCCCGGCCCTTGAGGTTCCCATTTAACCTCGCCAAGTTGCTCAGCAACAATCTGCAGATCATTCCGGAGCAGGCCTACCGGGCACCACTCGTCATCGCACCGGGACCGCCACGCATCGCGTTCTTTATGGGTCCCGAACTGGTGAAGACTTTGCTGCTAAGCCGTCACAGTGAGTTCCCGAAAGGTGGACTCCAGGTCGATGTGCTCAAGCCGATGTTTGGCAAGGCCATGATCTCGGTTGAGGGGCAAGAGTGGCGGTGGCAGCGAGGCGCGGCCGCACCCTTGTTTCATCACGACTCGCTTCTCGAATACGGCTGCATCATGACGGCGGCGGCCGAAGCGACACTGGCAAAATGGCGCTCAGCCTCTAGCGGTACGGTGCATTTCATTAACCGGGACATGTTGCGCGCAGCCTTTCATGTCATCTCCAATACGATGTTGGCCGGAGGCGCCGAGCCGATGCTGCGTGACATCGAGAAGGGGCATGCGGGTTATTACCGTGGGGCAAACTGGTGGGTGATCTATCGGCTGCTGGGTCTTCCGCATTGGTTGCCGCGCCCGGGCGGAAATGCTATGCGAGCCCACGAAACCCGCCTGCGAGCGGCCGTTGCTCAACTGGTGAAGGCGAGGCGCGCTGCGGCCGCTGCCGGCGACGATCTCCTCGCGCGTTTGCTCAGGGCATCCGATGCCGAAACCGGGCAGAGCATGTCCAACGAGTTGCTGACGGACAACATCCTATCATTCCTGATCGCGGGGTTTGATACCACAGCCTTCGCGTTGACTTGGACTTTGTACCTGATCGCGCGAAGTCCGGAATGGGAAGCTCGAATACTCGAGGAAGTCTGCCGGGTCGTCGGCCAGGGACCGGTCACCTCCGCGCACGTTAGTCAGTTGGTTACGGTTCAGCTGGTCTTAAAGGAGTCGCTGCGCCTGTTTCCCACTGCTCCCGTGATCGTGCGCGATATTATCGACGATGTCGAATTCGACGGTCTCACCGTTCCGAAGGGCACCCTCGGGTTCATCCCGATTTATGCCATCCATCGTCACAGGAGCTTTTGGGAGGATCCAGATCGTTTCGATCCAAATCGTTTCTCCCCCGATAACCCGTTCAAGCCGAATCGTTTCCAATACATGCCGTTTGGAGCTGGGCCGCGGATGTGTATTGGAGCCTCGTTCGCGATGCTTGAGGCGACGATCATGCTGGCCACGTTTGTGCGGGCCGCCCATTTCTACCTGGACCCTGGCTTTGAACCGGAACCGTCGGCGCGCATGTTCTTGCTTCCGAAGAACGGAATGCCCATGCGTGTTATGTTGCGACAGAAAACGGCATAACCGCATCGTCGTCCGCCGTGGAAGCGCCGACGCTCGCTGGACGTCAGGGGAGAATACGTGTTCATGGAACGCCCAACGACCCGATTCTACTGCGCATCCCAAAAACCAGCGGAGTTGCCAGACTCCTCCCTGCATAAGGCACCGTTTGCACGCGCAGCACTAGTAGCTCGATTGGGTCCGGGCTGGCGGCAAGTTTTATTTACGTTGATACTGGACAGGCAGGTTTCGGACATAGCTAGGGCCAGAAACGGGTGTCAGAATAGTGAGCTATGACCGCACGGCTGGGGTTCCGTCCTAGACGATCCTTTCGTGCCCTTAGCCGCTCGGGAGCTGATTTCACGCAGAGCAGCCCCGAATTCGGAGTGGGAACTGTGGTGGACAGCCCATGAGCCTAGTTGTCCGTGAATGGTCCGCTTTTTGTCCGTGAACATGGGGCAAAAGGGAGCAAAACTAGCCAAACTGCGCGACGGAATTCTAGCGTTTCGTTGCACTTATGTTGTAATGGTTTGCTTCGCGTGGGGCGCTGGATTTGATTACATTCCGGATGCTCCCGTCCTTCCGATAGGCAGACGAGATTCCGATTTTGGTGTATATAGGAACCTTATGAGGCGTTGGCTGGCGGTAGCTCTGTTACTGGTGTTCGGTGGGACCAGTGTATACGCCGCCACCCATAGGCACCACGCCGCCCATCATCACCGAGCTCACCACGCTAAACGTCATCACGCTCACCACGGCGCCTAGCAACGCGTCGCTTAAGGTCGAAAACCTCTCCACTTTCTTACGATTGCCGCTTCGCATTTGCCGCGCTGGTTGAGACCCCCAGCTTGTGAAGATGGTCTCGCGCCTGCGCCGCCTCATTGCTTCGGGGGTAGCGTTGAATCACGTGGCGCAGTTGCGCGATTCCATCATCTTTCTGGCCAAGTTCAATCAAAGCCAGGCCTTTTTTCAGATCGGCGGAAGCAGCTTTGTTGCCGCCGGGAAAATTCTGCAGCACCTGATTGTAGTGGTTGATGGCGCCTTGGTAATCTCCCTGTTTGAACTCGACCTCTGCCAGATAGTAATAGCTATTTCCCGCCAAATCGGTCGTGGGATAGAACTTGACGTAGTCGGAAAATTCCTGCTTGGCTAAGTCGATCTTTCCGGCGTTGTAATCCCTTAGCGCGTTGTTGTAGAGCACGTCGGGCGGGGGAGCCTGTGCCAGAGCCTGTTGTTGCGCTTGCTGCGCGGCCGAGGCCGCCGCCTGGTTCTGCTGACCCGCCTGCAGGTCTTCCAGTTGCTTGCTGACCTTGGCGAGGCGAGCCTTCAACTCATCCAGGGAGTCGTTGAGCGCCTGGATCTGGCCGGAGAGTTGGTCCACCCGACCGCTGTTGTCATTCTGAAGCTTCTCCAGGCTGCTTTGAAAGGCGGTGATCGAAGCCGCGACCTTGTTCATGCTATCGGTGTTTTGGTCCATCAGGTTCTTCATGACTCCCATGCGTTCGTCAAACGACTGCTGCATGTGCGTCATCTGATCCTGCAGAGCCTGCACCTGGGTCTGCAGCTGGATCATTTCTTTGCTGACCGCCCACACCGTCGGCGGACTTGAGCACCAGGTCAAGAGCACTACCCACAGGCCCAAGGATCGTTGGATTCTCATAATGTTTTCCATTCCTATCGAGGGGCTGGATGCCAGGCCAAGCCTCTCGATCGAGAGAGTCTACTTTGCAGGATAAACCGTTCCGAGACGGTTGTCTCGCCCGCTTCCCAGGCGGTTAGGAGGCGGTCGGAAACGTCCAGCTAGAGGCTCCCCCTGGGTTCGCTATCAGAGACAGAAACCATGAGGTGCGGAGCAGTTGGCTGCTCCGCACCGAAAAGATCTACCTCTGATAGACAAAGTGGCCGCGGCGATTCTCCTGCCAGCACGACTCGGCGTGCTCGGTGCAGAAGGGCTTTTCCTTGCCGAGGCTGATCGTCCTGATGTTGGAGGCGCTGATCCCACCCTGCACCAAGGCGTTCTTGACGGCATTGGCACGACTGTCGCCTAAAGCCAGGTTGTATTCCGTCGACCCACGCTCGTCACAGTGTCCCTCGATGGTGAACCGAACATTGGGATGCTGCTTGAGGAAGCTGATATCCCCCCCGAGCGCACTTTGCTGATCGATACGAATGTCCGCCTTGTCGTAGTCGAAGTAGATGTCCTTTACGTTCTCGGCGAACAGCTCTTCCTCCGAAGCAGACGGGGGTGGCGGTGGCGGGGGTGGCGCAGTGACCGTGACTCGAGCCGTCGCGGTCTGCGTTCCTCCTGGGCCCTTAGCCGTCAGAGTGTAGGTAGTGGAATCCGCGGGCGTCACCTGTTGCGATCCGACGGGCTGAACCGCCCCAATTCCGTCGATGCTGACGTCGGTGGCATTGTACGTTTCCCAGCTCAGAAACGTAGACTGGCCCTTCTCCACGGTATTGGGATTCGCCGTAAGCGAAGCCTTGGGCGCTGCTGTCGGGGGTGGCGGCGGTGGCGGAGGCGGCGGGGTTTTCTTGTGACAGGCGCCAAGAAACAGGATGGCGCACAGCACGAACATGAGCGTGATCCACTTCACTGGTTGCTGCTTCAAGTTTCCTCCCTACAAGATTCGCGCGCTCGCAAGCTGCGCGCTTCGAATTCGGTAGAATGCAATGAACCGACGACGCCAAATACTTGAAACCACAAAGTTAACCTGCTACTTCCAACTCCAATTCGGCTGCGTGTTGCTGCCCGTCACGGTGAGCGGCTTCTGATTGGTGCCATCAGCCAGCATGGTCCAGATCTGCTCGCTCCCGGAACGGCTCGACTGAAATACGATGTGGCGCCCATCCGGCGACCAGGACGGAAAATCGTTGCGTCCGCCATCGTGGGTCAGCTGCACCCACTGCTTGCTGGCAATGTCCATCAGGTAAATATCCTGCGCCCCGGGCGCACCCGGGCCATAATGGCGGATCCAGGAAAACACCAGGAACTGCCCGTTGGGGGACCATGACGGAGAGACGGCGTAGCCCTGATCGGTCAGCCGCTGGACGTTGGTTCCGTCGCTTTCCATGGTGTAAATCTGGGGAAGATCGGTGCGTCCGCTGACCCAGGCGATTTGTGCCCCGGTCTTCGGATTCCACACCGGCGACACATCCGGCAGCTTGGAGCTCGTCAGCCGCTTCAAATTGGCTCCCGACTGATCCGCCACGTAGATGTCAGAGTCACCACCACGGGAGGAAGACAGCGCCAATTTGCTGCCATCGGGAGACCACGCCGGGGAAAGATTGGTCCCGCCCAGCCGGGGGAAGGAAACCATGCGGTTGAGATCCATGGAATACATCAGGATTTCCCAGCCCGATGGTGTTAGGGAAGCAAACGCCAGGCGGGAGCCGTCGGGCGAAATGCGCGGCGACAGCGAGATCGACTCGAGATGGGTGATCTGACGTTGATTCGCTCCGTCGTAGTCCATGGCCCAGATTTCTTTGTGCCCGCTACGGTTGCTGACGAAGTAGAGGTGACTCTCGGCGTTGCCCGGAATTCCGCCGCCCAGCCGGAAAATGATCTCGTCAGCGAACTTGTGGGCGGTGATCCGTGCGGCACCACTGGTCGCCGCATCCGTGTACTGCTTGCCTAACACCTGGGGCGAAGCAACATTTTTCACGTCATACAGCCAGCCCTGCACCGTCATCGAATTGCCGCTGGCAGCCAGGTTGCCGAAAACCAGCATCGCGGCATTCGGCGGCGGCTGACTCCAAGCTTCGAACTTCACTTCCGCTGGATTCTTGGGAACCTCCAGAGGGTAGAAGCTCTTCGAAACCAATTCGAAAATCCCGGCATTGTCCAAGTCATTCCACAACGTTTCATTGAAGACGCGAAGCAGATCGAGGTTCGTAGCTTCCGGACTGGCGGGCTTGAATTCTGGAACCGCCAGGCGGACCTTTTCCACTCCTAATCCGGTTCCCGTCCGGATCCAGTCTTGGGCCGAGGCGGACGGCAACAGCGAGAGGAGTGCGAGCCAAAGCAGGACCCAACAGTGTGGTTTGCGTGGTCTCAACTCGAAAGGCCGACCACGCTGCGGGTACCTCTGTGCCAGCGGGTGGCTCAAAGAATGTATCGTATTACGACTAAAATAACAGTTCAACCTAAATCGATCCCTTTCTTCTGCCGCTCAGGACAAATGTCGATGGCGGGGCCCAGCCATGGCGAGTCCGCATTCTGCCCAGCTCGCGGTGAGCGCGTCACGATGGTTCCCCGGAATGTTCAACTTCGAATGTATTTTTCAACCTACTTTTTGTAGTCAAACCAAAATTCGACCGAGACTTTATCGCCCGCGTAGTCGGAGGGCAGCGGACCGAACGTGTCAATGCGCTGCAAAGCCCGCGTGGCCGATTGATCCAAGGAGGGCACTCCACTGGATTGCTCGATCGCGATGTTCGTGGGTCGCCCGTCCCGATGTATGTCAAAGGTCACGTACACCCGCTGAGCGTCGGTGATTCGAGGGTCCACTTCATATTTCAACCAGTTCTCTGAGACTTTCTGCTGCACGACGCGAACATACCAGGCGAAACGGGTGCCAAAGTCACCTCCACCCCCGGTAAACCCGAAGCCTCCCTTGGCCCCGCCGGCGCTGAAGGAGCCATAGGGTCCGCTGACCGGCCCACCTTCACCGAAGGGGACAACGTTCGATGCCTCCTGAGCGGGTTCGGGGGGCGGCTTGCGCTGGGTAGCGCTGGCTTTCGGTTTGGGCTTCGTTTTGGCATTCTTGTCGGGGATAGGAATTGCTTCCGGTTCCTCTACCTTGGGTTGAGGCAGCGATTGCGTCAATCCCTTGGACTCATTGGCCAGCACGTTCTGGGTTTCGACGGCTGGTGCCGGGAGCGGGACCGTGCTGACCAGAGTCACCCCGATCGCTTCCCCGCCACCGCCCGCACCCCAAGTTCCCCTCTGCCCGCCAGGAGCCAGAGCTGTGTACAGCACAATCGCGGCCGTGACCGCAATATGCAGCATGACCGAGCGGGCAAGATTGAAGCCCCAGCGATCATGCTCAAAGAAAATCTCAGCTGCCATGGCCTTGCAGCGGCTGGGTCACGATGCTTACATTCGTGATGCCCGATTGCTTAACTGCATCCATTACCGTGGCAAAGGCTCCGAAAGGCACGTCCTCGTCGGCACGAATAAAAATCGATTGGTGTTGCGGGTCGCGAATCTTCTGCCGGAGCTCGGATGCAATCTGGTTAATATTGATGGGATTGTTGCCCAAAAACACCCGCTGTTGCTTATTGATGCTGATGACCAGCCGTTCTTCGGTGATCTCCTTCACGGTCCGGGTTTTCGGAACGTTGACCTCAATGCCGGATTGCAGCACCGGGGCGGTAACCATGAAGATGATCAAGAGCACGAGGACGACGTCAACCAGCGGGGTGATGTTGATGTCTGCAAGCGAAGTTTGCGTGCGCCCGTTCGCAGCCGTAAAGGCCATTACCGCCGCACCTCCGGAGCCTCGAGTGGTCGGTGGCTAGGTTGCGCCTGCCCGCGCTCGACCGCATTCAGCATTTCCAGCGCAAAATCATCTCCTCGGGCAGCGAATCCCCGAATGGAACTGCCAATCAGGTTGTAGGCGATCACCGCCGGAATGGCCGCCGCCAGACCGGCTGCCGTGGTGATCAATGCTTCCGAGATACCGGGTGCGACCGCACGCAAAGTCGCTGCGCCCGCTGTGCCCAGACCATGAAAGGCATCGATGATGCCCCAAACAGTGCCGAAAAGCCCGACGAATGGGGTCACCGCTCCGGTGATCGCGAGCCAGGGCAGGTTTCGTTCGAAGCGAGTCAGTTCTTCTGAGGCGGCAATCTGCATGGCCCGGGAAATCGCCGCGGGGCTCTTCACCACCCCGCTAGCAACGGCACCCTGCCTGCGGTATTCCTCAAAGCCTCCTTCAAAAACCGCGACCAGCGGACTGGGCTGGAAGCGATCGGCCACGGCCGCGACGTCAGTGAGGCTGTGGGCTTTGCGAAAACTCCGCAGAAAACGTCCGCTCTGCACCCGGGCGCGCTGCAATAAGCTCCACTTCGCCAGGATGATGGCCCAGGAAATGATGCTGAATGCGAGCAGTACCAGAAGCACGACTTTGGCGACGGCACCGGTTTCACTGACCAGTTCGACGATCTCACCGCCAACGAAAGCTGTCAGGAATTGAGAGAAGTACATTTTGGTTAGGGACTAATTATCATTCGATTATAGACGAACCGCATGACCTTGCTGTGGAAAGGCAACCCCTGGAACCCCATGGATCAATAGGCTTTTCACGGTATCCATCCCGCTCACTCCTCTTCCACCGGGCTCGGCGAGGGCGCTCATCGAAGAAAATCGGCGCATCACCGCCGATAGTCCGATGCATCCCCGCTGAATTACAAAACCGGCAAGCCGTGGGTCGTTCGAAAACCGTGGTGGTGCATGGTTTTCGTGCTATCCTTCGCTCAAATTCTTTCTCGCGGAATCACCGGTGCTTGCGGAATTACGGCTCGAAAATTACGCCGTCGTCGACAATGTCACGGTGGAGTTTGGCCCCGACTTGAATCTGCTGACCGGTGAAACGGGGGCTGGAAAGTCCATCCTCATGGACGCCCTGGCTCTTTGCCTGGGAGAGAAGGCGTCTGCCGAGGTCATTCGCAGCGGAGCCGAGCGCGCCGTCATTTCCGCGGTCTTCGAGCTCGAGGAGGGAGCGCGCAAGGCAGCCGCGCGCTTGCTGCAAGAAAACGGAATCGACCTCGAGGATCGCTCGCTGATCCTTCGTCGGGAATTGGCGCTCGGTGGCAAGGGACGGGTTTTCGTCAACAATCAACCGGCAACCGTCAGCGTCCTGCGGCAGCTGGCTCCTCATCTGGCGACCATCCACGCCCAGAATGAATCGATGGTTTCCTTCGATGGGCCCGGCCGACTGGCACTTCTCGATCGGTACGCGGGCACCGACGGGGAGCCAACCGGCCGCGCATTCGAGCGTTGGAGGAGTATCTCGAGACAAATCCAAGATCTCGAGCTGGACGAACGCGACCGGCTTGGCCTTTTGGATTTGTGGAGGTTTCAGCGGAAGGAGATTGAAGATGCCAAGTTGCAGCCGGGTGAAGATGAGCGGCTGGAAGCGGAAAAGCGGGTGCTGGCCAACGCAGAGAAAATCTACAGCGCGGCGCTCGGGGCGTTTGATCTGCTCTACCAGGGTCCCGCGTCGGCCTCTTCATCCTTGCGGGCAGCACAAAAACAGATCGAGGAACTGGCACGCTACGACCCCAAGTTCGAGGAAACTCGAGCGACGATCGAATCCGCCCGCATCAGCGCCGAGGATGTCGGGGGCACGTTGCGCGACTATGCCGAAGGAATTCCAGCTTCCCCCGAGCGACTCGCGGAAGTGGAGGATCGGCTGGCATGGTGCGATCGCCTGAAGCGGAAGTATGGACCAAGGCTTGAGGACGTACTCCGGCTGGGGGAAGAACTCGATCGCAGGCTTTCGGAGGTGCACAACAAAGAAGAGGTTCTGGTCAAGCTCAAGGCAGAGCTTGGGCAAGCGGCCGAAGCGTATCTCCGGGCGGCACGTGCGCTATCGCGGGAACGCTACCAGGCGGCGCGTAAGCTGGAAAGAGCGGTCGAAGCTGAGATTAATGAGCTGGCGATGCGGGCCCAGTTTCAAATCGACCTCGGCTCCGACGATCAAGAGGGGAACTGGACGGCTCGCGGCTTCGATCAGGTGGTATATCGCATCTCGACGAACCCCGGCGAGCCGTTGCGGCCGTTGGAGCAGATCGCCTCCGGGGGAGAATTGTCGCGGGTGCTGCTGGCGCTGAGGACCGCGGTGGAAACCGGAGGTGGAGCGGGCAAGAACTCCGCTCGGCGGTTGCCGTTGTCCTCCGATTCGCGGACGCTCGTGTTCGATGAAATTGACGCGGGCATTGGCGGGCGTGCAGCCGAAGCCGTAGGCCGGAAGCTGAAGCAGCTCTCGCATGCGAACCAGGTGCTTTGCGTGACCCATCTGCCCCAGATTGCGACCTTTGCCGATCGTCACTACCTGATCGAGAAACAAACTTCTGGCCAACGAACCATGACCAGGGTTCGGCTGATCAGCGGCGAGGAGCGGACCGAAGAAATTGCCCGCATGTTGAGCGGTGCCAAACTCACCGAAACTTCCCGCAAACATGCCCAGCAGTTGCTCAAGACCAACCGCTAGGGTTCCCTCCGTGGAGGCCGCCGATAGCAGCCATCGAAATACTGACTAGCGAGCGGCTGGTCCTGGCCGGAGTCCGACCGGACACCGTTCGCTCGCCTCAACGCCGATCCTCGGGTTATGGAGTACATGCCGTGCGCCCTTTCGGAGGAGGAGAGCGACGCGCTGGTAGCGAGAATCGAGGCGCATCTTCGAGAGCAGGGATTCGGTTTGTACGCCGCTGAGCTTCGCCGCGAGGCAAGCTTCTTGGGATTCATCGGTCTGAATGTTCCCTCCTTGCAGGCACCCTCCACCCCTGGTGCGAGGTCGGATGGAGATTGGCGGCGGAGTACTGGGGACCGGGCTTGGCCACCGAAGGGGCAAGAAACATCGTTCCTTACGCATTTGAGATCTTGGGGCTGGATGAGCTCGTGTCGTTTACCGTGCCAGCGAACACCCGATCGCGCCGGGTGATGGAGAAGCTCGGGATGGTGCACGATCCCGCCGAGGATTTCGACCATCCTCGATTGCCACCCGGGCACCCTCTGTGCCGCCACGTCTTCTACCGGCTGAACCGATCCACTGGCAGGCCGAGTCGTGCAGCAGGAGTGCTCTGATTTCCTCGATCCAGCGCTGTAAGCGATAATTTCGGCCCGCAGCCTGGAAAAGAAATTCCTGAACGAATTTCGACTGGGAGCGTTCTTCATATATGAGGGCAACCCGAGTGCTGGCAGGAGAAGCGATCCTGAACGGCTTAGCGACAGCCGAGGGCAGTTTCGACCGCAGTCGAGACGAGTTGCTTGAAGAGCTGGTTCACCAGCACTCGCGGCTGGTCTACCGCATTGCCTGTGCCGTACTTAGAAGTCATCACGATGCTGAGGACGCAACCCAGGAGACCTTTTTGCGCGCGCTGCGGTATCGCTCGAAGCTCGCTAACGTCGAAGATCACAAGGGTTGGCTGGCCCGTGTCGCGTGGCGAGTTGCGGTCGAGCGCGGCCGGAAGACCAGACGCAAGCGGGAGATTTCGCTCGACGATCCTGAAGAGCCTCTGGCGGAAATTGGCTGTGCGGAGTCGTCCGCCGATGATGCAATCGAAGGTTCGCAGGTCAATGCTCTACTCGAACGATTCATCGCTGCGCTGCCCAAAAAGCTGCGCGGGCCGCTGATCCTGTCGACGGTGGAAGAAATGTCCCCGCGCGAGGTCGGAGCAACGCTAGGCATTAGTCAAGCAGCAGTGCGGTCGCGAGTGTTTCGAGCACGGCAGATTCTTCGGGAGAAACTGGCGGAACGGGCGGGGACTGAGAGCTAGATATATGACGGAGAGCCACGGCGGAGAAAGCAACCTGCATAAGCGCCAGCAAGGTTGGCGCCGTGTCGAGTGTCACGTCGAGCCTGATGCACTCGAGCGCCAACTCGACGCCGCGCTGGCGAACTACGCCACCGTCGAGCCGAGGCCCGGGCTCGAGGGGCGCGTTCTCGCGAACCTGCACGCAGAGCGCGAGCGCGCTCCGGTCCAGGTTTGGTGGCGATGGCCGGCGGCCGCCGCAGTGACAGTGGTCGTGCTGATCCTGGCGTTATTTCTGTCGTGGAAAACCAGGGAATCCGAGGTGGGCAAAACGGTCGGTCACAACCCGACCGAAGACAGCAGAGAGGTGCCGATAGGCAAGGTCGCGAACCCGCATCTCCCGTCCCAAGCTGTGGCATCCGTCCGAACCGCGGTTGCGAACCGGCCGCGTCATCCTGTCGCAGTGGTCACAACCGCGCCGCGCCTGCCGCAGTTTCCCTCGCCTCGTCCTTTGAGCGAGCAGGAAGAGATTCTCGCACGTTACGTCGCAACCTATCCGGACCATGCAACCCTGGTCGCTGCGGCGAGGGCCGAGGCGTTACGGCGCGACGCCGCAGAACAACTGCGCGATCCGGCAGGCGAAGGAACTTCACAACCGTAGGTGAACGCACACTCTAGGAGAACTGCCAATGTTGAAGAGGACAATTGTTACGGCGGTGCTGGTTTTACTGACTATGGCTGTCGGAGACAGCCGGAAAGCCTCCGCCCAGGAGGCCGGCGCCGCTAAGGCGCCGGAAGTAGAAAGACAGGGTTACCGCGTAGACTTTTCGGTCAATGAACTGGAGGACGGGAAAAAGATCAACTCGCGGCAATACTCGATGAACGTAGCGGCTGGAGACAACCATGAGATCAAGATCGGCACCCGCGTTCCCATTGAGGAGAAGGCGGGCGAGTTCACCTACCTCGACGTGGGTACGAACCTCTGGTGCCGGCTCAGGGACCGGAGCGATGTAGCCTGGCTGGGTAATGCTGCCGTTTTGCTGAATGTTCGATCCGAGGTCAGCAATTTCGCGGTGCCGGATCAGCAGGGGCAGAACGTGCGGCCGCTGCTGCGCCAGTTAAAGATCGAGGCCAGCACCGTGGCTCAGCTGGGAAAGCCACTGGTGGTGGGCAGTGTGGACGATCCCAACTCCAAGCGGCAGTTTCAACTGGAAGTGACGGTCGCGAAGTTGCGGTGACCTGCTGTTCTCGACACGGAATGGACGTTCACTTCAAGTTGAACAGCGCGTTAACGTGGGCGGTAACCGTGACGGCATGCGGCGTGAATTCCTCGGTCGGAGCGGGTGGTGCGGCTGCCGCCATTGCGCTCATGGCCCTGGGCATGACGATGTGGGGATTCTCGATAACATCGACCGAGGCGTAGGAAAGCTCACCGAGCGTACGTCCGCTGGCGCGTGCCAGGGTATCGGCGGAATTGCGCGCTCGCCGGTATGCATCCTCGACCGCCTTTTTCTTGGCCTCCTCCATGTCCTCCAGTATGTAGCTCAGCGTTTGGCTTTCGCTCACGTTGGCGTCGGCGAGTTGCTGGGTGATGGGCCCGACCTTCGAGAAGTCCTTTAATTTCAACGTGACATCGGTAGTGACACGATAGGCAACGACCTTCTGTTTGGGATTTTTCCAGTCGTACATCGGTTCGACGGAAAAGAAACCCACGCTGGCGGTTTTGGGATCAATGCCATTGGCGCGCAGCACTTGCCGCACCTGCTCGACGTCTTTCGCGGCATGCTGGTAGGCCTCCTGCGAGGTGTCGTCCCGCACCGAGATGTTGCATTGAATCTGTGCCGTATCGGGAGCCGCCTCAAACTTGCCGTCCGCGCCGGCGTAGACGGTGTTAGCTTGCGCGGAAACAGCAGGGCGATCCTGCGAGAAAGCATGGGTTACGGCGAGAAACATCGCTAGGAAAATGCTCACTGGCTTCATACCGCTCCTCCGAGAGGTGGAACCCTGGAAACCCTTGCGGGTGTCCACGCCACCCATCCTGGTCGCCTGCGAAAGGGCTTCACTGTACCAAAGTGATTATCATAATCTTCATCGAAAGCGGGGACCGTTCAGAACGGTTGATCGGTGCGTATCGCGCCCTGCGCGCTGATCAGGCGCCCCTGGCATGGCGGTCCGCGCGGTTCTCCCGTTCCCTCAAGCCTTAGCGGGATTACGGGCCCGCAAAACCACTGCGGGATCGACCCGACGGACCACCACGCTGCCCGCTGCAGATTGGTTGACCAAAGTGGCTATCTCCGGTAACAATAAAAACTTTGGGGGAAAACCCTGAAGGGAACTTTATCGTGTCAACCAATCCGCCCAGCAAGACGCTGCTTTTGCTCAAGCCCCGGGGATTCTGCGCTGGGGTAGTACGGGCCATCGACATCGTCCGCATTGCGCTAGAGGCCTTTGGCCCCCCTATCTACGTCCGCAAGGAGATTGTCCACAATCGGTTTGTGGTCGAGGAACTCCAAGCCAAAGGGGCCGTTTTCGTCGATAGCGTAGATGAAGTTCCCAACGGCGAGCGGGTTATTTACAGCGCCCACGGAGTCTCGCCCGAAGTGCGGGAGGCCAGTCGGGCGCGCAACCTGCGGGTAATCGATGCTACCTGCCCGCTGGTCACCAAGGTTCACGTCGAAGCGGTGAAGTTTGCCAAGGAGGGCTACTCCTTGATCTTGATCGGTCACCGGGCTCACGATGAGGTCATCGGAACCCTGGGCGAAGCGCCGCTCGTCACCCAGGTTGTCGGATCTCCCGAGCAGGTCGAGACACTCACGGTTTCCGATCCCAATCGGGTTGCTTATCTGACGCAAACCACTTTGAGTCTGGATGAGACCAAAGACATTATTGCGGCCCTGCGCAAGAAGTTTCCCCAGATTCAAGGGCCCGCGGCCCAAGATATTTGCTATGCCACGGAAAACCGCCAGGTGGCGGTGAAACAGGTAGCCTCCGAAGCCGACCTGTTGCTCGTCGTCGGTTCCGATAACAGCTCTAATTCCAACCGCTTAGTGGAAGTGGCGCGTAATCTTGCCACCCAGTCGCATCTAATAGATAGCTATCTGGATATCCAACCGGAGTGGTTGGAAGGAGTGAAAACCCTGGCCCTGACGGCGGGGGCGTCGGCTCCCGAATGCCTCGTCGAAGAGGTCTTGAAGTTCCTCGGCACCAAGGGATTTGACCACGTAAAGGAAGTGGAAGTAATGCCTGAAAATGTGCGCTTCGGCTTGCCTCCCGAAATCGTCGAAGCCATCGCCCAGCAACCGCGACCGGTGTTGGCCGAATGACTCCTATGGACGATACCTCCCCTATTCGGGCGTTTGCGCCCGAGCTGCGCTTCGGAAAGATCGATGATCTCGCGGGGTGGGCCGCCGCGGCCATCGGCCGAGCCCGCAAGGTTCTGCTTTCCCAGCAGTTGGAGGAAGGATACTGGTGTGGGGAGCTCGAAGCCGATACTACTCTCGAGTCCGATTACATCCTGCTTCATACTCTGCTCGGCACGGTCGATCGGGAACGCTTCGAGAAGTGCGCCAACTACATCTTGCGCCATCAGCAGCAAGACGGTGGGTGGAGCATCTATGCCGAAGGCCCCTCGAATGTCAGTGCATCGGTCAAGGCGTATTTCGCGCTCAAACTGGCCGGATACAGGGCAGAGCACCCGGCTCTGGTGCGCGCCCGCGCCAAGATTCTCGAGCTCGGCGGCGCCACCGAGGTGAACACCTTCACCAAGATTTATCTTTGTTTTCTGGGGCAGTACGACTATGACGCCGTACCCGCCGTTCCTCCCGAGATCGTTCTGTTTCCCAAATGGTTTTGGTTCAATCTTTACGAAATCTCCTCCTGGTCCCGGGCGATTCTGGTGCCGCTGTCGGTCTGTTACGCCAAAAAGCCGTTCAAGAAGATTCCGGAGGAGATGGGCATTGACGAGCTCTTCCTGGGTGGCCGCCAAAAGTCGCGGATGCGGTTGCACTGGTCGACGCGGCTCGTCTCCTGGCGAAACTTCTTCCTCTGTTTGGATCGCCTGGTGCATTGGTTTGAGGCGGTTCACATTCGCCCTCTGCGCTCGATCGCGCTACGCCAGGCGGAGCGCTGGATGCTCGCGCGCTTTGAGATGAGCGACGGGCTAGGCGCTATCTATCCCGGCATCCTGAATTCGATCATCGCGCTGCGTTGCCTGGGATATTCGCTCGATGATCCGCAAGTGATTCGTGCTCTGGACGAA
This sequence comes from Terriglobales bacterium, assembly GCA_035623335.1. Lineage (GTDB taxonomy): Bacteria > Acidobacteriota > Terriglobia > Terriglobales > Acidobacteriaceae > JAFAGX01. Next base: position 39,609 of record DASPTQ010000087.1, read on the forward strand.
TTCGAAAAGCTGGGCATCGAGGAAGGCGACACCTTCCGCATGCAACCTACGAAATCGCCGGTTTGGGACACCGCCTACGCCCTGTTTGCCCTCGGCGAGAGTGGGCTCGCAGCCAATGATCCGCGCATGATCAAGGCCACCGACTGGATTTTGCAGAAGCAGGTTCGTTCGATCGGCGATTGGAAGGTGAAAAACAAGAGAGGGCAACCTGGCGGATGGTACTTCGAGTTCAACAACGAGTTTTATCCGGATGTTGATGACAGTGCGATGGTATGCCTGGCCCTCTGCCAGGTCGAACACCCCAATGGGCGCTATCAGCGCGAGTCGGTGCAGCGAGCCGTCGATTGGATCCTTTCCATGCAATCGAGAAACGGCGGCTGGGCATCCTTCGATAAGAACAACGACAAGATGGTGTTTCAGCAAATTCCCTTTGCCGATCACAATGCCATGCTGGATCCGCCGACGGTGGATATCACCGGCCGCATCCTGGAGATGCTGGCAGCCTACGGATACGGTCTGAGTCATCCCGCGGTGAAGAAGGCCATTCGGTTCATACGCGAGCAGCAGGAGTCGGATGGCTCCTGGTTTGGACGCTGGGGAGTCAATTACATCTACGGAACGATGCTCGTCCTGCGTGGACTAGAAGCGATGGGTGTCGATTCGCATGAACCTTATATCCAGCAAGCGGCTGAATGGCTGCGAATGGTTCAGAACGGGGATGGCGGCTGGGGGGAAACCTGTGGATCCTACGACGATCCGACACTGAAAGGCGTGGGGCCGAGCACCCCGTCGCAGACGGCCTGGGCGGTCGTCGGCTTGCTCGCGGCGGGCGACACGCGCAGCGACTGTGTGGCCCGCGGCATCGCCTACTTGCTGCGCACGCAAAAGCCGGATGGTTCCTGGGACGAGCCCTATTACTCTGGCACGGGATTTCCGCGTGTGTTTTATCTTAGCTATCACATGTACCGGCAGTATTTCCCGCTGCTGGCGCTGACGACCTATCAGAAGGCCATGACAGGGAACGGACACGCTACGAATCGGCGGTCTTAGCCTTGGGTTCTAGCATTGGGCTCTGGCCCGCCGGCGATCACCGGCTGGGCTCGGTGCCAGAGGCTCGCTGAGCTTAGAGATCTGGAGAGCAATCGCATGGCAGTTCCTATTTCGCAGGCATGGACCGTAACCACCTACGTGCTGAAACAGAAGCTCAAGGGACGGAGACGGTATCCGCTTGTGCTCATGCTGGAGCCGTTGTTCCGCTGCAATCTAGCCTGCGCCGGATGTGGCAAGATCCAGTATCCCGCGCATGTGTTGAAGATGCAGCTGACGCCGGAGGAGTGTTTTCGCGCGGTCGAGGAGTGTGGCGCGCCCACGGTGGCCATCCCGGGGGGCGAGCCGCTGCTGCACCCGCAGATTAGGGAAATCGTCGCCGGCCTGGTCGAGCGCAAGAAGTACGTCTACCTGTGTACCAATGCACTGCTGCTCAAGCAGAAGATTGATCTGTTTCAGCCCAACAAATACCTGACGTTTTCCGTGCACATGGACGGGCAACGGGAAGCCCACGATTTCTCGGTATGCCTGGAAGGTGGCTACGACAAAGCCGTGGAGGGCATCAAGGAAGCCTTGGCGCGCGGGTTCCGCGTCACCACCAATACCACTCTGTTCGACGGAGCCGACGCGAAAAGCGTGCGCGCCTTCTTTGACGAGATGATGGACCTCGGGGTGGAAGGCATGATGCTTTCTCCGGGCTATTCGTATGAGAAAGCACCGGATCAGAATCATTTTCTCGGACGGGCCCGTACTCGGCGACTGTTTCGCGCCATCTTGTCGAACCGCAAGCCGAGCTGGCGGTTCAATATGTCGCCACTATTTCTCGAATTTCTGATGGGCAGACGCGACTACCCCTGTACTCCCTGGGGCATGCCGACCTTCAATGTTTTCGGTTGGCAGAAGCCCTGCTATCTGCTGCAAGACGGGTATTGCGATCGCTTTGCGGAATTGCTGGCCACTACGGACTGGGAGAATTATGGGACCGAATCTGGCAACCCAAAATGCGCGAATTGCATGGTGCACAGCGGCTACGAGGCCTCGGCCGTGAATGATACCTTCAGTTCCCTGCGCGGTGTGTGGCGGACGGCACGGGCCCTGTTTGCCGGTGCCTACCGAGATCCCTCGGCGCTTTCCCTGCTCGAGGAACCGGTGCGCCCCCTGCATTCGGTTCGTCCTCTCGTCCAGATCAAAACTCCCAGGACCGAGGAGACCGCGGTTTGAGTGGAAGAGAATCAGGTCGAGTGGGTTCGAATGCTCCCGGCCAGGAGGCCGATCCAGACACCCTCGAAGTCGTGTCGGGATGCGAGCGTCAGAACCTGGAAGGCTCGGTCACTGAGCTCAAGACCCCCGAGGAACTTCATCGGGCGCTCGACCTGGCATTCGACTATCGCGGCGATATACAGATCACCCGCAAGGACGGCAGCCGGATCGAAGGTTACGTCTTCGATCGCCGCAAGGGAAATTCCTTGTCGGACTCTTACCTGCGTTTGCTGCCGAAGGATGGCGGCCCGAAAGTATCGATTGGTTATGACGAGATCGTTGGCTTAGCCTTCACCGGACGCGATATGGCGGCCGGTAAGAGCTGGGAAACCTGGGTCGCGCACTATTGGGAGAAGAAAGCTGCGGGGGAGAAGAACATTTCCCTCACGCCGGAGAAGCTTGAGTAAAGGCGACTCGGCCGTGGGGAATCGCGCAGGGCATGGATGAAGGCCTTCGTCACGGGCGCGACCGGGTTCGTGGGCAGCCATGTGGCCCAGGTGCTTTCCGAGCAAGGGGCTGAGCTCCGACTTCTGGTCCGCCCTTCGAGCGATCTGAGAAATATTGAGGGCCTCCGGGCGGAACGCGTGTTCGGCGATTTGCGCGAACCCGAAACGCTCGAGAAGGCAATCGAGGGATGCGATGTTGTTTTCCACGTCGCCGCAGACTATCGCCTGTGGGTGCGGGACCCAGATCAGATGTACCGCTCGAATGTTGAGGGTACCAGGGCGATTCTGAACGCTGCCGAGAAGAACCACGTCCGGAGGGTGGTATACACCTCGAGCGTGGCTACCATGGGATTTAGTTCGAACGGCCAGCTTGCGGATGAGAATTCGCCGGTATCGCTCGACCAGATGATCGGCCCCTATAAGCGTTCGAAATTTATGGCCGAACAACTTGCGATCCAAGCCGGACGAGGCCACTTGGACGTAGTGGTGGTGAATCCCACCACTCCGGTAGGCGAGCGAGACATCAAACCGACGCCGACGGGACGCATCATCGTGGATTTCCTCAAGAAGAGATTTCCGGCGTATCTCGATACCGGGCTCAATTTGGTGGACGTGAGAGAATGCGCGCTCGGCCATCTAGCTGCCTTCCAGAAGGGAAGAAGCGGAGAGCGCTATATCTTGGGAGGCGAGAACCTGACGTTGAAGGAGATTCTCGACAAACTGGCCGAAATCACCGGACTACCCTCTCCCCAAGTGCAGGTTCCCTATGTCGTAGCCCTCGCCGCCGGAGTCGTCGATGAACTGGTGACGGGCAGGATGTTGGGCCGCGAACCGCGCGCCACCGTCGATGCCGTACGCATGAGCCGGAAGAAAATGTTTGTTCGCACCTCGAAGGCCGAGGGGGAACTGGGATGGAAGTCGGTTTCCGTTGAACCTGCTCTGCGAAGAGCCGTTGACTGGTTTCGAAAGAACGGATTCGCCTAGGTGGTCGGGAGGAAGGCGGCCGTCAAGCCGCCGCCAATTGGCAAGGGAGCTTTGGGCTTCAAGGACTTGGTGAGTACAGCGAAGATCGCAATCGTGGCAGCCATCGAGCGGGAAGTATGGCCTCTGGTGAAAGACTGGCCGCGAAGAGAGGCCAATTTCGCCGGCCGCTGGTATCAGTTTTTTGAGCGAGAAGACATCGTCGTGGTGTGCGGAGGAATTGGCTCGGCGGCGGCCCGGCGGGCCACCGAGGCCATCCTCGGGCTCTATCGACCGAGGCTCGTCATTTCCGCCGGTTTTGCCGGAGGCTTGGATCCGGCTTTGGCGACGGGTGACGCCCTACGACCCCGTGTCATCCTCAACGGGGGGGATGGCAGTCGAACCGATGCCGGCAGCGGCCAAGGGGTGCTCATCAGCTTTCCTCATGTTGCCAGCCCCGAGCAAAAAGCCAAATTGCGACAGGCCTACGGGGCTCAGGCGGTGGACATGGAAGCCTCTGCAGTGGCCGAGAGCGCCCAGGCGCACGGAGTAAGATTCACGGCCTGTAAGGTCATCTTTGACACCAGCGGTACCGCTCTTCCACCCTTTGAGCTCTTTGTCGGGCCCGACGGCAAGTTTCATGTCCTCAGGTTTCTAGGCTATGTGGCGGTGCGGCCCTGGTTGTGGTGGAAGGTCGAACGATGGGCGAGGGAGACGGCCAGGGCGGCGACCAACCTGTGCGCAGCCCTAGCCGAGATGTGCGCCGAGAAAGTGCCAGGTACCGAATTCCAGACGATTCCAATATGAGACACTCCATGGTGGTCGCCGAGGCCTCCAAGCTCGAGATGCTGCCCGAAACCAATCCCACCACCATGCAAGCGGCCGTCTACCGGGGCGTCAACGACGTTCGCCTGGAATCGGTTCCCGTACCCCGGATCGGTCCTCAAGAACTTCTGGTTCGGGTGCACACCTGCGGAATTTGCGGCACGGACTTGAAAAAGATTGCCACCGGCTCACACAGCCCGCCGCGCATCTTCGGCCACGAGATCTCGGGGGTGGTTGCCGAGGTCGGTGCTGGCGTGTCGGACTTTCGTCTTGGGGATCGTGTGGTGGTTTTTCACCACATCCCCTGCGGCCAGTGTTTCTACTGTTACCACAAGACATTTGCCCAATGTGCTGCCTACAAGAAGGTCGGTACCACGGCGGGGTTCGAACCGTCTGGAGGCGGATTCGCGGAATACCTGCGAGTCATGGATTGGATTGTGCGGCGAGGCACGGTGCGAATCCCGGATGGCGTGTCTTTCGAACAGGCTTCCTTTCTCGAACCCGTCAACACTTGCATGAAGGGGATCGAAAAGCTCCACGTCTCGCCGGGGGAGACGGTTCTAGTGATAGGGCAGGGGCCCATCGGTATCATATTGAGTTCGTTGGCACAACGAGCTGGAGCTCAGGTGATCACTTCCGATTTGTATGCCCAGAGGCTTACAATAGCTACAACCTTTGGTTTAGAGAATGGGATCGATGCCTCCCGCACCGACACGATCAAGGCGGTGCGAGAGCGTACGGAAGGACGTGGTGCTGACGCGGCGATTGTTGCCGTAGGAAGCAATGGTCTCATCCGAGCTGGAATAGAAGTCGTGCGTCCCGGGGGTCGCGTGCTGTTGTTCGCGCAGACGGCCAAAGGCGAGGTCACGATCGACCCGGCAGAGGTGTGCGTGCAGGAAAAAACTCTGCTGGGGTCGTATAGCGCTTCGGTCGCGCTTCAGGAGGAGTCGGTACGGTTTGTAATGGACCGCCAGATGGATTTGGAACGATTGATCAGCCACCGTTTTCCCTTATCCAGCAGTGTAGAAGCCTTCGAGTTAGCTGCCCATCCAGGACCAGATTCGATGAAAATTGTGATCCAACCGAGCAGCGGCTGGGGAGGAAGTAGCGAGTGAACGGAAAGATGACTGCAGCCGTCCTCTATGGTAAGGAGGACCTCAAGATTGAGAAGGTCCCCATCCCTCGGCTGCGGGATGGCGAAGTGTTAGTCAAAGTCCAGGTCGCGCTGACCTGTGGCACTGATCTTAAGGTGTATCAGCGGGGCTATCACGCACGCATGATCGTCCCTCCAGCTTTGTTCGGACACGAACTGGCGGGAGTGATCGAGGAACTGGGACCCGGCGTGCGCAACTTCCGGCGCGGAACGCGGGTTGTGGCCTTGAACTCGGCCCCGTGCCAGATGTGCTTCTACTGCTCCCGCCACCAGGAGAATCTTTGCGACGACCTGCTCTTCAACAATGGCGCCTATGCCGAGTATATTCGCATTCCGCGTCGCATCGTGGAAAGCAATATGCTGGCCATTCCCCCCGACGTGAGCTTCGAGGAAGCAGCCATGGTAGAGCCTCTGGCTTGCGTGCTCCGCGGCTTGCATGAGACGGGAGTGGAGATTGGGGATACGGTCGTAGTCATCGGTGGGGGACCAATTGGCCTGATGTTCCTGCAGGTGGCCAACGCCGTGGGTTGCAAGGTGATTGCAGTGGTCAAGCGGGATTCCCAGGTCACCGCCGCCCGGCACATGGGAGCCCAGGAGGTCGTCGAGATCACCAAAGTGAAGGATCCCGTCGAGGCCGTTCGCCTGCTGTCGCCCGAGAAGCGCGGCGGCGATGTGGTGATCGAAGCCGTAGGCCGGCCCGAGGCCTGGGAGTGGGCTATCGACATGGTGCGCAAGGGTGGCACGGTGAACTTCTTTGGCGGATGCGCCAGCGGCACCAAAGCGCAGCTGGATACGGCTCGTCTGCACTATTCGGAAATTACCCTCAAAGCCACCTTTCATCACACCCCGGAGATGGTGCGCAAGGCTTTCGCGCTCATTGCGGAGAAGAAAATCCGATCAACGGATTACATCACCGGGGAAGCGCCGCTTTCCCGTCTGCAGCACGTTCTTCGCCATATGCTGAACCGGAACGGCGACATCAAGACTGCCATCATACCCGGCCACTAGAGCTGGGTTCGGTGGCGGCGAGCCTGCTCTTCAGGGAGACGGAACGGAACTCATGTCCTCGATCGCCAGCAACCCCGCGGAGGGCAGGAGCATGCTTCCCCTGGATTACGCCATTCCGGCCCAAGCTCCGGGCCGGGCTGAGGCGCAGGAATATTGCCGTCGTCTGGCGCGCACCCATTACGAGAACTTTTCCGTCGCCAGCTGGTTCTTGCCCGCGCACCTGCGACAACATTTCTTCAACGTCTACTCCTATTGTCGAATTGCCGACGACCTAGGCGACGAAGTCGGCGATCGGAGCGTCGCACTGCACCTGCTCGAGGAATGGGAAGGGGAACTCAACGCCTGCTATCAAGGCCATCCGCGGCATCCCGTCTTCGTGGCCTTGGCCGAGACGGTGGTCAAATTCGAAATTCCGCAGCAGACCTTTGCCGATCTGCTGACGGCCTTTCGCCAGGATCAGGTCATCCTGCGCTATCCGACCTTCGAGGATTTGCTCGAATACTGTCGCTTTTCCGCGAACCCTGTGGGCCGTCTGGTGCTTTACGTTTGCGGCTACCGCGACCCGGAGCGACAGGCACTGTCGGATGCAACCTGCACCGCGCTACAGCTGGCCAACTTCTGGCAAGACGTAAGTTTGGACTACGGCAAGGGACGCATCTACCTGCCGCTCGAAGATCTCGAGCGATTCGGCGTGCAAGAAGAGGATATCGCTGGCCAACGCAACACCCCCGCTTTTTGCCGGATGATGCACTTCGAAGTGGAGCGTGCCCGCGAATGGTTCGGCCGCGGCCTGCCGCTTGCCGACCGAGTCGATCGCCAGCTGGCGATTGACATCGAGCTGTTCAGCCGGGGTGGCCAAGGCATTCTCGATGCCATCGAGCGCCAGCAGTTCAAGGTGCTGGGCCGGCGGCCGGCTCTATCGAAGACCCGCAAGCTGGCTTTAGTAGCGCGGGCGGCGTGGGGAAGACTGCTGTGAATGCCGCCGCTGGCCCGGCATCGGCTCCCTTTGTGCCGACCGAGTCGCAACTGGTGGTTGCGTATTCGGTTTGCCGCAGCATTGCACGATCCTCCGCCAAGAACTTCTATTACGCGTTTCTTGTGCTTCCCCCGCCGAAGCGCCAAGCCCTGTGCGCCGTCTATGCCTTCATGCGGCGCTGCGACGACATTGCCGACGAGCCCGCACTGCCGACGTATGAGCGGCATCAGAAGCTAGACTCGTGGCTGGCCTCTTTCCATCGCGCGGCTTCCGGCCTGCCGACCGACGACCCGGTGCTCCTGGGCCTGATCGATACCCAGCGGCGCTTCGGTATTCCCATCGAACTGCTCGATGAGTTGGCCTACGGCACCGAGATGGATGTCGAGGAAGAAGATCAATTGCTCGGCGAGACCGGCGCTCCGATCCTGACCGTCCGATACAAAACCTTTGAGGACCTCCGCTTGTACTGTTATCGGGTCGCGAGCGTGGTCGGGCTGGTCTGCATTCGGATCTTCGGCTACCGCGATCGCCGGGCGGAAGCTCTGGCTGAGCAGCTGGGTTTGGCCTTTCAACTGACTAACATCATCCGCGATGTTAAGGAAGACGCAGCCATGGGACGGATTTATTTTCCCGAAGAAGACCTGGCCAAATTCGGAATCTCGCCCGGGGAGCTGGGCCCGGCTGCCAAGGCCCAGAGATTGCGGCCGCTGCTCGAAATGGAAGCCCGGCGGGCGCGCGAGTACTATCGTGCCGGGGACCAGTTGATCCCGCTGGTCGACGAAGATAGCCAACCTGCACTTTGGGTGCTGTTGACCATTTATCGCCGGTTGCTCGAAAAAATTGCCTCCCGCCGGTATGACGTCTTCAGCGGCAAGATCACCCTCCCGCTGGGTGAAAAGCTGGCCGTGCTAAGCCGAGGCTTGCTCAAGCGTCTGTCGTGATGAGCGCGCGGCCGACACAATCCTTCCGAGTGGCCGTGGTGGGCGGGGGGCTGTCGGGATTGGCCGCGGGATGCGCGCTCGCCGACGTTGGCTTCCCCGTCAGCTTGTTTGAGCGGCGCCCCTATCTCGGCGGCCGAGCTTCCTCCTACGAGCACCCCGGAACCGGCGAGGTGGTGGATAACTGCCAGCATGTTCTGCTGGGCTGCTGCACAAACCTGGTCGATTTCTACCATCGCCTGGGCATCGCCGATCGGATTCGCTGGTACAATCGGCTGACCTTTCTCGAGCCCGGTGGCCGCGCCTCCGTGGTTGCGCCGTCCTTTCTTCCTGCACCTTTTCACACCGCCCCTTCTTTTCTGCGCGCGCCTTGCCTGAGCTGGAGGGACAAGCTTTCGATTGCGAGCGCCATGGGAGCCCTGGCGGCCAAAGCCCCCGAAGACCGGGGAGATTCGTTCTCGACCTGGTTGCGGCGCCACCACCAGTCGAATGGTGCGATGGAGCGATTTTGGAAGACCATTCTGGTTAGCGCTCTCAACGAGGATCTTGACCGGATCGCATGCTCCTCCGCCGGCCAGGTCATTCGAGAATCCTTTTTGAAATCGGCCGAAGCGGGACGCATGGGAGTCCCGACCGTGCCCTTGACCGAGCTCTATAGTGTGGCGGGAGAGTATATCCAGGCTCGCGGGGGAGAGGTCCACCTGCGTGCTGGCGTGGAGCGCTTCCACCCGGATTCCTCGTCCGTGGGGCTGTCGGTCGAAGCCATGGAGGAGAGCTTTGACGCGGTGATCCTGGCCATCCCATTCGATGTGCTCTCGCGCATGGTGCCCGAGGTCCCAGAGGCGCAGTCGTTACGAAGGCAGTTGGCGCACTTTGAAACCTCGCCAATCACAGGCATACACCTCTGGTTGGATCGCCAGATTAGCGATCTCGATCACGCCATTCTGCTCGATCGAACCATGCAGTGGATGTTTCATAAATCCCGGCTACTCTCCCGTGGCTCGAGTTCGGTCCACAATCCTCGGAGCGAGGAACTCGTTCGCGGGCCCGGCGGCAGCTATGTGGAACTGGTAGTCAGCTCTTCGAAGGCGCTGGTGGGAAGGTCGAAGTCAGAAATCACCGCCTTGGCCTTCGAAGAACTGAAGGAATTCTTTCCCCGAGCCCGGGAAGCCACACTGCTGAAGTCCACGGTGGTCAAGGAAGTCAATGCCACGTACTCGCCGCAGCCAGGCAGCGATGCTTATCGGCCCGGCTCTCCCACCGTGTGGCCACGGGTTTTTCTCGCCGGGGATTGGACAGCCACCGGGTGGCCCGCGACCATGGAAGGGGCGGTACGCAGCGGGTACATAGCGGCAGAAGCTGTCGCCCGATCGAGGGGGGTCGATGATCGACGGTTCCTGGTGCGGGACCTTTCGGCCACAGGACTCATGCGTCTGTTTCCCTGAGACAAGATCTTGAATGAGCTTGCAGCCGATCATCTTGTCGCGTCCGCCAGCAGCCAATCCAACCAAGGAGCCGGTCGACCGCCGTTCCGGAGCCAATCACGAAGTGAGGGAATAGGAGCGGTGGTTTACTTCGTCCCAAGTGACAGAGGCCGAAAAGCGTGTTGGATACGGATCTGTTTCTCTTGACAGTGTTCACTCACTTCTGGAGCGTGCAACATATCCTGAGGATGGGCTTACTGAGATCAGTGAACCGTGAGTTTGGCAATCGTCGGATGCCAACGAGCGCCTTGGGCAAGGGACAGTGGCAGGTTGTTGGCTTTCTCGCTTCGACGTTCGTACTTTTTTAGAAGAGGTCGCCGTCCCGCTCCCGCTCGACCATCCAGAATTTCGACAACGGAGAATCGAAAATGAACCAGATCAGGATGACCTTAGTGTGCGCCGTATTCCTAGCGGGAGTGGCAGGGTGGGCGCAGGAGTATCCCCAAGCCGAGGCAGGTTTCGATTACAGCTACGCCCGCTACGCTCCCAGCGCGGCCTACACACAAGGGCACAGCTTGAACGGCGGCGGCGGCAGCTTTGTCTATAACATCGCCGAATATCTCGGCCTAAAGGCCGACTTTCAGGGCTATGGCAGTACCACGACCCATTTCGTCATTCCTCCCGGTGTCAGCAGCAAATTCCCAGGAGGAGGGACCGGCAACGTGCAGGGCAATCTCTTTACCTACCTTTTTGGTCCACAGCTCAAAGTGCGCATACCAAAAATTCAACCCTTCGCTCATCTTCTTTTTGGCGGAGCACACTCGAACGTATACGGCAATGCCTTCAAAACCATTTGCCAGCCGACGGTGGGGGCCTGTGCGTTTTCGAAGACTCCCAGCGGAAATGCGTTTGCCATGGCATTTGGTGGAGGCGTCGATATCCCGATCGGCAAGCGTGTATCCGTCAGGCCGGCGGAAATCGATTACCTGCTGACCAATTTCAACAATCCATTCAACAACGGCGTTCAGAACAACTTCCGCTATTCGGGGGGAATTAACTTCAACTTTGGAACCTCGACCGTGCCCTAGAGTTCTTCCTGGGTGAGCCACGCGGCAACCATGAACAGCTCTCATGCTTCAGGCTTTGGCTGCGCTTTCAGCTATCAGCTTTCGGGTGGCGGGCGGGAATGCGAAGGTGCAAGCCGGCAAAGCCAACGAACCGGAGGCGGAGAACAATGACGGCGAGAGAAGTTATTCGTACTGAGAGTAGACCTTCATGAAAATAGCCCCAGGCGCTGAGTTATCCAGACGTCAGTTACTGCAGCTGGGGATGACAGCCACCGCTGCCACGCTGATCGGGGGCGGCGGGGCGTTTGCTTTTCCGCCCCAAGCGCCAGCCCTGGGAGATCCATTGCCTTCATGGAATGACGGACCGGCCAAGAGAGCGATCCTGGACTTTATTCACCTCACCACCGATCGATCGAGCCCAAAGTTTGTACCCACCGCGCAGCGCATTGCCACCTTCGATCAGGATGGCACGCTCTGGGTGGAGCATCCGATGTATAGCCAGGTGGTCTATTGCTTCGATCGCACGCCTGCGGTTGTGAAGGCCAAGCCGGAACTGGAGAATGTCGAGCCTTTTAGAACGGTGTTGACCGGCGACCGGGAGGCGATTGCGAAGCTGCCGACCGACGAGCTCATCAAGATTCTGGTCGCGACATTGACCGGCATGAGCGTCGACGACTTCGAGTCCCAAGCGAAGCATTGGCTCGGAACGGCCCGCCATCCGCGCTGGAAAAAGCTCTACACCGAACTGACCTACCTGCCGATGATCGAGGTGCTCAAGCACATGCGGGACAACGGCTACAAGACCTACATTGTCACCGGAGGCGGTCAAGATTTCGTGCGAACCTACGCCGAGCAGGTCTACGGTATTCCTCCCGAGCAGGTGGTGGGGACGGCCGGCGGCACCAGCTTCGGTTACGACGAGAGTGGAAAGCCATTGCTAACCAAGGATCCAAAGCTGCTACTGAACGACGATAACGCCGGCAAACCAGAGGGCATCCACCTGATGATCGGACGCCGGCCTTTTGCTGCGTTTGGCAATTCGAGCGGAGATCGTCAGATGCTGGAATACACGAAGGCGGGCAGCGGCGAACGTCTCGCGATACTTCTGCTGCACGATGACCGAGAGCGCGAGTACGCCTATGGTCCCGCTCAAGGGCTGCCTGACACCAAGGTCGGCAGGTTCACTCAGGCGCTCTACGACGAAGCTAAGTCGAAGGATTGGACTGTTGTCAGCATGAAGAGCGATTGGAAGCGCATCTTCGCGTTTCATTCGTAGGCGCAAGGTGCGGTAAGGAAACGCAGGTCACGCGTAGGAACCCAGTTTCGACCGGAAGTTGCTGGGCATCTCAAGCTGAATTCCCTGTGCGCGGCTTAGTTAGCGCCCGCCGACCGGCCTAGAGCGCCAGCAGAAACACCCCGGCAGCAACGAAAATGGCAGCAAGCCAGCGGTAGTGATCCACCCGCTCATGGAGAAATAGCTTGGCCGCCAGAGCGTTGGTCACAAAGGTAAGGGAGGTAGAGGCGGGAACCACCAGACTGACATCAGCCCACGACAGGCCGAACAGCATGGCATAGAAGGCCGTGGCCATGGCCACAATGGCCAGCACGAAATTCGGATTGCGCAAGATGCTCCCCACTACGATCGCCCAGCCAGAACGACGCCGCAGTTCGCCGACGTCGCCGACCTGCTTCATGGCGCGGGAAAGCAGGACATCCCCACAAGTCGAGGTCGACACAATGGTGGCCACCGCTCCCCAGGCATAAAGCTGCGTCATCGTTCCATCCTCCCGGAGGCGGTTTCCGCCAGGCAGTCTCCCGACTGCGTGCGCCGTGGCTGGGGGGTGAGAACCGGGCCCTGGCTTACCAGGCCGATCCCGAGCGAGATCAGGACCACGCCCAGCCACCGGGTTAGGCTCACATTTTCGTGGAGAATGAATTTAGCTACCAAGGTGAGCAGAATGAAGCTTACCGAAGTGGTGGGAAGCACATACGTGAGATCGGCCCAGGAAAGCGCCGCCATGTAGCAGGCGAAAAACGCCAGTAGGAACAAGATACCCAGCGCGATCTGGGGATGGAAGACAACCAAGATGATGTTGGGCAAGTGATCGAGTGCCACCCTGCCCACTTGTTTCATGCCGTTCGAGACCAGCGAATCACCGGTGACCGCGAATACGGCCACCCCGGCGAGCACGAGATACTTGCGCAGGGTCACAACTCGATCATGCCTTGAGCGACGCCGCCGAGGTGGCGGACTCGTGTCTCTCGCGCCGGTCTCTCACCCAGCGGTGGCGCATGGCCCGCGTCTTGAGGAAGGTCTTGGCTTCCTTATAGAGGCGCTTGCGTTCGACTCGGGAAAAAGCGCCTTTTTTCAGGATGCGGACGATCGCCTTGGGGCGGAAATAGTATTCGTCGTAGAAGCGGTGCACCGACTCCATAATTTCCTCGGCTGGCAGACCGGGATACTGAATGTGGGCTAACTGGTGGCCGCCTTCGTCCACCATTTTGCTCTCCGAAACCATGAACCCGTTCTGGACCGCATATTCATACAACTCCGTTCCCGGATAGGCATGGGCCACGGAGACCTGGATGGTTTCTACGTCCAGCTCCTTGGCGAACTGGATGGTGTTGCGAATCGTTTCCCGGGTCTCGCCCGGCAAGCCCAGAATGAAATCCCCGTGAACCACCAGTCCGAGCTTGTGACAATCTTTGGTGAACTGGCGAGCCCGTTCGACGGTTGCACCCTTCTTGATGTTCTTGAGAATTTGCGGATCGCCCGATTCATATCCCACAATCATCAGGCGGCAACCCGCTTCTTTCATCGCCTTCAAAGTTTCATAGTCGGTGGTCACGCGCGAGGTCGACGACCAGGTCAAATTCAGCGGTTTGAGCTTGGAGCAAAGTTCAATGGTCCGAGCCTTCTGGATGTTGAACGTGTCATCGTCAAAAAAGTATTCCCGAACCTTCGGCCAATATTCTCTGGCCTTGGCCATCTCGCGAGCCACGTCGTCGGTCGAGCGCTTGCGCCAGGGATGCCCGCTCAGGGTCTGCGGCCAAAGACAGAACGTGCACTGCGCGGGACAGCCGCGAGTGGTATAGAGGGACACAAAGGGATACAGCAGAAAGGGAACGTTGTAGCGCGTCACGTCCAGGTCGCGCCGGTAAACATCCGTGACATGGGGCAGGGAATCCAAGTCTTGCACACTGGGCCGATCCGGGGTATGGACCACCGATCCATTCTTGCGATAGGAAATGCCCTGAATTTCCTCGAGGGGTTTCCCCTGGGCAAACTCGACGGTGGCGAAGTCGAACTCCTTGCGCACGATAAAATCCATCGCTGGGCAATCGCGCAGCGACTTCTCCGGCAAGACGCTGACATGCGGTCCGACGAACGCGATCTTGATCTGCGGATTGAGGTCCTTAATCCTCTCCGCCAGTTGGATATCCCCGGGGAAGCCCGGAGTGCTGGTGAATAGCACGAGAAACTCATAATCACCGGCAATCCGGATGGTATCCTCGGCGGAAACGTGATGGGGAGGGGCGTCGAGCAGGCGCGACCCTTCCAGCATACCAGCCGGATAGGCGAGCCACACCGGATACCAGTAAGATTCGATCTCCCGCGTAGCTGGCCAGCGGGACCCTGCACCCCCGTCGAAGTTCTCAAACGAGGGTGGGTTCAGAAACAGTGTCTTCAAAGGCATAAGTTTGAGTAATTTATACTAACACTTTTGGCGCTCTTGTTGAGTTCAACCGTCCCATCTTCAATAACCCCTTGCGTGTCGAAGGCTGGGGCACTGGTTTTGAGTCGGTCCAACCCGTCCCTGGTTGCCGCTTAGGTTTTGATGCCTGTTCGGTGGCGGTTGGACACGCTAAAAGATCGATGTAGGCTGCCCCGACGAGTTGGTGCTCCTCAATCCCGAAATTCCCGAGCAAGCCTTGCGCAATCGTCTTTCCTTCGACTTCAGATTGTCCCGGTCGGAGGACAACTTCCAGTTCCAGAAAGTTCCCCAGTCCCTCAACTCGATCGATGTGGATGCGGGTTTGACCAACTTTATACAGGGTCCGTGTTTTTCGAACCACACCAAGAATACCCAACGTCCGACCGAGAATCTCGCGCAAAGCCTCAGGGTCACTCGTCCGAGCGATCGAGTACTGTGAGCAGCGGATGCCGGCGACATCAGGCCTCTCATAGCGGATCAATTCTCCCCGTTGGCGGCCGAGAATACGAAGTTTGAGACGAGCGTCCTTCGAGCGGAAGAAGGTATCCTCTTGGCGAATAATCTCCGGACCTCGGTGGCTTAACCGAGACGCGATGACCTCGGCTGCCATCCGATTCTCGAGAATGGCTTTGATCTCAACGTTCGAGGGCATGGTCGAAACCTCAGCTACACTCTCACCAACTCGGTTGCCGGCGAGCGACGGCTCGAAGAACGGCGATTGAGACGGCGATCACTTTGTCACACCCACCCAGGAGCTCAGCTCACCCGTGGCACGCAGCAACGTGATCTGGGATCGCTGCAATTCGAAGCTTGCGTCCTGCAGTGTGTTGTACCGCTCATTGGCTTGGTTGCGGGCGTCGTCTTCGTCGTGCAAGGTTGCCGTCCCGCTGTCGACTTTGACTTCGACGGCCTCCAAATTCGACGCGGCAATCTGATACTCAAGTTCCGCTACCTCCCGCGCCGCGTTCAGTTGCTCTACGGAACGCTGGAGCTTCAAGGTTTGCTCGGAAACGTGATTCTTCGTCGCCTCCAAATCTTGTTTGGCGCGTAGGGCGTCCGCATC
>DASPTQ010000088.1:0-4166 GCA_035623335.1 Terriglobales bacterium
TACAGTTCTCTCCAACGCTTCGGGCCGTCATCATTTCTATCTCGATCTCGGATGAAGGTGATCCAGGACCAGCGGGCGATCACCACTGCTGCAAAGAGCCACCATAGAAACCATGTCGCTTCGAAGAACCTTGCCATGGGAGTCATGGCTATACCCCACAATTGAGATAAGTTTACGCTGTCAAGTCTAGTTATTCAATAGACTTAATAGAATAAATAGGCACATTGGCACTTTGGTTGCCACTGCTCCGTAAATTCGCGGTGACTCACAGCAACAAGACCTTTAATTTCCTCCGGGATACATCGAATGCTTCCAGTGGGGCGCGGAGAGGACCAGAACAGCCTCAGCCATAGAGCCGGGATCGGGAAGGCAGGTTTTCGAACTCAGATGGATGAGCGGCTTGAAAGAACGAATTCGGCGATGCGGAGACCAACCGGGGGATGCCATGAGGTGCGTCGCCTAACCCTCGGCATCGTCGGCTACGGCAAGATCGTGGGAATACATCAATCGCTGCTCCTTTTGTCCGTTTTCCGACTCGCTGCCCGAGGCCAGTTCGGCCACATAGAGCGGGTGTTACTGTGGGGATCGTTGAATATCGCGATTCCGCGGTCCGAGCATGCAGCGCAGTCAATCTGGTCTGTTCCGATACAATAGGCGCCTACCACCAGAAGCTCTGGAGCTGCCGCCAGAATCCTTGCCTTGGAGCGGATACCCAGCACGGCGACGTCCTGGATTTCTTGAATGAGTGTCGATTCGTCCGGCTCCCCCGAAACGACCTCACCTTATATCCAGCTCGGCAGAATGCGGCGGCGGCCGTTTCGTGAATGCCTTCCAGAAATAGAGCTTTCATCTCGATGTTTCCGACCCACTCTGGTGCGATTTCGTGGTTGTGGTTGAACTCTGGTTCACGCGGTGTCGAACTGGAATGGACCAACCTCGAGGTGTGCCACTATGTGTTTAGATACCTGCGCCGGCGGCTGTAAAAACGCCTAGAAGTTCCGGGGATCCGTTGTGAATCAGGAGTTCAGGATCCTTCACCACCACCTTGCTGTACGGTTCCACCGAATGCGTTAACCAGACGTTTCCCCCGATCACGCTATGATGTCCAACCCGAGTCCCGCCTCCCAGAATGGTCGCGTTCGGATACACGGTGACGTGGTCGTCCAGGTCCGGGTGGCGCTTGTTCGTCTGGCCACGGCGCAATTGCGCAAATTCATCTTTCATAAGGGGATTAAAAGCTCCTAGGGTCACACCATGATAGAGCGTCACCCTGTTCCCGATGGTAGCCGTTTCTCCGATCACAACTCCTGTGCCGTGATCAATGAAGAACGATTCGCCAATCTTGGCTCCGGGATTGATATCGATTCCGGTGTGACTGTGAGCCGCTTCGGTCATCATGCGGGGAATGAAGGGGACTTCCAGAAGATAGAAACAGTGGGCCAGTCGCTGAACTGTAATCGCTTCAATCGAAGGATAGCTGAGTAACACAACTTCGATACCGGCCGCGGCGGGATCGTTACCAAAAGCAGCGTCGACGTCGGAAGCGTGCAGTCGAGCGAGTTCAGGGAGCTTCTCAAGAGCCGCACTTAAGAGTTCTCGTGCGAGTTTGTCGATCTGATCCGGTACTCGTTTTCCGCGACAGTGGCACTCCAAGCGAATCGCGCGGCAGATCTGCTCCGCCAGGAGTCGCTCGATGTTCTTGAGATACCGCCGCGCTTCACGAGGAAAATTACTACCCCCGTCACTGTGGTAGAACAGCGGAAATAGCCCCTCAACATAGCGGCAGCAGATCTCTGCGACTGCCGAACGACTGGGCATCTCGAACGTTTTGTCTCCTCCACGCAGGTTCGCCGCCAGCGCCTTACCGAAGGTCAGCGAAAGGGCATTCATCTTTTGAGAGTCCATAGGAGCGTCCCAATCGGGTACCGTTGGCTGGCGGCTATCCCAGGGGACATAACGGCCAGCCGCAGATCGCCGCATCTTAGGTCAGGCCTTCAAATAACACTGTCGAGAGGTAGCGCTCCCCCGAATCGGGCAGCACCGCCACGATCGTCTGACCTGCAAATTGGTCCTCTTTCGCGATGCGGACGGCAACAGCAACCGCCGCGCCGCAGGAGATGCCTGACAGGATCCCTTCCTCCCGGGTGAGGCGACGCGCGAATTCGATGGCTTCATCATTCGTGACTTGCTCGATCCTGTCCACCAAGGATAGATCGAGTATCTTGGGCACAAAACCAGCACCGATGCCCTGAATCTTATGCGTAGCCGGCTGCAGCGGAAGCCCTGCTCGCTGCTGCGTCAGCACCGGGCTCGCAGTTGGCTCGACCGCGACCGACACAATCGGTTTACGCTTCGTTTTCTTGATGAACCGGGAGATGCCAGTGATAGTTCCGCCCGTTCCCACGCCGGAAACCAGCACGTCGATGGCCCCGTCCGTGTCCTCCCAAATCTCTGGGCCGGTAGTTTTCTCATGGATGGCCGGGTTAGCGGGATTCTCGAACTGCTGCGGCAAAAAATAGTGCTTTGGATCGGAGTGGGCGATCTCCACGGCTTTGCGAACGGCTCCGGGCATTCCTTCCGGACCCGAGGTCAGGATCAGCTTGGCCCCGAAAGCAGCCAGGACACGTCGGCGCTCAATCGACATGGTTTCGGGCATGGTAAGCGTGAGTTGGTAGCCTCGCGAAGCTGCCACGAAGGCCAGAGCGATCCCGGTATTTCCACTGGTAGGCTCCACGATCTCGATGCCGGGTCTCAAAACGCCGCGCTCTTCGGCGTCCCAGATCATCGAGGCCCCGATGCGGCACTTGACGGAGTAAGCCGGGTTCCTGCCCTCGATTTTCGCCAACACAGTTGCTTTCAGACCCTGGGTCAGCCGATTGAGGCGCACGAGCGGGGTCCTGCCAATGCTGAAGGAATTGTCCGGGAAGACTCCGGGCATCTGATTTTTCCCCTGGATTGGTTGGGCCACAAACGATCGCTCCCCAGCCACCGGATCACCGCCATCGTTCACAACTTTAGTAGCTGGCGAAACTCGTTCACGTAAAGCATCCCTGGTCGACATATCGATTCCTCCTACCAATCGTGAACATCCCCGAGTTGCTTAAACCAAGAATCTGAAATAGGTCGAGGGCTGCCCGGGCTCATAATCTGCGGTGGCCGCGGCCAGCTTGCAAACGCAGCAATGCCGCGACCAACGCGTCAATATCCTCGTAAGTGTTGTAGAGGGCCAGTGAGGGACGAACTGTACTCTCAACTCCCATGCGACGCAGGATGGGCTGGGCGCAATGGTGGCCCGCTCGCACGGCGATGCCTTCCTGGTTAAGCGCGACACCCACATCTTCCGTGCGAACCTCATCAAGAACGAACGATACTACGCCGGCTTTCTCCCGCGCCGTGCCAATCAGGCGCAACCCGGGCACAGAAAGCAGTTTCGCTGTCCCGTAGTTCAGGAGATCGTGCTCGTACGCAGCGATATTTTCTCTTCCGACCTCGTCGACATAGTCGAGCGCAGCTCCGAGTCCCACCGCGTCCGCGACGTTGCCGGTCCCCGCCTCAAAACGCGTCGGAGAGCTCTGGTAAGTAGTTTTTTCGAACGTGACGTCGGTAATCATGTTGCCGCCACCTTGCCATGGTGGCATGGTATCGAGCAGGTCGACCTTTCCGTAGACCACGCCGATTCCCGTGGGCCCAAAAACCTTGTGCCCAGAAAACACGTAAAAATCGCTGTCGAGGGCTTGCACGTCTACCGGCATGTGGGAGACAGCTTGTGCCCCGTCGACCAGCACACGTGCGCCGTAACGGTGCGCGATCTCGACCATCTCGCGCGCGGGAGTGATAGTGCCAAGAGCATTCGACACTTGGCTGAAAGCTACGATGCGGGTACGCGGGCCAAGCAGCTTCTCGTATTCCTCGAGAATCACTTCCCCACGATCGTTCACCGGGGCCACGCGAAGGCGTGCACTCTTCTCGGAGCAAAGCATCTGCCAGGGAACAATATTCGCGTGGTGTTCAAGCCAGGTGATTACGACCTCGTCGCCCTCGCGAACGTTGCGGCGCCCCCAGCTCTGCGCGACAAGATTGATACCTTCGGTTGTACCGCGTACAAAAATGATTTCGCGAGTTGATGACGCGTTCAGGAACCGCCTTGACTTTTCGCGTGCGCTTTC
>DASPTQ010000089.1:0-5445 GCA_035623335.1 Terriglobales bacterium
ACCATCGTACCGCCAAACCGTGCCGGCGAGGAAGATTTTTCCACGGAACAGTTGTGGTTTAGCAGCTCTGGTGTCCTCCCATCGCCCCGAGGAAGGACCCTTTCTCGGCGAAGCCCGGGCGAGGGTTCTAACCCGGCACCGCGTCGCTTTTTCTGCCGGGAACCCGAGCTTCGCAGTTGCTGCTTGTCCCTCAAGGAGATAAAGCCGGCGCCCAAAAAAGGTTCTTTCTCGATTTTGGCCTCCCTCGGTGCGGCCCAGACCCGGTTTGACCGGCCCTGCCGAACATGTTATAAAACCTTTCTTGCTGCCAGGTCAGCTCTGGGGCGTCACTCCCGGCGCGTGAGCTCGCCGGACGCAGGCGCGTGGACTGTGCGGGACAGCGAGTGTCCGACGCGGCCAAATTCAGCATCCCTGTTCCAGTCTTACGGTGGAAGCGTGTACACCAGTCCAGCCAGACGCTCGACACGCTCAAAGCAGGTGTAGGGCAGATGCGTCGGTCGAGGTAACCCGTAAGTCATCCGGAATCGTCGGTCGTGGAGGACCCCTATGCGCATCTGGTTCGCTTGCGTTGCGTCCCGAGGGTGCGGTTTCGCGCAGACTGCAACCAAAATTCTGGCCGTTTGGTCCTGCCTTCTGATCTCGGCATCCGCCGCGTGGGCTCAGCCCGAGACCGAAGCGACTGGCGAGGCAAGTCTCAAGCTTCCTGACTTGGCTTCAGTCCAGTTTCTAGGCGTGGATGGCCACAGCCTGCTGATGATCGGAATTCTGTTCTGCATCTTTGGCTTGGGCTTTGGCCTCTGGATCTACACCCGCCTGAAGAACCTGCCCGTGCATCGCTCCATGCGCGAGATTTCCGAGTTGATTTACGAGACCTGCAAGACCTATGTGATCACCCAAGGAAAATTTCTGCTGCTGCTGTGGGTCTTCGTGGCGGCCACCATCATCCTCTACTTCGGCGTGCTGGCGCCGGTGCCCGGCAAGCCGATCGCGGTCACCTTACCCATCATCGTGCTGTTCAGCGTCATTGGCATGGCGGGGAGCTACGGGGTAGCCTGGTTTGGCATCCGGGTGAACACGTTCGCCAATTCCCGGACCGCGTTCGCCGCCTTGCGGGGACGCCCCTACCCTCTCCACTACATTCCCCTCGAAGCCGGCATGAGCATCGGGATGATGCTCATCAGCGTCGAGCTGCTGATGATGCTGGTGATTCTGCTCTTTGTTCCCGCCGAATATGCCGGACCCTGCTTCATCGGCTTTGCCATCGGAGAGTCCCTGGGCGCCGCCGCGTTGCGTATCGCCGGAGGCATCTTTACCAAGATCGCCGACATCGGCTCCGACCTGATGAAGATTGTGTTCAAAATCAAGGAAGATGATGCCCGCAACCCCGGGGTGATCGCCGACTGCACCGGCGACAACGCCGGCGATTCGGTCGGTCCGAGCGCCGATGGCTTTGAAACCTACGGCGTAACCGGAGTCGCCCTGATCACTTTCATCCTGCTCGGCGTCAAGGACGCCAACGTCCAGGTCCAGTTACTGGTATGGATTTTTGTGATGCGTATCGCCATGCTGGTCGCCAGCGCCGCGGCTTACTTCATCAACGCCGGCATCACCCGGGCCAAATATGCCAACGCTGCGGAAATGAACTTTGAGACGCCACTCACCTCGCTGGTGTGGATTACCTCGATGGTCTCGATCGCACTCACCTATATCATTTCCTACTCCGTCATTCCCGAACTCGGAGGAGATCCCAGCCAATGGTGGAAGCTGGCCACGATCATCTCTTGTGGAACACTGGCTGGAGCGCTGATTCCTGAGCTGGTGAAGGTGTTCACATCGACCGAGTCGCGGCACGTCAAAGAGGTCGTGACCTCGGCCGAGGAGGGCGGGGCTTCGCTCGACATTCTCTCCGGCTTTGTGGCGGGAAATTTTTCTGCTTACTATCTGGGCTTGACCATGGTGCTGCTGATGGCCATTGGGTATCAGGTCAGCACCTGGGGGCTGGGCAGCCAGATGGTGGCGGCCCCGGTGTTTGCCTTTGGGCTGGTGGCCTTCGGCTTCCTCGGCATGGGTCCGGTTACGATTGCCGTCGACTCCTATGGCCCGGTCACCGATAACGCGCAATCGGTGTATGAACTCTCTCTGATCGAACAGGTGCCGAACATTCAGCGCGAGCTCAAGCAAGATTTCAACGTCGATGTCAACTTCGAGCGGGCCAAGTACTTGCTCGAATCGAACGACGGAGCCGGCAATACCTTCAAGGCCACCGCGAAACCAGTCCTGATCGGGACTGCCGTGGTCGGCGCCACCACCATGATTTTCTCCATCATCATGGCGCTCACCCACGGCCTGTCGGCCAATGTGGATCGGCTCTCTCTTTTGCACGCTCCCTTCGTGCTGGGCCTGATTACGGGCGGTGCCATCATTTATTGGTTTACCGGCGCGTCCACCCAGGCTGTCAGTACGGGAGCGTATCGCGCGGTCGAGTTCATCAAGGCCAACATTCGCCTGGAAGGAGTCGAGAAGGCTTCCGTCGCCGACAGCAAGAAGGTGGTAGAAATCTGCACCAAGTATGCGCAGAAAGGCATGCTGAACATCTTCATCGCTGTGTTTTTCGCCACTCTGGCCTTCGCCTTTGTCGAACCGTTCTTCTTCATTGGATACCTGATCTCCATCGCAATCTTCGGCCTCTATCAGGCGATCTTCATGGCAGATGCGGGTGGGGCTTGGGATAACGCCAAGAAAATCGTCGAAGTGGAGCTCAATCAGAAAGGCACGGAGCTGCACGCGGCGACCGTAGTCGGCGACACCGTGGGGGATCCGTTCAAAGATACTTCATCGGTGGCTTTGAATCCGGTGATCAAGTTCACCACACTGTTCGGGCTCCTGGCCGTGGAATTAGCCGTCTCTCTGGCGCGGGAGCAAGGAACCGGATTGAGCCATGTCCTGGCCCTGGCGTTCTTTGCCGTGTCGTTCTTCTTCGTCTATCGCTCATTCTACGGAATGCGAATCGGGGCCGAGCGCACCGCTGCCCGAGCCATCGCACCCGCAGAATTAGCCTCGCGCCGATAGTGGCGGGTCGTCTCCTTCGAGACTTCGCGGAAGGCACGCGAATCGAACCGGGATCCTACTCAGGCGGGCGCCGAGGTACGACAGCGAGCGCAATAGCCCCCAATTTCGAGCCGGCTGACCAGAATGGGAAAGCGGCAGTCGCGCTGAATCTGACCCTGCAAACGATCGACGAGGTCGCTCTCAAACTGGTGATCTTGCCGCAGCGCAGACAGGCTGTGGATGTGACCCGGCGCCGGATGGCGCTCGTAATAGTGCTTTCCACCCTCGAGATGCCTAAGATCGAGCTCATCCCCTAAGCGGCGACGTTGCAGCAGATTCCGCGTGCGCTAGACGTGATTGGCTTGCCTCGGAATGCGGCCTAGTTCCCCTTCATTTTCTCCTTCACGCTGTGGGCCAGCTTTTCGATCTCGTCGGCTTTCTTGATGACATTGAGAGAAAGAGTATTCTCGTTGGTTTTATCTACATAATCTTTCAGTTCCGTAGCCAGCTTGTACAAGCGCTCGGTGTCGCGCTTCAGTTGCGCTTCCCTCTCTTGATTTGCCCTTTTGGCCATTTCTTTCTCAGCCCGTTCGCGGTTGGGATCATCGGGCGTTGTTTGATTGGGAGCCGAGGGAAGAGGTACGACTTGTGGAAGCTGCGCACCACTGCCGTCGACCCACGACGAGGAAACTGCCAACCCCAAGAGTAGCAACCGCAAAAGCGAACCAATCCAGGCCAAAGGCAAAAATCGCACGGTCCACCTCGAATGAGCGTAAACCTCAGATTATACGAGGGGCTCAAGCACTCCGCAGCCTGATCGGGGCGAAGCCGATAGCGCGATCTCATTGGTCTCCGTCGTACGCCGAGAACCTGTAGGCGCGATTTTTGAGAGACCGCCGGCCGGGACGGCCGTAGGGATGGAATTACCCGCAACACCCTCGCCCACCAGACTGGGCCGGAAGGCAATTTCACGCCCGTCGCTAGGTCCTCAGAGCGAGCTCATATTGGCCAGAAACTCGCCATTCGACCTGGTCTTGCTGAGCTTATCAATGAGCAGTTCCATGGCCTCAACCGGCGACAGCGGATTCAGGACTTTCCGCAATACCCAGATGCGCTGCAAGTCGTCCTTCGGAATCAGCAGCTCTTCCTTCCGGGTACCCGAACGCTGAATGTCGATGGCCGGGAACACGCGTTTGTCGACCAGCTTCCGTTCCAGGATGATCTCGGAATTGCCTGTCCCCTTAAATTCCTCGAAGATCACGTCATCCATTCGGGAGCCGGTGTCGATGAGCGCCGTCGCAATAATAGTCAGTGATCCGCCTTCCTCGATGTTGCGCGCCGATCCGAAGAAACGCTTCGGGCGTTGCAGAGCATTCGAGTCCACGCCACCCGAGAGAACCTTGCCGCTGGGCGGAACAATGGTGTTATACGCTCGGGCCAGTCGGGTGATGGAGTCCAGCAGGATCACCACGTCGCGTTTGTGTTCGACCAGACGCTTGGCCTTCTCGATGACCATCTCCGCGACTTGCACGTGACGAGCGGCGGGTTCGTCAAAGGTCGAGGAGATGACCTCGCCCTTGACCGAGCGCTGCATATCGGTGACCTCTTCGGGCCGTTCATCGATCAGCAGAACCATCAAGACGACTTCCGGGTGGTTCGTGGTAATGGAGTTGGCGACATTTTGCAACAGCATGGTCTTACCGGCGCGGGGCGGCGAGACGATGAGGCCACGTTGTCCTTTGCCGAGGGGCGTCAGTAAATCCATGACCCGCGCGCTGATGTTCTCCCGTGCCGTCTCCAGCTTGACCCGCTCCTGGGGATAAAGCGGGGTCAGGTTGTCGAAGAGAATCTTATTGCGCGCCTCGTCGGGCGACTCGAAGTTCACGGCTTCGATCTTCACTAAGGCGAAATACTTCTCGCCTTCATGCGGAGGCCGGACCTGACCGCTGATGGTGTCGCCGGTTTTGAGGTCGAACTTGCGAATTTGCGAAGGCGAGACGTAGATGTCGTCCGGCCCGGGCAAATAGTTGTAGTCGGGCGAGCGCAGAAAGCCGTAACCGTCGGGCAAAATCTCGAGCACACCTTCGGCGAAGATGTGACCTTCTTTTTCGCTCTGAGCCTGAAGTATCTTGAAGATCAGATCCTGCTTGCGCAGTCCGCTGGCGCCGGGGAGATCCAACGATCGGGCGATCTTGGTTAGCTCCGTAATGTTTTTTTCTTTTAGTTCTGCGATGGTCATTATCGAATCACCTGCGAAGGGAGATTTTCCAGGAAGGTCGTTCAGGGGGAAGACTTGTCGTAAAGCAGACGGCGGAGCAGTTTAGGCAGCCCGCCGTTGCGCCTCGGCGAAGTGTTCCGGCTCTGACAGAACCGTCTGCCGTTCCGAGCTCGCAATCC
>DASPTQ010000090.1:0-57232 GCA_035623335.1 Terriglobales bacterium
CGTATAGGCGAGCACAAAGCGCGACTCGATCTCTTGCGCAGCCAGCGGAACCGCTTCGCGGTGAATGCCATCTACGTCGAGATGGATGGCACTAACCCCGCCGTACAGCGCGGGGTAGTAATCCTGGCAACCGGTCGGCACCCCGATGATCTGGGCCTCCACGTTTTGCGCAATCACGCGCATCTGTTCGAGCGTGAGGTTGCGGTCGGTGAAGCGGGCCAGTGCCGCGGTGGCGGCGATCATCAAAGCCGAGGATCCTGAGATCCCGGCGCCGGCAGGAGATTCGGAATCGGTCTCCATCAGCAGACCCTGGCGGGGGGCAAAGAACTGAAGTAGGCGCGCTGCCAAGGGCAGACGAAAGCGGCGGGCGGCGCGCAATTGCTCGAAATTTTCGAAGGACTCTTCCTTCTTGGTATCGAGCGAACGCAGGTGGATTCGCTTGTCCGCTTGCGGCGTGATGCGGCACGTGGTCAGAATTCTCAGCGCTACGTTGAGGGTCAGTGCACCGGGGTGGAACAGGTACAGCGGCCAGAGGTCCATGGTGCCGCCCGCCAAGTCTGCCCGACATGGCGCCTGCGCGATGATGCTTGGTGCACTGCCTGAATCGGTGGGATTCCGCATTGAGTGTGTCTAGCAAAAGTCAGGCTGGCACCCTAATTATTATCAACTCTCGGAAGGATCGGCAAGGCGACCGGGCGAACCGCACAACCCCCCTTAGGCTGCAGACGTTCAGGAGTGCTGTGGTTCGTCGGCACTGGCCGGCGCCTGGACTGTGGTGAGATTCAAGGCACGCTTGATGGTTCCTCGCTCCTGCTGGATCTTCTCTTGCAGGAGCGTGATCGCATAGATCAGTTGTTCGGGACGCGGCGGGCATCCGGGAACATACACATCCACCGGAATGACTTGATTGACGCTTTGTACCAAAGCATAGTTGTTGAACACCCCTCCCGAGGTCGCGCAAGCGCCCATGGAGATCACCCACTTGGGCTCGGGCATCTGCTCCCAAAGCTGACGAATGACCGGCGCCATCTTGTTGGAGACGCGGCCCGCAATGATGATCAGATCGGACTGCCGCGGCGAGGGGCGGAATACTTCAGCGCCGAAGCGGGCAATGTCGAAACGGGAGGCACCCATCGACATCATCTCAATCGCGCAGCAGGCCAACCCGAAGGTCATCGGCCAGATTGAATTCTTCCGCATCCAATTCACCGCATTGTCGAGGGTGGTGAGTACGACTCCTTCCGGCGCAACATTGCCGTAGGTGAGCTCCTTCACCTTCTTCCTGCCATCTTCGAGTGTCACGTAGGGTCCGAAGCTGATGCCGTTGTCTTTCATCCTTCCTCTTATTTTACTTGGGTTCGAGGGCAATCGTCCAAATCCGAGGCACTTCGCCTAATCGGATCGGGCGCAGCCACAGGGACTGAGAGAAGTAGGATTCGGTCAGGGCCGCAGGACGATCTTGCCGAACATCCCGCCCTGCTCCATGTACTCGTGGGCCGCGCGCGCGTCTTTCAGCGGGAAAGTGCGGTCGACGACGGGTTTCAGTCGGCCGCCAAAGACGTGGCTGAGCACGTCGTGTAGCTCTCCCATCGTTCCCATGTAGGAGCCGAGGAAGGAAAGCTGACGGGCAAACAGGAAGCGCAGATCGAACGCCGCATTGGGCCCGCTAGTCGCACCACAAGTCACGATCGTTCCACCCGGCTTGAGAGACTTCATGCTCTCATCCCAGGTCGCCGCTCCGACGTGCTCGACTACGATGTCCACCCCTTGTTTCTCCGTGATCCTCCTCACTTCCTGGGAGATCTTTTGCTGGTAGTGATCGATGCCGTAATCAGCTCCGAGCGAGCGCGCCTTTTCGAGCTTCTTGTCATCTCCGGCGGTGGTGATCACGCGAGCCTGGAAGAGCTTGGCAATTTGGATGGCCGCACTGCCCACGCCGGAGCCGCCCCCGAGCACGAGCACCGTCTGACCCGGGCGAATACCGGCGCGCGTCACCAGCATATGCCAGGCTGTTAGGAAAACCAGCGGCAGGCTAGCCGCTGGCTCGAAGCCCAGCCAATCGGGGATGGGAATGACAATCTCCGGGGACACGGCGATGAGCTCACAATTTCCGCCATCGACGAGATTCCCCAGCACGGTGAATTGCGGGCACTGATTCTGGAGTCCGGACACGCATGCCGCGCAATGATGGCAGAAGGTCATGGGAGCCAGCAGCACCCGCTGCCCAAGTTGGAAGCCGGTAAGATATTCGCCGACCGTGGCGATCTCGCCCGCGATGTCGCTGCCCAGGATGTGCGGAAGCCTGACGCCGGGCAGGCCCTTGCGCACCCAGAGGTCCAGATGGTTCATCGCGCAGGCTCGGATCCGTACCAAAATCTGGTCTTTTCGCAACTGCGGTTCGTTTACGTCTTCGTAGCGCAGAACCTCCGGACCGCCAAATTCGTGGATGCGGACGGCTTTCATCAATCGATCTCCTTGACGCTTCAAGCTAGCATACGTCGCGAACGGCGCTTATCGACCAAGCTCAAGGGCGGCATTCGCCGGAAACACGCGCCGCATGGCCGAGGGAACAAGTCTGGATCCTGATGCCTCTGACTTCCACGGCGAGAGCCCGGGATGAGCGCGAAGAGCAACCCATTCTACCGTCCAGTTGGGGGCAAAGACCTAGAGGACCGAGGATGGCAGGAGGGGCTTCGCCGAGAAGCCCTCGGTGGGCCCATTTCCAGGCTGCGTCACTCACGACAGGGAGTTGAGATCAGCCCCCTGAGTTGCGATCCATCGGGTTACCCTCGACCGGCCACCACTTGGTTCGCATTGACTTGCCTGTCGGCCCGACCAATAATCAGCCTGATGGACATTTATGAGGAGATCGTGGGGCTTCGCCGCGAAGGCCGCCGGGGCGCCTTGGCGACGATCGTGAACGTGCGCGGCTCGATTCCCTCTTTTGAAACTGCCAAGATGCTGGTGCGGGATGACGGCTCAATCGTCGGTACCATTGGCGGAGGTTGCGTGGAGGCGGAAGTCTGGCAAGCGGCGCGCGAAGTCATGGAAACGGAGAAGCCTCGCAGCTTGACCTTCAATCTGAACCAGGATCCCAAGTACGACACCGGACTAGTCTGCGGCGGAACGCTCGAGGTCTTCGTGGAGCCGATACTTCCTCCAGCATTACTTTATATTTTCGGCGCAGGTCATGTATCTATCAATCTTTATAAGGTGGCGAAAAATGCCGGCTTCGATCTGATCGTGGTCGATGATCGCCAAGCCTACGCGAGCCGTGAGCGCTTCCCCGAGGCGAAGGAGGTGATCGCCGAAGACTTCGAACAGGCGATGGCTCGACTCCATCCCAATGAGTCCTCCTACATTGTGATTGTGACCCGCGGCCATCACGACGACATGCGGGTGCTGCGCTGGGCGGTACAAACCCAGGCGCGGTACGTCGGCATGATTGGCTCCAAACGTAAGACGATTTCCATCTTTAAGGAGCTCACCCAGGAAGGTATTCCCGCCCACTTGTTTGAGCGAGTGCATGCCCCGGTCGGTCTGGATATTGGCGCGATTACGCCGGAGGAAATTGCGGTCGCCATTACCGCCGAACTGATCGCCGTGCGCCGGCGAGCGGAGCGCCCCTTGCCGCACATGAGCTGGTTCAAGTCGCATAAAGGAGGGGGTGTTGCTGATCCTGTGGCGGCGCGCGAAGACTCTGAAGAATCTTGACGGCGAGACCGCCCAGAGTACGGAAAGCACCATACCCTTCTTTCTCTTGCTCCGGGTGCGTTCTCGGCCCTCACTGACTTTCCGGTGTCTTTCTGCTATCTTGCCCCCATGGCCACTGCTCCCAACCTGTGCGGAGTGATTTTGGCAGCTGGGGCCTCTTCCCGCATGGGCACCGACAAAGCCCTGTTGCCTTGGCCTCCTGCGGCCACCGGTTCCGGGTTTTCCCCTCAGACCTTCCTTTCGGCCGCCATTCAGTCCTTTGATCCATTCTCCGAGATGGTGATGGTCGTGGCCGGCCACAACGCTTCGAGTCTTGCTCCGGTGGTTTACGCCCAGGGAGCCGTGTTGGTGGCGAATCCGGCTCCAGAGAGGGGCCAATTCAGCTCCCTTCAGGTGGGATTGCAGGAAGTTCTAAACCGCGGCCGCGATGCCGCTCTCGTCACTTTGGTCGACCGTCCGCCGGTTCAGTCCTCGACCCTCGAGACGCTGGTCAACCACTTCGCCACCCGGCCGCACGCCATATGGGCAGTGGTCCCGGAGTACCGGGGCCAACATGGACATCCTTTTCTGATCGGAAGGGAGATGATGGAAGCATTTCTGAAAGCGGCCCCGACCGCGACCGCTCGCGAAGTGGAGCATCTTCATCAGGAACATATCGAATACATCGCGCTCGAGGATGCTCTGGTTACGCTGAACGTAGACACTCCCGAAGACTACGCCGCACTGGCGTCGTCTCCATGTCTCCCGACACGAGTCGAACATGGAACAGGTCGCGCCTAGGTGAGCCGGTTGAAATCCGCCGAATTTGTCGCCTCCGTCCTCGACCTCCAACCCCGGCTGGCAGTGTTTGATTGTGACGGCACCTTGTGGGCGGGAGATGCGGGCGAGGGGTTCTTCGATTGGGAGCTGAAGCGTGGGTTGCTGTCGGATGAGACCGTGCGCTGGGCCCGGGCTCGCTATGCCGACTATAAAGGTAGGAGGGTGGAAGAGGATACCATGTGCGGAGAGATGGTAACCATGCATCGCGGGCTGGCGGAGAAGGAAGTGCAGCGAGCGGCTGACCGATTCTTTGAGGAGCATTTCCGAACACAGTTCTTCCCGGAGATGCGCAGTCTGGTCGATCAGCTGCGTGCCTCAGGCTGTGATGTCTGGGCGGTATCTTCGAGCAACGAATGGATAATTCGAGCCGGGATGAAGCACTGCGGGATCGCAGAGGACAGGATCTTGGCGTCCACGGCGCTGATCGAGAAGGGCCGGGTGACCAGCCAATTGGTTCGAGTCCCTTGCGGACCAGGGAAGCCTGCAGCCATTGACGAGGTGATTGGCCG
This sequence comes from Terriglobales bacterium, assembly GCA_035623335.1. Classification (GTDB taxonomy): domain Bacteria; phylum Acidobacteriota; class Terriglobia; order Terriglobales; family Acidobacteriaceae; genus JAFAGX01. The sequence continues at coordinate 5,043 of DASPTQ010000090.1, forward strand.
TCGTCCCGACGCGGCCTTCGGCAACTCTCGCTGGGACACGGAAATGCTCGCAATGGCCGTGCACGCCTTCGCCGTAAACCCAAATCCCGATCTGAAAGCAACCGCCCAAGAACGCGGCTGGAACATTTACTACCCAGCGTCCATTCCCACCGCTCCGAGCGATGGCTCCCCGCCCCGACAATAGCTATACTATAGATCGGAAGGCAGGAAACGTGATCCGGATGCACCCTATGGATTGCGTCGAACACATCGAGAAGCCAAGTCCAAGAAATGGCTTCGTGGTTTCATCCAATGCACCCAACCAGAGCAGTTGTTCCAACATCTGAGAGGTGGTCTATGCTGACGTCGATGACGATACGCTGTGATCAGTGTGGCCACGAAAGCGAGTCTCGTTATCGCTTCTGTGGAATGTGTGGCGCCAAGCTGCCTCCGCCTCCTTCGAAGCCGGCGGAAGGGATAGCCGCCCGGCCCGAGCGCGAGGAACCTATCCGCTCGGTGAGTGCACCCTCGTTCTTGGGCTTGAGTGAGGAACCGACCAGCAGTGTCACCTACTTGCTGGAGGACGAGCTAAGTACAAGCCATTGGGGACGCAGGGTGGTGCTGATCCTAGTTCTCGTGGCTCTCGGAGTTGCGGGCTGGTACTGGCGCGATCCACTTCGCGCCTATGTGACCGCGAAGTTGGCCCAGGCGCCGACCAATAATCAAGCGGACGTTTCCGCGCCTCCAGAGGCAGCCATTCCCGCCCCCGCTGCGGAGCCACCCCCGGCCGTTCCGAACACCCCACTACCGAAGCCAGAACCCAGTGTCACGGACTTGCCGGTGAGCCCGCCGTCGAGTTCCGCTACGGCCGCGCCGACTGCGGCCGTCCCAAGTCCGCAGCCGGATACGCCGCCGCAGGCTGCGAAGCCCGACCAACCCACCGAGCGCCCGGCTCGAACCGCTCACGATGAAGCTCCGCGCACCGACTCAAAAATCTCGAAGAACACGGAACCCCAAGTCCAAAGACCTGTCCCGGCTCCTGCGACAGGCGACCAGTTAGAGGCCGAGGGCGAGAGGTATCTGTACGGAACCGGAGTGCCGGTCAATTGCAGTCGCGCTCAGAAGGACCTCATCGCCGCCGCCGGGCAAGGCAATGCAAAAGCCTACAGTGTGCTAGGAACCATCTACGCGACCGGTCATTGCACCGACCGCGATCTGCCGCTGGCTTATCACTGGTTCGCAAAGGCATTGCAGCAGGACCCGGCAAACACCCGGTTGCAGCGTGATTTGCAAGTCCTGTGGAGCCAGATGACACCGGACGAGAGGCAGATTGCAATGAGCACCAAGCACTGACCGACGGCTCGAAGGCTGGCTCGAGGCGCTAGGCAAACGTAGGGTACAGCCCGCAGCAAATCAGCATTTCTGCCAAATCCCTGCCAGCCGTTTCGCGTCCGTTTTACCGGCGTTTCCTGATCCCGCCGAACTTGCGTCTCGAGCTCTCTCGGAACCCGAAATCCTCAGATGGCAGGCGAGATCGGCGACCGGCCGAGACTTAATAAAGTCCGTGGACTTCAAAACCTTCCACAATGGGAAAGTGTGACTCGATCGGGTCGAGGCAGAACCGCCCCAGACGGGGCTTTCGACGTGCGCTCAAAGGCCTTAATGCCATTGTACTAAGGTAAAAAACCCCTTGACTCCAACTCTGGATTTGCTAACCTTCACGGACAATTGCGAGGAACGTCACATCGCATTACTGCGTCACTTCGCGCTTTAGAAAGCCCACTTCGCATTTACCAAAATTTGGGAACGTCAGCTTCGCGCCGAACAAGCAGCGTACAAGGTGTTTGTCGAAGCTTCCCCACCTAGGGAGCGAGACAACCACCAAGGGGTGAACTGAAATTCACCTCGAAGAAAATTGTTCGAGCGCAAGACTCCCACCCGTCAACGTTTCGCATATGCGAGCCTCAAGTGTCTGCGGGACCGAGTCCCAGGTAATTTGTGTGAGCTTCAACATCTAAGGAGGAATCGTGATTCAACCAGCAAAAATCACGGCAGTTCTAGTGGTGGTGCTCTCTCTCGCCGGAGCGACATTCGCTCAACATCACGGTGGTGGTGGGGGAGGTGGTGGCGGCGGAACCGGAGCGGCCGTCGATCCTGGTGTTCAAGCCGCCTCTCGCGGCACAGGAGCAACCATTATTAGCCCCAGGAATGACCCAACCGGTTACACCGCCTTTTTTGCAGACGGTCTCGCCAGGTTCCAGGCAGTGGAGCAGGTTTCCAATGCCGCCAACGTCGGCTTGGGGCCGCGGTTTAACTCCAATTCCTGCAGCTCGTGTCACGCTTTTCCTGCGGTTGGCGGGTCCGGCCCGGCTACCAATCCTCAATTCGCGTTCGTCAAGGAAGGGGTCGCACCGAACAACACCACCCCGAGTTTCATTACCGCCAATGGCCCAACCCGTGAAGCCCGCTTCCCGTTCTTCTTCAACTCGAACGGCACGGTCAACACCAGTGCCCCCAACGGCGGAGTGGAAGACCTCTTCACGGTTTCCGGCCGTCCCGACGCCGGTTCTTGCAACCTGGCGCAGCCTCGCTTCGCGCAAGCGGTGGCGGCGAGCAACGTTATCTTCCGCATTCCCACCCCCACCTTTGGCGCGGGTTTGATCGAGAATCTTGACGACTCCACCCTGCTCAAGAATCAGGCGGCCAATCTCAGAAACAACTTTGGCATCGCCGGCACTTTCAACCATAACGGCAACGACGGCACCATCAGCCGCTTCGGCTGGAAGGCGCAGAACAAGTCGCTGCACATCTTTACCGGTGAGGCCTACAACGTCGAGATGGGCATCAGCAACGAGCTGTTTCCCCAGGATCGTCCGCTGCCGGAAGAAGACACGGCGGGTACTGGGTTGCCGACGAATTGTCTGAACCTTGGCGGGAACGGGTACCCCGAAGACGAGATTAACCCACAAGCGTCGCCGAACACGGCAGTTCTCGACGACGTATCGGCGTTTGCCAACTTCATGCGCTTCTTGGCTCCACCCAGAACGGGTCAAGTGGTGATGAACGGGCAGGCGGTCTCGGCCCAGGCGATCGCGCAGGGCAAAGCTTTGTTCAGCTCGATCGGCTGCGCAACCTGCCACAATCCGTCGGCTGGTGTGACCCAAGCGTCGGGCTTCGTTCCGGCCTTGAGCCGCGCACAGGTACCTGCGTTCTCGGATATTGAAATCCATCACATGGGTACCGGCCTGGCGGACAACGTCAGTCAGGGCGGCGCGGGCGGCGATCAGTTCCGCACGGCTCCCTTGTGGGGCCTGGGGCAACGGATCTTCCTGTTGCACGACGGCCGCACCACCAACCTGATAACCGCAATCCAAGACCATGCGAGCACTGGCAGCGAGGCAACGACTGTGATCCAGAATTTCAACAGTCTGTCGACTACGCAGCAGCAGGAGCTCTTGGACTTCTTGCGCTCACTGTAGTCGTTTCATGGAGGCATGCTGGCGAGACACCATACGGTGTCTCGCCAAGCTTTTTCCGTTTAGCAATGATCCGCGACTGATACTCCGGGTTCTCCCTTCTACATTGTTTCGATATTGCATCGATCCGTAGGACACCATGCGCTCACGATTTACAGGCTTCTTGCTCGTCCTCGCCTTCTCCCTAGCATCGTCAGGGTGGTGCCAAAGTTCCGCCTCAGGACAAAGCTCTACCAAGAGCGGCGATGTTCCCGAAAACCCTCAGGCCACAACCAAAGTCCCGAGCGGGGTCATCCTCGTCAAAGGAGCCTGGTCGAGCTCCAGCGACTCCGTAACTCCCGTACCAGAGGGTGGGAATGTAACCGGCGGTGCGTTCAAGGACGAGTATTTTGGAATCACTTACGCCTTACCCAAAGATTGGACGGAAAGGTACAAAGGCGCGCCGCCATCGGACAGCGGTCGCTACGTTTTGGCGCAGATCGTGCCGGCGGACTCACCCACCGGAGCAACCGCAGGCCACATCTTAATCACCGCCCAAGACCTGTTTTTCGCTCAGCTGCCGACATCGAACACCCTCGAACTCGCTGCCTTTGAAAAGGACAATTTGCAGAGCGATTACACATTGGAAGTGGCGCCCAAGCAGATCAATATCGCGAGCCGACCTTTTGCCTTCTATGCCTATCAGTCCCCGGTAGCCCAGTTGCACTGGCAGGTTCTGGCGACCGACATCCGCTGCCACGCCGTGGAGTTCGTCCTCACCAGCCGCGACACCAAACTACTCGAGAGCTTGGTTGCTGATATGAACCGGATGCAGTTGCCAAACCAGGCTAGCCCCTCCGGAGGAGCGAGCGGCGGTGCTTTCCCGGTATGCATCAAGGATTACGCCACCGACGAGCACCTGATCGCGCGCGTCGATCCGATCTTGACGGAGCATCGGTTTACTCCGGTTCCGGTCCGGATCATCATCGATACAAGCGGCAAGGTAAAGCACATTCACTTTCTCAGCGCATTTCCCGATCAGGCAACCGCGATTACGACTGCGCTCCAGCAGTGGAAATTCAAACCCTATCTGAAGGATGGTCAGCCCGTCGAAGTGGAAACCGGGATCATGTTCGGGCACACGCCGCCCCATCTTGCCTCATCCCCAAAACCAAAGTCTTCAACCGAATGATCGAGCGAAACTGTGCGAGCAACATCTACTTCACTGTGCCATCAGACTGTTCATCGCAATTGAGGTTGGAAGAGCCCGACGACTCGGCTAAGGAGTCTCAGAACAGGAGGTCGTTTGCCGTGCGCTGGCGCGTGGTCGACCGCACCCCCGAGGCCCGAAGGCCAGCACACTACTCTTGAGCAGCGGTCAACAATGTGTACTGTTCAGTAAGCGGCACCGCGCTTGCTCTTCGCTGTCGCACCAGAGGAGATTTTCGGAACCGCTTGTTGGCTTTCACCTCCGCCAGCGTAACCGGCTTGGGGAGCCGTGCAACGGCGTGTTCAAAGGATTTAATGCCATTGTACTAGTAAAAACAGCCCCTTGACCGCCTTTCGGGATTTGCTAACCTTCACCGACAATTGCGAGATGCCACTTCGCTTTGAACGTCACTTCGCGCTTTAGAAGCCCCACTTCGCGTTTACCAAAGTTGTTGGGAACGTCAGCTTCACGACGAACAAGCAGCGTGCAAGGCGTTTGTCGAAACTTCCTCTGGACTATGTAGGGAGCAAGACAATCGCCTTGGGGTGAGCTAAGCGCCACTCCAAAGAAGATTGTTCGGGGAGGAATCCCACCCGTCAGCGCTTCGCCTTGCGAGCCTCAAGTGTCTGCGGGACGGAGTTCCCTAGTAGTTGTGCGCGCTTCCACATTTAAGGAGGAATCGTGATTAAACCAGCTAAGATCACGTTAGTTCTTGTCGTGGTACTGTCTCTCGCCGGAGTGACATTTGCGCAATCTGCCTCAGGTCAATCTAGAAGAAGGACTGGGGGAACTGGGACAACTGGGGGAACACACAAGGGTAGCGGCTCTGACCCCGCGGTTGACCCCGGAGTTCAGACGACCCCGCGCGGCACTGGCGAATCCATCATCAATCCTGCGAATGACCCTACCGGTTACCTAGCCTTTTTCGAGGACGGTCAGGCTCGGTTCCAGGTGGTTGAGTCCGTTTCCAACTCGTCGAACGTAGGTCTAGGACCGCGGTTTAACTCAACTTCTTGCAGTTCCTGTCACGCGTTTCCTGCTCCCGGCGGGTCCGGCGCCGCGGCGAATCCCCAATTCCAATTCATTCTCGACGGGACTGCACCCGATAACACCATGCCAAGTTTCATTACCGCCACCGGCCCAACCCGTGAAGCCCGCTTCCCGTTCTTCTTTAACTCGAACGGCACGGTCAACACCAGTGCCCCCAACGGCGGAGTGGAAGACCTCTTCACGGTCACCGGCCGTGACGACGCCGGCTCTTGCAACCTGGCGCAGCCTCGCTTCGCGCAAGCGGTGGCGGCGAACAACGTTATCTTCCGCATTCCCACGCCCACCTTTGGCCTGGGCTTGGTCGAGAATCTTGACGATTCAACCCTGCTGACGAATCAGGCGGCCAATCTAACCAACAACTTCGGCATCGGCGGCACGTTCAACCACAACGGCAACGACGGCACCATCAGCCGTTTCGGCTGGAAGGCGCAGAACAAGTCGCTGCACATCTTTACCGGTGAGGCCTACAACGTAGAGATGGGCATCAGCAACGAACTGTTCCCGCAGGATCGCCCGCTACCGGAAGAAGATCAGATGGGCACTGGGCTGCCGGCGAATTGTCTGAACCTCAGCGGCGGCGGTTATCCCGAAGATGCGATCAACCCACAAGCCTCGCCGAATTTTCAGGTTCTTGATGACGTATCGGCGTTTGCCAACTTCATGCGTTTCCTGGCTCCACCGCAACCGGGTTCAGTCACGGCCAAGGGAGCGGCTGTTCCCGCAGCCACGATCAGTCAGGGCCAAGCCCTGTTCTCATCGATCGGCTGCGCGACCTGCCACAATCCCTCGCCCGGCACCACGCAAGCGTCTACCTTCGTTTCCACTTTAAGCAAGGCCCCGGTGAATGCGTTCTCGGATATCGAGATCCATCACATGGGTACGGGCTTGGCGGACAACGTCGGTCAGGGCGGCGCCGGCGGCGATCAGTTCCGCACGGCTCCCTTGTGGGGCCTCGGGCAGCGGATCTTCCTATTGCACGATGGCCGGACCACGGATCTAATGCAGGCGATCCAGGCTCATGCAAGCACTGGCAGCGAGGCGAACACCGTGATCTCGAATTTCAACAGTCTCAGTGTCGCCCAGCAGCAAGCGATTTTGGACTTCTTGCGCTCACTGTAATCGTTTCATTCAGGCGCTGGCTGGCGAGACACGTACGGTTTGTCTCGCCAGTCTTTTTTTCCAAGTTAGAAATGATCCGCGACCGATACTCCGCTTCGCCCCCCTAGAATGGTTTAAGCTGTAGGGTAAATATGCGCTTTCGGCTCTCATGCTTCTTGCTCGTCCTCGCCTCGTCGCTGGCAGTGCCAGCCTGGGGCCAAAGCCCGGCAGGGCAGAGTTCGCCCAAAAACACCGACGTTCCCGAGAACCCTCAGGCTCTGACGAAAGTCCCGAGCGAAGTCATCCTCGTCAAAGGAGCCTGGTCAAGCGCCAGCGACTCGGTGACTCCTGTACCGGAAGGCGGGAGTGTGACCGGCGATGCGTTCACGGACGAGTACTTTGGCATGACCTATTCTTTACCGAAAGGTTGGACGGAGAAGTACAAGGGCCCGCCGCCATCGGACAGCGGACGCTACGTCTTGGCGCAGATTCAGGCGGCGGACGCATCCACAGGAGCTGTGCAAGGCCATATCTTAGTCACTGCCCAAGACATGTTCTTCACGCCGCTCCCGACGAAAAACGCTCTCGAACTCACGGCCTACGAGAAGGACAATTTGCAGAGCGATTACACATTGGAAGTGGCGCCCAAGCAGATCAATATCGCGGGCCGACCTTTTGCCTTCTATGCCTATCAGTCCCCGGTAGCCCAGTTGCACTGGCAGGTTCTGGCGACGGACATCCGCTGCCACGCCGTGGAGTTCGTCCTCACCAGCCGCGACACCAAACTACTCGAGAGCTTGGTTGCAGATATGAACCGGATGAAGTTGCCAAACCAGGCTAGCCCCTCCGGAGGAGAGGGCGGCGGTGCTTTCCCGGTGTGCATCAAGGATTACGCCACCGACGAGCATCTGATCGCGCGCGTCAATCCGATTTTGACGGAGCATCGGTTTACTCCGGTTCCGGTCCGGATCATCATCGATAAGGACGGCAAGGTCAAGCACATTCACTTTCTCAGCGCGTTTCCCGACCAAACGACCGCGATTACGACTGCGCTCCAGCAGTGGAAATTCAAGCCCTATCTGAAGGATGGTCAACCCGTTGAAGTGGAAACCGGGATCATGTTTGGACGCGCAGCGGCTCCTCTTGCGAGTTCCCCAAGACCACAGTCCTCGACCAAATGATCGAAGCTTCGTCGACGATTTGGGGGAAACATAGAAACCAGCCATTCTGACCAGCACGCCTGTCGCCCAACCTCCACCGCAAGGCCCGAGGGCACTCACGACCCTTATGCAGCAACGGCCGTCCGCAGGAAGTGGGGACCAGCGTCCTGTTTGAATTCCCTCCTCGAAGCTAGAACCCCCAAGCCTCGACGGCCATGCGACCTAGTTCCAGTGACAAACTAGGGTGCTCAACTACTTTGCTTCACGGACAGCCAGGCACGAGCCGCCTGAAGCGAATGGGAAGAATGAAGGGCAACATTATCAGCTTTGCCGATGTGCGATGAGAGCGCTGGGTGAACTGGTTACCAACGCTCAGTTAGATACTGTCCTGTCGGACATCGGAATTCCGATACCTCGGAGTCGTCGCTATCGAGCGACTCAGAGTTATTGTGGGAGCTAGCGTTGCTCGACCCATTGGACACGAACAGGCACTTATTCTTCGCAATATGAGGCAAAGGGCATGCAGAATCTGAATGTCTCACCTATACCTCGTCGCAGTTCTAGGGTTCCGGTCGCGGTACCAATCATGGTTACCAGCTTAGACCCGGGGATACACTTTTCCGAGGTATGCGAAACCTCGGTGGTCAATGCACACGGTTGTGCCATGCAGTCCCGAGTAAAACTGGACACCGGCACATCGTTGCACCTTCACAGCAAGGAAGGTCGCGAGACAACAGCGCAGGTGGTCTCCTGCCAGCCGGACGGGTCGAACAATCAGATCTGGAGGCTGGGAGCCAGGCTCGAGCGACCGGAGAACTTCTGGGGTCTGCCGAATTGTCCTAAAGATTGGCTGGCACTCCCGGTGGCGTCCGACTCGCCGAGACTACCCCGGCTGGCGGCAACCACGACGAAGAGCACTCATCCGGCCCTGTCGGACGAAGATGTGAAGAGAATCATTGCAGAATCAGTTCGCCCACTCCAGGCCGAGTTCGCGGCGCTCAAAGAGAATCTGACACGTAAAGAAACGAAACGCAGCCGTTTTGAGGTGTCGCTTTCCAGCATTCCCCCTGAGCTCGAACAGCAGTTGGAGCTTCGCCTGCAGAAGGACCTCGGGCCCAGGGTCCTCGACGAGGCACGCCAGCAGTCCGGACAATTGCTGGCAGCAGCCAAGACGACGATTGACCGGAGTACAAGCGAAGCCTATCAGAATTTTCTGCAGCGGCTGGCAGAACAGCTGCAAGCGGTCGAACGGCGGGCGAAAGACAGTTCAGCGCAAATTCTCGAGAACATGCAGGAGCATCTGCGGGCCAGCTTGGAGGATTTCCAGCACAACGTGGTGGACGGAGGCAGCCGTCTCAAACAGCTGAGCGAAGAACTCCTGCATTTTCTACAACAGAGTCTGAACGAGCAACATAATGCACGCCGCACCGAGTTAGAACAAGTTCGAGCGGCGGTCGCATCAGAATCGTCGCGTCTGCAAGAGAGAGTTGAACATCTGACTCGGCGCATCACGGACCTAGACGAGTCTGCGCGCAGCTTAGAGTCCGGCCTCGACAAACGCTTGAGCGAGATGGCCAGCAACACGGTAAGGACGATGCGCGGTGAGCTCGAGAGTGCCGCGGACACGATTCTCAAGAATTCGACTACCCGGAACCTCCAGACACTCGAAAGTCAGCTCGATGACGCATGCCGCAACATGAAGATTATCGAGAAAGGAATTGTGGCGTCAGTTTCCGAATCCCTGAAGGGTCAAGCGGAGGCTGCCTCGCGAGCCTTCGAGCGGTCCATGGAGGATCTGGCTAGACTGTCTCTCGAACGCTGGCGGACCACGCTAGCCGTCGGACTGAACGCAGTGGTCAAGAACCTTGGTGAACAGTTCCAGCTGCAAGCCACATCCATCGAGAATGATGGCAGGCACTGAGTTTAGTAGGGTAGTCAGGGGAAGTCGGTTAGGTTAAGGTGTAGTACCTCGAGGCCTGGTTCCAAAAAAGTCACTAGCTCGCTGTGATGCCCGGACTGCCCTTTGAGTCGTTTCCGGTGGTGGGCGCTGACTCGAGTCTGCGTACGCGACGCATTGTGACCAAGTCGTACTCGTAGGCCACCCCACAAATAAGACACACTTGATAATCCTGTCCATCAACCCCGCTATGGGGCCAGGAGAAGCGATGAGTACACATTTTCTGGAGGATTAGGTTAACGAGTCTGCCTGTCATGACTTTCGTTGCTCCGAGATCCTTTTGATCGGCCACCGGCCTTTGCAGCACCCTCTCCCGCAGTGCACTCAATTGTGCCCGTCTTGCGACGATAGCACAAAAGGTAAGCCGAGCGATTCACCTGTGGTTCAGTCAGGGACGGGATAACGGTCAATGCGCGGCCTTGTTCTTCAAACAGATGGAGTACAACGTCCCCGATGTCCGAGCAACATACACTCTGTCTTTGGGGCGGCCCAATTGGGCGACAGAAACTGTCATGTGGCGCTTTCTGCCAACCCTCACGCCTCCCCAACCGAGTTCCCACGGCGACAAGGCGGCAGCAATCCTCCCCTTCGCCACCATCAACCAAAGGTAAAGGCAAAGGCCTGCACTCCGGGATCAAGGAACTCAATTTCGAAGGTTCTGTCCTCGACCGTGCCCTTCTGCCGAAGGAGCTGATAGAGCCGGTGACCTTGAACCTTGCCGAATCCGTTCGTATCGGTATCAACACCGTGATCTTCGCCTGGCGGTGTGCCGTCCACCGTCACCTTGAAACGGACCGGCTTGTCCTCTTTCGTGGTTCCGAGGACTAGATGCAGGTCACGTGCGTGAAAACGAAAGGCAATCTTCCCCGGAGCCGTCTGCAGTACGGCGCTCTCTTCGCCGACCTTCCAAGTCCCACTGAGAGCCCACTGATTAAGCGAGAGTCTAGGGAGCGGAGTATAGGTTTTGCGCGAATCCTTCGCGATCGTCTCCTGGGAGGCAAAGTGCTCCGCCCGGTGGTAGCCGATGTAGGTTTCCGGCGAACGGACATCGGCAACATCCGCAGCCGCCTCCGCACCGACACCCGGGACAGTGGTGCCACTGACAGACAGTAGTTGTGTCCCGTTTTCCTTCAGAAGTTCTTGAATGACCCGTTCCGACAAGTCGTATTCGCCCTCACCAAAGTGGTGATACCGAATTCGGCCTTTGCCATCGATGAAATAGTGGGCCGGCCAATATCGGTTGTTGAATGCTTCCCAAATTCTGTAGTCGCTGTCGATGGCAACCGGATAAGTAATCTTCAAGTCCCGCACCGCCTTCTCCACGTTGGTGCGCTCCTTCTCGAAGGCAAACTCCGGTGTGTGCACGCCGATGACCACCAGGCCGGCATCCTTATACTTTGCTGCCCAACCCTCCACATAAGGCAGTGCCCGCAGGCAATTGATGCAGGAGTAGGTCCAGAAGTCGATCACTACGACCTTGCCCCGAAGGGACTTGTTGCTTAGCGGAGCCGAGTTCAGCCATCCCACGGCACCTCCCAAATCGGGTAAAGGTCCTTCATCGGCCAGAGGGACCTGCGGCTCGGCTGCACTAGTTGTTAGAACTGCTGGTGGCTCTGGATGTAACGCCCCAATTAGATGCTCTTCCGCTTTCGCGGTATTCACGAACGAAAACTTAGTTAGCAAGTTCGTGTCCCAGCCGAGCGCAATAGCAACCACTCCCATGATTACGGCACCGCCCAGGGCACGGCGGATCCAGATCTCAAACGACAAAGAACGCTTCATAACGGAGAACACTCGATTGCCGGCGAACAGCGCGATTCCCAGGGAAGTCGCGGCCCCTAAGGCAAAAGATAACAAGAGAAAAGAAGAGCGCGCCCCCGGGCCCTGCAAAGCGGCGCCTGTCAAGATTAACCCCAATATCGGGCCCGCGCACGGGGCCCACAGCAGACCGGTTGAGATTCCCAAGACGAACGACTTTCCAATTCCATTCCCCGCTGCCGGGCTGCTCTGAAGCCGATTGCCTGAGCGCACGAAAGGACGAGCCAAGACTTCAGCCACAGAAGGAAATAAAAGGCTCACGCCCAGAACCAGGAAGATCAGCATTGCCACATAGCGGCCACCTTGATTTAGGCGTACCACCCAATGCCCACCAAACGCAGCGGCGATTGCCACCAGGGAAAAGGTCAGGGCCATTCCCACCAGTAAAGGTAGTCCGGCACGGCGAAACGGCTGATCCGCGCGGGCAAATACAAACGGTAGTACGGGAAGAATGCAAGGACTGAGAATCGTCAGCACACCGCCCACAAAGGCTAGCAAGTAGATCAGCATTCGGTTCGTTCCACCCTACGTTACCTTAGTCCTCTGCTGCTTGATTCTTGTAGCACTCTCCATGCGGTTCTTTCCCGAACCCCAACTCTGGTATTGGATTCCTAAGCCTCAAAGAAAGTTACACTGGAGCTATTGCCTCGCGATTGCGGTCGCTGTCCCGGTTGAGGTCGATTCGTCCCGAAGCATGGCGCGACATTGATCGTTCATGATAGGCTCACCAGACATTTGTTGGGAGCCCGCCGGAGCGAAGCCCCAACCAAGCCTTAGGTTCGCTTCCGGCCACGAAATTTGAAACTGGCCCGTCAGTATGAGCTTCGAACCAATTGAAGATTATGGCGTTATCGGCAACATGCGCTCGATGGCGCTTGTGGGTCGGAACGGCTCGATCGATTTTCTCTGTTTTCCAGATTTCGATTCTCCCACGGTCTTCGCGGCGTTGCTTGACGACGCGCGAGGTGGCTGCTTTCAGATTCAACCGCAACTCCAGGAACGGCGGGTTCGGCAGCTCTATTTGCCGGAGACGAATATTTTACTTACTCGGTTTCTGGCCGAAGAGGGTGTGGCCGAATTGACCGACTATATGCCGATTGCCTTGAACGGGGAACAACCGAATGAGATTATCCGACACGTAGCCGTGATCCGAGGCCAGGTCGATTTCAAAATGAAGTGCCAGCCGCGGTTTGAGTATGCAAGGTGCGAGCATACTCTGACGATCGAAGATCGCACAGCTATTTTCTCACCCGCTCACAGCACGGTTTCACCCCTAGCGCTCTATTCCACTATTGCCATGCGGAAAGAAGCCCAAGATGCGGTGTCGGCCTTCACCCTTCGGGCTGGCGAGAAGGTGGCGTTCGTTTTCGGTGGCGTTCGTCCTCGCGGAGAACAGCCTGAGATGGAGCTTCTCGATCAGCGCTTTCAGGAAACGGCTCGGTATTGGAAAGGCTGGATCGCCAAGTCGAACTACAGAGGCCGATGGCGGGAAATGGTCAACCGTTCGGCGCTGGTTTTGAAGCTACTAATCAGCCGGCGTTATGGATCACTGATTGCATCGCCCACCTTCTCCTTGCCAGAACAAATCGGCGGGATGCGCAACTGGGACTATCGCTATACCTGGTTGCGCGATGCGACATTCACGCTTTACGCTCTGATCCGCCTGGGCTTTGTCAGCGAAGCAGAGGCCTTCATCGAATGGCTGAGAGGTCTGAAGGGACGGCTCAGGGATGATGTGGAGCGGGGACCGTTGCAGGTAATGTACGGCGTGGATGGCAGACGGATGCTGGATGAGATGAGGCTAGATCATTTCAAAGGGTACGAGCATTCGAGCCCAGTGCGTATCGGGAACGCTGCCTATCAACAGCTGCAATTGGATATCTACGGCGAATTGATGGACTCCATCTATCTGGCAAACAAGTACGGAGACGCGATTTCCTATGGCGAGTGGCAGGATGTACAACGCATGCTTGGCTGGTTAGGCAAGAATTGGCAGCGCCCGGATGAGGGAATATGGGAGGTTCGCGGAGGCCCGCGAGAATTCCTCCACTCGCGCTTGATGTGCTGGGTGGCTTTCGACCGTGCACTAAGGCTCGCCCAGAAACGCTCGCTTTCTGGACCACTCGATTCTTGGCTGAATACTCGCGACGAGATTCGAAACGATATCTTTACGAACTTCTGGAATGACGATTTGCAGTCGTTTGTGCAGTCGAAGGGCACGAAGGATCTGGATGCGTCCACCCTGCTTATGCCACTGATGCGGTTCATCAGCCCGGTAGATCCGATGTGGCAATCGACGATGAAGGCGATCGAAGGACGATTGGTCGAAGACACTCTCGTCTACCGCTATGAGGCGGAGCGAACCCATGTGGATGGCATTCAAGGAGGAGAGGGTAGTTTCACCGCATGCTCGTTCTGGTACATTGAATGCCTGGCGCGCGCCGGCGATTTGGAGAAGGCCGAATTGCTATTTGAGAAACTCTTGGGATACGCCAACCATCTCGGGCTCTATTCGGAGGAACTTGGCCAGAACGGACGGCATTTAGGCAATTTCCCGCAGGCCTTCACCCACCTGGCGCTGATCAGCGCTGCCACCTACCTGGATCGGGCCCTCTCGGGACCGAGTCAGGCAGTCTGGCGCTAGCGTAGACTACACGGCTTGAAGCGGGTGCAGACGTTACTTCCTAACCGTGGTGAAGCTATGCGGACTTAGCTTCCTGGTCACTCAACGGGCTAATCTCGGCCTCCGCTCTTGCAGCATCGTCCTTGGTTGGCGGTTCCAGCGCGAACTGACACGAACCCCGGACCACTTCTCTTCCTAGCGCGTGCAGTTGTTCGGTCAGCTGGCTGTCCTGTGGAATACCGCGCTCGTCAAATGCTTTCCACGCTTGCGCAATCGGCATGACCAGGGGGACTGCCCAGCCACGGAGTGCGCGCACAACGAACTCCATCGTGTTGACGGCCTGGAGGCCTTGCACACCGCCGGCGGTGCTGATGAGGCCGACCACTTTGTCCGTCAGGTAGGCTGGATTGCGGTCGCCCAGCAGCTTCAGCCAATCCAGCGCATTCTTGAACGAACCGCTTATCGTGCCGTTGTACATGGGACTACTCCAGATGAGCCCATCGGCCGCGTGGATCCGATCACACATCCTGCGGACCGAATCCGGAGGATTCTCATCGGCAGGATCATACATGGGAAGAGAAAGTTGCCGAATGTCGAGAAGCTCCGTCGCTGCGCCTGCTTCTGCCGCCCCTTCTAAGGCAATTCTTAGCGCAGCTAGGCTGCTCGAGCGAAGTGCCAGCGATCCTCCAAGGCCAACTATCGTCAATCCATCCTTAGTCATGTTGTTCGGCTTCCCTTTCCTTATACCTTGGCCAGAGCTCCACTAACCTCCGGCTAAAGCGCAATCCATGTTATGCCGCCACTCTCTTTCTCACACTCTCTTCGGATAACCAGGCTTTGGCCGTTGCGATATCATCGGCGCCCAGTTCGTGCCCTCCCCGACGCCATGACAGGGTTACGTCGGCGCCACCGCTTTCGAAAATAGCCGCGAGTTCCTGGGGCTGGTTTCGGGGAACAATCGGGTCTTGATCACCCGCACCGATGAAAATGGAAAGATTACTAAAATCGCGAATAATGTCGGGTGGGAACGGCACCATGGCTCGGAACAGCACGGCGGCTGCGAGGTAATGGGGATGCAGCAGAATCAGGCTAGCCGCGATATTGGCTCCGTTGGAATAGCCAACGGCGATCAACCTCTTAGTCTTGAACTCGTATCGCGCAACCGCCGCTTCCAGGAACTGCGCCAGCTCGTCCGTCCGGAATTTAAGGTCCTCCACATCGAAGACCGCTTCGGCGAAGCGTCGAAAGAAGCGGGGCATGCCATTCTCCGAGACTTTGCCTCGCACGCTCAGCAGAGCGGCGCTCGGCCACAGTTCGCTTCCCAGGGGCAAGAGATCGTTCTCATCACCTCCGGTGCCGTGCAGCAAGAGGAGTGTCACAGGATGAGGAACAGGTGGTCGAGCGGGTACAAACTTGTGGATGAAGCCCAGATCCTCAATCGGCGGCATCAGCTTGACCTCCATTTAGTTTCGGCAGGCGGACCGGCGGAAGAACTCGTTCCAGCTCGCTGCGCTCACTGTCGAGCCAGCGTGGGAGCACCAACGAAGAACCGAGGGCGTTGGCGGGCTCGTCGACCGCGAAGCCGGGGGGATCGATCGCAATCTCGAACAGTACTCCGCCGGGCTCGCGGAAGTAGATGGAATGGAAGTAGGTGCGGTCGATGATCGGCGTCACGTTGAACTGCAAGTTCTTCACAGTCTCCCGCCATTTCGCTTGCTGCTCATCCGTCGGCGTGCGCCAAGCGACGTGATGTACGGTGCCTACCGCGACCCGGCCCGGACGACCTTCAGGAGCACAGACCAGATCCACCACCGTGCCGGGAAGGCCTGTGCTCGCGGCATACCGGAAGCGCGCCCCGTGTTCACGGATACGCCGGAAGCCAAGAGTATCGGTGAGCAAGGACGCCGTCCTTTCGTAGCCATTTTCAGACAGTGTCACGTGATGGAAGCCGCGGATGGCAAAGTCCATCGGTACCGGACTGCGACTCCACACGTTGTCGGGGTTCGCTCGCGATGTGGAGACCAGTTCTAGCTGCAGTCCGTCCGGGTCGGTGAAGAACAGGAGCTGTTCGTCAAATTCCGACCTCGCTTGCTGCACCGACGTCCCCTCCTCTGCCAACCGGCTTTTCCAATAGCCAAGGGAGTTCTCGGGAACGGCAAAGGACGTGACCGTCAACTGTCCCGTACCGATGCGACCGGCGATCGCGCCCGGCCAGGGAAAGAAAGTCATGATTGTTCCCGGGTGCCCCTGCCCGTCACCGTAATAGAGATGGTAGGTTGTCGGATCATCATAATTGACGGTCAGCTTCACCAGACGCAAGCCAAGTACACCTGCGTAAAAATCCAGGTTCTGTTGAGGATCATCGGCAATCGCGGTCACGTGATGTAGGCCGAGAATGTCTGGCACTTTGCCTCCTGTCTCGATTCTCCGGTTGTTCCGATCAGTGGTGAAGCCGATCGCACCAATTGTGCTTCACCTTTCATCCCGCCATGGGAACAATGGTCTGTCCCATCAGCTCTCCCGGGAATACTTCGTCGGCATAGCACCAGACCCATGCCTCTCCGGGTTCAATCGAACGGATCAAGGGATGCCGGGTGTGATGAAAATGCTTCGTAGCATGCTTGTTTTTCGAGGAATCGCAACAGCCGACGTGCCCGCATTCCAGACACAGGCGCAAATGAACCCACGTGTCCCCTAATTTCACGCATTCCGCACAGACGTGTTCCTTTGTCTGGGTAATCTTGACTTGGTTGAGATGCGTACATTCAATCGCCATGGTTATTCTCCCCTCGCATCACCGCATACCGCTCTGGGCAACGGTCTTTCCAGCGCCGCACGATCCCAATTGCCGAGGCTGGCCCCGGCTTCATAGGTGCTCTGACAAAAATCGAGTAACGCCGTGCTGGGCGACTTGGCCTTCCGAACTTCCTCGTACATCAGAATGAATTCGCTAAGCTGTGGGTGGTAGAAGGCGGCATCCGGCCGAAGGCGTGCATCTTTAAACTCTGGCGGTTCGGGTACGGTGTAAGAGTAAAATGCGGCGTCTTTGATATCGCCGCTGCCGGGCCAAAAACCGACACTGCTTACCTCGTGAGAATACGCCTCTCGGGTCATTGCATCGGCACCGGGTCGTTCCGGAGCTCGATGACCCGAGAAGCGGCTGACCGCCAGATCGAAGCTTCCCCAAAAGAAATGCACGGGGCTGGATTTGCCGACGAATGCCGACCGGAACTGGTTGAAGACAGAATCTACTGACAACAGAATGCGCCAGAATTTCTCTACCGCACCGGGATCATAGGATGCGTGCACTCGATCTTGGTCGAAAGGTATCGGATTGGGAATCTCAACCGGCATGTGCCAGATCTTGACTTCAATCCCGGCGGAGCGAAGCAAGTTCCTGAATTCCTGGTAGAAATCGGCCACAGAGCGCGGTATCAGCGGCAGCGTCTTCCAGACTCCTTCGCTGGTCTCCAGCACAAGCTGATGCTGTAGGAAGTTGAACCACAGTTCGAATGACCTGTCGCCATACGGAATTCGCGAGGTAGACAGACCGTGCGCCGTTACATACAACGGAACATTCCACCAGTGGTTCAACACCGGCGTCAGGCTCAGCCGAACCTTACCCACGATCTGGGTCCACATGTGGAGTGTTGCATAGGTGTCCTTCCACGAATCGAGCCGCAGCGTCGGCCAGCATTCTGGTTGGTCACTAACAAACAGCGCCATAGTACACACTCCTAAACAATTTCAGTCATCGTCGCGTGCGTCGTGCCCGGCGAATGCCTCAGGTCCGTATGCCAACTTGCACCTGGTGAAATTTGTCGACCTACTATTTCGCTCTATTTCCCAAGCTCTGTCGCGAGGGTTTCGACCACTGCGATGTTTTGCAGCAGGGACGGGGGGAGGTTGTGCCGCTCCTGCAAGTACGCAGGGCTGTTATAACTGACCCAGACCTTGCCTTGAGTATCCTCCCAGATCAAAAGCTTAAGCGGAAGATCGATCGCGCTACTCGGTGCCGCCAGCATTAGTGGAGTACCAGCTTTGGGGTTGCCGAAGAGTAACAGCTTGGTGGGAGGCATTTTCATGCCCACCTTGCTGGCTTCTCCGCTATGGTCGATCAGAGCGAACAGCGTGACTCCCTTAGCTTGCAGAATATTCTTGGCCTTATCCACCGTTTGCTCGACGGAGTGATTGCTCGGCTTGTCGATGATCCCTTGGGTGGTTGTCGCGCTCATGGTTTTCGCCTCGTTGTTTTCAGAATGTAGGTTCGCGGAAGCGTGCACAGAGACCAGATAGCTCGCCATCGCAAGTCCAAGCAAAGCCAGGAACAGGGCGATGAAGATCGCCTGGATCGACGGACGAATCGCCACGGGGCCTCCCCGGTCGAGCTCCCGGATCAGTCGAAGATGATGCCAGGCGGAGAGAAGATTCACGAGCACTCCCAGCACCATCAGCGCGGTGCCGAACCACAACGACAGCCCGTAAGAGGGGGGTGGCGGAGCGTGCTCGATGACCTGGAGTTGCTGCAGAAAGAGACCGAATCGTGCCACCACAAAACCAAACCCCATCAGGGCCAGACCGGTCCGAATCCAGGCAAGGAAAGTTCGCTCCGCAGCCAGTGCATCGCGCAAGTCCGGTTTCTGCCCTGCGTCCATCGGCACATTTCCTCCCTACCAGGACAGGCCGTCCATCTCGACTACTCTTGCGACGCATGCCGGGCGACCATTCGCCGGAGGTTCTCGACCATGTTCAATCTAAACCCAGTTTCCTTCGGAGAAGAAGCTGAACAAGGTAGCTGGGGGAAGGGTGGCCGTCATCGGCATGTTCATAGAAGGCACGCGTGCTGTTTCCGGTCGACCCGGTGCGCACCGGTCGTTCTCCGCAGTGCACTCGCTCTCGGTTTGTCGTAACCTAGGATCGCGAAGTACTTGTCGCAACGCATCTCCGCCCAAGTGTATCGCCTGCGGGCTTCGGTCTAGCCGCTGAGATCCCGGCCGGGCCGAAGCACACCCGCTACGCTGCGCTGGTAGTCGCTGGTGGTTCCTTTGCTTCGACCAACGGCACATCGACCAGGTGCTCGCTCAGAAACCAAACCTGAAGCTCGTTGGTACGGAGTACTTCACTGACGGCCAGATCATTTGTGCCGTCATCGCCAAGCTCAGACGCACGTCGTGCGAGCGTTCGAACATGGCGAATGATGATTTGGTGGGCGTCCAGCAATCGCGACAATTGAACTGGGACTTCTTCCCGGCCACGAGGCGGCCGCTCGATTTGCGTGGTCTCCGCAACGTCAGCGGCCATCGCCAGGCTGACGCCGCCCAGCAGTTGAATCCGCTCGGCAATTGAGTCTACTAGCTCAACTTGCTCGTTGTAATGCTTGTCGAAGAGTAAGTGCAGCTGATAAAACGTCGGACCGGCAACCTGCCAATGAGATTTCTTGTACAAGTCACGAAGCGTCATAGTATTGGCCAGCAGTTGATTCAATTGTTCGGTCATCTCCAGTCGAACGGGTTCTTCCAGTTCAAGTGGCAGCATGTGGCTGACCGTTCCGTAGGGCTGGATTTCACGTGCCCGTTGGTGGAGACGGGGTTGCGCACTGATGCTTTTCGTAGTTCTATCACTCTGTCTCTTTGCCATTTGAGTTCTCCTTGCGGGTAATCGACCGCTGACTCTTTCGCATCTGGTGGTCGCTCAACGCGGGGACTTGACTTCACCTCGGGCGAGTTCATTTTATTCACCCGATCCTTCTGTTCTTGCCAAAGCCCATGGTGGCGCTTTAAACTCGCCCAGGCCCTCGACTGAAACACTCCGTATACAGCACTCTTGGAACGTTCGGATAGGGTACTCCAAGCCGGTACTGATTTGCACCTTGCCGAAGGCACGAGAACCCGGAACCGACAGTCACGGCAGCCGCGAATACACCCGAACGTAGTCCACCAGCATGCGCTGGGGGAAAACCGTTGAACCATCCGGACTGCCTGGCCAATTTCCGCCAACCGCAAGATTTAGGATGACAAAAAACGGATGGTCGTATACCCAGCGTTTGCCCGGCGGTAGATCCTCCGGTGTCTTGGCTGCATAGAGGTGGTCGTCGGCGTAGAAACGGACGACTTGCGGCTCCCACTCGATCGCAACAACGTGGAACCCGTCGCTGAACCGGCCCCTGGGAAGCCTATAAGCGGTGGTCAGCGGATTGAAATTAATGTATCCGGGACCGTGCAGACTGCCTCGGATCGTGGAGGGTTCGGAGCCAATACTTTCCATGATGTCTATTTCTCCGCAATTCGGCCAGCCGGCTGTGGAAAAGTCATCGCCCAGCAGCCAAAATGCAGGCCACATCCCTTGCCCAGCAGGAATTTGAATCCGTGCCTCGAACCGGCCATAGCGCTGACCAAATCGCCCTTGGGTCTTGAGCCGCGCCGATGTATATTCGCGCCGCACTCCATCGGGACCAGCAAATGTCTCCTTGATGGCTTCGATCACCAGATTGCCGTTTTCCTGGCGAACGTTTTGGCGTCGGGGAGTGTAGTATTCGAGCTCGTCGTTTCCCCAGCCGTTTCCCCCGCTCTCCACCAGCCACTTTGTCGGATCGGGAGAAGAGCCGTCGGCGCCGTTGAACTCATCGCTCCAGGTCAGAGTCCAGCCCGCCTTCCGAGCCGATGGAGGCGACGCGGTTTGCTGGGGACTGCCCTTGAGACAAGCAATCATCACCACCAGTGCAACTGCGAAATGAAGTTTCGCCTGACGACTTTGGATTGTATTCACGGCATTCGTCCAGTTGAGTCAACGGCAGTTCGATTAGACATCGCGGAGCAAGCATCCGCAAGGATACAGGGTACCGATGACCCAGGGCGTACCGAATCGCCCGAATGTTTCGCCACTAGCTTGCAGGTATGAGAGGCTGCGTTTCATGTGCCGCCCCCGACCAACGCTTGTGGTTGTCACGGCTGGTTGTCTGAGACTCAATGTTAAGAGACAATGGATCACCCTGAGGCTAAGTCTAGATTGATGATGCAAGCCGCAAAGAGCATTCTCCTCGTCGTGAGCGCACTTTTTCCCATCGTAGATCCGATTGGAGGAAGTCCAGTCTTCCTCTCGCTTACCAGAGATTACTCTGCGCAGACGCGGAAACTACTGGCCCGCAGCATCGCGATCGATAGTTTCATACTCCTGGTCGCGTCCTTCACCGTCGGATCGCATGTGCTTTCGTTCTTTGGAATTTCGCTTCCCGTGGTGCAAGTGGGAGGCGGCTTGATCGTGATTTCGACAGGCTGGGTAATGTTGGGACAGAAGGACGAGAAAGATCGCAACGCCGTCAGAGGGTCAGTCAAATGCCCTGATGTTCTTAAGGATGCCTTCTACCCGCTGACACTGCCGCTGACGGTCGGCCCGGGCTCAATCTCGATTGCGATCACTCTCGGGGCGAACGAACCGCACCACTGGCGAGCCAACCTGCTGGCCATTGTCACGGCGGCCATCGGTTCGGCTATCGTGGCGCTGACCATCTATTTCTGCTATGGTTTCGCCGACCGGCTTGGGGCAATCATGGGCCCGACCGGGATGAACGTGATGCTCAAGCTCTCCGCATTCCTCCTGGTGTGTATCGGCGTGCAGATCCTGTGGAACGGTGCAAGCCAGTTGCTCAGTTCCTTGCCCTCATTTCGTTCCTGATCCTAACCTCGGCGGTACGGCCTTGGTGTTCGTGTTGGTGTATTACGATGGGCAAACTGCCGACCATTGCGGAACACCCAGCCCGGTGTTACTAACACAATTGGGAGACATCTCGCTCTGAAGGTTTCGCGGCGGGCGGGGTATACTGGGCTGGTGGCATCGCTTGGTGCCTGTGGGACGCTACAGGACTACCGCTTTTCCATTCACTTCGTCACCACGCGCGCAGCGTTGCTCGGAGCTGCCACCTCCGGGCTGGAAAGTCTGAACGACTAGGAAGGAGTAGTGTATGAGCGAGACTTTCCCTGTCGTCTACCTTGCCCGACACGGTGAAACCGCTTGGACACTTACCGGTCAGCACACAGGTCGAACTGATCTGCCCCTCACCGAGCGTGGGGAACTCAATGCACGCAGGCTGGCGGAGCGGCTGAGCGGCATCGAATTCGCGAAAGTGTTCACCAGTCCTTTGCGCCGGGCCATGCGGACCTGCGAACTAGCCGGGTTCGGAGCCGTGGCCGCCACTGACCCTGACTTGGTCGAATGGGATTATGGCCAGTATGAAGGCCGTCGCACGGTTGATATCCATCGAGAGCGCCCGGACTGGCAGCTGTTTCGCGACGGCTGCCCGGGCGGGGAGTCCCCCCTCGATGTCGCCGCGAGAGCGGATCGCGTGGTCAGGCGTGTGCGCGCGGTTGCAGGAAATGTTCTGCTCTTTTCCAGCGGACATTTTCTCCGCGTGCTGGCCACACGCTGGGTTGGGATCGAGCCAATCAACGGCAGATTTCTGGTGTTGAGCACGGCAAGCCTAAGCACACTCGGTTACGAAAACAGCCTCTCGCAGCCGGCGATCCGGCTATGGAACGACACCCAGCACGTGCTCCCGAACGGACAGGCCAGCATCATCAATCAAGCCAGAACCGACCCGTTTACAGCCGACGAGGTGACAAGATGAAAGCAACCCGACTTCTTCACGACGAGGGCCAGAGTCTGTGGCTCGACAACATCACCCGTGAACTTCTGAACAGCGGCACCCTGAAACAATACATCGACGAGTTTTCGATTACCGGACTCACCTCGAATCCGACGATCTTCGATCATGCGATCAAGAACAGCACAACGTATGACTCGACGATCACTGAGAAATCAAAGCAAGGCAAGTCGGGGGAAGCCCTTTTCTTCGAGTTGGCCATTGAGGATCTCATTCGGGCCGCGGATCTGTTTCGACCGATTCACGAAAACACGAATGGAGTGGATGGCTGGGTCTCGCTCGAAGTATCGCCTCTTCTCGCCTACGACACGACCAGCACCCTTGCTGCCGCCAAAGCCTTGTTTGCCCAGGCACGGCGACCCAACTTACTGATCAAGATTCCGGGCACCAAGCAAGGTCTTCCCGCGATCGAGGAGGCGATCTTTGCGGGCATACCCATTAATGTCACCCTTTTGCTCTCACGCGAGCAGTACTTGGCGGCGGCTGAGGCTTTCTTGCGCGGCATCGAGCGTCGGATCGAGGCTGGTCTCAATCCCCGTGTCGGCTCCGTCGCTTCGCTCTTCGTCAGCCGCTGGGACGTCGCGGTGGCCAGCAAGGTGCCGGAGAAGCTACGCGACCAACTTGGCATCGCCATCGCCAAACGCACCTACAAGGCGGCCAGCGCTCTCCTCAGCTCGCCGCGCTGGCAGCGCATGTACAACCTCGGCGGTCGTCCACAACGTCTGTTGTGGGCCAGCACGGGCACCAAAGATCCCAAGGCCTCCGACATTCTCTACGTCAAGGCCCTGGCCGCGCCTTTCACCGTGAACACGATGCCGGAGGTCACATTAAAAGCCCTAGCTACACACACCGAATTAGGCGAGCTGTTGCCGGTCGACGGCGGCAACTGCGAGCAGGTGCTGGCGCAGTTCGCCCAGGCAGGCATCGACGTCGACGCTTTGGCCGCGCAGCTTCAGGAGGAGGGAGCGGAGTCCTTTGTAAAGTCGTGGAATGACTTGCTGGCCGTGATTTCCGCCAAGGCCGCCTCGCTTGGCAAGAACGACAGTCTGAAGGCCGTCAGTTAAGGTCCGGGCAAACCACATCTAGCCGATTGAGTACTGGCACTAGAGGAAAGGAGTATGAGCATGGCAACACAGATTCAACCATTGGCAAAACGGTCAGCGGCCCGACGAGCAGCATGGACCGCACTCGCGGCGCACTACAAGACGGTTTCGAAGTTACACCTGCGACAGCTTTTTGCGGACGATCCGAAACGCGGCCAGCGCATGGCAGTCGAGGCCGTCGGCCTTTACCTTGATTACTCCAAGAATCGGGTTACCGATGAAACCCTGAGGCTGCTTCTTCAGCTCGCCGAGGAATCGGACCTGCGAGCGAGAATCGACGCCATGTTCAGCGGAGAGAAGATCAACGTCACCGAGAAGCGGGCGGTGTTGCACGTGGCCCTGCGCGCGCCAAGAGGCGCTTCCATTCTCGTTGATGGAAAGAACGTGGTGCCCGAGGTTCATTCAGTGCTCGACAAGATGACCGATTTCTCCGCCAGGATACGGAGCGGCGAGTGGAAAGGTCATACCGGAAAACGCATTTCTAACGTCGTGAACATCGGGATAGGCGGTTCTGATCTGGGGCCGGTGATGGCCTATGAGGCGCTCAAGTACTACTCCGACCGCGCCCTGCGCTTTCGGTTTGTTTCGAACATCGACGGCACCGACTTCGCGGAAGCGGTACGGGACCTCGACCCGGCGGAAACCCTGTTCATCGTCTCTTCCAAGACCTTTACCACACTCGAGACCATGACGAATGCCCGAACAGCTCGCGGCTGGTCAATCGCCGGCCTGGGAGGAGGCGAAGGATCGGTGGCAAAGCATTTCGTCGCGGTTTCGACCAATGCCACGGAGGTGGCGAAGTTCGGTATCGATACGGCCAACATGTTTGAGTTCTGGGACTGGGTCGGCGGTCGCTATTCCATGGATTCTGCGATCGGCCTTTCGACCATGGTTGCCATCGGCTCGGATAATTTTCGGGCCATGCTGGACGGCTTTCACCAAATGGATGAGCATTTTCGCACCACCCCTTTCGCGGTCAACCTGCCGGTCCTCATGGGCCTACTCGCCGTTTGGTACAACGATTTCTTGGGCGCCCAGACCGTGGCCGTCTTGCCTTACGAGCAGTATCTCAAACGCTTCCCGGCATATCTGCAGCAGTTGACCATGGAGAGCAACGGAAAGCATGTCACGCTCGCTGGGAAGGCGGTCACTCGCGACACCAGCCCTATCTACTGGGGCGAACCAGGAACCAACGGACAGCACTCGTTCTACCAATTGATCCACCAAGGAACCCGGCTCATCCCTTGCGACTTCATTGCCTTTGGCAAGCCGTTGAATCGGCTTGGCCGGCATCATGACATGCTCCTGGCCAATGTTTTCGCCCAGAGTGAGGCGCTCGCGTTCGGCAAGACGCCGGAGCAAGTCAAGGCCGATGGCACACCAGACTGGCTCGTGCCACACCGGGTGTTCGAAGGCAACCGGCCATCCAACACGATTCTGGCGGAGCAGCTTACTCCCGCAACCTTGGGCAAGCTTGTCGCCCTGTACGAACACTCAGTGTTCACACAAGGCGTTCTCTGGAACATTGATTCGTTCGACCAGTGGGGTGTCGAGCTGGGCAAGGTTTTGGCCCAACGCATCATTCTGGAACTTGAGAACAATGCTCAGCCCATGCTCAAGCACGACAGTTCCACCAACAGCTTGATTGGACGTTACCGCCAGCTTAAGGAGTCGCAATGACGGCGCTCGCCAACCGGCGGCTGGAAACGATTCGCACCCGACCCGAAGGTCGAACCGGGAGCGGACGGAGGCATGGATGGGTCATCGCTCCGCGGTCCGTCGCAGCCGGGAACGCCGGTTCGTCGATCTTGGCCAGACTGAGGGTAGCCGCCGCCGTTACAATGTTGTGCGCCGCGGGGCACGCTACAGAGCCCGTTGAGCAGAGCAGGTTTGCGATCGCTTCACACGAGGAAGAGGAGACCTTATGCAGCTTGGAATGATAGGACTGGGACGAATGGGTGCCAACATGACACGACGACTGATCAAGAAGGGGCACGAGTGCGTTGTGTTTGACGTATCACAAAAAACGGTCGGCGAACTAGTCAACGATCGCGCGGTCGGGGCGGCATCTCTTCCGGATCTGGTGAAAAAACTCACCAAACCGCGAGCGCTGTGGCTCATGGTTCCTGCCGCCGTTGTCGACACGACCATTGCTGACCTGGTACCTCATCTTGAGGCCGGCGACATTCTCATCGACGGCGGGAATTCTTACTATGTGGACGACATCCGTAGGGCACGGGAACTCGCCGCCAAAGGCATCCACTATGTGGACGTAGGCACGAGCGGTGGGGTATGGGGTCTCGAACGGGGATACTGCATGATGATTGGCGGAGAAAAGGATGTGGTACAGCACCTGGATCCAATCTTCGCGACGCTCGCGCCCGGCATAGGAGACATACCTCGCACCCCTGGTCGCGAGAAGCTCGGGGGCACAGCCGAACAAGGCTACCTGCACTGTGGCTCAAACGGTGCCGGCCACTTCGTCAAAATGGTTCACAATGGAATTGAGTACGGGGTCATGGCATCCTACGCCGAAGGGTTAGCCGTGCTACGGTCGGCTAACGTCGGGCAGCAAGAAGGTAAGATAGACGCCGAAACTACACCTTTGCGCGATCCCGAGCACTATCAATACGTTTTCGATCTCCGGGACATCGCCGAAGTGTGGCGCCGTGGGAGCGTGATCACCTCGTGGCTGCTGGACCTTACGGCAGCCGCGTTGCTCGAGGACCCAGGCCTCACGAAGTTTGCAGGCCGAGTCTCGGATTCGGGGGAAGGGCGATGGACGATCAAAGCCGCAATCGACGAAGCCGTGCCTACACCGGTTCTTACGACCTCTCTCTACGAGCGCTTCAGTTCACGCGGCGAGGCAGAGTTTGCCAACAAAGTCTTATCGGCCATGCGCTTCGGATTCGGCGGACACCTGGAGAAACCGAAGGGAAAATCCGAGGCTGCTTGAGGGAGAGATAACGATGACCAATGCTGACGCCGACGCGCTCGTTTTCTTCGGCGCTACGGGCGATCTGGCCTACAAGAAGATCTTCCCGGCGCTGCAAGCCATGGTGAAGCGTGGACACCTCGACGTACCTGTCATCGGTGTGGCCAAGGCCGGTTGGAATCTCGACCAACTTCGGGCACGGGCCCATGATAGCCTCGAAAAGCACGGCGGCGTAGACCCTGCGGCTTTCGAGAAGTTAGCCAACTTGCTGCGCTACGTTGACGGAGACTACCAAGACCCGGCCACCTTTGTGGCTGTTCGCACAGAGCTCAAAGACTCACATTGTCCAGCGCATTACCTGGCCATCCCGCCGGGATTATTTGAAACCGTGGTGAAACAGCTGGCGCAATCGAGTTGCGCCCAGGGAGCACGGGTTATCGTCGAAAAACCCTTCGGGCATGATTTGAACTCAGCACGGGATCTCAACAAAGTTCTGCTTTCGGTCTTCGCCGAAGCAGACGTCTTTCGCATTGACCACTACCTCGGCAAGCGGCCAGTGGACAACATGCTGGTCTTCCGCTTCGCCAACACTTTCGTGGAGGCCTTCTGGAACCGCAACTACATCGAGAGCGTCGAGATCACCATGGCAGAGGAGTTTGGCGTTGAGGATCGAGGAGCCTTCTACGATCAGACCGGTACCATCCGTGATGTGGTCGAAAATCACCTTTTCCAAGTTTTGTCGAATCTGGCTATGGAGCCACCGGTTCGCACCGACAGTGAGTCCGTGCGCGACGAAAAAGTGAAAGTACTGAAAGCAATACCGCCCATTGAAGAGAAGAACCTGGTGCGTGGCCAGTTCCGAGGCTATCGGAACGACAAAGGGGTAGCCAAGGACTCACCAACCGAAACCTTCGCTGCTTTGAAGCTGGAAATCAATTCCTGGCGGTGGAAAGGAATTCCCTTCTACATTCGAGCCGGCAAATGTTTGCCCGTGACCTGCACGGAGATCCTGGGAAAGTTTCGTAAGCCTCCCACCTTGATTCCCGACAGAGTCTTGACCGAAAACCACCTTCGGCTCCGCCTAAGTCCCGATGTCACCATTGCTATGGGGATGATGTCGCTAGCTCCCAGCGAACATTTCTCGCTTCAAACCGGGGAAATGGTAGCCAGCCAGCTGCCGCGTGCCAGTGAGATGGACGCTTACGAGCGACTATTGGGAGCCGCCATGGAGGGAGAGGCGGCTCTGTTCGCCCGCGAGGACTATGTGGAAGAAGCATGGCGCATCGTGGATCCGGTGCTCAAGAAGAACACGCCGATTTATCCCTATGCCCCCCATAGCTGGGGCCCTGAGGAAGTTGGGCGCGTCACCCCACCGGGAGGCTGGTCGAATCCGATCGTAGGTCAGGCAACACGGGCCGTCGTAAGCGAGGCGGCGTGAGCAGGAATCGGACTAGCGTCGGTCAACTTCTGGTGTGGCCGGATCACAGGCCCCGTGGAACCGTCAGGATGGGATTCGATGAAAATTGAAGTTTTTGCCGATGCTGATGCGGTCGCTCGAAAAGCGGCCACTCACGTCGCCGCCGAGGCCAGGGCCGCAGTCGCAGCCCGCGGGCGGTTTGTCATGGCCGTTAGCGGTGGCCACACTCCCTGGGTTATGCTTCGTGCTCTGGCCGAGGAAGAGGTGCCGTGGAATGCCGTGCACGTAGTACAGGTGGACGAAAGAGTCGCCCCAGCCGGAGACCCCGACAGAAATCTCACTCACTTACAGGAGAGTCTTCTCGAGCATGCACCTTTGAGCCCTGACCACATCTATCCCATGCCGGTAGAGTCGCCCGACTTGGAAGCCGCATCGGCTCGGTACGCTGGGACTCTGCAGAGTATCGCCGGTTCGCCGCCCGTGCTCGACCTTGTTCATTTAGGACTCGGACCGGATGGCCACACCGCCTCGCTCGTCCCTGGAGACCAAGTGACAAACATAAAGGACGCAGATGTTGCGCTCACGGGAGTCTACCAGGGAAGACGACGGATGACGCTTACGTTTCCGATTCTCAATCGGTCCCGGTCCGTGCTGTGGCTCGTGACCGGGAGCGAAAAAGCTCCCATGCTAGCCCGCCTGTACGCCGGAGATCTTTCGATTCCTGCCGGCCGCGTGCTCAGAGATCGCGCCCTGGTCATGGCGGATCGCGCGGCAGTAGGACAACTGAAAATTGACCCGCAGGCAGGTGTGGCTTAACCGGTCGCAAATTCGAGGCCATTCACGAGACCAAGCTCAGAACAGAGAGCAGTATCGTTGAATATTTCACCCCGAGCGCGCTGCTAAGGTTGGATCGTAGAGGTGAAAAGCCTCGCGGTATGGCTCGACCGGATAGCCTTTCGCTTTCCAAGCCCCTAATCCCCCTCTGAGGAACTTGATCCGAAAAAAATGCAAGGCCAGAGCTCGGTGCACTATCTCTCGACTGGTTTTCTCACCCCCACACGTACAGTAGACGACCGCATCTTTTTCCTTGGGGATCAGGGACGGCTTTTCTGCTAGTTCGTTCGGTGGAATCCTCCGTGCCCCGGGGATCATCTCAGGATGAGCCAACAAGTCGAGCGGCTGACGAACGTCGAAGATAAGTACTTTCTGCTTGGACTCCAACAATGAGTGGAGTTCCTCTGCTGTAATGGCGTGCTGCTCCACTTCATCTCGATCCCTCTCTCGCCTGGTCCAAAGCACGATCGCCAAGCACAGCACCACAACGCAAATAGCAGTGAGGACTAAATACATTCCCGCCTCTGTTTTCTCCCGATACTACATTCCCAGATACTAGATTCCCAGGGGAGATACGAAGATTCACGGGTAGCGGCTCATGACGCAGCTGCATCCCTGCCTCGATCCGAACGGGATGGAGAGCTCATGGCTGGGACTCTTCGAGGGGTAAACCACCACACCTCTATGCCCCCGCCCGGAGTCGCCTGAAGTCCGGGGATCGGCCTAGTTAGAAATTCATCGTGGGAAGCCTTTGCCTCGATTGCGCAGCGTCGGCGTGGAAATCAGAGTATCGTCCAAGTATTTTTAAATCAAAAGCTAGACCGTCATGCTTCGACGTTAACTGGATACTATTCTTCAGCAGGCAAGTTACGGGCAGCAACCTGTAATTGTTGACAGTACCGCCAGTCATACTCAGGGATTACCTTCATCGTCGGCAATTTCCCGATCCAGACAAAGGATAAGGAAGGGGAACGATATGGTTCAGACCAAGTCCTCTTGGGCATCGAGGATCGTCAACACCACGGCAGCTCTGACACTCATCGGGCTGTCGACACTGGTGCAAGCACAATCGGACACAGCCGGAGCACCGGCAGACGCCAAGCAGAAGCTGGCGGCGGCAATTAAAGAGTCCATCGCCAAGAATCAGGCTGCTCTCAAACAGTACACCTGGACCGAAACTACGCAACTTAGTTTGAAGGGAGAAGTGAAGAAAACTGAGGAGAACCAATGCCAATACGGTCCTGACGGAAAGGTACAAAAGACACCGATCGGAAACGCTGCGAACTCACAATCCCAGCAGCAAAGTGGAGGCGGCGGTAGACGAGGCGAGATCAAGAAAGCGATGATTGAGAAGAAAGTCGACGAATTGAAGGACTACATGCAACAAGTGCAAGCACTGGTGCATGAATACGTGCCACCAGACCCAAAGAAAATCCAAGCGGCACAGGCTGCGGGAAACGTTTCCGTGCAACCACCAACCGCCGACGGCATAGCCGAGATGAATATCAAGAATTACGAGAAACAAGGCGATTTGGTCAAGTTGGGTTTCGACACCAATGCGAAGAAGCTCCGCAGCTTTAATGTGAATTCTTACATGGACAACCCGAAGGATGACCCCGTGTCGCTGGCGGTGACCTTCGCAAGCCTGCCCGGTGGTACCAACTATGTGTCGCAATCGGTTCTCGATGCGCCGGCCAAGAATATCCAGGTCAACACCACTAACGCCGACTATAAGAAGTTAGGGCAGTAGCGATCACCGCAGGATTGGGTTGGCCCAAGGCCAACCCAACACCCACCTCGTATTGGCGTCAGCGAACTGACGCCTGCTATCGTCTGAGCCCATTCTGCAGGAATCGGAGCCTTGGTTCATGCTGCCAGTTCCCTTCCTCGTGGGCTGACACTAGGGCTGCACGACGATTTTGCCGGTCATCTTCGGATGAATGCGACAGTAGAACGGATATTCTCCCGGCTGTGTGAAGCGGAAGTCGAACTTGTCGTCCGTGTCGAGCGCACTAGACCTGAACTTGCCCTCGGTGCTGTCGACGGTGTGAGGAATGTCGTCATGGTTGATCCAAGTCACTTGCGTCCCGGCTTTCACGATGATCGAGCCCGGAGTAAACGTGAAATTGTCGATCTGCACTTCCGTTCG
This sequence comes from Terriglobales bacterium, assembly GCA_035623335.1. Lineage (GTDB taxonomy): Bacteria > Acidobacteriota > Terriglobia > Terriglobales > Acidobacteriaceae > JAFAGX01. The sequence continues at coordinate 36,487 of DASPTQ010000090.1, forward strand.
CGATTCCGCCGATGTTTTTTGAGAAGCGGACACCTGTCGAGCGCCTCCAGGTGGTAGGCCCGAGGATGCCGATGCACGGGTGGCCGTCGTCGGCGCAAGGACCGAGAGAAGCATCCAAACGCCGCACGTGAGACTGATGGTTCTGATCGCTTTCATGATTTCTCCTTGTCTACAATTGGTCGAGATAACTTTCTGTTGTTCCATGCGTCGCGGCACGACAATGAGGCCATGGCAAACGGCCTTACTTTCCTAAAGCGCCTTCACCTACCGAAGTCGCAGAGTTCGCGGGCTCGAGCGGCGAATCGACAACTGCGAGGCTCTTGCCGCTAAGCAAGTAGTTCACCTCGGTTATGCCCAATATTTTGCGCAACTGGTCGGCTGGTACTCGCATTGGTCCCGCCGAGGGGGCTGTTCCCGGAGCGGGTTGAGGAAAGGCGGTTGACATCGCCGTGTGGAACGAGAGCTTGCCTTCGATTTTCTGCATCACCTGATGAATGTGCCCATTGAGCACAGTCACAGAACCGAAGCGCTTGACGTAAGACAGGGCCTGTTCGCTGTCCTCGGTCCCCCAGCCCCAATCGGGATAAATCGTCCACAACGGAATGTGAGCGAACAACACCAGCGGTGTGCTGGAGGATCGGCCCTTCAGATCATCCTCGAGCCACTCAAGCTGCTCGTGACCAAGCGATCCAAGGCCGCCAGCCTTCAGGTTGGTCACGTTCACCAGACCTACAAAATGAACTCCTTTGTGATCGAAGCTGTACCAGCCGGTTCCCTTCGTGTCCTTTCCGTATCGCTCAAGATATTGGTCGCCATTATCGTTGAGCGTGTCGTGTTCTCCAGGCACGAAGTAAATCTGTTTGGCCGAGGCACCCTTTAGGACCTGGTCGAGAGTGTCGAATTCACTAGGCTTAGAGAGATGGCTGAGATCCCCCGTGTGAACGATGAAGTCGGGCACCTCGGGTACAGCGTTGATCTTGCGAATGGCAACTTGCAGGGTTGCTGTGACATCGGGGTTGGCCGGCTTGTCAAAACCAATGTGGCTATCGCTGATCTGGACGAAGTTGAAGTCCGCGCTTTTCGTCGTGCTTCCGGTAGCACTCGCAAATATCCGTGACGCGGGGATGCCTCCGCTCATGGTCCAGACCAGGCCGGTGCCCGCCCATGCCATGCACTTCAGGAATCCACGACGGTCAACACCATCGTGGTTGAGGTCTTCGAACCTCTGATCGATCAGATCTTGCTTTCTATCCGCCATCTCCCCTCCTTGATGTGAAGGCTCGGAGTGGATAACTGGCATCAGCGCGTTTTATTCCCGGCTGAGTTGGAGCGAGACAAAAAAGTCCGGTGAGGCTCAGGATCGAAGACAAGGATGGGGTAAGAATCCTTCGCATCCCGCCGGCTGATTCCCCGTCGATCGTGAACGCAGGCCAGAACGGAATTGCGGGACGGTGACTAGCAAGGAAGGTGCCCTCCTCCTTTAGAATTATTTCTCTAGGTAGGGAATAAACGCACTCCACGGTAGTTTTATTCTCGTGTACGTGTCAGGAACGGAGCCGCAATCCGATACTTTCGAAGAATTGGCGATGCCACTCTTCGATCGGCTTTATAACTTCGCCTACTGGCTGACGCAGAATCGCGACGAAACCGAAGACCTGGTTCAGGAGACCTATGCCAAGGCCTTACGAGGGTTTTCATCGTACCAGCCGGGGACAAACTTTCGGGCTTGGATGTATCGCATCCTACGAAACACTTTCTTGACTTCACGCACGGGTTTGAAAGCGACAATGACCGTATCCCTTGACTCGGACGAGAACGGACCAGAACCAGCGAGCGTGAGCGAGACGCCGGAAGCGATCCTCATTGAGCGCTCGGATTGGCAAAGGGTACAGAGTGCAATCGAGGATTTGCCCGTAGCTTCCCGCGAGATTCTTCTTCTTTGCGAAGTGGAAGAGATGTCCTACCGAGAGATTGCTGAAGCTCTTTCCATCCCCATGGGAACGGTCATGTCACGCCTCTCGCGCGCCAGGAAGATGCTCGCAGAACGCCTGCGACGGTAGAGAGAGGAGTATCGAACAATGGTCTGCGAATCGTGGAAGACACAACTCGACACATACCTCGACGGTGAACTCCCCTCTGAAGAGATGCATGGCTTTGACGCACATGTGCGGAGCTGCACGTCGTGCGCCGCCGATGCCCTCGCGCGCGTACAAATGAAGCGTTCTATTCAGGCTGCGGGGAAGCGTTTTCTTCCGCGGGCTGAGTTTCGCAGACGGGTGCAACAGAGCCTTGCGGTGAAACCGCGACGGGGCGCCGTGGGATGGGGTTGGATGATACCAACCGCTTTGCTAGCCACGCTCCTTGTCGTCGGTTTGGGTGTGACCTACATCGGACGACAGCGAGCCGATCAAGAGCAGCACGTCTATAGCGAGCTAGCGGACCTGCATGTAGCGACGCTGGCAAGCTCGTCGCCCGTAGATGTGGTTTCCTCGGATCGGCACACCGTGAAGCCATGGTTTCAGGGAAAGATTCCCTTTACCTTCGATTTACCTGAGCTGCAGAACTCCGAATTTTCTCTGCTGGGCGGGCGCATTACCTACCTGGAACAGACACCCGGGGCACATCTCATCTACAAGCTGCGGAAGCACGAGATTTCTGTTTTCATTTTCCCAGCGACGATATCGCAGAACAGAGGGGACGAGCACTTGGCAGTGACGAAGAAGCTCTCTTTCAACATGGAGACCTGGCGCCAGGGTGGACTTTGGTATTGCATCCTGGGCGATGTGTCTGCCGCCGATGTCCATGAGCTGGCTGAATTGCTGCAGCGCAGCGCCAGTTCCTAAGCGTCTTCGGAATACCTGCACGTCCACCTCGGACGACATCCCTTATCGAAAGCGCCGCTGTTTCGGTAGACACCAATATATATATTAAGTAATATAGATATTGATGCCCCATGCCGATCCGCAAAGGTTTCTTCCGCTGAGGACGCAGTGGTTTCACATCCTGCTCTCACTTGCCGGTGGAGAGCAGCACGGTTACGGAATCATGCTGGAAGTCCTCCAACACACTAGGGGAAAGGTGCGGCTGTGGCCAGCGACGCTCTATGGATCGATCAAGCGGATGATCGAGGCGGACTTGATTGAGGAATCCGACGAGCGGCCGGCGCCGGAATTGGACGACGCGCGACGCCGCTATTATCGCCTGACGGCCCTCGGCAGGCGCGTGCTCGACGCGGAGTGTGAGCGGCTCCAGGAATTGGTTCGCACCGTTCGCCTGAAGCAAGGCATGGTGACGGAATGAATTTCGCATGGCGGGCTTATCAGATGTTAGTCCGGGCCTTTCCCCACGAGTTCAAATTGGCGTATGGCACGGAGGTGGCGCAACTCGGGGAGGACATGGTGGAGGAGATTGCCAAAAGGCGTGGCGCCGCCGGGTTGGTCCGGCTCTTCGCGGACATTGCGATCCGTGTGCCGCTCGAATACTTGAGCGAAATGCGCCGCGACATGCGGTTTGCGTTGCGAGAGTTGATGAAGTCGCCCGGCTTCGCACTGGTCGGAATCGTTTCGATAGGGCTGGGAATTGGGCTGACGGTAAACGTTTACAGATCGGAATTGCAGTTGGTATTTCGTCAGTTGCCGGCTGCGGCGCAGGCGAAAGAGTTGGTAACGCCGAAGGATCCGATATCGTATTACTACGTCGAGCAGTATAGGGAGCAAAGGAACCTGGTCTCTGGCGTCGCCGCCTTGCAGGATGACGTCCCCTTCAACATCACCTTCCCAAATGATACGAATGCGAGGCCGGAACGTGTCTTCGGACAACTCGTGTCACCGGATTATTTTTCCGTGCTAGGCATCCAGGCCCAGCGTGGCCGGGTGCTCAGCGCCGGACTCGACAAGCCTGGCGAGACACCTGTCGTAGTGATCAGCGACCGTTTCTGGCGGAACCGTCTCAACCGCTCGCCCGACGCGGTCGGGGAAATGTTGCGGTTAAATGGGCAAAGCGCGACCATCGTGGGAATCACTCCGAAGAATTTTGATGGCGCGGTCTCCGAAAATCCGGCGGAGGTGTTCGTCCCCATCACAGTGCCGGCGGCACTTGCCCCAGAGCTCGCAAACGACCTGCTGCATCAACCGAATGCCAAGGAGTTCTTGGCCATCATGCGTCTGGCGCCGAGCGTCACCATAGACGCCGCGGAAGCCGGTCTTGATGCGATCACACGTCAACTTGACAAGCAGAATCATTCGGCGCCGCTGCTAAGCGACCAAGGCAGGCGCGTAACTTTACTTCCGGCCAATACGACTCTGCCGATTCCCCGGAATTTGAAGCCTGTGATCCTCGGTTTCTTCGCCCTGCTCATGGCCTTGGTGATAACGATTGTGTGCATGAACCTGGCCAACATGCTGCTCGCGCGCAGCACCGCTCGCCGAAAAGAATTCGCCATTCGCCTGGCCGTCGGCGCTAGCCGCTTTCGCTTGATCCGGCAAATGCTAAGCGAAGGCCTTCTGCTCTCGCTGCTGGGCGGGGTGGCAGGATTCGGACTTGCGTATTGGCTTTCGGCGTTGAACTCCCAATTCAACCCGAACATGAAAGTGCCGGCCGGGCCCGATTTGACTCTGGACTGGCGTGCCGACATTCTCGCGTTCGTCCTCGCATTGGTGTGCGGCATCGGTTTCAGCTTAGTTCCCGCCCTACGGGCAACCAAGGCCGATCTAACCCCGGCACTCAAACAGGGCGGATTGCTTCCGCTGCCAGGTTACCGACGCTTTGGTCTGCGCAACTTGTTGATGGTGGCCCAGGTAGCAGGATCCCTCATGCTGCTGCTGATTACCGGGTTTTTGGTAATAGGTATTAGCAAGGTAAGTAGCGTTCAAACCGAATTCGATCCAAAGACCATGTATCTTTTCTCCATCGATCCGGTTCGTGACGGCTATCCTCCCGAAAAGGCAGAGGCTCTGTTCGAAAAGTTGCCTGGGCTGCTGAAGACCGCCGGCCCGGTGCGCGGTATTGCCCTAGCCACACAACTTCCCTTTTCGACCGACGACGGAACCACCCATCTGACTGCGGAAGAGTCCTCACGGGTGCAGATGTCGGTAGCCAAGGAAATCGTGGGCGCCAGCTATTTTGCTACGTTGAGCGAGCCGCTGCTGGCCGGTCGCGAGTTCCAAGAGCAGGATGAAAGCAGTCAGGATGATCGATTGAAGACGGCTTTGCTGCCCGTAGTTCTCAGTGAAAGTGCCGCTCGCCAGTTCTTCGGAAACGGAAATGCGATCGGGAGGCGTGTTCGGGACGACAAGCAGTCCTATGAAGTGGTTGGTGTCGTCCGCGACTTGAGGAACGGAATCGGGGTGAGGCAATCGGTAATTTACGTGCCGCTAACCCGGAGCGATTTCGCACGGGCGCCTGCCGGCGGCATGACCATTATGGTGCGATCGAACGCGGGAGCAGATGCGCTAAGCGGCATTCGCAGCGAGATCGCTTCCATCGATCCCCAGTTAAACCTCTTCAATGTGCAAACGCTCAGCGAGTATCTGGAGTACAGCCGGTCCGACTTGCGGCTGGCCGTCCGTACCTACGGCGGAATTGGAGCGTTCGGCCTAGTGTTGGCCGCGATCGGACTGGCCGGGGTCACGGCCTACGCGGTTGCGCAAAGGCGCAAAGAGATCGGAATCCGCACGGCACTGGGCGCGAGCAAAGCGCAGGTGCTGCGGTTGGCGCTGCGCGAGGGCGCGGCTGTAGTAAGCGCCGGAACGATCCTGGGATTCCTGGGTGCAATCGCGATGGCAAAGATGCTTTCGGCTATGACGGAGATTCTTGTTGAAGGGCTCAGGGTCGGTACGAATGATCCCCGCTTACTCGCGGGCGCGCCACTCCTGCTGGGAGCGCTTGCGATGCTTGCCTGTTACGTACCGGCCCGCAGGGCGGCCGAAATCGATCCGCTACAGGCGCTGCGCCAAGAGTAGAACGTGGGCTCTGCTGGTCGGTCAAGACCAGGAGCAACCGTCCGATCTACCAACCGCACAAGCCACACGCTTCAGCGGTTCCGCCACCCGCCGCGACGTGCGTACCAGGATTCTTCGAATTGCAACACGCTCTCTAATCTCCGAAAGAATGGGCTGGACAACCTATGCCAAACCCCAGCTCAGCAGCTTCTCCGTTGTCCTCCCCTGGGTGATGTTTGCAATCGAGCTTGAACACCGTTCCGAAGTCAAAGGTTCCGAAGAAAGCTGTGGTACCGTAGAGATTGCCCTCCCTGTCCGTGATTAGACCCGCCTCGGGAGAGCCACCTTCGGCCCCAGAGAAGCTGTGCACTACCATTTCTCGCCCAATCGGAAGCCATTGCGGTGCTGTTTCCTTCCTATCCCTTCCCCTAGTGTCCACCTTAAACACGGTCCCGAAGCCATTGAAAACATTGGCAACGAACATAGATCCACCGAAAGTAGTGGTGCCATAAAGGTTGCCGTGACGGTCGATGATTAGATCTGCAAACGGGACTGCCCCATCCACCCCAGAGAAGCTATGTAACACGGTCTCATCGCCGAACCGATCCACCGTGAACACGGTTCCGTACCCCGAGGAGCCGCCTACGATAGTGGTGCCGTAGAGATTGCCTTCCTTACCCCTGACCAGACCGGCGCGAGGAGCTGCCCCATCCGGCGTGTTTGTGAAGTTATGCAGAACCGTCTCTTTACCACTCGTATCTAGCTTGAACACGGTTCCCCACGTGGAAGAACCACCACCTGCGGTAGTGCCGTAGAGGTTGCCGTCTCTGTCCATGAGCAAGCTCCCGAAGGGATCTGCCCCATCCGGCCCAGCGAAACTGTGGAGTACGGTCTCATTGCCGGAGCGATCCACCTCAAACACGGTTCCGCCCCCGGAGGCGCCGCCACCTGTAGTAGTGCCGTAGAGGTTGCCGTCCCTGTCCATGATCAGACCTGCCGAGGGCTCTACGCCATCGGGTACGTTCATGAAGCGATGCAACACGGTTTCGTTACCCTGTGTATCCACCTTGAACACCGTACCGTTCCCGCTATCGATGACATTGTCTATGAACGAAGATCCTCCGAAAGCGGTGGTGCCATACAAGTTGCCGTCCCTGTCCATGACCAGACCTGCAAGAGGAACTGCCCCATCCGGCCCAGCGAAGCTGTGGAGTACGGTCTCATTGCCGGAGCGATCCACCTTAAACACGGTTCCGGCCCTGGAGGAGCCGCCACCTGTAGTAGTACCGTAGAGGTTGCCGTCCCTGTCCATGATCAGACCCGCGAAGGGATTGGCTCCATCCTCGCCACCCGAAAAGCTATAAAGTACGGTAAGAGTCTGCGCGCGTGCCTGCGGGGTTGGAAGAACCGAGGCCGTGAGCAAGACGGCGACCAACGACGATTTGTACATTTTGATTTCTCCTGAGGGGGAGAGGAAAGGGGCCTGTGTTCACCGTTGTATGACCAAGTTTGCGAGCCGATTCAGCCCACTGCCTTCAAGGCGGGAACTGCTGAGGCTGAACCACAGAATGATACCGTCGCGCCGTAATGTCAAAGAAAAAATCGCCCACGGACCCATTCTCTTTATCGGGATTTATTGGCAAGCTACTCGCGAGGGAGAGCGCTACCGGATCTATATAGCAAGCCTGCACTGCAGGAAAATATCCGGACAAGAAAGCCGCAATCATGAGCAATCAGCAATGCGCGCCACTGCGCGGCCCTACTGATTGAGATTGTTGGTGTGGGTCAGTGTCGCATAAATCCCCTGCATGAACTCATGTTCCGCGGGGACCGGACCGGGAGCAAACCACGGCTTCCATATTTCGGGCAGGCCTGCTTGCGCCACTTCCATTTCGCTCTTGCCATCTGCGATATCCTGGCGGACCAGGGCAACCGTTTCATTCAGGAGCTGGACAAATTGCGCGAGGTCGCGGCGATTCGACATTTCACTGTGCCCGGTTATGATTATCGTGTCGTCGTTGATCCTGTCGAGCACGGCGGAGAGAGAATGGATGATCCCCTCGATGTCTGCGCTGCCGATCACGCTGGCCCTGCCGAGAAAAATGTCTCCGACGGCGACAACGTTCGCGTGCGCAAAGTAAACGACCGAGTCGCCATCCGTGTGGCCATTCGCGTAATGATCGAGTTCAACATCTTCCTCCGCGAAATGAATGGTGAGCATGTCGCGAAAAGTGATAACTGGCCAGGCATGCTTGGGGTATGGACCGACGGGTGTCCTCGACCAAAAGGGAGTCTGCTTCGTCATCAACCGCTTTCGGACGTTCTCCTGTGCAACAATGATCGCTCCGGGACCGTAAATCGCGTTACCGCCAACGTGGTCGTAATGCCAGTGCGTGTTCAGAAGAAACTTGACTGGGCGCTTTCCCATACTGTCTAAGGCTTTTTGAATTGCCGGATTTGCCGCGGCTTCTGGGTGATCCACCAGCAGGTACCCGTCGGGGCCCGCGAGTGAAACTATGTTAAACGGGGCCTGCGGCGTGCGAATTTGAATAAGGGTAATGTTGGCCCGTACCGGAACAACCTGCGACTCTGCCTTGGTAAAGTCAGATTCACCCGGCTGGAGCCATTGGGCAGAGACTGGGCAGGACACAAATGACAAGGCGAGTATTAACGATATAGGGAAAACAGTTCTCAACGGAACTCCATCGGCATTATAGGAGGAACGACGTCTTTATACGTCCCGGAGGCACGTGCTCAAATCTCGCCGGCGGATTTGGCGCACAAAAGCAGACTTGCCACCCAGGAGTCGGAGAGAGTGGGATTCGAATCCGCTTCAAAACGTCAACCAAAGGACTTAACCGAGCACAGCTGGCAATCTTACTGATTCTAAGTCACTGCATGGGAAGCAACTGAGACGTCTCAACCCCTGAACTGCTTCAGGCGAGCGGGCGGTGGAAGGCCAGGGTGGATGAAAGTGAAATGAGGTGCCTCTTGCTGAATCTGGGTCAACGGTTCCAGCTCCTCAGATCAGAAGTTAAGCATACCTGCATGTTTCGTCTTCTCAATCGAGGGCAGCAGCTCCCGTACCATTCGAATGATGGACGGAACAACCGCCCGGATTCCGGGATGCATTTCTCCTCCCAACGTCGAGCAATCGGCTGCTTCAACCGCCAGGAAGACCACCTCGTCCGCGACTGGCAGCTCCAAACACCGCGCCAGCGTTAGAGTCTCATACAATCCAACATAATGCGGCGATCCTCCTGGAACGGTCTCCAGTTCGTGATCGTGAAATGCGTAGATTGTCCCCGGTGGGCCGGTGCCGGTCATCACGGTATCGACCACCACCAGGCGGCGAACGTTCAGAACATAATCCAGTAGGTGAAAGCCCGCCTCAGGCGTGCTGACCACTTCCACATCGGCCGGCGCGAATTGTCGAATTTGTTCTGCCACTATGCCACCCAGCGAATCATCTGCCAACAGCTCGTTGCCAAGACACAGGACCCGAACGCTAAACTCCTGAGCTTCCCCTGCACACGCCCATGGCTTCCGGTACCGATCGGTGGTCATGCTACTTTTCCTGCCCCGTACAGATCCAGCAACTGCAAACGCGTGGCCTCCAAACGCCGCTCCATGATTTGGGCGCAGCGTTTGAACAGTTCGTACCCAACATTGTGGTTCTCCTCACACTTGGCTCGCAAGTATCTTCCGTCCAATGCGATGGCGCGCAAGCCGGTTCTGGCATGCGCGTCGAATGCCCACCGAAAGGGAGGCAGCAGCCATGACCACCCGAGGACGTCTCCCGCGCCTAGCCTGTCCACAATAATCGGTTCGTGGGCTGGTGCGAAAATCTCCAATGCCACCTCGCCTTCGCGAATCAAATAAAATACGTTTGCTTCGTCGCCTTCCTCAAAGATGTAAGTGCAGGCCTCGAAGCGCACGTTGGAGGCGCAGCCCACGACCAGGTTCAAAAAAGCCTGATCCAGGCCGGCAAAGAAAGAATGCTCCGCGATAATGTGCTCAAGTGTTTCCATGATTGCCTCCTTCCTTAGCGGCTTCTCGGGCGGAATCCTGCAACGGCCATACATTGCAGGTGCACTTTCTCGGTGGGTGCATCGGCACGCACGGCGCAACATGTCTCCGCACTTCGTGAGTGGCGGTATGCCCTCCACCACCGCGGAGCGCATCACTAGCCGCCTGTTGAGCTGCCGGGAAGATTACTTCTTCGGCAATGGGGAACCTAATTGCCTCGCCAAGGCGAGCGTCTGGTACACCCAAACATACTGCGGCGACTGTCCCCTTCTTTCAGTTTGTGATCGAAACCGGTAGATCGTTCCCCGGCGGGGCACAGGCTGCGCACGGTGATCTCTCGCGTTTCGGTCCGCCCTGGACTGCGGGTTGTCAGGCTATTCACGATGCACACTCCCGTTGAAGTCGCGTCGTAATGTAGCTACCGTCTTGCCGCTTTGGTCGTGAACTCGCACCAATAACGGCATGCTTCCTGGTAGAGAATGGGTGGCGCACCCGTGACAGGGATCGTAGGCGCGGAAGGCCATCTCCACTTTATTGAGTACCCCCTCGGGTACATTTGCGCCCGAAATCAATCCCTTGGCCGCCTTCTCTACACTCAAGGCGATGCGGGCGGCGTTACCCTGAGTAGCCACAATCAGGTTGGCCTTCTGAATAATGCCGCGGTCATTGGTCGAGTAATGATGGATCAGAGTGCCGCGGGGCGCCTCCACGATTCCGACTCCCTCGGTGGGTTTTTCTGTCGGTAAAGTGCGGATATTGGAATCGGTGAGCTGCGGGTCGGCCGCCAATTCCTTTAGGCGCTCTGCCGCGTAGAGCAGCTCCACGACGCGGGCCCAGTGGTTCGCCAGGGTGTGGTGCACTGGCTTGCCGCCGAGGACGGAGCAGTACTGCTCGTATGCCTGTTGCGCCAATGGCGTCGCCATGCCATCAGTCACGTTCAGGCGTGCCAGCGGGGCCACGCTGTAGATTCCACTCTCCGGGCCCTGTTCGAAACCCTTCCAACCCACTGGTTTCAAGTAGCAGAATTTCTGGTAGCTCCAGGGCTCGACGTGCTCGGCAATGTTGTCCAGGTATTCCGGGGGCCGAAACGTCTTCCACTCGGCACCCTCGGGAGTAACCACACGAATCGAGCCGTCGTAAAAATTCACGTGATTGTGGTCGTCAACCATACCCATGTAATAGGTGCGGTGGGTGTAAATATCTGAGAGGATCAAGCTGACATAGTCCGAGTTCTTGAGTACCACGTTCTCGAAGAGCTGCAGAGTGAACTGAGCAAAGTCCACTGCCCCGGCGGCGACTTCCTGGCATTGCTTTTGCATCTCCGGAGTGACGTGTTTGGCCACGCCACCGGGCAACCCGAGCACCGGATGAATCACTTTGCCGCCAACCAGAGCGATCAACTCACGCAGACGGCGGCGCATCGCAATGACTCTCTTGCCCACCTCCACGCCGACTTTCGCAATCACGCCCAGAACATTACGCTCTGCAGCTGGCGCTTCGGGTCCGACCACGAAATCGGGCCCCCCAAGAAAGTAGAAGTGCAGGGCATGATCTTCGGTCATGAAGGAACTGTAGACGAGTTCACGGATCTTCTTCGCTGCTGGCGGTGGGTCCACGCGGTAAAGGTCGTCGAGGGCTTTGGTCGCAGCCATGTGATGTGCCGTAGGACACACCCCGCAGATGCGGGAGGTGATCTGCGGCATGTCCTCAGCCGGACGTCCCTGCACGAATTTCTCGAAGCCGCGCAATTCAGGGACCTGGAGATAGGCACGCTCGACCTGGCCCGCTTCGTCCAGAAAAACCTCGATCTTGCCGTGACCCTCCAAGCGTGTGATGGGATCAATGGTGATGCGGCGACGAACGTACTCTCTATTCGCATTGATGGAGCCTTGCTGCCAGGCTTGCTGCCGGATCGTTTCCTTTGGATCGGGCATGAATCACCTCACCTTCGGAGCCCTGGTATTTGAGTCAGACAGTTTCCTTCGCCGCAGCAATGATGAAGGCAAGCTGTAGCGGTAGAAACTTCCCACTGGATCCGGAACGGTGGCTAGCGCCAAGTCAATTTCCACCGCTTCCTCGCTCTCCACTAGCGAAGCGAGAGAGGACAGGATCTTCGCGCCTTGGTCTCTCACCCGGCTGGTAGGACCGCAGCATCCAGTGCACGGCATATTGCCCTGAACGCAGGGGGCTTCACAGCCGGCTCGTGTGGCCGGGCCCAGGCAGAGCAGGCCCTGTGCCAGCAGACACTTTTCCTCGTCGATCATCACTTCATGAGGGCGTTTAAATTGGCTGATGGACATGTTTTCTGGCTTGCTGTCCTTGCGCGGGCACTCTTCGCAGAGAGCATGGTCCGGAGCAAGTACTGTCCCCTTCGGCGGAAGTTCGCCATTGAGCAGGGTCAGCAGAGCAGTGCGGAGAATCCGGGGCGTGGGTGGACAGCCGGGAACGTAGTAGTCCACGTCCACCACTTGATTCAGCGTGCGGACGGTTTGATAAAGGCCCGGCAACTCTACCGTATGACCGTTGTCAGTATGCCGGCGGCTAGGCAACACCCCTTCCACGTTCACTGTGCTGGGCGACTCGCGATAGACACTCTCGAGAATACCCTCGCGGTCGAAGAGGTTGGCCAGACCAGGAATCCCGCCGAGGTGGGAGCACGATCCGAAAGCCACCAGCAGTTTGGACTTGCGGCGCAGCAGATGCGCCATCTCTTCTTGCTCCCTGGTTCGGACCGCCCCGTTCACGAATGTTGCCAGTATGGCACCCTCGGACAAGGCTTCGACGTCCTTACGTTTGAAATCAAGCGCGACTGGCCAGAAGACGATGTCAACGGCAGCCACCAGATCCAGAACAGCCTCGGAGAGATCGATCACAGTCTCCTCGCACCCGCCGCAGGACGCACACCAGTAGAAGGCAATCCTTGGTTTCTCTGCCATCACACCGCCACCTCCTCGGCAAAGGCTTCCTCGGCGGGTTGCAGGTGAAGCGGCCCAAGGGCACGCACGTGATCCACCATGTCATTTATCACGCAGCGGAACCGCTCCGCTTCCGATGCGGAAATCCACTCAAGACGGAGCCTCTCCTCCTCGATGCCCATTTGCTCAAGCAAGCGTTTCAGCCATCGATAGCGACGAAGAGCCTTGTAGTTCCCTTCCTGGTAATGGCAGTCTCCAGGATGGCAACCGCCAATTAAGACACCATCCGCGCCGTGCGCAAAAGCGTCGAGAACAAACTGCGGATCCACGCGACCCGAACACATGACGCGTACGAAACGCACATTGGGCGCGTATTTCATGCGCGAAGTCCCCGCGAGGTCAGCCGCCAGATAAGTGCACCAGTTGCAAAAGAAGGCCACGATCTTTGGCTCGAAAGGCAGCTGCTCCACCGACGGCACAGCTTGCGAGTTGTCCGTGACGTCAGGCATACGCTAGTAATCCTTCGACTTCCTCGAAGATCTCTTCATCCTCGAATAGGTTCTGCTCGATTGATCCGGAGGGACAGGAGGCAACGCAGGTTCCGCAGCCCTTGCAAAGCACCTCGTTGATGCTGGCCTTCTTTTTCTCCGCCACAAAGGAAATGGCCTGATAGGGGCAAAGCGGGATGCAAGTCTTACAGCCAGAGCACACCTCTTCCAGAACTTGCGCGATGAAGGGTTCTTGTTCGACGTAGCCGATGTCGATCAACGCCAGCGCTTCGGCCGCAGCGGCGCCAGACTGCGCGACCGTGTCAGGGATGTCCTTGGGACCCTGGCAGCATCCCGCCAGGAAGATACCGTCGGTGAAAGTGCTCACCGGAGCGAGCTTGGGATGCCGTTCCAGGAAGAAACCTTCGCTCGAACAACTGAGGTGGAAGCGGCGGCGGACTTCCTGCGCGTCAGGTTGCGGCTCGAGGCCGGTAGAAAGCACAACCATATCCACGGGAACTTTGCGTACCGTGTTCATCAGCGTGTCTTCGGCGCACACCAGCAGGCGACCGTCCCCTCTGGGGTCGGGATAAATATCGGCAACCCGGCCGCGAATGAAGTGGGTTCCTTCTTCCGCTACCCGGTTGTAAAACTCCTCGAAGCCTTTCCCCGCCGTACGCATATCGATATAGAAGTTGAAGATCTCGGCGTCGGTCTTTTCCTTGATCAAATGGGCCAATTTTAGGGAGTACATGCAGCAGACTCGGGAACAATAGCGATTCGTGTTCTCATCCCGGCTCCCGACGCAGTGAACAATCCCAACCCTCTTTGGCTTGCGGCCGTCACGCAGGATGATTTCCCCGCTCGTCGGCCCGGCTGCGTTGACCAACCGCTCCACTTCCAACCCGGTGTACACGTTCGGGTAGGTCCCGTAGCCGTAATAGGGAATGCGTTTAGCATCGAAGGTGAAGAAGCCGGTGGCTAGGATGATTGTGCCTACCTCGATAGTTTCGATTTTTTCCTGCTGCTGGAAATCGATGGCTTTGCGGTCGCCGCACACCTCTACGCAGGTCTTCTTGCACTTGCCTGATTTGAACTCGATGCAGCTCTCGCGATCGATCACGACCACCTGCGGAACGGCCTGGGGGAACGGAATGTAGATGGGCTTGCGTTTGCCCAGGTACATATTGAATTCGTCGGGTACCTTGGCCTGCTTGTAGACGCAGGCGTCAATGCACTCCATGCAACCCACGCAGACATCCTCCAGCACATAGCGTGGCTTGCGCTTGACCGTAATCTTGTAGTTGCCAACGTAGCCGTCGACCTGCGTGACCTCGGACAGCGTCCACAGTGTAATGTTGGGGTGGGACTTCACGGCCGTCATCTTCGGCGTCAGGATGCAGGCGGCACAGTCGAGGGTGGGAAAGGTCTTATCGAACATCGCCATATGCCCGCCGATCGTGGCATCGCGCTCGACGAGGTAGACGTGTTTGCCTGCATTAGCCAGAGTGAGCGCGGCATGAATGCCAGCAATACCCGCTCCTACGACCAGAACATGGGGATTGATGGAGACCCGCTTACGCTCCAGGGGTTTGTGCAGGCGGACCCGCCGAACTCCCGCACGGACAAGGTCCTTTGCCTTTTCCGTGGCTGCTTGCTTATCGCTGTGCACCCACGAGGCGTGCTCGCGCAGGTTCACCATGTGGAAGTAGTAAGGATTGAGCCCGCCTTCGGCGGTAACGTTGCGGAAGGTCTTCTCGTGCAGACAGGGTGAGCACGCCGCCACTACGACACGCGTCAGGTTCAGTGCGCGAATGTCGCGCTTGATCAGCTCCTGGCCCGGCGTGGAGCACGCGTATTTATAGTTGCGTGCTATCGTAACCCCGGGAAGAGTCGCGGCGTACTCGGTGAGGGCGTTTACATCGATGGTGCCGGCGATATTTGTGCCGCAGTGGCAGACGTAAACCCCAATTCCTGCTCTGCAAGCTCCCTCATTAGGCTCGAGCATACGAGCCTCCGCTTTTAAGGCGCAATTGCCTCTTCCACCAGTTCGGCGATATCCTTGACCGCCAACTTGTCTTCTAGACCCGTGGTTTTCAGTGCTTCGCTGAACATGACATAGTCCTTCGGACAGGCCACCATCAGGTATTGAACTCCGTCCAGACTCGCTGCCTCACGCACGCGGCTTTCGCTTGGGCGCGAATGTGCTTCACCGATCTCCTCCATCCAAATACGCCCGCCGCCTCCGCCGCAGCAGAAGCTCTGTCGACGAGAGCGGGGCATCTCTACCAACTGAACTCCCAGGGTGTGGAGCACAGCTCGCGGCGGGTCGTAGACTCCGTTATAGCGACCGAGATAGCAGGGGTCATGGTAGGTAACTCGGTACGGCAGTTTGCGTGTGGTTGGCAACTTGCCGCGCTCCAACAGAGTGGCCAGCAGTTCCGTGTAATGCCAGACCGGGTGCCGGCCGTGATTCAGCTCGGGGTACTCGTTCCTCAAAGTGTTATAAACATGCGGATCGGTGGTGAACAGATTGTTGAAATGGGCCTGTTGCAGAGTCGCCGTATTTTTTTGCCGCAATAGCTCGAACAGGCCTTCTTCGCCAACCCGCCGCACGTCGTTACCCGAGTTACCCTCCGACTCGTACAGAATGCCGTAATCCACATCGGCAGTGCGCAACACGCGCGCCAGTGCGCGTGTGATGGTCTGAAGCGCGGGGTGATAGCAGGCGTACTCGCCGAGGTACCACAACCATTGTGCCGACTCCTTACGTACGTCTTTGGGCTTGAACTCCAAGCCCTGCGTCCAAACCGCACGCTTGCGCTCCGACTGCCCGAAGGAGTTTCCGTGGCGCGTCAGGTTAGTGAAGGCCTCCTGAAGGCGCGGCTGGACATCGCCTTGGGAAACCAGTTTGCGCCGCATCTCGATCACCAGGGGGATGTGTTCATTGAAAACCGGACAGGCTTCCATACAGGAGGCGCAGGTGGTACAGGCCCAGATATCTTCCGGCGTGACTACATCCCCCAGAAACGTTGGGCCGTTGCCTGCCGCCGGGCCTCCGCTTGAGGTCAGCACAAGCTCCCTGACACGGTGGATTAACTGTTTCGGAGACAGCGGCTCGCGACAAGCATAGCTAGGGCAAGCGCGGTCACAGCGGCCACATTCCGCGCACGCTAGCCCGCTGAAGAGCTCACGCCAGGTGAAATCTTCCAATCGGGCAGCCCCTTCGGATGCCAACGGCATTTTGCTTGGATGGAGAGAGGCAAAGAAGACGCTAAAAGGTGAAGCCAGCAGATGCAGGTGCTTGGAGTTGGGCAAGTAAGCGAGAAACCCGAGGACGGTGATCATGTGAATCCACCACGTCCCGAGGTAAAGGCTAGGAGCCTGCGCCTGGGTTACCCCCAGAGCGGCAAACACTACAGCCAAGTAGCTGCCCACGGGTCGCCACGATTCCTGGCCTCCGGTGACCAAGGCTCGGAATCCAGCGCCAGCAAGCGAGGACAAGAGCACGATGGCAATGAGGCACAAAATGATCGCCGCATCCCAGGACCGCTCCAAGCTGATTGGGGTAAACCAATATCGCCGCACCGCCGCCACAGCGAGTGCAATCACGCCCAGGACACCCAAGGCCTGTACACAGAATGCGACCCAACACACGTCGTCGGGATAGGGAATGGCTAAGGCCGGAGACAGGCCCCTGAGTAGACCCCAAGAAAACGTGGCGGCATAGGCGATGAAAGCCCAGAAAATAACGAGGTGGGCAGTACCAATCAAGGGTTCGTCGAGCAACCGCCGCTGGCCAAGAACGTTGCTGACGACGAGACCGATCCGCCTGCCAACGTGATCCCAGCGATTCTCGGGGCGCGCCCTGGCCAAAGTGCCAATGTGGCGCAGCACCCTGCTTCCGAATACACAAAATGAGACGAACGTGAGCACCCAGAGGTGGAAGTATCCCGGCATGCCGAGGTAAGGAAGAGTCACCGGATCAGGCAGCATGGGCTTTGGCCTCTTTTCTGCTGCGCACCGCGTCCCTAAACGCGGGCAGCACGTCCATCACGTCGGAGGTGATGCCGTAATGCGCCACGTTGAAGATGGGTGCTTGTGAATCACTGTTGACTGCGATGATGAGGTCACTATTCTTCATGCCTTCCACGTGCTCCGGCGCGCCACTGATGCCAGCGGCCACGTAAAGCTTGGGCTTCACGACAGCGCCAGACTTGCCCACTTGCCGGGAAAGCGGCAGCCACCCTTGGTCAATCACGGGACGTGATCCACACACGGCACCACCCAGCGCTCGCGCCAAGTCCTCGGCGAGGGCCAAATTCTCGCGGTTTTGGATGCCTCTGCCCACCGACACCAGCGCTTCTTGTTTGCTGATATCAATGTCGCCCGCTTCGGGTTCGAGGTAGCGTTTCCAGCGAATGCTGGAGGTCTCCGGCAAATCAACATGCAACTCTTCGATCGGAGGTGCAGTGTCCGCTCGTCCCTGGTCCGGAGGACGAACTCCGGGCAGGATACCCAGGATCGCGGGTGTCTGCGCGGGATTAACGATGGCTTCCATTTTGCCGCCGTAGAGCACCGAGCGAACCTGCAGCTTGCCCCCGATTGAGCGCACATCCTTGCAGGCGTTGACGTAGCTAGCCTCAAGTTGTGCAGCCAACAAAGCACCAACCTCCCAACTCACGTTCGACAGCGGAATCAGAACAGCTTGTGGACTCTTGTCGTGGATTGCCATCGCTAGCGCTTGAGCGACCATTTCCGGCACCGGAGTAGCCAGTGCGGCGTGGTCGAGGTAAAGGACGGAGTTTGCCTTGCCCAGCCTTTGCGTCAAATCTCGAACCTCATGACCCGCAAGAACCGCCTGAAGATCAACTCCGAGAGCCGTAGCCACTTCCCTGCCCAGCGCAAGAATTTCATACGTGATGTCGGACATGTGGCCTCTCCACTGCTCAGCTAGTATCCAAACATTTCCTGCCATGTGTCCCCCTTTTCTAGAGCAGGCCGCGCGTGGCCAGGATTTCGCAGAATTGGTTAGCGATCTCTTCCGGAGAACCTTGCAGCATCTGCGCGTGCTGGGAGACTTCGGGCTTGGCCATCTTCTCCACTTGCGAGAGGCCGGCACCGGCGTCGGCGGCTGTCGGAACGGGTACCGACTGGATGGCCTGTGATTTCATGGCTGCCCGCACCTTGGCCACCGGAACATAGCGCGGCGGCTTCTCCGCCGCTTGAATTCCCAGTACCGCGGGCAACTTGACTTCGTACTCACCGCGGACCCCGCCCGGGAACTCCCGCAATACAGTTGCAACGCCCGCAGTGCTGTCCACGCGAATCTTAGTGACGATCGCAAGTTGGGGCAGCCCCAGGTGGTGAGCGACCAGAGGAGAGGTGAGTCCGTCGAGGTCGTCAATCGCCTGCGCCCCGGTGAGGATGAGGTCGACGGGTAATAATCCCGGGACGGAAGAAAGGACCTGGGCGAAGCGGTAGGCACAGGCACGAGCGCCGATAGTGCCATTGCCATCGGTGATTTTCAACGCCTGGTCGGCGCCTTTGGCGAGAGCGGCAAACAGAGCATCATCAACTTCGGGAGCATCCAACGCCACTACGGTGACAGAACCCGAATACCTCTCCTTTAACAACAGTGCCTCTTCCAGCGCATGAACATCGAGTTCATTGGCAATCATTCGCAGAAACTGGGTATCGAGCTCTCTGCCATCGGCTGCCAGTTCCAGTTCCTCGACCACATCGGGCACCATTTTCAACAGCACGATGATCTTCACGGTTCATACCTCCATAGCCTCCGCGAGCAGCTCGACGATGTCGCGGACGATCATCTTCTTTTCGTATCCCAGAACTTTCAGGGCGTCTTCGAAGCGTGAGATTTCGTAGGGGCAGGCAACTGCCAGCACGTCAGCGCCGGTAGCCGCTGCCTCCTTGACCCGCCGCTCGGAAAGCCGCTCATATCCCCTCGCCTTGTAGTACGCGTCGAGCCACATACCTCCGCCACCGCCACCGCAGCAGATGGTGTTGACGCGGTTGTGAGTCATCTCCACCAGCTTGATTCCCGGAATGGCCTGCAACAGCAGGCGCGGTTCTTCATACACGCTGCAGTGGCGTCCCAAACAGCAGGAGTCGTGATAGGTCACCGTGTAGCCCGCCTTGTGCGTCAAGGTCGACTTCAGACGCTTGAGCTGTTGAGCGAGAAATGGCACGACGTGCGCCAAGGCATAGTTGAATTTGAGAACCGCGTAGCGATAGCGGAAGGCATCGTAGGCATGGGGACAGGAGGTGACAATCAGCTTGAACTGGTACTTGCCCAGCACAAGCATGTTGTATTCCATGAGGGTGTTGTAGAGGCCCCGTTCCCACGATAGACGACCGCACTCCCCCGCACATTTCTCCTCGTTGCCGAGAATGGCAAAGTCAATGCCCAGAGCGTGAAAGACCCTGGCAATGGCACGAGCGCACTGTTGCCCACGCGGATAGTAAGAGGGGTAACACTCGACGAACCAAAGCACATCCACCGGTCGCGGATCTTCGGCGAGGATGCGAACTGGAACGCCTGCTGTCTTCGCCCAGGCGGCACGCTTTCGCGGAGATTCCCCCATAGGGTTGCCGTAGCGCAGCATGTTTTCCAAGGCCTTCTGCAGCTCTGCTGGCATCTCCGGCAGCCGTAGCAGCGCTTGCTCTTTCACCAGCGGTAGCAGTACCCCAGTGAGATCGATCCCGCGGGGGCACTTGGCCGTACAGGCATAACATGCAACACAGTTGAGCAGACCGTTGCTGGCAAAGACCTTCTCCAGCTCCCCGGCGCGCAGCATGCCGATGATGCGCCGGGGCGGGTACGCCATGAGTTCTCCGTAAGGACAAGTGCCGATGCAGGTCCCACACTGAATGCAAGTCAATACGCGCCTGCCCTCGGGAAACTCGGTAAGGTTCTCCAACCCTATCTCACAAGGTGGTGGAGGATTGAACCCGCCATGGTTTGCTGTAACCATCGGCGCACCTTCCTCAGCTCTTGCCAGAAGCCAATCTCCAAACGGCCCGCGCCAGGACTTTCCGCCAAACTGCCTTACTCCCGTTGCGGCTTTATGCAGCAGGAGATGCAGTCCGTGAAATCAGTTCCGTCGTGCAAGTGAGATCGAGCTTCAGAGCACTCGCGACTGTACAGTCATGGCGAGCAACTTCTGAGCGGCCGCCGGCAATTCGCATGAAGCAGTGCAACGTGGAACCTCAGCCAATCTTCCAAACGCGTAAGCAGCGTTGGCTAAGAGCGCCGCTGAAGGCGACACGCGCCCTCTCTTACCATGAACCAAGAGATCCTACAGTGCCATGATCGCGATCACTATATTCGGTGATTTCTCATGCTACGCACTTC
>DASPTQ010000091.1:0-35988 GCA_035623335.1 Terriglobales bacterium
AGAAGACTACATCGAGCAAAAGGTCTACCAGCAGGTTCGGGGCGGTGACGTGATCCTTCTCCACGATGGAGCACCCGACGCCTTTGGCGCCGATCGTTCGCAAACCGTGCTGGCCACAGATCGCTTGATCGCAAGGTACAAGTCGGAAGGGTACGAATTCGTGACCGTCGCTCAAATGATGCTCGAGCAGGCGGCCGGCCAAGCCTCAAGCGGCTCAAGTTAACGCCATGTTCCCAGGGCTCGCCATCGAGCCGGTTGCCACCACCACACGCGGCTTCTGCCAGGGTCGTTTGGCGAGCCGGTTTACGCGTGAACCAGTTCGAATGCCTGTTTGGCGGCCGCAATCGTCTGGCGAACGTCCTCTTCGGTGTGGGCAGCACTCAGAAACGCGGCCTCGAACTGCGAAGGCGGCAAATACACACCGGCATCCAGCAGGGAACGGAAGAACCGGCCAAAGGCTTGGCTATCGGCTTTCGAGGCCGAGCCCCAATCGGTGACAGGACCAGGGGTGAAAAACCAGGTAAACATCGAGCCGACACGGTTGTAGGACATCGGGATGGCCGCTTGTTGCGCGGCCGCGGCTACGCCCGCGACTAATTCACGGCTGAGCTTCTCGAGCCGCGGGTAGATTTCCTTCCGGTGCTCCCGCAAGTGTTGTACGGTTGCCACGCCCGCTGCCATGGCCAGCGGATTCCCCGAAAGCGTTCCGGCCTGGTACATCGGTCCGAGAGGGGCGACCAGATCCATGATCTCCGAAGGGCCGCCATAGCCGCCCACCGGCAGGCCACCGCCGATAATTTTCCCCATGGTGGTCAGATCGGGAGTGATCGCGTAGAGCTCCTGGGCGCCCCCGAAGGCCAGCCGAAATCCAGTCATGACCTCATCGAAAATCAGCAGGGTTTGATCTCGCCGGGTGATGGCCCGCAGTGCCTCCAGATATCCGCCCACGGGTGGGACGCAGCCCATGTTGCCGACGACCGGTTCTACGATCACACAGGCAATCTGATGCTTGAATTTCGCGAAGGCTTTTTCGAGCGCATCCGTGTCATTGAAGGGAAGGGCGAGCGTGAACTGAGTGAACTCCTCAGGAACACCCGCCGAACCCGGAATTCCCAGGGTGGCCACGCCCGAGCCCGCTTTGACCAGCAAGGCATCGGCGTGGCCGTGATAGCAGCCCTCGAACTTCACGATGTACTTGCGCCGGGTGTAGGCGCGGGCCAGGCGGATGGCCGACATGGTGGCTTCCGTTCCCGAGTTGACGAAGCGTACTTTCTCGAGATGAGGAAATGCCCCGATTACCATTTCCGCCAGATCCGCCTCGCTCGGGGTAGATGCGCCGAAGCTGGTACCGTGGCGCGCGGCGGCTGTGATCGCTTCGACGACGCTAGGAGCGGCATGGCCCAGAATCATCGGCCCCCAGGAACCCACGTAGTCGACGTATCGATTTCCGTCGGCATCGAAAAGGTACGCGCCTTGACCGCGCACAATGAAGGGCGCCTCCCCTCCCACCGCTCGGAAGGCACGCACCGGCGAATTGACACCCCCGGGCATGACCTGCTCGGCGCGTTTTTGCAATGTGCGCGAAATCTCGAGTTTGCGGGCCATGGCACCTCCTCACAGGCCAGAAAAACATGGTACCAGCGCGGGGTCGATCGAGCCCATCTCCTCAGCAGGTGAGAACCTCGTCCCCGCGAAGGCGTGCCTGGGCGACACAAGCATCGCAGGGCTGGAACGGGAAGGAATTCACCGGAAATTTACATTGTCGCAATATAGGTGAAACAAGGCTGTCCTAGGTTTGGCATAGCAGCCCTTTCTAACCGGGAGGGTCTACTAGGACGGCTTCGGGGGGCTCCGGGCCGTCCGAATTTTTCTGTTCTCCAATCCTAACAACTGCGCCTCTTCAACTGTTGGCAGCTCTGTGCCTGCCAAGATTTGCTTTTGGGATGGCTCCGGTCTAGATTTCTCCTATGTCGAGGTACCCAGGTTTGCTTTCTCCTGAGGCGAAGGAAAGTTGGTGTGCCGAGATGTCGGCGTGGGCGTACAGCGGCAATTCCATGGTCGATCCCCTGCGCAGGGTGATTGTCTGCTCCCCCCTGACGGCCGGTTGGGACCAGCCGGAGCGCGCGGCGAGATGGCAAGCGCTCGGATTCCTCCACAAGCCCGATTTCGAGAAGGCCCGTTCACAGCATGCGGAGATGTGCCGGCAACTGGAGGATGCGGGTGCCGAGGTGTTGGAACTGCCTCCGGCCAACGAGCTTAGCCTGGATGCTGTCTACGTTCACGATGCTTCGCTTCCCACGGATTTCGGGTTGGTGCTGATGCGCCCGGGGAAGGCGAACCGCATTCCCGAAGCCCAGTGGCACGAAAAATTCTTTCTGCACATGGCCCACGTGCCGATGTTGATGAAAATCACCGAACCGGCTTCGACCGAGGCTGGGGACATAGTATGGCTGGATTCGAAGACGCTGCTCGTGGGGAACGGCTACCGAACCAATGCGGACGGAATTGCCCAGTTGCGAAGCGCGCTTTTCCGTCATGGGATTGAAGTGATCCCGGCGCCTCTACCCCATGGCTCGGGTCCATCCGCCTGCTTGCATCTGATGTCGCTCCTCAGCCTCCTCGATGAACGGACGGCTCTGGTCGACCTCCCCTGGCTGTCGGTGCCGACGGTGGAATTGCTGAAGTCTCGAGGCTACGGTTTCATTGAGATTGACTACCAGGAAAGAGAGACCCTGGCCTGTAATGTACTCTCGCTCGGAAACAAACGGCTGCTTGCCTTGGAAGAGAATCGAAGAACCAATGCCAAGCTGCGAGCCGCAGGGTTTGAGGTTCGTACGTTTCCTGGTTCTGAGCTGTCGATCAACGGTGGTGGGGGCCCAACTTGCCTGACTAGGCCTTTGCTGCGGGCCTGAACCTGGAGACACCGACGCTCTTTCCGGCCGACCGTGGCGAACACGCATGGACGGAACAACCTTCCTCCGAGACTCAGCAGCGAAACAGAAAATGGAATGGTAAAGGCCAACGGCAACGATCGCTAGAATCTTGGAGGCGTCGTAAAAGCCATGTCTTGGCTGCGTAGCATCGCCGGAGGGCTTCGGTCTGTGTTGGGAAAGCGGGAAATGGATGTCAAGTTCGATGCCACGGAAGAGATTGTCCGCTCTGCCGCCTGGAAATCCTTTCTGGAGACGTGTTGGCAGGACGTGCATTTTGGCCTTCGCACCTTGCGCAAGTCGCCTGGCTTCACTGCGGTTGCCGTCCTGATTCTTGCCCTTGGCATCGGGGCGAACACCGCCATCTTCAGTCTTGTCAATGCCCTGATGCTTCGTACTGTGCCGGTGCGTGACCCCGGAACCCTGGTCGAACTCCTTCACCAGTATCCAGGCGAGCCTGCGTTCAACGGCTTTTCCTGGGATGCGTATCAGCTGATGCGCGACCACAACCACGTCCTATCGGAACTAGTCGTTGACTCTCCCGTCTCGTTCGTTGTACGCGGGCAGAAGCTCGAATCCCACAGGATCTTAGGCGGCTATCTAAGTGGAACGTTTTTCGAAACACTCGGGGTGCGACCTGCCATCGGCCGATTCATTGGCGCCGAAGGCGACGATTCGGGTCATCCGCCCGCAGTCGCCGTTGTCAGTTGGCCCTATTGGAAGGGCAAATTCAATTTGGACCCCGCGATCTTGGGCCGGCAAATCATCGTGAATGACACGCCGGTCACCATCATTGGCGTGACCGAGCAGGGGTTCCACGGACTCAGCGAGGAGATGAGCCAAGATGTTTGGCTTCCCCTGGCGATGAAGCCGCTGATCGATGAATCAGGCCTCGGGTGGGGTTCCTTGGGTTTGGTAGGAAGGCTGAAGCCGGGTATTTCGATCGGGCAAGCACGCGCCGAAATGGCCGTGTTATTCCAGTCTGCGATCCGGGCGCCAAACGTAGGCCCCTACGTCCGGGAGATGAAGTTTGTCATGGAACCGGCGGCCAACGGTTTGTCCACGCCGATCCGCCGGATCGTCAGAACACCGGTGCTTGTGCTCACAGCTATTGTGAGCCTGGTGTTGCTGATCGCGTGCGCCAACCTGGCTGGTCTGCTGTCGGCGCGCGGGGCGTCGCGCCGCCACGAAATGGCCGTGCGTGCCTGCCTGGGCGCTGGGCGTCTTCGGCTGGTGCGGGCGGCGCTCACGGAATCTCTGCTGCTGTCCCTGCTTGGCAGCTTGCTCGCTGTCTTCCTGGCCTATTTCGGAGGTCGCACACTGCTGCGGATGATTACCTCTGGGCGCGAGATCGTCGGATTACCCGTGCAACTCGATATTCTTACTCGTGTGGATGCGCACGTGTTGTTGTTCACCGGTGCCCTGGCATTGCTCACCGCACTGTTGTTTGGAGCAGCACCTGCTCTGAGCTTGAGCACCTTGCCGGCAGCGGCGTTACAGCCAGCAGCACGGATCGGAGAGTCGCGGTCGCAGCGGCTCTTCGGCAGGAGCCTGGTGGTTGCCCAAGTTGCTGTGTCGATGGTGCTGCTGAGCGCAGCCGCGCTCTTGGTAGGCTATGTGTCCCATCTCCGCAACTCCGATCTTGGTTTCCGCCGCGACCATCTCTTGCTGCTGAGTCTCGATCCGGACCAGAGCGGCTACGACGACGCGCAGTGGGCGCGTTTGTCCCGGGAGTTGCTCTCACAATTCGAAGCGCTTCCCGGAGTGCATTCCGCCACCCTCAGCGGGATGACTCCTATGTCGGGCGTCGGGGCGTCGAGTTTTGCGGTTGTCAAAGGGCACCCAGAAAACCGTCGCGAGGTCTCGATCAACTTCGTGGCGCCGAAGTATTTTGAGACCTATGGCGCAACCCTGCTCGCCGGTCGCGACTTTTCGTTTGAAGATCAGCTGCGACCGCCCGTTGCCATTATCAATCAGACCATGGCTAGCGATTACTTCGCTAGGAACAGCCCAATCGGTAGCTATGTGACTCTCGACCACGTCACCTTGCGCGGCGATGAGACTCCCACCTACCAGATCGTGGGAGTGGTGAGCGATGCGAAATACAATGATTTGCGGCAAGCGGCGCCGCGCACCATCTATTTGCACGCTTTCCAAGAAGGCCGGGTGGTTTCCGAACTCACCCTTCGCACGGCGATGGATCCAGAGTCAGCGACCAGTGCGGTTCGCCAAATCGTGGCCTCCGTCCTGAAAACCGTGCCCATCGTAGGTGTTCGCACCATGACCGATCAGATCGATGCCGCGATCGTTTCCGAGCGACTGATTGCCACATTATCCACCTGGTTCGGTGGGCTGGGCGGGCTGCTGGCCGCGGTCGGCCTCTACGGCTTGCTGGCCTACACCGTGGCGCGGCGTACCAATGAAATTGGCGTTCGCCTAGCCTTAGGGGCCGAGCCCGGCGATGTTCTACGCATGGTTTTCCGGGATGCCCTGGGAATGCTGGGCCTCGGACTCGTGCTCGGAGTCCCGCTGGCGTATTGGAGCCAGCGCATCGCGGCCGGTTTGATCGCAGGCCTCCCGATCGATAGCGCGATCCCGATCGTCACCGGCATGGCGGCGATGATCGTCGTAGCCCTGTTGGCCGCCTATTTGCCAGCACGCCGGGCATCGTGCGTCGATCCGCTCGTGGCCTTGCGGTACGAGTAACCATCCCTACTGCGAAGGTGCTGGCAATGCCAAGAAACGAAAGTGCGATTCCGACGGGCCTGTCTCCGAGGTACCGGCTTTCGACGGCGCTCCTGTTAAAATCAAGAGGCGATGGTTCTGCCCTTCGTTCGCGATCTCTTCGCGGACGTGGAAAAGCTACCTGCTTTCTCGCGTGTGGCCTCCCATCTGAAGGAGGGCACGGGGCGGCTGAGTGTGTCCGGCCTCGTTCCCGCCGCCAAAGCCCTGCTTCTGGTTTTGCTGCAGCGCGCTGCGGGCCGGCCGTTCCTGGTCGTCGTTCCCGATAATCGGGCGGCGGAAGACCTGCTTCCGGTCCTGCAGGCATTTAGCGGCCTGACCGGTAATCAGGACGTGAACTCGATTGCTACGCTTCCGAGCGGCGATGTCCTGCCATTTCAGAATCTGTCGCCCCATCCCGAGATCCAGGAAGAACGAGCCGTGGCGCTCTGGAAAGTGGCCAGCGGGGCGGTCTCCATTTTGGTTTCGCCCATCACGGCGTCGGCGCAGCGCTTGCGTTCGCCTGAATACTATGCCGACTTGGCGCGTGTCCTGCGTCGGGGAGAAGCGATTGAGATCGATCCCCTGTTGCAGCATCTGAAGACGGTGGGCTATGTCTCGACCGACCTCGTCGAAATGCCGGGGGACTACGCTCTACGGGGTGGGATTCTCGACGTTTATCCTCCCGAGGCGGATCGACCACGGCGAGTCGAGTTCTTCGGTGATGAAGTCGAGTCGATCCGCAGGTTCGATCCGGCCACGCAACGATCGTCGACGCCGATGGATGAGACGCTGCTGCTTCCTCTTACCGAGACTCCGGTCAATGAAGACCTGCTGGGGGCCATTCACGCCCGGTTGTCGAAGGAGCGCCTCGCCGGCGGGGTCGTGGAGCAGGCAGTGCGTGCCAGAGGCCTTACGGTTTTTCCCGGATGGGAATTCTATGCGCCGGTCGCAGGCGCCGATCGCACGTTGTTCGACCTCATGCCCAATGCCGTCGTGTTCGCCGACGAACCCGATCGCCTGAAGGAGGAATTTGATCACGTCTGGTCCCGCATCGAAGAGGCGCATGAGCGCAGCGGCGTCGGCAACCTGGTTCGGCCCGAAGAGCTGTACCTGCCGCCCGAGGCCTGGTGGCCGAATCTGACGCAGCTGCCCGGGATCGACCTCGAACAGCTGGAGATTTCCCGTCCGGGGAAAGCGGAATCCGTCGCCTTTCATTCGCAACCGGCGCAGCGCTTTCATGGTTCGGTCTCCGCCATGCTCGAAGAGGTAAAGCAACAGACCGGCGTCTCGAACAGCGTACTGATTGCCGTTCCCAATACGGGTGAGATCGAACGTCTCGCCGACCTGTTCAGCGAGAACCACCTTTCCTTTCGCCTGGGCAGCCGCACTCGGGGCGGGGGCGCCCATACCGAGGATGCTGCCTATTTCACGGGCGAAGTCCTGACGACTACGCTGGTGAAAGCCTACGTGCCGGACGGTGTGATCCTTCGCGATGCCCACCTCGCCATCTTCGGGGCTCGCGATTTGTTCGATGAGTCGGAGTTGGTGGTTTCCGGTCCTCAGCGGAGGACGTCCAAGACAGCGGCCTTTCTCTCGGATTTCCGCGACCTCCAGGTGGGGGATTATGTGGTGCATGTGGAGCATGGCATCGGCCAGTACCAAGGTCTGAAGGATCTGGCTCAAGACGATGGCAAGGCCGAATTCATGTTGCTCGAATATGCCGAAGGGGCACGACTCTATGTGCCTTTGACGCGCCTGGACCTGGTGCAGAAGTATCGCTCCTCCGAAGGCGTGAAGCCGGCGCTGAACCATCTCGGCACGGCAACCTGGGCCAAGACGAAAGCCCGCGTGCGCAAGGCCATGCAGGACATGGCCGACGAATTGCTAAAGTTCTATGCCGAGCGCAAGGCCGCGCGGGGGCACGCGTTTTCGACCGACACGCAATGGATGCGGGAGTTCGAGGATGCCTTCGAGTTCAGCGAAACCGAAGACCAAGAACTCGCCATCAGCGACATCAAACTCGACATGGAATCGTCCCAGCCGATGGATCGCTTGCTGTGCGGTGACGTCGGCTACGGCAAGACGGAAGTCGCCATGCGCGCCGCCTTCAAAGCGGTCAATGACAACAAGCAAGTCGCGGTGCTGGCCCCCACGACCGTGCTTGCCTTCCAGCACTACGAGACCTTTAAGCAGCGATTTGCGGCATTCCCCGTCAACGTTGAGATGATCAGCCGGTTTCGCAGCGCGCGGCAACAGAAACAGATTCTCGAAAAGGTAGAGGCCGGCAAGATCGACATGCTGATTGGGACGCATCGCCTGCTGTCGAAGGACGTCAAGTTCGCCGACCTTGGCCTGCTGGTTGTCGACGAAGAGCAGCGCTTCGGGGTTCGTCACAAGGAACGTCTCAAGCAAATGCGCAGGGAAGTCGATGTGTTGGCGATGTCGGCCACCCCGATTCCGCGAACGCTGCACATGTCGCTCGTGGGTTTACGGGACCTGAGCCTGATTGAAACCCCGCCCAAAGATCGTATGTCGATTCAGACCGTGGTCGCCAGTTGGGACGAGAAGTTGATTCAGTCCGCGCTGCAGCAGGAAATCGCCCGCGGCGGGCAGGTCTATTTTGTGCACAACCGGGTCGAGAGCATCTGGGAGATTGCCGCCAAGCTGCAAGAACTCGTGCCCCGGGCCCGCATCGTGGTCGGGCATGGCCAGATGTCGGAAGGAGAGCTGGAGAAAGTGATGCTGAAATTCATGCATCACGAGGCCGACATCCTGGTAGCCACCACGATCATTGAGAACGGCCTGGATATCCCGCTCTGCAACACCATCGTCATCAACCGCGCCGATCGTTTTGGACTCTCCGAGCTGTATCAGTTGCGGGGAAGGGTGGGACGCTCCAATCGCCGCGCCTATGCCTACTTGTTAATCCCTGCCGATATCGAGCTCACGCCCATTGCCCGCCGTCGGCTGGCGGCGCTCAAGGAATTTTCCGATCTGGGCGCCGGCTTCAAGATCGCGGCTCTCGATCTAGAGCTGCGTGGCGCCGGGAATCTGTTAGGCGGTGAACAAAGCGGCCACATCGAGGCGGTCGGCTTCGAGCTCTACACGCAAATGCTGGATCGAGCCGTCCGCGAGTTGAAAGGGGAAGTCGCGGCCGACGAAGCCAAGATTCAACTCAATCTCGGCCTAAACATCCGTATTCCGGCCGAGTACATTGCGGAGGAGAATCAACGCCTGCGCATGTATAAACGCATCGCCGGCGTGGAAACCGAATCCCAGTTGCATAACGTTGGGGAGGAACTTCGTGATCGTTACGGTGAAGTGCCGGCGGCAGTCGCCAACCTCTTGGAATATGCCTCGCTCAAGCTGCTGGGATCGCGCGTCGGCGTAACGGCCATCGACCGCAAGCGGGAAACCGTCAGCATCAAGTTCCGACCGACCGCCGCCATTGACCCTGCGAAGCTGGCGCGATTCGTATCCTCGCAGCCTGATGCCCACTTCTCACCCGATGAGACGCTAAGATTTACCGTGAAAGCCGTGGGCGCTCGCGAGGTGCTGAACCAACTTCGGCGCGTGCTCGAGCGACTTTCTGAAGTGGCCGAACTGGTCTCACAGGCGCAGACGAACTAACCTTAGCCTACTCCGGCTCAAACCACCTGCGGTGTGTGCTCGACCCGACCCTCCTCGAAGAGAGCTTTCTCAACTGACGAGGGTCGGGAACGAGGCAATGGCTCTCCAACTTCTGGCGGGGGTGCCTAGCGAGAGACCTGCCTATCTTTGCCCATGGTACGCTCGAATATTCGCAATCACACCGATGGGTCTCCCTGGCGAATTCGTGCCTACCAGTTATGCCCTGGCCGCAGTGTTTGCCTGGGGCACAAGCGATTTCCTCGGGGGATATGCCTCCCGTCGTGCCAATGCGTTTCTTCTGACTACCCTCGCGCATGCCAGCGGCCTGGTGTTCATGCTGCTGCTGGCCGCTCGAACGCATGCCCAGTTTCCCTCCGCTGCCAGCCGGTTCTGGGCGGTGGTGGGCGGGATATCGGGCGGGGCCGCGCTGGCTCTTTTCTATCGTGCGCTTGCGGCCGGACGAATGGGCTTGGTTGCCCCGGTGGCGGCGGTGCTCGGAGCGGCGATCCCGGCCATGTTTCTTATGATGACCGAAGGCCTTCCGGGTGTCGTTCGCTTCGCCGGTTTTGTGGTTGCCGTCGTGGGCATCTGGCTCATCTCTCGTAGTGAAGATGGCAGGGGTCCGGAAGGAATCGGCCTCGCGGTATTGGCCGGGGTGGGTTTCGCCGGGTTTTTCCTCGGCATTTCCCAGGCCAAGGACGGCTCGCCTGAATGGCTTGCCGCAATTTCCCGCGTCGGAGCCCTGATAGTGACCGGCTTGATCGTGCTCGTCCAAAACAAGTTCCGCGACATGACCCGTGCCAGCGCGGGTTTGGGTTTACTGGCAGGATGCCTCGACACTTCCGGTACCGCTCTCTTCCTCTGGGCTACCCGGACCGGACGGTTGGATTCCGCCGTCGTGTTGACATCCCTGTACCCGGCGGTCACGGTCTTGTTGGCCCGGCTGGTGCTTGACGAGCATTTCACGCGCCGCAAAGCCCTCGGCATGGTCGCCGCCTTACTGGCCATTCCCATGATTGCCGCGCGCTGAGCAGCCTCGCGGGTCACGGTTTGCTTTCCGTATCTCAATCTATCCCTGCCCGGGCCATCCATGGGGTGTTTCTTGCTACCATCTCCTCATGCCGCTCCTTGAGATTCGCCATCTCAGCAAGACCTTTCCCTTGGGCGAATCCTTGTTTGGTGGCCTGGCTCGAGGCGAGGTTCGCGCGGTCGACGATGTCTCGCTGGACATCGAAACCGGCGAAACCCTTGGTTTGGTGGGAGAGTCGGGTTCAGGGAAGAGCACGCTTGGCCGACTGATCTTGCGGTTGATAGAGCCAACTTCGGGTTCCATAGTGTTTGAGGGAAGGGACTGGCTGGCCGCGGCTCGGGGCGAGATGCGTCGCGCCCGCCGCGATATGCAGATCATCTTTCAGGATCCTTTTGGTTCCCTCGATCCTCGCCTGCGGGTCGAAGACGTTTTGAGCGAGCCGCTGTTGATCCACGAGCGCTCGACTCGAGCTCAGCGCCGTGCCCGTACAGCGGAACTCTTGCATGCGGTGGGCCTCGACCCCTCCGCCATGCAGCGCTTCCCGCACGAATTCAGTGGCGGGCAGCGCCAGCGAATCGGCATCGCCCGCGCTCTGGCACTACGGCCGAAATTCGTGGTAGCCGATGAACCCGTCTCCGCCCTCGACGTGAGTGTGGCTGCGCAAATCGTCAACCTCCTGGCACAGTTGCAGCGTCAGTTCGGCCTGACGTACCTGTTCATCTCCCACTCCATGCCGCTGGTTCGCTATCTGGCAACCCGCATCGCTGTGATGTATCGGGGAAAAATCGTCGAACTGGGATCCAGCCAGCAGATCACCGAGCGTCCGCAGCACCCGTATACCAGAAGTCTGCTCGCAGCGACGCCGGGGGTTATGGCCTAGCCTGGCAGTCGCGATCTCGCTGTCCCGCGCCGGGGCTGGTTTCGCAGCGTTTGCCGCTATCTCGCCGTCGGTCTACAATGCGCCTCGCAAGGTCCTGGAGGTCTCCGATGGCTGCCGCACCCGTCCTCCCGATACCTACGCCGGAGGAGGCTCCTCTTTCTGAAGGCGCGCGTATCGTCAATACATTTCTTGCCCCCCATCGGACTTTCCTGGACTTACGACGCAACGCCAGTTGGTGGGCGCCCTTTCTTCTGCTTTCGATCGTTACGCTCGGCTTTTTCTACACCATCGATCAGAAGATCGGTTTCCGTAAGGTAGCCGAGAATCAGATCCAGCAATCGCCGAAATTGGCCGACCGTCTTGCGCGCCTGCCCGCGGACCAGCAGAGTCAGGCGGTTGGCCGGCAGGCTGCAGCACTCAGGTACTTCCTCTACGGGTATCCTGCCGTGATTTTGCTCTCGAACCTCATCATCGCGGGCCTGCTGTTTGCCACGTTCAAGTTTGCCGGCGGTGCCGATCTCAAGTTCAAGACGTCGTATGCCATCGTCATGTATGCATGCCTGCCTTTGCTAGTAAAGACCCTGCTCGCCACAGCCGCCTTGGCCGCCGGGGCCAATCCGGATACCTTTGTCCTGCAAAACCCGGTGGCCACCAATCCCGGCTATTTTCTTAGCCCGGCCGATTCCCCGTTTCTATTCAGCCTCGCCTCGGCGGCTGACATTTTTATGATCTGGACGCTGATTCTCACCGCAATCGGCTTTGCCGCCGTTACCAAGCTGAAGCGTTCGACAGCCCTGGCGGTGGTGTTCGCTTGGTATCTGGTCTTTGCCCTGGGAAGTGCTACATCGGCGGGCGTGTTTTCCTAGCCAGAGTGCCTTAGGCTAAGCAGGTCAGTTTTCGCCCGGCGCCAACCCTTGTCGAACAGAAAAAGTAAGGGGCGCGCCCGAAGTTATTTGATCTGGACGAGGTCTGCGGCGGGAGGGCTTACCTCGGAGGGCGAGCGATGCTGGGGGGCACGCCAGGAATCAAAGACAGAAACCTGGTGTACGCAGGACACGGTGCAATGCGGCGCGCACGATTTCTCGGTTTCATACTCCCGACGAAGATCCTCGACGGTATAGTGTTCCAGCGGAATCGCGGGATAGCCCCGTTGCTGTGAACAGTAGTGCACGAGCCCGTCTTCGCAGACGTACAAGTAGCGGGACCCGGCGCGGCAGCGCCACTGGTTGGGTCGGCCGCGCGCAATATTGTCCTGAAAGGCATGCAGGCGGGTAAAGCTGCGCTTCTCGAGTGCCTTCATGGCATGGTACATGCGGCGCTCTTCACTACCGAGCGCTTGCAGCTGGCCGCCTCCATCATGGATGATGCCCACGGTCGAGCTGAATCCAAGTTCCAGGGCTCGTTTTCCGATGACCAGCGCGTCCTCGGGATTGCGCACCCCGCCTCCGACCACCGAGTTAATGTTGACGTGAAACTCGGCGTATTCGGCTAGGGTCGCAAGTTTCTTGTCGAGGACCTTCAGGCTTTTTTTCGAAACCTCGTCGGGCATCACGTTATCGATCGAAATCTGCAGCCACTCGAGTCCCGCCCGGTTCAGCCGCTCGACGCGCTCGGGTACCAGGAGGTATCCGTTGGTAATCAGACCGGCGATCATGCCACGGCGGCGGATCCGGCGAATGATTTGGTCGAGTTCGGGATGCAGCAGCGGTTCTCCGCCGCTGATGGTGACGACCGAAGTGCCGAGTTGTGCCAATTTGTCCAGGCGCGCGAACATGGTCGCGGTCGGCACGGGGCGGGAAAAGTCGTCGTACTCGTTGCAATACTTGCAGGCCAGATTGCAGCGCCGAATGGGAATAATATGGGCCAACAGGGGGTGCTCGGTGGAAAACAGGGCCTGTGCCACCGCCCGCAACCCACGAGCTTGGCGCAGCAAGGTCTTCGCCCGCCGGCGCAGAATTTTCTGGAATGATGGCATGCCTAAATCGAGTCTGGTCTATAACATAATGCAATACGAAGGGCGGCGGTTTCAACCGCTGTCTGGTTCAAGGTTCGGCAATCCTACGGTAAAGACCGTATTGAACTGACAAGATAGATCTGCGATTGTCAGCATAAGGCTCCCTGAGAACGGATCTTCCGAGGCATTGCCATGCTGAAACCTCGAACCGCATCTGGCCCGTGTTCGAACTGGCGGGAATTATACCAAGCAGCATTGTTCGAGACCGACCGCCGGAGGCTAGGTGAGCGCATTACCGTCGCCGAGCGCGCGCTGGTCATGCGTGGGCGGGAACTGTTTTTCGCCGAGAATATGGATCCCGCCGAACAACGAGCGGTTGAGCAGGCCCTAAATGCCTTGCACGCACTCGAGACTTGCCTCGGGCTGAAGCGCAACGCTCGATAGGCGGTCGCCTGTCGGCGTCACCGTCGTTGGTCGGGTGACCAGCCTGGCAACCCTGGTTCGCGATAGACCTTGACCGTACATTCCTTGTCGTAAGACCTTTAATCAAAACCTCTTGGCGGGTTCAACAGGCTCCGGGCTCGTTAGCTGGAGCACGAGCTTCGCAGAGCCCTCCCGTAGTAGCTGGTGCGAGAGCTCACCGATTGGGCCGGCTGGGAAGGCTATAATCGAGTTGTTCGGCTTCTGATCCATTGTATTTTCGAGACTTGCAGGGATTTCGTCGGAAGGAACTTTTGGGTTAAGGGGACCGTATCTGAGGGTGTTGCTGCCATCGTCCTCGGCCCGCCGGGATTCCGCCAGGAGCCCGAACCCAGGCCGGCTGCTGCAGGACAGCTATAGCGGACTGGAGCGGGGAGGCAATGCGGAGCGGTAGAAAACTTGCCGTTGGCGCCGGGGCGATCCTGCTGCTCGCCGCGATCGTCGCGTTCACCGTCTATCAAAGCCATAAAAATGTCGTGACGGTGGAAACCAGCAGGGCACTGCGGCAGGACTTAGCCTCGATGGTGAGCGCCTCCGGCGAAATTAAGCCGAAGACCTACGTGAATATCGGGGCAAACGCCTTCGGCAAGATTACCAACCTCTTCGTCAAGGAGGGGGAACGGGTCAAGAAAGGGCAGATGCTGGCGCGCTTGGAAGATGTGCAAGCGGAAGCTGACTTGAATGCGACCCAGGCTACGCTCGAGGCGGCGCGTGCCGATGCGCTGGCCGCCGAAGCCGCCCTCAATACGGCGCTGGCCGACCTCAACCGTGCCAAATCCGAGGCCGAGCGCTCGGCGCTCGATTGGAGCCGCGCCGAAGGTTTGTTCAAAGACGCGCTGATTTCCCAACAAGAGTACGACAGCCGCAAGGCGGCCCATCAGGCGACGATGGCCGGGCTGGCTCAGGCCGAAGCCCGGGTGGCGCAGGCCAAGGCTCAGCAGGAGTCCGCCAATCGCCGGGTCGCCCAGGCGAGCGCGAACCTGACGCATGCCGCCGACGTTCTGCACAAGACCATGTATTCAGCGCCCTTCGACGGGGTCATCACCAGCGTTCCCGTGCGCGAAGGGGAAACCGTCGTGATCGGCATCCAGAATTCGCCCGGCAGTGTACTGATGACCTTGGCGGACATGTCGGTGATCACGGCCGAAGTGCGAGTGGACGAAACCGATATCGTCAATGTGCAATTGGGAGAGAGTGCCGAGGTGAGTATTGATGCGATTCCCCGGAAAACTTTCAAGGCGATCGTCAGCGAAATGGGGAATAATGCCATGGTGCGTTCGACGGGCGTATCGACCTCACAACAGACCACGGGGAACGAGGAAGCCAAGGATTTCAGGGTGGTCGTAACCCTCCAGGATCCGCCCGAGGGTTTGCGACCCGGTCTCTCGGCGACGGCCAAGATTACGACCGCAACTCGTAGCCAGGTGCTGACGATTCCCATCCAGGCCCTGACGGTTCGCCGTCCGGAAGATTTGGTTCAGAACGACGAGAAGAACTCGGTACAGGCTGCCGCTCCCAGGCAGGCCTCGGATAGCAAGCCAGAGATTCAAGGTGTTTTTGTGATTCGCAATCACCAGGCGAAATTCCTGCCGGTGGAAACGGGCATCGCCGGAACCACCGATATTGAGATCGTGAAGGGACTGAGCGCGGGAGACGAAGTCATCACCGGGAGCTACAAAGTCTTGCGTACGCTGCGTCCGGGAGCCAGCGTGAAGGTGGATAATTCCGCCCCCAAGAAAGAAGAAACGTGACAAAGATAGGGTTGGCTCGTCCAACGAAGAGCCCAACCGCAGGCAGCCGGGGGACAAGTCCGGAGAACATGCAGGTGGTCCACAGAGTGCAGGAGGAAAAGATGGCAAGCGCAGAGCTAATCAAGTGGTCACAGCCCCCGGAGTCGGCTGCACCCGACTCCTTCATGATCAGTACGGTTGATTTGTGGAAGACCTACGACATGGGCTCGGAGCAGCAGGTCCACGCCTTGCGCGGTGTCAACCTTAATATTCGCTCGAACGAGTACGTCGCGATTATGGGACCCTCCGGATCGGGAAAGTCGACGCTGATGAACCTGATCGGTTGCTTGGATACCCCGAGCAAAGGTCAATACTGGCTCAATGGGCAACTGGTGAGCGAACTGGATGAGGACGAGCTGGCGCGAATTCGCAATAAGGAAATCGGTTTCGTGTTTCAGACCTTCAACCTGTTGGCCCGCGCGACCGCCCTACACAACGTGGAGCTACCGCTGATCTATGCTGGCATTGCTTCCGACGAGCGTATCGAGCGTTCGAAAGCCGTGCTGGCATCCGTAGGGATGGCAGAACGCATGATGCATAAGCCGAATGAACTCTCCGGGGGCCAGCGACAGAGAGTCGCCATTGCGCGTGCGTTGGTGAATCACCCTTCGATCATTCTCGCCGACGAGCCCACCGGGAACCTGGACTCACAGACCGGCAGTGAAATCATGGCGTTGTTAAATCGCCTGCACGCCCAGGGCAACACGATTGTCCTGGTCACGCATGAGCACGATATCGCCGCGTACGCACACCGCATCATCCATATTAAGGATGGTGTGGTGGAGCGCGATGAAGTAAAGAAGTAGCCGGTCAAACAGAAGGACAATCTATCTCCCGATCCCCCTCGCAAACGCGGCTGACGACACAGGGAAAGGTTGCTCTTCGGGCTATGCCAGGATAAAGTCCGAGTCGAAGCCATCAGAATTCGGCTCAGGTCAATCGATGGAACGTTTGGCAGTGGACTGCTGGAATCGCAGTCGCCATTGGTCGCCTTGCTTAACCCAGACATCGGAAAAATGTTGATAGCGGGGTGCCGGACCTTCATCCTCCTCAGGCATCTGGATCACGGCGTTGTAGGTCACGATAGCGACATTCTCGTCGACTGGTAGTAGGTGGAAATCATACAGACGATAATCCTCGAGCGTGCCCTCGCGAACGTCTTCTAGGATGTCGCTCTTGTCATGCAGCCCGCCTTCGCTCCCGACACGCTCAAAATCATCGGTGAGCAGGCGCCGTAAGGTTTCAAGATCCTTAGCTTTTTGCGCCCTGGCGACGGCTTCCGATTGGTCAATCAGGGTTTGCTCAAGCTGCGTGAGAGGCTTCGTGCGGGCTGTATTCGACGCCGTCTGGGCAATACAAGGGATGGCCAAGCAGATCACGACAGCCGTTACCAAGCTCTTCATTCGCTCCCCCCGGGTTTCGTCGTCAAAGATGTCAATACGTGGCAGTCAACATGTTAGGGGAAGCTTCATGAAGAGGGAAGTCTGCTCAGGAATAGAGTGAAAAACAGGAGACTGGCCAATCAAACTCAACAACTATATAGGATACTAGATGGCGATGAGTTCAACCGCAAACTGCCAAAGAATTTACAAATGTCGAACATGCTTCCATGCCCCAATTGCCTCTTGCCATTTCTGAAAAATCGTAGTGATAATCGCGCCAACGTCACTTCCACGTAGGCCCTAGAGGGTCTGAGAAAGCCGGTCTGCACTCTCAAGGAGCCATCCCTGGCACTTCGGGCGATCGAAGCTTGGGCGACCTCGTATAACCGCCGTACACCAACCTTGCCAGGCCATGATCCCCCATGGTTTCCGAGAGTGGCTGCCGGCGGCTCGCGAACCCTCCGGTTCAAGCAGCTGCGATGTCTACTTTTTCACCGTAACCTTGCCCATCTTGAATCGTTGATAGATTTAGGAGAGCGATGGCTTTCATAGCGCCGACAGCGAAACCGTCTCGAGCGCAGGCGGACGAGCGCGGGTTAGTCGAGGCTGCCCAACGGGATCCGGCCAGCTTTGCCGCGCTTTACGAGTTGCATTTCGAGCGCGTTTATCTGTTCATTGCGCGTCGCGTCGGCAATCGCGATGTTGCCGAAGACCTTACGGGGGATGTCTTTCGCCGGGCGCTCGAAAACTTGAGAACGTACGAATGGCGGGGAGTGCCCTTCGCAGCCTGGCTGCTACGCATTGCCGCCAATGCCGTTCGCGATCGTGCCAAACGAGGCGGACGCGAGTTGAGCGTCGAAGATCCTCCTGAGATCGGCACCGAGCCCGATCTGGCGGAAGTAGAAGATGGTGCCCGCCTGTTTCGTTTGGTGAATGATCTCCCCGAGGATCAGAGGCGAGTGATTGTGATGCGCTTCGCGGAAGAAGAAAGTATCCGCGCCATCGCACACCGTCTCGAGCGCAGTGAGGGTGCCGTGAAGCAGTTGCAGTTTCGAGCCCTGGAAAACTTGCGCGCGAGACTTGAATCGAGGCCTCGACCAACACCGCGAAGGAGTGCGAAGCTAGGCCAGCCGACGGGTAGGAAACATGGATAAGCCGAGTTTGGTGGAGCAACTGAACGAAGGCGTGGAGGGCACGCTTTCCCGGCGGAGCGGGAAGCTCGCCCGGGCCGACGCCCGTCTGGACCCGCTCCTGCGCCTCGCGCACAGGCTGCGCGACTTACCGCGTCCGCAGTTTAAGGCGGATTTGAAGTCGGATCTCGAGAAAGCAGCCCTCCGGACCATCCGTGCCGACGTTCAGCCAACCGCCAAGCCTTGCCTGATCGTCGAAAACGCCGCCGAAGCCATCGCGTTCTACCGGCGGGCGTTTGGCGCCACCGAAACCATGCGTTTTGAAGAGCGGGGAAAGATTGGCTCCGCTGAGATTGTCATCGAAAACTCGATCCTCCGGATCACCGACGAGTTCCCCGAGTACGGCTCGTTCAGCCCGAAGACGCTGGGCGGATCGCCCGTTAAACTGCATCTGTACGTCGCCGACGCGGACGCGTTCGCCCAACGAGCCGTGGCGCAAGGAGCGAAGATCCTTCGCCCCGTCGAAGATCAATTCTATGGCGATCGCGCCGGACAGCTGGCCGATCCTTTCGGCCATGTTTGGATCATCGCCACTCGCCAAAAAGTCTTGAGTGCCAAGGAAATCGAGCGCCGCTGGGACGCCGTTCTCGACAAGGAGAGAGCAAAAATGCCAGGGTTCGATCCGATTCGCAAAGGTTTCCACACGGTCACCCCGTACATGATCGCCCAAGATGGGCCTGCGCTTCTAGAGTTCGCCAAGCAGGTCTTCGGCGCCGAAGAGACCTTTCGCGGCATCGGCTCGGCGGGCGGACTGCACGGAGAAGTCAGGATCGGAGACTCCATGCTCATGATCGGGGGCGGTCTTCCGGGCAAGAAATTTGGCGTGACCCCGGCTACCACCGCGCTGCACATCTATGTGAAGGATACCGATGCCGTGTATCAACGAGCTCTAGCGGCTGGTGCAACCTCCACCTATGCGCCGGCCGATATGGAGTACGGAGAGCGCTCTGCGGGCGTGAAGGACCAGGCCGGCAATTACTGGTACATCGCCACCCACAAGGGGCCTCGCTATGTTCCCCAAGGTTTGCATGACGTGAATGTTTACTTGCATCCTCTGCGGGCCGAGCCGGTTATCAAGTTCTTGACGCAAGCCTTCGGAGCTCATCAGCGGGCCAAATACGCCTCCCCGGACGGTGTCGTTCATCATGCGCAAGTTCAGTTGGGCACTTCGGTACTCGAGATGGGAGAGGCGCACGGTGCTTTTCAGCCCATGCCGAGCATGCTTTATTTATATGTGCCGGATGCGGATCGCGCCTACCGGAGTGCGCTGGCGGCGGGAGCGAGTTCCTTGCAAGAACCGGCGGACCAACCCTGGGGTGACCGTATAGCTACGGTGAAAGATGCCTTCGGCAATACCTGGAGCATCGCGACCCATCTTGGTGTCAAGCCAGCCTAGGTCGTGAGTTGGTGCCCGGCTGCAGCTCCACCCCCATCACTCCAGCCTGTGGCGCAGCAACTCATTGACCAGGGCGGGATTCGCCTGGCCTTTCGAGGCTTTCATGACTTGGCCGACAAAGAAGCCGAGTATGGTTTTCTTTCCCGCACGGTATTGTTCGAGCTGCTTGGGATTGGCCGCAATCACATCCTCGATGATCGCATCGAGCTGAGAGCGATCGCTGATCTGCTCCGGCTTCTCCTTGCGGTACGCTTCCGCAAAGTCCTCCTGGCGTTCGAAGCAAAGATCGTAAAGTTGCTTGAGCATCTTGCCGGAAATCGCGTCGTCTTCGACCAGGTCGGCCGACATCGCCACACCTTTCATGGAAATGGGAGACTGGGCGATATCCAGGCCTCGGGCCTTGAGCCTTCCCAGGAGTTCCACCTGCACCAGATTCGCCACCCGCTTCGGGTTCTTCGCCGCCTTGGCCGCCTCTTCGAATTGATCCGCAAGAGTTCGCGTGCTGGTGAGAACCTGCGCGTCATACTCCGTCACCCCATATTCCGCCACCAGGCGCTTACGCCTGGCTTCCGGCAGCTCAGGGAGCTTACTGCGGATTTCCTTCTCCCAGCTTTCGGCGATGGTTAGCGGCGGCAGGTCGGGCTCGGGAAAATAGCGATAATCATGCGCCTCCTCTTTCGAGCGCATGCTGTAGGTTTTGCCTTGACTGGCCTCGAACAGCCGGGTCTCCTGAGTGATGTGGCCGCCGGATTGGAGGACACCGATCTGACGTTCGACCTCGTATTCGAGGGCTTGGCGGATGAAGCGGAAGGAGTTCACATTCTTGATCTCGGTTTTTGTCCCCAACTGCTTTTCGCCCCGGGGGCGCACACTGACGTTGGCATCACACCGCAACGAGCCCTCTTCCATATTGCAATCGCTGACGCCGGTGTACAGGACGATTTCCTTGAGACGCGTGAGGTACTCGTAGGCTTCCTGGGGGGAGGAGATCTCCGGCTCGCTCACAATCTCGATGAGCGGTACTCCGCTGCGATTCAAATCGATGGCCGTCGTCCGGCCCGCATCGGCAAAGCCTTCGTGCAGGCTTTTGCCTGCGTCTTCTTCCAAGTGTAGACGCGTGATCCCAATCTTCTTCTCGCCGCTGCCACTTCCCACCCAGATCCAGCCGAACTCGGCGAGAGGCTGGTCATATTGAGAGATCTGGTATCCCTTGGGCAGATCAGGATAAAAGTAGTTCTTGCGGGCGAAGATCGAAGTGCGATTGATGCGGCAATTCAACGCCATCGCCGCCAGCACCGCGAACTCGACAGCGGTGCGGTTCAGAACCGGCAAGGCCCCGGGCAAACCCAGACACACCGGGCAAACGTTGGTATTGGGCGGGGCCCCGAAGCGAGTCGAGCAGGAACAGAAAATCTTGCTGGCCGTCAGCAGCTGGACGTGCACTTCCAAGCCGATGACCGGCTCGTAGTTGCTGCGGGCGGCAGGGGAGACCTCGGTCAGCGTCGCCATAGCAAGCGATTATATAAGGCATTCCACGCCCTTCGTTTTCTGGGGGAGTCGGATAGGGAGTTAACCCGTCGCTCTTGGACCCTGAAGTTAACCGAAGTACAACGCGAGCCAACTTTGGGAAATCTCTGACGAAGTCGGCCGCGTCAAGGGGAAGTCGAGCCCGATGCCCCGAGATACTTTTCTAGCGGCACCTCAAAATACATGAGCTCGTTTCCCTTGGAGTCGCGAACCCCTGTCAAATAGAAGTGAGCCCCGTTCAGCGGGGCGTCAATTCCCGACACGTCAAAAAACATGAATCCCGCCTGTGTGCTGTGGGGCTCGACGGCGCGGGCAGCAAATTGGGAGTTGTCCACCTCGTCCTGCACCTCCTTGCTGAACGAACCCTTGGTTTTCTTAGGCCAAGGCAGCGGATTGGGAGACACTTCCCCGATGGGCCGCGAGATACGCCGATAGATATCATCTCGGCTGGCGGGAGAAATCTTGCTGCGATCGTAGGTCACCAGTTCAGCCTTGCTCGAGGCCAAAGAGATTGGCTGATCGCCGTCGTTGGTAAGGACGACAAAAATGGGCAGAAAACCAACTTCGTGGTAGTGGACCGAAAAGATGTTGGTCTTTTCCCCTAGATCGTAAGGATCCAGACCGAGTGTCACCCCTTCGTTCGGATGTTCGTCATGGGCGGGATAGCTCTTAGCCGGATGTGCTTCCGGCATTACAAAATGCTTGGCGGCGACGCTCACCCCGGCCGTCAAGCCGAATGCGAGGAGGAAGGCGAGAGGGCGGCGACGAGAGCAAAAGCCAATGCTTGCCATGATTTAAGATTATAAATTTTTCTCCCCCTGAGGCGATCTTCCTTGTGGCCTCTCACCCGGCACCGTCGGTTCAGGCCCTACCCGGATCCCGATCTGGGGATGCCTGGCCGTTCAGGGCCCTGGAGCGCCCCGTTGAGGTCGGGCGTTCGGGGGGACGGGTCGGGCCCGATAGGAGTGACCTCGGTACGATCCCCAAGGTGACCGATAGAAACCTCGCCAGCCCGGTGAATGGTCCCTACACTAAGGTCTGGGGAACAGCCTGTGACGGTTGATGAAGAATTGAATGTACTTGAGACGCAATTGCGCCGGCTCAAGATCGAGTATGAGGTCTATTTCAGCAATCCAACCAAGAGGCCTCCAACCGACATCGAGTGGAAGGTCCTGAGCCTTCTACGGAAGTTCAGCGATGGCGCCCGCCTGAACTTCTCCCAACGTTTTCGCTACAACGAAATGGCCCAGCGCTACGCCATCTATTCCGATCTGTGGCGCAAGAAGGGCCGGATTCGGGAAGAAGGCGGTCGCCGTTCCCAGGAGATGGAGCAGCGTCGGGTCTACGGACTCGCCCATGTCGACACTGAGTCCTCTGGCGAAGTTCTCGACGCCCAGGAGCAACTGGGACGTCTCACGATTCAATGTTCGGATCCTGAACTCGAGCGCGACGAAGTAGAGAAACTCTATCAAGCTCTTACCCAGGCCAAACAGAAGTCCGGAGAGGCTGGTGGCGGAAGTTTTGATAGCTTCCAGACCTTCGTACGCAAGAAAACCGAGCAGATTCGCAAACAATACGGTTGCCCAACGGTGGAATACACGGTCGAAACTCAGAATGGCCAGGTCCGCCTCAAAGCCAAGGCGAAAGTCTGATCCAACTACTCTCCTCGAATCAGCGAATTACCAACTGCCTCCCAACCGAGGAAGCACGAATCAGCGAACCACAACGCGGCGTTACCGTCGCGGCCAGACGTCGCGATTCTGGCTGGCGCGGTGGTTCGACCCGACGAATCCCTCGTAACTGGTAAAATCTCCGCTTGCCTTTCGAAGTGCTGACGAAGGCTCCATGCCGAAAATCCAGCGTGCCATTCTGAGCGTCACGGACAAGACAGGTTTGATCGAGTTCGCGCGCGCTTTGTCTCGACTCCAGATCGAACTGATTTCGACAGGCGGGACGGCCAAGCTGCTCGGAGACTCCGGGATCCGGGTGAAGGACATTTCCGAGCTGACGGGTTTCCCAGAGATGCTCGACGGCCGGCTTAAAACCCTGCATCCCAAAGTGCACGGTGGGATTTTGCATCGGAGAGAGAACCCTGCGCACCGCAGCGCGGTCAAAGAACACGGCATCCAGCCCATCGACATGGTGGTAGTCAATCTCTATGCGTTCGAGAAGACTCGCGGCAAAGCCAACGTGCAGTTCGAAGAATTGATCGAGAACATCGACATAGGTGGTCCGTCGATGATTCGCTCAGCCGCCAAGAATTTTCAGGATGTTGCCGTCGTTACCTCTCCCACAGATTACGATGCCATCGCCCAGGAACTTCTACGCTCGGGTGGTGAACTCTCGCTGGCCACCAAATGGCAGTTGGCGCAGAAGGCGTTTGCCACCACTGCCGCCTATGATGCGGCGATTGCCTCGACCCTCGAGCAGATCAGCGCCGACAACAACTTTGCCCTGGGTGACGTATCGGGCTTCCCCCCCGTACTGCGTCCTTGGTTCCGCAAGGTCATGGATTTGCGCTATGGAGAAAACCCGCACCAGAAGGCTGCCATCTACAGCGATGGCTCGGGCCAGGGCGTAGCCAGCGGACGACAAATTCAAGGCAAGGAGCTTTCTTACAACAATATTACGGATCTCGAGGCGGCTTGGGATCTGGCCCAGGAATTTGAAGACCCGGTTTGCACGATCATCAAGCATTCCAACCCCTGCGGGACAGCCGTGGGCCAGTCCTTGGTGGAGGCCTATAAGAAAGCGCTCGATTCTGATCCCGTTTCGGCCTTTGGCGGGGTTGTCGGGGTGAACCGTACCGTCGACGGCGACACAGCGGAAGAGATGGCCAAACTGTTTCTCGAGGTCATCGCCGCTCCCTCCTTCGATGAGGCTGCCAAGGCCAAGTTTGCCAGCAAGCGCAACTTGCGCCTGGTGGAACTTACCAGCGCTCACCCAAAATGGCTTCTGCGCTCGATTTCCGGGGGAATCCTGTTACAGGATGCCGACCTTCGCCGGCTCCGGGAAGAGGATCTGAAGGTCGTT
Organism: Terriglobales bacterium; assembly: GCA_035623335.1. GTDB lineage: Bacteria > Acidobacteriota > Terriglobia > Terriglobales > Acidobacteriaceae > JAFAGX01. The sequence goes on from DASPTQ010000091.1 coordinate 23,947, forward strand.
ACCGAGCGCCCGCCTCGAGAAGAGGAGAAGCGTGCCATGCTATTCGCCTGGAAGGTGGCAAAGCATGTGAAATCGAATGCCATCGTGTATGCCCGGGATGGACAGACGGTCGGCATAGGCGCCGGACAAATGAGCCGGGTGGATTCGTGTCGAGTCGGGGCCATGAAAGCGGTGCTGCCGCTCGATGGAACCGTGGTCGCCTCCGACGCGTTTTTCCCATTTCCGGATGGGGTGGAGGAGGTCGCCAGGGCCGGGGCTACCGCCATCATCCAGCCGGGGGGCTCGGTGCGCGACCACGAGGTCATCGAAGCTGCCAACCGGCTCGGTTTGACGATGGTCTTTACCGGTGTACGGCACTTTCGTCATTGAGCATCGGCAGCCAAGTGGGTCCTGGGAGGTCGTGTACTTCTGGGTACGCCATGCTGGTTGGTTCCAACGGCAGTTTCGCTCCCATGCACGCTGACGAAGGTTTACAATACTAAAAGCACCCGCCCCAGCCCGGTTCGGCATCCAATCGCTATGGCTCGGGCAACTCAAAGGTCCTTAATGAAAACTCCTAATATTGTTTGGCCTGCTTTGCTACTGGTGCTCACTGCCAATCCCGGCATGGGGCAAGCGCCGGCGACGTCGTCGGCCCCTGCTGCGGCGGCATCGACTAGCGCACACAAGCCCGATCGCGCCGCCTCCTATTACCACTACACCCTGGCTCACATGTATGAGGAGCAAGTGGCGATGTACGGACGCAGCGACCTGGCTAGCCGAGCGATCGACGAATATCGGCAGGCCATCGAAGCCGATCCGACCTCTGAGTTCCTGACCGCGAACTTGGCTGAGCTGTATGCCCGGACCGGACGCATTCGCGATGCCGTGGTCGAAGCGCAGGACATTCTGAAACGGGACCCCAACAATCTTGAGGCGCACAAGCTTCTCGGTCGCATTTACCTGCGTTCGTTGGGCGACGAGCCCGATGGCGCCGGCAGCGGAGCGGACGACATCCTTAAGCTGGCCATCGAGCAGTATCAGGACATCGTTCGACTCGAGCCCGACAGCGTCGACGATCACTTGCTGCTCGGACGGCTGTACGGCAGGAACCACGACTTGCGGTTGGCCGAGAGGGAGTTCAAGACCGCGGTACAGTTGCAGCCGGACTCCGAAGAGGCCGTGACTGCCTTGGCCCTGCTCTACACCGAGGAAGGGGATTCCGCACGAGCCACCGAGGTGTTAGGCAACGTACCGGACGCCGCCCGCTCGGCCAAAATCTATGCCGTGCTCGGCTACACCTACGAACAGCAAAAGGAATACAAAAAGGCGATTGAGGCCTATCGCAAGGCCATCGCGCTCGACCGCGACAACCTTGACGCGATGCGCGGCCTGGCGCAGAACCTGATGAACGATGGGCAGACCGACGCTGCTCTCGAGCAATACCAGATCATCGCCGATGCCAACCCCGAGGATTTTCAGACCCACCTGCGCATGGCCGAGATTTATCGTCGCCAGGGCAAATTTGATCTGGCCCTGGAGCACTTGAAACAAGCCCAGGCCATGGTCCAGGACTCGATGGAAGTGCCCTACACCATGGCGTCCATTTATCAGGCGCAGGGGCGCTACGACGAAGCCATCCCGTTGCTTGAGGACTTGCTCAAGAGGTCGGAGAAGCCGGACGGCAATTACAGCAAGGATGAGAAAACGAACCGCGCTGTCTTTCTCGAGCGGCTGGGGACGATTTATCGCGACGAAAACAACAATACCCGGGCGATCGAGACTTTTCGCAAGATGTTGACCCTGGGTGATGAAAATGCCGAGCGCGGGTACCAACAGATCATCGACACCGAGCGCGCAGCCAAGGAGTGGCAAGCGGCTACCGACACGGCCAAAGAAGCGGTCCAGAGGTTTCCCGAGGACCGCGACCTCAGAATGGTGTATGCCGCGCAGCTTGCCGACATGGGCCAGGCCGACGAGGGCCTGCGGCAAGTGCAATCGCTTCTCAAGGACAAACCGGAGGATCGTGCGGTTTACATCACCTTGGCGCAAATGTACAGCCGGCTGAAGCGCTGGAACGAGGCCGAGCAGGCGCTGAACAAAGCCGAGCAGCTTTCCGTAAGAGACGAAGATAAGCAATATGTAGAGTTCCTCCGCGGCTCCACCTATGAGCGGGAGAAGAAGTACGAGCAGTCGGAGGCCGTGTTTCGCGGGATCCTGGCGAGCGACCCGCAAAATGCCGCCGTGCTGAATTATCTGGGCTATATGCTGGCTGACCGAGGTCAAAAGCTCGATGAAGCGCTCGTCATGATCAAGAAGGCCGTCGATCTCGAGCCCGCCAATGGCGCTTACCTGGACTCCTTGGGATGGGTTTATTTCAAGCTCGGCAAGTACGAACTGGCGGAAGACAACTTAACCAAGGCTGCCCAACACATGGGAAGCGATCCTACCGTGCAGCACCACCTCGGGGATCTGTACCAGAAGACCGGGCGTCTGAAACTGGCTGCCTTGCATTGGGAACGCGCTCTTGAGGAGTGGAACAAGACCGTTGCGCCGGAAGTGGACAGCGAAGAGGTAGCCACCGTCCAAAAAGAACTCGAGTCGGCCAAGATCAAACTGGCCAAGGAAGAATCAACCAATAAGTAACGTTAGCGTCCAGGGCCAGTTCTTATAGGAACCGTGTCCGCGCGGGCCGTCGAGTGTTCTCTACACGGTGTTCGTCCCGGGGCACGATAAACTGAGCTATGCTCGCCGACTATGCGGTGCGGGTGGAGCAATCTCGGGGACGGCGTTATCCTGAGCCGACACACCCGTATCGCAATGACTTTCAGCGCGACCGTGATCGGGTAATCCACGCGCGTGCCTTCCGTCGCTTGGAGGCCAAGACTCAGGTCTTCACCCGCCGTTATTGCGATCACTTTCGCAATCGCCTCACCCATACCCTCGAAGTGGCACAAATTGCGCGAACCGTAGCTCTTCAGCTAGGGTTGAATGCGGACCTGGTGGAGGCCCTGGCACTGGTCCACGACGTCGGTCATCCCCCGTTTGGTCATGTCGGGGAAAAGGCCCTGGATGCCGCCATGCGGGAACGTGGGTTCTTGTTCAACCACAACCTGCACGCGCTGCGCATCGTCGAGGATTTTGAACTGCGATATGCTGCCTTTCGCGGACTGAATTTGACCTTCGAAGTTCGCGAAGGCATCATCAAACACTCTGCCGACTATTCTCCCCGCGATTTTCCCCAACTAGCCGAGTATCTGTTGGACTGCCGACCTCCTCTCGAAGCCCAGCTCATCGATCTGGCTGATGAGACTGCCTATACGGCCGCCGACCTGGACGATGGATATGAAGCCCGCCTGCTCGATTGCGGCGACATTCGCGCCGGCATCGAGATCTTCGCTCGCCTCTATCAAGAAGCCGAGAACACTTGGCCGTCGGCAGTTGACAAGCTGAAATTCAACGAGGCCCTTCGCCGCATGTTGGATTGCTTTGTGGGCGACTTGATTCGCCAGAGTCAAGCCAACCTCGAGAGGGCCGGCGTCAAGAGCTTGGAAGATGTGCGGACCCACCCCCGGCGCCTGCTTGGCTTCAGCCCGGAACTGGAAAATCATCGCCGCCAGGCCAAGGCTTTTCTGCACGAGAAGCTTTACTCCAGTTCGGCTCTGGACTCAGAGAAGAGGGAAGGGGAACGGGTGATCCGGGAGCTGTTTGAGTTGTGGATGGAACACCCGGAGAGTCTGCCCCTGAGCTATCAGGAGAAAGCCGCCTTGGAGCCTTTGCCGCGGGTGGTGTGCGATTACATCGCGGGCATGACCGATACCTACATCTACCAGCAGTACGAAAAATACTGCACGGCGAAGGTTCGATAAGCGGAACTGAATCTTTTCCGAGCCTTCGCCTGCTTTCGGGTTTCTTCAACCCGTGCTCGAAGTTTTTATATCAACTCTCGTCAAAATTACTCTAAATAGGAAGTTTTGCGGAGACGAAGCCCCGCATGATGTCCTCATCCGATTGAAAAGTAAGAACATAGAGGAATGTCACTTTGGCATATAATCTGATATAGAAGGCTTAGATAGAAAGGCTTAGATACCCGCATCTATGGGGTGTCGAGGGTTTTGTAGAGATCGGCCTGGGAACCCGCAGATTGCCTAGGCTGGTCTTGGAATCCGGTGCCGAAGCTAAGGGAGAAACCCATGACACGCCGGGAGTTGGCGTGCTAGAGCCAGCAGCAACGCTCATAATCGGAGGAAGTTGAAATGAAGAATCGTGTAGTCGTCGCCGTGCTCGTTGCTTTTGTGTTGGCGCTGCCCGCGCTGGCACAAACGAGCTCAACTACTCAGGATCAACCGACCGCCAGTCAGCCTGCTCAGGCTATGCAGAGCACCACTTCTGACCAGTCTGGCCAAGCGCTGCAGCCACTACAGCCGCCGGCGCGCGAGGGATTTTGGGGCCGGGTCAACCCATTTGCCCGCAAGAAATATGTGCAGCGACAAGTTCAACCCATTCGCGACCGGGTGAACGAGCTTGATGAACTCACGGCCGCGAACAGCAAGATGATCAAGGACGTCGACAGCCGGGCGCAGGCAGGCATTCAGCTTGCTTCCTCAAGAGCGACCGAAGCCGATCAGCATGCCATCGAGGCTGGCAACAAAGCCCAGGCCGCGCAGCAGACGGCGACGCAAGCCAACAACCGTCTGACGACAGTCGAGCAGGTGGTGGGGAACATTGATCAATACAAGGCTACCAACCAGACGGAAATTCGCTTCCGTCCCGGTCAGAGCGTGCTGAGCACGAACGCCAAGAGCGCTCTCGATGATCTGGCTGCGCCGCTCAAGAACCAGCGCGGTTATATTATCGAAGTGCAGGGTTTCTCTTCCGGTCACGGTACGGCCGCGATCGCTACTTCACAGAAGATGGCGGACTCGGTCGTGCGCTATCTGGTGCTGAATCACGAGATCCCGGTGTATCGCATTTACGTGGTCGGCATGGGCAATGCTCCCGTGCAGACTGCAACCACGGACGATCAGGACAAGAGCGCACATCGGACCAGCGGTGGACGCGTCGAAGTCAGTCTTCTGAAGAATGACTTGGAGGAACTGTCTGCCGCGGATGCCGGTGCTGCGGCTCCTGCACCCCAACCGTAGAGCGGTATATACAAAGGGCCGAAAAATGGCCCGGGTCCCTCCCCCAGAAAAGCCCCTGGCTAAGGCAAGGGGCTTTTTTCGTGGCTGGCTTCCTTGTCCACCGCGTTCTTGAATAGGAATGTCGCTGTCGCGAGCGCACGGAGTCCGGACAGGCCGGTCTTGACACTCTTAGGTAGGTTTAAGGTTCCAGAGAGAGATTAAGAACTGTTCCACGGCCTTGATGGCTTCGGCGGCGGCGTGTGCATCGTAGCCTACGGTTGCTCCCCGCCCGATACAGGGGTCAGCAAAGGTGAACGGCTGGCCAGTTTCACGGTTCACTATTATTCCGCCTTGGCGCTCTTCGAGGACGCATCGTCGGCCTCTGACTTCCCCGTTACCGAGGTCGTTCAGACCACGGTCAAGGTGAGCGGTTCACCTGACCAGGTGTGGCGCGAGATTCTCGCCATCGACAGCATAAAAGCTAGTAAGCCATTTCTGATGTATGTTGGCCTGCCGATTCCGCAGCCATGCAGAATACAGGGTCACGGAGTCGGCGCGAAGCGTACCTGCTACTTCAAATAGCGGCTACATCGAGGAAACGGTTACTACCTGGAATCCGCCCTATTACATGGGTCTTTCTATTGATCGGACGCACTTGCCGGGTCGCCACTGGCTCGGTTTTGAGAGCGCCGACTATCGACTCGAACCGTGGGGAGACAGTACCTGGTTGACCAGACGCACCACGGTTTTTTCTTACTTGCAGCCCGCTCGGTGTTGGCGAAGCTGGAAGCGCCTAGGTGTCGAGTCCGAACACGCTAATATTCTGCGAGACGTTGTGCTCAAGGCCAAGCCTTGACCCTCTTGCCGTCGAACCACCGCTCGGTCAGCCTGCTTACGTGAATCACTGGCATAACCAGGCCGGCCACAGTACGTTCCTCCTACGCCAGTTAGGCCAGCGAAAATCAGGCATAGGACGCAGGAAGGTGATGGTATACTCTCGAGCCGCCGTAGAAGTTAGCTCTAAGAAGGGAGACTGGGGGCTGGATGCCAGTCACCACACTCGATCGTCCCGGGAGGCAGGGAGATTTCGTCCATTGACCTTCTATTCAACGCTGAACCTGCTTGTCTTCATTGACTTGCCTCTATATCCCTCGTAAGATTCCTCTTCCCATGACCGATACCACCGTATCTCACTATCGCATCGTCCAAAAAATCGGGGGAGGAGGAATGGGTGTGGTCTACAAGGCGGAGGATCTAAAGTTGCACCGCTTTGTAGCCCTGAAGTTCCTGCCCGACGACGTCGCAAAAGATCCGCAAGCGCTCAGCCGCTTTCAACGCGAAGGGCAGGCCGCTTCCGCCCTTAATCACCCCAGTATTTGCACGATTTACGAAATCGGCCAGCATGATGGGCAATCCTTTATCGCGATGGAGTTCCTGGACGGCAAGACCTTGAAACAGCGAATCACCCACCGTCCACTCGATATCAATCTGTTGCTCACGCTTTCGATCGAGATTGCCGACGCTCTTGACGCCGCACACTCCCGAGGCATCATTCACCGTGATATCAAACCTGCCAATATCTTCGTCACCGAACGCAATCACGCCAAGATTCTCGACTTCGGATTAGCAAAAGTCATTGCCGATGCGAAAGCCGCCGCAGGCATCACCGCCGGACCTACGGCTGGAGCCGTTCCCGAACAACTCACTTCGCCCGGCTCCGCTCTTGGCACGGTCGCCTATATGAGTCCGGAGCAGGCGCTCGGCGAAGAAGTTGATCCCCGCACGGATCTGTTTTCCTTCGGCGTGGTTCTGTACGAAATGTCTACCGGCCAGCTCCCCTTCGACGGAAACACCTCGGCCGCAATTTTCAATGCAATCCTCAATAAGACACCGGTTGCGCCGCAGTACTTGAACGCGAAGCTTTCGCCCGAACTGGAGCGCATCGTCAACAAAGCTTTAGAAAAAGATCGCGAACTGCGCTATCAGAGTGCCGCCGAGTTGCGCTCCGATCTCAAACGTTTGCAGCGCGACCTTCACCCATCCGCTCGTCAAACGGCCGCCGTGCAGCAGCCAGAGGCACCGGCCCCTTCGGCTGCAGCTGGCGAAATTGCCAGACCCATTTCGTCAACTCCAAAACCAAGGAACCCGGCAATCTTTGTTGCCATAGCTTTGTCTACGTTGTGCGCGGTTGCAATCGGCAGCTATCTGATTGGTCAGCGAAACTCCGTGCACCCGGTTCCAACCTTCCGCGAGCTCAGCTTCCGCCGCGGAGCACTGTTCGCCGCCAAATTTGCTCCCGATCCTCGGTCCGCCATCTACAGCGCCGCTTGGGAGGGAGATCCCGAGGCCATCTTTATTAGTTCTCCCAATTCCACCGAGTCGCGCGATCTCGGTCTTCCGCAAACCGAGGTGTTGGCCGTCTCCCCCGGCGGCCAAATGGCAGTGCTCCGCCACTTCACGGTCAGCCCTAATCATTTCTTGCACCGCGGCACTCTGGCGCAGGTTTCTGTAGGCGCAGATGCTCCACGCGATTTGCTCGACAGTGTGGAAGGCGCGGATTGGGCCCCCGGTAAGGATGCTGTCGCCGTGGTCCACGTCGCCAACGGCCAGACCCGGATCGAATACCCTGTCGGACAGGTTCTGTATCAAACTCCCGGCTGGATCAGTAGCCTGCGTTTTTCTCCCAGCGGCGATCGCCTCGCCTTCATCGACCACAACTTACTCGGCGACGACGGCGGTACTATCAGCGTCGTTGATCTCAAGGGCAAGAAGTCCGACCTCACGGAGCGTTGGGCTAGTGTCATGGGAGCAGCCTGGTCCCCGTCAGGCGACGAGATTTGGTTCACGGCCACTGCTACGGGCTTCAGCCGTTCCCTGCGCGGCGTAACCACGTCCGGCAAAGTACGCGAACTGCTCAGCGCTCCCGGAACCCTGACCTTGCACGACGTCGGCTCCGGTGGCCGGGCCTTGATATCTCGCGATGCCTTGCGTGCTGGAGCCATCGGCCTCGCGCCCAGCGAAACCAAAGAGCGCGACCTCAGTTGGCAGGATTGGACCGTTCCTATCGACATCTCCGAAGACGGCATGCTCATGCTCTTCATCGAGGCCGGGGAAGCTGGCGGCGGCGAATATGCAGTCTTCAGCCGCGAGACCAATGGCAATTCTGCCGTGCGCTTGGGGCAAGGCTCGGCCGAAGCCTTATCGCCAGATGGCAAATGGGCCTTGGTGCTTCGTCAAAATAGGAATCCTCCAGATTTCGTTCTTCTCCCCACCGGAGTTGGTCAGCAGCAAACCGTATCGACAGGGAAAGTCACTCCCTTTGGAGGTCAGTTCTTCGGCGATTCCAAACGCCTGCTGTTCGATGGCCATGAACCCGGGCATGGCAACCGGATTTACGTTATGACTCTGGATGGAGGTCAGCCTCGTCCCCTCAGTCCAGAAGGATACGCTCTCGGCACTCATGCCCACGCGGTTTCGCTCGACGGCAAGCGGATCGCAGTAACTACGCCTTCCGGTATTGCCTTGATTCCTGTCGATGGCGGCGAACCCCAACAGGTCGCTGGTTCCGTGCCCTATGATCAGCCTCTTCGCTGGGCAAAGGGCGGCGACTTATTTGTCGGCCAGCGTAACGAGACTTCTTGCCCGGTCTGGTTGTTGGATGTACAAAGCGGCAAAAGAACTGAATGGAAAACCGTCCACCCCTCTGACCTTGCCGGAGTTTCAGGGGTGGCTTGTCCCCGTATCGCCGCCGACGAACAACACTATGTGTTCGGCTACGTCCGCAACCTTTCTGACCTTTTTCTGGTGGAGCACTTGAGGTAGGCAAATCGTCGGTCCGTGTTTTTCGCAGCTTGTCATCCCGGATGAAGCAATAATCTCCAGCCACAAGGCAAAGTGCATCGTGCCGCTCGAGGTTTGCGGGTAACTTCGGTTAGCAAGCGTGCCCACTCACATTCTCTACCCTGATGGAAGATGAGTGTAATGAGGCGATTGCGCTTATTGAGGGTCTTGAGGGTCATCGGACTTGTTCGCCAATTATCGCAGAGACCCTTTCCTAGCAGACCTTACTTGACTTACACTGCATCGGGACCCAACCTGTCAGCCCATGCTCGGCCGGACCATCTCCCATTACCGCGTGCTTGAGAAATTGGGTGGCGGCGGCATGGGAGTGGTTTATAAGGCGGAAGACACCCGCCTGCATCGCACTGTTGCCTTGAAATTCTTGCCCGAAGATACTGCTCAGGATCCCGCCGCGCTTGAGCGTTTTCGTCGGGAAGCACAGACAGCTTCAGCCCTCAACCATCCGAATATTTGCACGATTTACGACATCGGCGAAGAAGGCAGTTCCGCCTATATCGTGATGGAGTTCATCGACGGGCAGACACTGAAGCACCGCATGGAGACGAGGGTAATGCGGATGCCGGAGGTACTTGACGTAGCGATTTCGGTGGCCGACGCGTTGGCGGCTGCCCACGCGCGCGGCATTATTCATCGCGACATCAAGCCGGCCAACATATTCGTTAGTCGCACGGGCCAGACGAAGGTTCTCGACTTCGGCCTCGCGAAGTACACGTCGGAACAGCAACTCGCGCGCGAACCCAACAACTCGACGGCGGCCGAGCCCAAACTGCTCACCAGCCCCGGTTCAGCGCTTGGCACAGTTTCCTATATGTCGCCGGAACAAGCCATGGGGGAAGAGTTGGACGGGCGCACCGACCTGTTCTCGTTGGGCATCGTCCTGTATGAAATGGTGACGGGACGGCAGGCCTTTACGGGAGCCACCACGGCAGCCGTCTTCGACGCCATCCTGCACCGGCAACCGATCGCCCCCGTCAAGGTCAATCCCCAGTTGCCAGCGCGGTTGGAAGACATCCTTAACAAGGCGCTCGAAAAAGATCCGAAGCTGCGCTACCAGAGCGCGTCAGACTTCCGCGTTGATCTGCAGCGGCTAAGACGGGAATCGGATTCACACGCGTCCGCACAGGGCATCCCGGTGCAAGCTGAAACTCCACAAGGGCCGACATCGTCTTCCACCCATGTTCCGGTTGCGCAGCCGCAGCCGACAGGTTCTCGCTGGCGAGCGCTCACCGTGCTGCCTGTTCTGGTCCTTGCACTGATCGGTGCGGCGTACTGGGAAGGCAAGCGCGAAGGTCTTGCAGCTACCATCACTCCCCCCCTCTATCGCCAGCTCACATTCCGAGGCGGAACAATTCGCATGGCGCGGTTCGCGCCGGACGGAAAAACGATCGTGTACAGCGCGGCGTGGGAGGGCAATCCGGTCGAGCTCTATACCACGCGACCTGAGAGCCCGGAGTCCCGTCCTTTTGGGTTGTCCAAAGCCGAGGTTCTATCGATTTCCGGCGAGGGCGAGCTGGCGGTTCTGCTTCGCAGCCATAATGTCGATCCTTACATCAACGAGGGAACACTGGGACGCGTGCCGCTCGGAGGCGGCGCTCCCCGTGAGGTGCTCGAACACGTGCAATGGGCGGATTGGGCGCCCGACGGGACGAACTTTGCGGTGGTGCGAGATTTGGGAGGCCAGAGCCGGCTTGAGTATCCCATCGGCAAAGTCTTGTACCAGACAGGAGGGTGGATCAGCCATCCGCGGGTCTCGCCGAACAACGACATGGTGGCGTTTATCGAGCATGCCGTCCGACGCGACGATGCCGGCTCGGTTGCGGTGGTCGATCTAAGCGGGAAGAAGAAGACTCTTTCGACCGGTTGGGAGACGGTTTGGGGTCTAGGTTGGTCGCCGAAAGTAAACGAGGTCTGGTTCTCGAGCACTAGGGTCGGATACGGACGCTATCTCTCTGCCGTAAACATGTCCGGCAGAGAACGTCTGCTCGCGCGCGAGCCCGGGACGCTTACGTTGCAAGACGTCGCGCGCGATGGGCGTGTACTCGTCACTCGTGATGTGCCTCGCGTCGGCATGGTGGGATTGACTCTTGGAAGTCCCAAAGAGCGCGATCTCTCGTGGATGGATTGGTCCGCACCCGACGATTTATCTGTGGACGGGAAGATTCTACTCTTCACTGAATCCGGCGAGGCGGGAGGAGAAAACTACTCAGCCTATTTGCGCCAGACCGATGGATCTCCCGCGGTGCGTTTAGGTGAAGGCAGCGGCTTGGCGCTTTCCCCAGATGGAAAGTGGGTGGCTGGCGGCTTGCCCAAACCCCCCGTGCAGCTTTATCTAATCCCGACCGGAGCAGGCGAACAGAGAACGCTCACGAAAGATAACATCAATCATCTGCGGGCACGTTGGTTTCCCGATGGTAAGCGTCTGCTGTTCGGTGGTGACGAACCGGGGAAAGGCGTGCGCCTTTACGTGCAGAATATTGACGGGCAAGCACCGCGCGCGATTACTCCGGAAGGCGTAAACCCTAGTCTGTTCGCGATTTCCCCCGACGGCAAACAGGTTGCTTTTTTCGGACCCGATCAGAAAACCGCCCTGGTGCCTGCCGATGGAGGCGATGTTCACGCAGTCCCTGGCCTCGATGTGGGCGACGCCCCGATTGCCTGGACTTCTGATGGGCGCGCACTGTTCGTCTATCCCCTTGGGGAAGTTCCGGCTCAGGTTTACAAAGTCGACATTGCTAACGGGCGCAAACTACCCTGGAAAAAGCTTTCGCCGCCCGATGTCTCCGGTGTAACTGACATTAGCGCCATTCTAATCACCCCTGACGGCAATAACTACGTTTACGAGTACGGGCGCACGCTCTCGGATCTGTATCTGGTCAGGGATCTGAAGTGATCCACGCACCTACTCGAGCTTGTTAAATTTGAGGAATGATAAACACTAGCCGACAAGCTCTAGCCGCTCCCTTGGGAGCGGTTACGCGAACCATAAAGTCGCGTGAGAGAGCTCAGTGGCCCTGGTGCTCGGCGGCATTTTAGAATCGCACTACAATCTGGCTCGACAGCTAAGGCCGTATCTTCCCTT
>DASPTQ010000092.1:0-6040 GCA_035623335.1 Terriglobales bacterium
TCCACGCCTTCCAAACCAATTCGCGCGGGGCATCAAAAACTCTGGTAACAACCATCCGCTCCGTCTCATTCACCGTGTTTTTTGTCATCTCTGACCTCCGCTTTTTTCATTTGATTCACAACCACATCCAGCTTGTCGAAACTCTCTTCCCAGAATTGGCGATAGCTAATCGCCCAGTCGCTGACTGTCTTTATAGCCTCTGGCCTAAGCGCGCAGATACTCTCTCGTCCACGCTTCGTCTTGATCACAATCCGCGCCCGCACCAGGTAGGCAATATGTTTTGAAATCATCTGCTGCGAGAGTGCAAACGGTTCCGTCAAGCCGTGCACAGAGGCAGGCCCACGGGAGAGTCGTTCGATCATCGCCCGCCGGGTTGGATCAGACAAAGCCGCAAATGTTGTACCCAGCCGATCCACAACCATATGGTAGTGGATTTCGGTTGAATGTCAATTGGTATTCTCGCGAGCCCAGATTTCTGTTCCCTGGTCTCTGAACCCTGACACCTGCGCGTCATAAATCGCCAATGCACTCACTGAACACGATCGCTACCCTTAAGTCGGCTTGTGTGGATCGATCACAGGAATTTCTGGAGAACGGGCCACTCGGAGATTGACCCGCACATGGGAAGACGGTCAGCCTCCGGATTGCCGACCATCCGTTCACTGGAATAGATCAGTTCGTGTCCAGCTGGCACTATATGCGGTGCGCTATATAATGACGCGCACTCACACTTATGGCGCTGACCGCGGGGGCCAAACTCGGGCCTTATGAAATCCTCTCACCGCTCGGAGCCGGCGGCATGGGCGAAGTCTACCGGGCCCGTGACTCCAAGCTGGACCGCGAAGTCGCTTTGAAAGTTCTCCCGCCGGAATTTGGCAGCGATCCCGAGCGCATGGCGCGCTTTGCGCGCGAAGCACAAGTCCTGGCTTCTCTCAATCACCCCAACGTCGCACACATTTATGGACTCGAAGACTCGGGAGGGGTACGAGCTCTCGTTATGGAACTGGTCGAAGGTTCGACGCTTGCCGAGCGCATCCAGCAGCGAGCGCTTTCGCTGGACGACTCTCTCGGTATTGCCAAACAAATCGCGGGCGCGCTCGAATATGCACACGAGCAGGGCATCGTTCACCGCGACCTCAAGCCCGCGAACGTGAAGGTTACGCCCGATGGCACGGTGAAGGTTCTCGACTTCGGCCTCGCCAAGGCTATCGAAAGCACTCCTGCCAAAGAAAACATCAGTAACTCGCCGACTCTGAGCATGGCTGCCACGCAGGCCGGGGTCATCCTCGGCACTGCCGCCTACATGTCGCCTGAGCAAGCGAAGGGGAAGACTGTTGATCGCCGGGCGGACATCTGGGCATTCGGAGTTGTGCTATACGAAATGCTGGCCGGCAAGCAACTCTACGAAGGCGAGACCGCGCCTGAAACGCTGGCTCACGTCATTACGAAAGAACCGTCGTGGGATTCTCTGCCGGCAAGCACTCCTACAGCGATTCGCCATCTGCTCGAGCGTTGCTTAACAAAAGATCCGAGGACGCGCCTGCAAGCCATCGGCGAAGCGCGCATCATTATCGAGCGATATCTCGCGAATCCCTCCGCCTCCACTGCTTCCATCGAGCGTCTCACGGTTGAAGAGCCCTCATGGCGACAGAAAGTGCCATGGGCGATTGCTTTTGTTCTTGCGGTCGCAGCAGGCGTAATGTCGTGGGCGCTGTGGCGGCGTCCGCCGGTTCCTGCCGACGCGATACGGCTCAGCGCGGAGATCGGGGCGCCGGGGGTTCTCGCGGTGGATGCCGGGGCCGCGGTCATCGTCTCCCCGGACGGGAGCAAGTTTGTTTTCCGCGCCTCGGAAACCGGGGCAAACCGGAACACCCGGCTCTACGTTCGGCAGCGCGACCAATTGCAGGCCACGCCGCTGGCCGGAACAGAGGCCGCACGCAATCAGTTCTTCTCTCCGGATGGTCAGTGGATTGGATTCTTTGCCGACGGCAAACTGAAGAAGATCCCCGCGCAAGGCGGAACCGCCGTCACGCTCTGCGACGCGCCATCGGATCGCGGCGGCACGTGGAGCGAAGACGGCACCATCATCTTCGCAGCCGGGACCCGGGAAGGGCTGTCGAAGGTTCCCGAGGCGGGAGGCACGCCGCAGCCACTCACAACGCTCGACGAGTCCAAGGGAGAGATTACTCATCGCTGGCCGCAAGCGCTCCCCGGCGGAAAGGTGATCCTGTTCACTGCGCATAACAACAACCTTGGCTTCGATGACGCAAACATCGTCGTTCAAATATTGAAGACCGGAGAGCGGAAGATCGTCCATCAGGGCGGGACGTACGCACGGTATGCCCCCAGCGGCCACCTGCTCTTCGCGCACGAGAACACTATCTTCGCTGCGCCTTTCGACCTGGGACGACTCGTTGTGACAGGGCCGCCCGTGCCATTTCTGGAGCACGTCCTGGCAAACCCTTTGGGCGGGGGACATGCACAGTTTGATTTCTCGAGGACGGGCACATTGGTGTATGTGGCTGGCGAGACCGTCTCGACACCCGTGACCATCTCCTGGATGGACAAGGAGGGCAGGTTCCAACCGCTACGCGCGACGCCCGGAGACTATTACGACCTCCGCTTCTCTCCCGACGGAAAACGATTGGCTTTTACGATTCACGACCGCACGACCGCCGACATTTGGGTTTATGACTGGGAGCGCGACACCACGGCACGCCTTACCTTCGGTCCTGGAAAATCGGCGTGGCCAGTCTGGACGCCTGATGGACAACGAATTGCCTTCGTATCTGATCGAGAGGGCTCAGTCCCCCGCATGTTTTGGGTGCGCGCCGACGGCACCGGTACGGTGGAGCGACTGCTTGAGAACAAGGACGAGCAGATTCCCTTTTCGTTTTCACCGGATGGAAAGTTCCTGATCTACGGGCAACTGTCTGCAGGGACCAACTGGGACATTTGGATCTTGCCCATCGAAGGCGACGAAAAATCGGGCTGGAAACCTGGTACACCCCGTCCTTTCCTGAAGACTCCTGCCGTGGAGTTCCAGCCGCAGTTTTCGCCCGATGGTCGCTGGCTGGCCTACATGCTGGCCGGCGCAAGTGGTACGCCAGAGGTATACGTGAGTCCCTTCCCCGGTCCCGGGGGAAACTGGCAGATATCCAATGGCGGCGGTGTCTTTCCCACATGGTCAAGAAATGGGAAGGAACTCTTTTTTCGCACCAACGATGACCACATCATGGTTTCCACCTACCGGGTCGTGGGCGATTCCTTCCAAGCCGATAAGCCACAGCTTTGGTCACCCGGACAGGTCGCAAACCGCGGCCCCTGGCGCAACTTCGATCTGACGCCCGATGGCAAGCGCTTCGCGGTTACCTATCGCCAGCCGAGCCAGGAGCCCGCAGAGATGAAAAACGACAAGTTCGTGGTGCTACTCGACGTCTTCACCGAACTCCGCCGCGTCGCCTCTCCCCCAAACAAGTGAACCCCACCCTCAGGTTCAGTTTCTCTCGATGGTGGGGCATGTGGTTTGGGTTACAGGCAACCCTTCCTTTACACCTCAAGGGAGGAGTTGCCGACAAACTGGAAAATCAGGGCGCGACCGCAAGATAACCACCTGCAAGAGCGGGGCCTGGACGCGTCAGAGCCAGACTGGAACTACTTCGGCACAGCGAAACCTTTCATGCACACAACGGTGCGATCTGCTTCCTCGGGTTTTGCGTGGATGAAGCCGAGGTTGGCCGTGCACAGCACCTCGCCCTTCATCACGAGGCTTGTGTTGTTATCTAGGGGCGCGTTCATCTTGTTGGCTACCAGGATGCGTTGCGAACCATCCGGCGACAGCACCCAAATCTCATTTCGCAAGATTTCGGAGACATAGATGTTGCCCTTGGCGTCCAACTCAATCCCGTCGAACGGCGAGTACCCACCAGGTTGCAGTATCTGCGGTTCACCCGCCGATCCGTCATCCTTAATCGGGATCTTCAGCACCATCGGGTCACCATCCGTGACCGCGTAAATGTTCCTTTCCTGTTTGTCGAGTACGAGATCGTTCACCCCAAGGGGGGACCCCGAATACGGTTTAGCCGACCAGTTGAGCAGCGGGTGTGCCGACCACAAATCCACTTTCTTCCCGTCCGGCGAAATCTTCCAAATCCCCGCATAGGTGAGGTCGGTCAAGTACACATTCCCCTGCGAGTCGATGGCCACGTCGTCGGGAAAGCAGAATGGCCACCCCTCGGCTCTGGTAGCCAGGGCTGTCACCTTGCGTGTCTTCGCGTCCACCTTGTATACCCCGGAGCGTGTCACGGTCGCGTCTCGGCAGGATGGATGAAAAGAATTCACGAATTCTGTCGCGTCATATTTGGAATGAGCTTTGTATGCGACATAAATGTTGTCCGCTTTGTCGAAATCGAGCCCAATCAGGTCTCCCCTCCCGCTCTCCTCCTTCGACGGCACCCATGCGATGTGAGCGTAGCTGCCGTCGTCCTTTAACCTGACAATTTCGCCAGTGTGAAAGAGAGTTGTATAGAGACTGCCTTGGGAATCGATTGCCATGCCCTCGGGAGTGTCCGGGAGCTTGGCCATAACCCATGCCTGGAACTGTGCCGACGCGGTTGGAACAGCAGTAAAGAAAGAAGCGCAGAGCACCAGCCAGAACAGAACCATGCAAAGCTGCCTTCTATGGAATGCAGTTCTCATCACGTTGCCTCTCCTTGGGCCAGGCTGATCGAATACCGGGAAAGCGCCTGCCTTCGACTCCGTTTCCCTTGAGTTCCGCTTATTTCTCTGCAGCAGAAACCGGCGACGATTCTACACCGTCACACCCGTCACGCTTCTTGCCCCAGGCCTGGTCCATAAGTCGGCTTCGCGGACACGAAGCCGGTTTGTGGCCAGTCTCCGGATCGCCGACGATCTGGGAATAATCAGTTGGTGAGGTCTGGCTTACATCCCCAGCGCAGATTCCGGGAACTAATTTGCTGGGATAGGTCGGGGCAGCTAACAATAGCAGAGGCCATCCGGCTAGACGGGCCGTGCTACCGTTTTGTTCGGCTGCCACTTTCTCTTATAGCCGCCCGGTCCCTGAGCGGCCACTTGTTTGGAGGAATCTCGATGCGATTCATCCCACGGGTCTTGCGTTGCAACGCCGCCCGATGCGCTCTCACCCCTTTATTCCTCTCATTCCTGGCCACCCCTATTGCTCTTTCGCAAGACGCAGCCAAAGCGAAGCCAAAGCCGCATGTTTCTTATGATGGCCCGGCATTGACGTTTGATTTTCCCGGCGTCAAGGTCGGTGTCGCCGAATACGAGGAAGGGCCTACCGGAACTACAGTGCTGTACTTCCCCAACGCCTGTCGTAGCGGCAGTCGATGTGCGGGGCGGTGCGCCCGGGACTGTCAACACCGACGGCTTGCGGCGGCTCCGTCGGCGGCGATGATACATTCACGTAACTTGCTCCGGAAGCAGCTTACCGCCCGTTCGCTCCCTACGCAGATCTTCATGCTAGAGTGGCACGATGAAAACTCCTAGATTATTCGATTTGACCGGACGGGTGGCCGTCGTGACCGGTGGTAATGGTGGAATTGGCCGCGGCATCGCGCTCGGATTAGCCGACGCCGGGGCTGCGGTCGCCGTGTGGGGACGCAACGACGAAAAGAATCAGCGCGTGCTTTCCGAATTGAAAGCAATCGGCGTTCGCTCCATGGCCTTGATGGTTGATATGACGAATCGCGCCGGATTAGAGCCTGCTGTCAACAAGGTCGAGAGTGAACTGGGCAGCGTCAGCATACTTGTTAACAATGCCGGCATCGCATCGTTGAGCGGCGGTGTCATGAACGAGAAGCCTGAGGATTGGGACTGCGTGATCGAGACGCAACTCAACTCGGTTTTCCTTCTTTCCAAGCTCGCTGCCCGATCGATGATGCGTCAAAAAAGCGGCAAGATCATCAACATTGCCAGTATGTATTCATTCTTTGGGTCTGGGCTCGTTCCTTCGTACAGTGCGGCGAAAGGCGCGATCGTCCAACTAACCAAATCAATGGCC
>DASPTQ010000093.1:0-32404 GCA_035623335.1 Terriglobales bacterium
TCTTGTTCATATTGGGGATCATCAGCAGCAGGCCTTGCGATGCCGTAAAGGTGGTCGCCAAAGCCCCGGTTTGCAGTGCCCCATGCACAGCACCTGCCGCGCCGCCCTCGCTTTGCATCTCGATGACGTGCGGTACACTTCCCCAAATGTTCGGCACCCCTTCCGAGGCCCACTCATCGGCCCACTCGCCCATCGGAGAGGAAGGAGTGATCGGGTAGATGGCGATCACTTCGTTCAGGCGGTATGCCACACTGGCCACTGCTTCGTTGGCATCCATGGTCTTGAATTCTTGCTTCATCAATGCTTCCTCAATGAAAGACGATCT
This sequence comes from Terriglobales bacterium, assembly GCA_035623335.1. GTDB lineage: Bacteria > Acidobacteriota > Terriglobia > Terriglobales > Acidobacteriaceae > JAFAGX01. The sequence goes on from DASPTQ010000093.1 coordinate 326, forward strand.
CTGACTCCAACCAGGGGTCCTGTCCAAGAGCATGACGCCATGGAACAGTTGGTGTCGGGGTCTGGGGTCACAGTGCACTGTGACTTGAATCACAAAGGCAAAGCCGCAGGAACGAGAAAGCGGAGAGGAAGGAGAAGTTGCTGCCCAAGAACAGCCTTACAAGTCGAGGAAGGCTTGCACTGAAGCCCCTTCCCCAGGTAAGTGCAGTTGGAAGCCTAAGCGTTTGAAAATAGTCTGGATTGGCAAATTGTCCCACAGCATTTCGGCAACCAGGCGGGTTATCTTCTTGTCTCGCGCGATCGGGATCAAACGGCGCAGCAATTCGGTTCCAAGACCTTGGCGCTGCCATCTGTCCGAAACCAGTACGGCTACTTCCCCTTCTTTCCGCGGGTGCTCCGATGGGAGCTGATTCAGGCGGGCGACAGCCAAAATCTGTTGCTCCCCAGTTTGAGGATCTTTGTGTTCCACGACAAGCACCATCTCGTGCTCGTAGTCCACGGTGCAAATACGAAGCAGCCGCTCGTGAGCCGTACGCCTGGACAGACTGAGGGAAGTGAAGTACCGCAGGTACACTGTGCGATCGGACAGGGTCTCATGGAACTTAACCATCATGAGCTCATCGTCCGAGCGAATCGGGCGGATGGTGACCTGGGTTCCATCTCGCATCGTCCACGACGAAACATACTGGGAAGGATAAGGATCAGGCCTAACCGGCGAATTTAGCCCTGTCGTGGACACGCAAGCCTTCGCTCTCACTAGTGTAATGCCTCGCGCCCGGCTCGATGCCCGCTGTTCTTGCTTAGCGAGCCTGCAGCTAGCCGCGGACCGTTAGCACCGGGCACCGGGCCTGCGTCAGCACTTGAGCCGTAGTGGTGGACAGATGGGTAGTAAGGCCCAGACTTCCGCGCACAGCACGTACACCGAGGACAATCAAGTCCGCCTCCCTACGTTCGGCAACATCGAGAATGCCCTGCGCTGGCGAAATAAATAGTTCACCAAACTCGACCCGACATTCCGGATGACACCGTCGATCAGGATCGGCTGGTATTAGCTCTTCAAGGCGGCCGAGCAGGCTCTTCTTTGTCATCGCGTGAGCGCCTCCCGCCGGTTGCTCCACGAAATGGAGCAGAGTAAGACCTGCCTGATTTTCTTCGGCGAACGAGATTGCATAGGGCAAGGCCGCGAGAGACTCACGACTGAAATTGGTTGCGAACAGGATGTGGTGGAACTTAGCCTCGAGATTGGGTTCGCAGGAAACATTGGGACCTACACTTAGGACGGGACAGCCAGCCCGGCGAAAAGTCTCTTCGGCGATAGAGCCCATGATCAGCTTGCGGATCCCCGTGCGCCCGTGGGTGCCTAACACCAGTAAATCAATTTTGTGGTCTTCAATGATCCGAGCCAACTCATCGGCTACATTACCTTTCGGGGTCAGCACATGGTGTGGAATCGTTTCCAGCTGGCTTTCCAGCTGCTGGACGTATGCTTGCACCCTTAGGTCTTCATGCACGGCTGCGTCCATACCGAAGTCCGGCGACAGGACCAGCATTGTGGCCATGGTAGGCAAGACGTGGGCCACATTCAAGGTCGCCCCATATCTGCGCGCGATAGACCGTGCGTAGGAGAAGGCGGCATCTGAACATGAGGAGAAGTCCGTGCCAAACAAGATGTTCTTGAGTGCGAGCCGCCGACCTGCTTCCAATGTGATGGTCATATTGCACCTCCGGAGTGGGTTTCGCCGGCACAGGCAGAAGCGCTTGTCGACGCCAGCACCTGCACCTGCGGTTCGAAGGCCGGTTCAACTGCCAGCAAGCGCGAGACCGGGCAGGTCGCCGCGGCCTTTTGCAATAAGCGGAGAGCACGGTGCTGCTCTTCTGCGCCCACAATACTCAACCTGGGGCAGATGGCGATTTCACCGAAGGAATAGCCGCGATCAGCTTTGCGAAGGCTTCCCCTAACATCCACAGCCAAACCGAGATACTCCAATTTTGAATATTCGGCGAGGGCGCAGAAGGTGGTCGTGTAGCAACTGGCGATAGCTCCGAGCAACAGGTCTTCCGGCGTCCACCTGCCTTCCAGGCCACCGAACCGCGGCGGCGCAGTGAAATGAATCGCGTGGGGGTCAGAGTCGGACCTCACCAGGCCAGATTTCCCGGAACTCCAGCAAGCGAGAACCCGATAAGGCTGACCTTCTCGTAGGGATTCACGCAACTCGTCTTGTTGGTTTGCGGCTGGCAATGCCATAAATCGACTCCCAAATTACTGGCTGATGACGAACGATACCAAAATTGTGGTTTCGACGTCGACCGGTTCACCGTTGAGCAAGTAGGGACGATAATGCCACTGTTTGACTGCCTCGATGGCAGCTGGCACGAGCAGGGGGTGTCCGCTCACCAGGATCAGGTTTTCGATGTCGCCGGTCTTTGAGATGATGGCGTTCAAGATAACCTGTCCCTGGACGCGGCCTTGTCTTGCTATCACCGGGTATTCCGGTGCCACCTTTCGCACCAATAGTCCCTCCGTAACCCCTCGGGAGACGCGGATCGGTTTAGCCGGCATGGGCGCGAGTCTAGGGACGATCGCGATATTGGAAGTTTGGCTGACAATGCCACCGATGACCCCGCCTAATTGTCCTCCCGGTACACCCCCGGGCACGCCTCCTACGACGCCGCCCGTCGAGAGCATTGGCGGCGCTTCTTCCTCATGAATCATTTGCACCTGCGTCGGAATTCGGCTGGGCGTGCGCAACTGACCGCTGCTCAGGACTTCACTTTTGATCTGCCGAACGACTTCGGCCGCCGCCTGCGCCGCGGGTGGGGGTGGAGGTGGAGGCGGCGCCACCAGGAATGTCAACAACTGCTGTGTGGGAAGTGCCTCGGTAAACATCAGGGGCAGAATGAGCAAGATACCAATCAACAGGCACTGGAACACAAAGGAGAAGCCGGTCGTGAACCGGCGACGTCTCTTCTCCCGTTGGCTGGAGTCCAGCAGGCTGTCAGAGAACATTGGACGCTCCGGCAGCCTAGGAATCTGTAACAGAGTGCCGGGCGTCCGCGAGACTCTAGGTGGCACCGGCGCTTCGACCAGGTCAGCAACCTCTGGCTCTCGAGTTTCAGTCGCTACTGCCATGGCACCCTCCAGAACACCTTGCATCCACGCATATTCTCCATCCTTGAAGACCAGAACAGCCGTGCCTAATATCACCGGTTTCCGTGATCGTAATCACCATCGACAGCTAGACGTTAACCTTTTAGAACGTGGCGGTTAGGGCGAACCTATGGGGAAGGAACCAGTTGAAGAGGCAGTGCGTTGAGCCAGAACACCTGGGCCGAGGCATTCCCTGGAGAAAGCCTAGGGACTTGCGCCGCCACTATGGCAGTCGCTGCAGGAGACTTGAGTCAAATCGCCAATATCCACCGGGTGCTGAAATCTGTGTTCTTCCTCGGATATGACCCGGATTGCCCCCTCCTGCTGACTTAGAACTGTATGGCAAGCGTCGCAATCCTTTCGAATCACCTTTCCGTCGGCGCTCACGTGCTGGCCATCGTGGCAACGGAAGCATCCGTTAAAGTAAACATGACCGATGTTGTTGGGATGAGTCTCCCAATTCACCTTCATTTCAGGGAAGATTGTTCTCTGATAGATCCTCTGTACCTCGTCCACCGCATTTCGGATCTCAAGCTGTTTGGTTCTGGCCAACTCCGGGTATTTCGTTTCATAAAAATCGTGCAAGCCCCTGGCGATACCTTGGAGCGCGGCTCCGGTTGAATCGTAATTCGCGGTCAACACCGCTACCGATTGTTGTTTTAGGTACGGCAAAGAGACGTCCAGCCGCCGGCTGAGCAACGAGCGGTCCACCGCCTGGTCGGGCGGCACATACACATGGGTAGGGCGGTTGTGGCAGTCCACACAATCCATGCGGTGGCGGGTGGCTTTTGCGATTTGCTCAGGGGTCAGAGCCGAGTCCTTGGCATAATACTCGGCCACGTGCCCCTCTGTATCCCGCACATGGATGTAAGGGATTACGTTGTGTTTCTCGTCGGTTGAAACGTATTCAAGCTGATTGCCAATGTTCATATGCCAATGAATCCCTTCCGGCGCACCGGTGGCGGGATCGCCGCCGCCCGTCCGAATCAGCATTTGGATCTGGCGGGGAGTGTTCTTTTCATCGCTGGCATAGTGAGTGAAAACCTTCAATTGAGCTCCATAGAACTTCTTCGGCCAGTGGCATTGCTCGCAGGTTTCCTGCGCCGGGCGCAGATCGTGCACCGGGGTAGGAATAGGACGGGGATAAGTATGAAATATTGCCGCGAACACCTGGCGCGTGCCCGATAGCTTCGATTTCACATACCAGGTGGCGCCCGCGCCAACATGGCACTCCACGCATGCAACTCGCGCGTGCGGCGAGAGCTCATAGGCAGTGTATTCCGGGTGCATCACCGTGTGACACGTAAGTCCACAAAACTGGACAGAATCGGTGTATTGGTAGGCTTGGTAGCTGCCAGCCATGCTGACAACGACGAAAATCAGCAGAAAGGCAAGAAATCCCAGGGCTGCATTGCGCTGCCGGGGATCGTTGAGATCAAGGCGGGGAAACCGCGATACCTCAGCGGGCAATTCCACGGCTTTCAGTCGCCGCTCCCGCCAGAGCCCTGCCCCAAGAAGGAAGAGGGCCAACATGAGAAATGCCGGCGCCACCATGTAGGCGAGAATCCCAACGTAGGGATGGGTGGCCCCTGACATCAAGGCAATCAGCGTGAAGAGGACGATGTTTCCAAGGCTGACCACTCCTAGGGCGAGTCCGGCCAGACTCAACGGGTTGCGTACGATCAGCCGGAGTAAGACTGTCCGACTCCTGCTGGGCGGCGGCTGTTGAGAAATCTTGCACCCCCCTGTTGTTGGAACACCGAAGCGTATCCTGCATCATCCGCGCCCTGGCCCAACGCACACTGCCCTTGGTAGAAGCCAGAGGCATCTTGTGCCACCAGTGGTCGCAGGTCCTTCGCAGACTTCACTGCTTCAACCCTGCTTCTGTTGCCACATACTAATTCAGGATCACACGTGATCGTCAAGTTCACATCGTAAGTGGCCGATCACTCCAACTGGGGCGAACGCTGTGAAAGCAGAGTGGATGTGACGCATTCAGTTCCGTTATCTGTGATGAATGTCACCGCAGCTCGATTGGAGCGACTACAGAATGCACTCGCGGTGCTTCGCCCGTTTGATCTGCCGGTCCGAAGTGGATGGGCAAGAGCGATGGCGAAGCTGAAGCACGGTGTTCTCCAACTGACCCGTGTTGAAGGGAAGGTAGCCTGAATAGAAGGTTTATCACCCGCTGAGTGCTGCCCGACTCTTGGAAGCCTGGCAAAGAGGTCAAGGAAGCTGTAGGTCGAAGGAATAAATCTCCTGGGCGCTGATGTCACGGGGAAGGAGGAGAACCTCACCGGGACCGAGTCCTGTCCAGGAGCTGCCACCAAACTGGCCAGGGAATTGTCGAACTTTCTTGAAGTCAGCTATTTTTTCAAGCTTCGAATCACCGATTCGCACGCGAAAATACCCGCTATTGCCGCCCAGAACCGTGTCGAAATAGACATGAGCAGAATCTTGTGACCAAGCAAGATAGCCAAACATGCTCGGGCTCACGTTAACCTCGAGCCGTCGCCATTGTCGGCTTGTGACATCGTAGAGCATCAATTTGTCGTTATCGGTGTACGTAATCGCGACGATGTAGCGGCCATCGGGCGACCATCGTGGAGCGAAGAGCCCCTGAGAGCCTGGGAGCCGCGAAATCTGGCGACTCTTGAGGTCAAACAACTCGATGAAGGTCTGCTCGGGATGGAGCGCGTTGATATTCCCGAAAGCCAGTGTGCTGCCGTCCTGCGACCAGGTAGGATCGGTCTCCTGCGCGTCTTCCGAGGTCACCGGCTGCGCACTGCCACCATCTCGTGAAATCAGAAAGACCTTCCAGGGTTTGCCCAGCCCGGCTCCGGAAAAAGCAATCTGCTGTCCATCCGGAGACCAGTGGGCCAAACCAGTTCTCATCGGAGGATACGTTAGCTGGAGACGAGAACTGCCGTCGAGTTTGCTGCGCCATAACGTGCCATCGGGGATGCTGACATAAGTGACCCAATGCCCATCACGGGAAAAATCCACGTCTGAGGCCGAGATGCTGCCGAGATAGGGAACAAGATCGGCAGACTTGGTGTCGTAACGGACCAGCTCCGCTCGCTGCTGAATGCCGACGACGAACAGCTTCTTCCCATTTTTACTGGGAAGAGAACTACCGAACTGCAACGGGCCGGTCGTGAGCTGGACGGGCTGGCGCGAGACCTTTCTCCACCATTCGCTGTGGTCGGCCGCAATCCAGATGTTGCTGGCGCCTTCATGAACGCTCTGGAAGACGTAATACCTGCCATCAGGTGTCCAGTTTCCGCAGCATTCGGCAGGGGGATTGTTCCAGCCGGGAAAGACAGGGTGCAGGTTACTGCCATCCGTCCGGACTTCCCAAATGGCGAAGGTGTTGTTGACGGAATTGAAGGCTGTGAATCGGATGCGGGTTCCATCCGGGGAGAAACTAAAAACCCCTGGTGTGTCCGGCGCAGTGACAATCCTGCGCGGATTGGCGCCGTCGTGCTCCGCCACATAGATATCGCTCCCTTTGGCAAACGCCAGTTTGCCGTTCGGAGCCCAGATCGGGTCATGCCCGGACGCGTCACTGAGCCGGCGGGGTGAGCCAGCCGGGATGGGCACCGACCAAAAAGGTTTGTCGAGAGAATTAGTCTGAGTCTGCGCGACCAATAATTCAGAGGTTTCCGGTGAGACCGCATAGACGACAGGGTCGTCGAGCGGAACATCAACGGGTGCGGTTTCGCCTCCATTGACCGAAACTTGTTCGATAGCAAAGCGAGTGGGGGGATTCTCGGTGAAGTAGATGCGGTTCCCATCCGTCACCAGCGAGATCTTGGGCAGCCCGTCGCTGGTGATCTGTCTTGATCCCAGGATTTTCGGCGGTGGAAGCGGAGTACGCAGCCACAGCGCGAGTAAGGCGGCACAGATGACAAGTACCGGTATGGCGATCCACTTCAGCCAGAGCTTCTGCGACAGGGCAGGCGGTGCGGCAGCTGGCGGGCTAAGGGCTGGCGCCTTTCCTGACTCCGTGTCGCGCTTCAATCGTTTGAGGTCGGTTTCCATGTCGGCCGCAGCGCGATAGCGGAGATCCCGATCCTTCTCCAAAGCCTTGCTGATAATTCGTTCCAATTCGGCCGGAACTCCGGGATTCAATCTCACGGGCGCGACCGGAGCGCGGTTGACGATGGCTTCGCAGATCATCGCCGGAGTTTCTCCGCGGAACGGCGGTATGCCCGTCGCCATCTCATACAAAACTGCACCGAAGGAGAACAAATCGGTGCGGGCATCGAGATCCTTGCCGCGAACTTGCTCGGGCGACATATAGGCGACCGTTCCCACCATGCTGCCAGGGCTGGTCAGCTGCTCTTCGTCCGCGGACTGGCTCTGCGTCTTGAGCGCCGCGATTTGGGTGGATGAAATGGCCGCAGGCGCGACCTTGACCAGACCGAAGTCTAGAATCTTGGCGTGGCCGCGGTCGGTAACGAAAATGTTGGCGGGCTTGATGTCGCGGTGGACGATGCCTTTGGCGTGCGCAGCATCGAGCGCGTCTGCCACCTCGACGGCGAGCGGAAGCAGAATCTCCAGGTCCAAAGGGCGACCGCCGATGCGGTGCTTCAAGGTCACGCCATCTAGGTGTTCCATGGCGATGAAGGCCACGCCGTTCTCCTCGCCAATGTCGTGAATCGTGCAGATGTTGGGATGGTTCAGGGCAGACGCGGCTTGAGCTTCACGCTGGAAGCGGGTGAGAGCCTGAGGATCGCGGGCCACTTCCTCGGGCAGGAATTTGAGAGCAACGAAGCGGTGAAGACGGGTATCCTCGGCCTTGTAGACAACTCCCATGCCGCCTCCGCCGAGTTTCTCGAGGATGCGGTAATGCGAGATGGTCCGGTCGATCATCAGGGCGGAAGATCATGGGGAAGCGATAGCGACATCGTTGGGTAGGCCCGGTGTCTTGTGGTCCTCTCCGAGGTCGCGCCCCCTCATCTTGGATCCTACCGAGGTGTTTAGGAGAGATTCTAGGCTCCCAGCAAGTTGATTTGCAATTTCTGGTACCCGTGCTCGCGCGCCCAGAGATCCAGAGGTATCGTCGCCAGTTCGTCCACCACCGGGACCGCCAGCCCCATTTTCGTCAAGTCGACGCTCTTCAAGTAAGTGTGACAGGTGTCACAGACATCCACACGCACATGCGCGATTTCCGGAGCCGAATAGAACGCGATCTGCGGCTCTCTTTCCTCGCCGCACGCCGGGCAGTAAATTCTTCGAAACATCCACTCGTGCCCGCACAACATGCAAATCAAAGACTTTTTGGCTCCGTCGCCTTCGGCTCGCAAGACGCCGACAATCGGCTTGCCCCCGCACAGAGGACAAGTCGAAGGCGTGCCATCGACATTCCTCGGCGCACGCCGATCGGCAAGATACTCAGCATACGGTTGAAGAACGATCCAAGCCAGCAATCGCTCTCGCGGAAGCGCCTCGCTCCCGTCGTCGCCCCGCTCTCTGAAGGCTTCTGATCCCTCGGCGATGACTAGCTCGTATTTGCAAAAATCCGCGATCACTTGCTGCCATTCGTCCGGACCCTTCTGCCTCAGGGAGGCGGCCGCCTGGGCGAGCGGCGCCGGTGCGATCCGTTCGAGTAGGGCTAAGAGCTTAGGAAACTTTGGCAGAAGTTCAACAAGGTTCCACTCGTCCGACAAACGTCCCGAGGGCGAAACCTTGGCCGATTCTACCGGAGACTGGCGGAAGTCAGCATACATACTTCGCTGAAACGTTGCGACGCGAGTATAGAAGTCTAGTCCCTCAGCGGCAAACGGATAAACCGAGGTCAGTTCTGTGGCGCGATGGATACGCCTGTCCCATTTTCCGCTGTTCATTTTCTAGCTGCCGAGTTGCGAAGCAGTTGCTGATACCAAGTGTGGTGATGAGAGTCGGCCCAGGCACGCGAGACGTCGCCACGAATCACCGATCCGAATGCGCCGCGCTCCACCGCGGTACCCATATAGACGTGAATGATGAAGAGCGCGACGGTGAACAGCGTGCATATCGGGTGAACGATCACGGCGGCAAGACGCAGGAAGTGCAGGTTCCAGGGGATGTATTGTGGGAACCACAGAATCAAGCCCGACAGCAGCAGCAAGCCGGCGTTCCAAAAGAAGCCCCAAAACAACAGCTTCTGGCCTGGGTTAAAGCGGTCGGCGGAAGGTACCTGCTCGTCTTCGTTGCGAATGTAATGTGCAATGGCGCCCCACCAGGCCTTGTCGGCCGGGGTTTCCCTCATTTGGCCCGCCCACAAACTGTACATCAAACCCACTGCGACGGAAAACACGAGACCGAACCAAGGATGCAACTCACGCGAAACCGTCGGGCCACCTAGCACAACGGCGATCCAGAAGAGCCACGGGCTCCAGAAGGCAAGACCGGTCAGCAGAAGGTACACGTACGATACGCCTGCCAACCAGTGCACGAGCCGCTCGCGGAAGGCATAGCGCAGGACGCGCCCATTCGGGAGGAGATAGGGATCGCGGCTCATTCGATTCCTCCGTGAGATTCCTGCAAGTCTTCTTCCTTGACGACCTTGGGGCCGAAGCGCAAGTAGTGGATGAAGACGCCGACCACTCCGCCGATCATTCCCAGGTTCCCAATCCACTTCAGCGGCTTCTTCCACAGCTGTACCGTCCAGGGAACCTGTGGATCCTTGGGCAGTCCGCCGTAGGCTTCTGGATTCGTCGCATCATGTAGGACGTAGATGACGTTGGTTCCGCCGACCCCGGGCGGATCGTAAACCCCTGCATCGGGGAACCCGGAGTGATCGCGCAGCTGCTTTGCCCGGGTTTCCGCCATTTCCTTCATTTCTGCCTTGGTCCCGAAATGCAGGCAGCCCGTGGGGCATGCTTTGATGCAGGCGGGTTCGAGCCCTTGCGACACGCGGTCGTTACACAGCGTACATTTGAAGACCTTGTGCGCCGGACTGAACTTGGGAATATTGAACGGGCAACCGGTCATACAGTAGCCGCAGCCGATGCAATGGGCTTCCTGGAAATCCACGATCCCGTTGGCGTACTGCACGATGGCTCCGTCCGCCGGACACGCTGCCAAACAGCCTGGATCTCCGCAGTGCATACATTGGTCTTTGCGCATCAGCAGCATCATGCTGCCGTCCGCCCGCTCATGTTCGTTGAACTTGATCAGGTTCCAGAAGTTCCATGACGTTTCCGGCATGGTCTGGTAGGTGTTGGCGAACGTGGTTTCGCTGAACGGGTATCCATTCCATTCCAGGCAAGCCACTTCACAGGCCTTGCAGCCAATGCACGTAGTAGTGTCCACCAGCTTGCAGACGTGGAACTCGCGGTTGAGTCCGGCGCCCGGAACGGCGCCGGCGTGTCCTGAAATTCTAACGATCTCCGTCGAAGCTTGGCTCATCCTCCGCCTCTACACCTTCTCGATCCGCACCAGGAAGCCCTTGGATTCGGGCGTATGGGCATTGGGATCAGCTACCGCCGGGGTCAACAGATTGGCCGGGGTACGGGCATCCCGTTCTTCATCTTCCGCAATTCCACGGAAGCCCTGATGAATGGGGAGTCCTATTTGATAAACCTTCTTGCCGTCAATCTGCATCGGCTTCAGGCGCTTGGTGACGAACGCCTTCGCGATATATGTTCCGCGCGCGCTGATTACCTTGATCTTGTCCGTTCCCCGAATCCCTTTTTCGTCGGCCAGTTCCTCTGGAATCTCCACGAACGGCTCGGGAATCAACTGGACATTCACGGGATTGTTTTTCGTCCAGTAGTGATAATGCTCCGTCAATCGATACGTAGTGCAGACGATGTTGAATTCATCCGGCTTGCCAAGCTTGTCGTAGGGCGTTTTGAATCTCTTGACGAGTGGATTATTCGACTGGTCCGGGTGCAGCAGGTTCGGGGTCGGGCTTTCGAACGGCTCGTAATGTTCGGGGAACGGCCCGTCTGCCAGCACTCCAATCGGAGCGAACAATCGCCCCACCCCCTCTGGATTCATGATGAACGGCCCCATGTGATCTTTAGGATGGGAATCAGGTTTGAAGTCCGGCACGTCAACACCCGCCCACAGTTGGGTGGCCTCATTCCACCACACCTGCTTCCGCTCCGGATCCCAAGGTTTGCCTTCCGGATTGCAGGAGGCGCGGTTATAGAGGACACGCCGGTTGGCGGGCCAGGACCATGCCCAGTTGGTATACACGCCGAGGCCGGAAGGGTCTTCCGTACCCCGCCGCTGGATCTGCGCTCCCGCCTCCGTCCAGATGCCGGAGTAGATCCAGTTGCCGCACATGGTCGTGCCGTCGTCCTTCAGCCAGGCAAAACCAGGCAACTGCTGGCCAGCCTTGATCACTTGTCCTGTCTTTTCGTCCTTCAGATCTGCCAAGGCTTTGCCATTGATCTCCATGGCCACCTGAGCAAGCGGTGGGTGCGCGGAGTTCGCGTAGGCCCAGCTCAGATTCAGAATCGGATCGGGGAATTTCCCGCCTTCCTTTCTGTAGAGGTCCTGCACGCGCAAAAAAATCTGCGCGATGATGTCTTGGTCGAGTCGCGCCTGGCCCGGAGGCGGAACCGCGGCATATTTCCAAGTCACCCAACGCGCCGAATTAGTCATACTGCCGTCTTTTTCTGCAAAACCGGCGCAGGGTAGCCGATATACCGTGGTCGGGATGGTTTTTTGCTCCTCGGTCGTGATTCCAGGGGCTTTCCAGAACTCGCTGGTCTCGTCCGGATAAATCTCGCCGACCACCAGCCAGTCAGCCTGCTTCAAGGCGTTGATGTTCTTGTTCGTATCCGGCCCGATCATCACGCCGTTCATCCCGAAGGCCATCATGCCCTTGATCTTGCCGTTGTACATGTCGTCCCAAATGTGGGTCCACGAATAATCACGGTCAACCTTGGGCAGGTAATCGAATGCGAATCCGTTCTCTTTTGTGGCTGCGCTGCCATACATCGCCTTCAATAACGACACCGCGAATTTGGGGGTGTTCGAGTAGTAGTTCATCGAATCCCACGGTGCCGGCTTCGACGGTCCCGGGGTGATGCGCTTCAGATACGTCGCCAAATCCGTATCGGCTGGAATCGGTGCCTTCAAGTAACCGGGCAGGCTGTCGAACAGTCCGGCCATGTCGGTGGCACCCTGAATGTTCGAATGGCCGCGCAGCGCGTTCACTCCGCCGCCGGCTCTCCCCACATTGCCCAGAAGGAGTTGGATAATCGCCGCCGTACGAATGATTTGGGTTCCGAAGGTGTGTTGAGTCCAGCCCACGGCGTAAATGATCGTCGCGACTTTCTTCATGTCGCCGTTCTCGCGAACCGACGTGAACATGTCGACGGCCTTGAGATACTTGTCTTTCGGAATGCCCGTGATCCGCTCGACGGTTTCCGGCGTGTAGCGCGAATACTGCTGTTTCAGCAACTGGAACACGCAGCGCGGATGCTGAAGAGTTAGGTCGTAGGCGACATTCGGCGGCAGCTTGGGTGGGGATGGCGCAGTCGCAGAATGGACGGAAGATTCGGGTCGGTCCGCTTTGCCGCTTACGTCTCCGCCTTCCTGGTAATTCCAGGTGGACTTGTCGTAGGTACCCGCCGCGGCATCAAATCCGGAGTACAGTCCATTCTCCGGGAGTTTGAAACCTTCTTTGACGATGAACGCGGCGTTCGTGTAGTTGATGAGATATTCCTTCGCGATACGATTGTTTTGGATCGCATAACGGATCAACCCACCCAGGAATGCAATGTCGGTGCCGGCCCGTATTTGAAGGAATAGGTCGGCCGTAGCCGATGTGCGCGTGAATCGCGGATCTACAGAAATTAGCTTGGCATTGCGATTGCGCTTGGCCTCCATCGCCCACTTGAATCCGCAGGGATGATTCTCGGCAGGATTGCCGCCCATGATCAACATCATGTCGGTATTCTTGATGTCGATCCAGCCATTCGTCATCGCCCCGCGTCCAAATGTTGGTCCCAAACTTGAGACCGTGGGGCCGTGTCAAACCCGGGCTTGGTTTTCCATATATACCAAGCCCAGACTCCGCATGGTCTTGACGACCAAGTAGTTGAACTCATTTGTGTCGGTGCAGCCGCCGATGAAGGAGATACCCTCGCACCGGTTCACCGTGTGGCCGTCCGCGTCCTTCTCCACAAACGTGGCATCGCGGGTTTTCTTGGTCCACTGGGCAATTTCATGCAGGGCATCATCCCAAGAAATGTCTTGCCAGTCGGTGGCTCCGGGCCGCCGTACTTGCGGCTTCGTGAGCCGCCGCGGGTTTAGCATGTCCTGCTCGAGAGAAGAACCCTTGGGGCACAGGGTACCGCGATTGATCGGATGATCGGGATCACCCTCGACGTGAATTACCTGGGGAGTGACGTTTTTGGACCTGTCGCCGATCGTGTAAATGAGCACGCCACAACCGACCGCGCAATAGGGACAGGTGGACCGCGTTTCAGTGGCGCGCGCGATCCTCAATTGCTTGAGCTGAGCGTAGGCAGGCTTTAGATCGAACCCAAAAACCGTGGCGGCAACCCCACCGACAGCCGCAATCTTGAAGAAGTCTCGACGGCTCGTCTGCATTTCGTTGACCTCCACGATGCCGATTTAGGTCCCAATAGCACTGGGGTTGTGGAAAGGGCTTCCACTTCCCGGGCACGCCCAACGTTCTTGGCCCTGTAGTTCCATGACTGGACGTGCAAGATGCCACAGAAGTTACAAATTTTCAATACAGTTTTATGGGGACGGGCTGAGCCGTGGTCGCCAGCCACCCAAGCCACAACGCTGCGCCCCCCGATCGAGCAAAGTGTCCATCTCTCAACTCTGACAGATAAGACATTGATTTTATGGCTACAGCATTTGGTGGGAGCTAGCCGAGCTCCAAGCGACGACTAAATTGGCGAAATTATACTACCGATTCGCTTGCGCGGCGCGGATTGTCCGGACGGCATACGCTCGAACCTGGCTGGTTGACGCCGTACGATAATCGCACGCCTCGGCGGCATCTTCTGGGTGATGTCTTTGATCTGCCTGGTCTTCATGCTTTCGCCGAACCGTGTAGATTCGCACCGCCGGAGGCAACGAGGACCGAGAACTCTGAGGTAGGTTTTCTCCTTATCGTGGTGGCCATTGTAACCGGCTCTGCCATCGCAAGGCCGACCTTGCCCGAATGCGCACCCGTATCTTCCCAACAATACGGATATGATTCTGTAAGGAATGTTGCCGAGCGGAGGCTTCCATGCGTTTCCCAACGTTTCTCTGTTTGCTCGTCCTGCCACTCGTGTTGGTGGTTCACGCTCAAACATCTACCGAAGGCCAAGCCTGCCTGGATTGCCATAGCAATACAACTCCCGGCATCGTGGAGCAATGGCGAGACAGCGCCCATGCCAGAAAGAATGTAGACTGCTACTCCTGCCATCGTGCCAATGAGAGAGATCCTGCAACTTTTGACCACTACGGCAATCGCATCGCGGTGATCGTGACCCCGAACTACTGCGCTCGTTGTCACAGCCAGGAAGTAGAGCAATTCGAAAAGAGCCACCATGCGCAGGCTACACAGTTCATTGGTTCGCTCGACAACATGCTGGGAGAGTTTGTCGAAGGCGGTCCGGCAGCGGTGAACGGATGCCGACAGTGCCACGGCAGCGAGGTGAAATATCTCGAAACCGGGAAGTTTGATGCCGACACTTGGCCGAACAGCGGTATTGGGCGCGTGAATCCTGACGGCAGCCGCGGTACATGCGCTGCTTGCCACGGACGGCACTCTTTCAGTTCAGCGCTGGCCCGCCAGCCCGAGAATTGTGGAAAGTGCCATCTTGGTCCCGATCATCCGCAGATTGAAATCTACAACGAATCGAAGCATGGTATTCAGTTTCGCGCCAACCTCGCCAAGATGAATCTGGATTCCAAGTCGTGGGTCGTAGGCAAGGACTACTCTGCGGCGCCCACGTGCGCTACCTGCCACATGAGCGCTACCAGCAATCAGCCGGTGACCCACGATGTGGGTGACCGCATCAGCTTAACCCTCCGTCCTGTTGTCAGCGTCAAGCTGGAGAACTGGGAAAAGCGTCGAGCGGCTATGCAGGATGTCTGCTCCAACTGCCACGCCACTGGCTGGGTGGAGAACTTCTATAAGCAATACGAGAATACGGTCGATCTCTACAACGAGAAGTTCGCCAAGCCGGCGCAGACCATCATGAACAAACTCTATGCCGCAAACAAACTAACTAAAACGCCTTTCGACGAGAAAATCGAATGGACCTACTATGAGCTTTGGCATCATGCAGGGCGTCGCGCTCGGATGGGCACCGCCATGATGGGTCCGGACTACACGCAGTGGCATGGGTTTTATGAGGTTGCTAAAACCTTCTACACGGAATTCATACCCGAGGCAGAGGAGCTTCTCCCGGGTGTGACCCAAGAGGTGATGAGCAGTCCCTATCACCAGTGGACGAAGGGCCTGAGCAAAGAGCAGCTGCAACAACAACTCGACTTCTACAAGAAGCGATACAACCAGTGAAAGACTTTAGCACCCCGCATCGCTACGGCGCAGGCAAGCGATGGGACCGTACTCACCGCGACCACAGCCGGTTGACGAGGCAGCCCGCGCTTTGCTCGATTGCGGCCATGGCGTCTAGGATCACGTCTTCCCGGAATCGACGCCCCACAAGCTGAACACCGGCAGGCAGATCTTCAACGAAGTCGAGCGGCACGACACCAGCCGGCAGCGCGAGGTAGTTGATGCCATAACCGTAGACCGCGGATTCGAAAAGATCTTTCGTTTGCGTTAGGCCAAGCGCGTCATAGTTCCAGGGATAGGTTGGTCGCATGAGGAACGGTGTCAGCACCAAGGGATAGGTGTCCAGGAACATGTTCCATGCGCGCATCATACGCGTTCGGTCTGCCAGACCCGCGCGATAGTCATCGAAATCCAGAATCTTTCCGATTTCGTAATACCAACCAAAGATCCGGCGTACTTCATCACTTCCATACTGGTCGATGATGGGTCCGAGTGTGCTTTTCAGCTCCGTGAGCAGCACGGTGAACCAGCCGCGTGCTGGTTCGAGAATGGACGGCGGGTCGACCTCGATGGGCTCATACCCGGCCTTGCTCAAATAGCTTGCCGACCGGTCGATCAACTGGCTAATGGCGGAATGAATGGGATATCCGTAACTATTGCGCGCGATGGCAACGCGAATCGGTTTCGTCAAAGGCTCGCCATCGAATGGCGCAGGTGACCACCAGGGATCGCGCGGATCGCCGCCAGCCATCACGCGCGTTGCGAGACGAACATCGGCAACGGTGCGAGCGATTGCACCTTGAACCGATGTGAGCTGGATCAGCAGGCCGCGTTCGATGGTTGCGGACGGATTAAAGGCGGGGATTCGCCCCGGTGTCGGCTTGAGCGTTGTCACGCCGTTGGCGAATGCCGGAAATCTCAATGAGCCGCCGATGTCGTTGCCGTGATGGATCGGGCCAAAGCCCGCTGCCGCAGCCACGCCGGCGCCTCCTGAGGATCCACCGGGAGACGCATTCGGGTGCCATGGGTTCCAGGTGCGTCCGTGCAAGGGGTTGACCGTAGTCGCACGCATGGAAAGCTCGGGGGTGTTGGTCCGCCCCACAATGATGGCTCCAGCCCGGCGAAGGTTGCGCACGAGCGGTGAGTCACCCGGGGCGATGAGATTGGCCAGGGCAGGGAGTCCGTTCGTCGTCGCCTGACCCTCCTGATCGATATTCACCTTGATTGTCACCGGAACACCGAACAGTGGCGGAGGGTCACTCAGCCCTGGGAGTGCACGATCCGCAGCGGCTGCCGCGACGAGGGCTTGCTCGGTGAGATCAATTACGATTGCGTTTAGCTTGGGGTTGAGCGCGCGAATGCGTTCGACCACGGATACCATCACCTCGGAGCAGGAAAAGCGCCTGTCGCGGATACCTTTGGCGACTTCGACCGCGCTTTTTTGCCACAACGGATCACTCATCGGAAGGACCTCTACCCGAAGACTCAAGACATCTATGGGCTTCGATTAAGTTAACACTCCGGCTGGTGCGGCACGAATCCCGCAACGTGATTACCAACGGGCGAGAATATCGGATTGATGGTTCATCTTCACTGCTAGATTCTCGCCCTCAGCTGGCCAAAAGATAGGCTTCGCAGTCCAAACGATACGTTCGATATCTGAAAGATATCGTGAGCGCTCCTCCGTGAGGACTTACACTCAAACCAAACAGTTGAACTCTAGCTAGCAAGTGGAAGAGCGGTAGGACCTCGAAGTGGACATGATTGCCCGTACGTGTAGTTGGCCCTCACCACCAGTACTTTCCCATAGCACGTGGAAGAGTCTGTGGTTGATGCTTCTTGCGGCACGACGTGAAACTCGGGCCAGTGACAAGCTCCCGATCAGCGAGGAACTGGGGTGAAAGAAGAGTCGTGGAATCGAGAGTTTTGGATGGGCTGCCAAAGAGGGCGACGATGAAGGCCACCTTATCCCTTAACAAGCGAACGATCGCAGTCGTAGTGGTGGTCGCACTGATCGTGATCGTCGCAGCGGTTTTTCTCTCCGGGCGTAGTCCATCGGTAAACTCGAACCCGTCGCCGGGAAAGGGTTTAACGGCTAAGGTTTCGCAGTCGGATCCGACAGTCGATTTGTCACCGAGCCAACTGAACTCGATCAAGATCCAGCCGGTAGGGGGGTATGCTTTCGCCGATGAGAAGGAGGCAGTGGGCGACATTGATTATGATGGCGACCTTTCGGTTCAAGTCTTCCCAGCCTATCAAGGCACGATCATCAACACTTTTGTGGAACTCGGTGCCCAAGTTCAGAAAGACCAGCCACTCTACACGATCAAGAGTCCAGATCTTATCCAAGCTGAATCCACGCTGATCGGTGCGGCGGCAACCTACGAACTGACCAACAAAGAATTGGCGCGCGCCCGCGATCTTTTCACCACCAGCGTTGGCGTCCCACAGAAAGAGCTGGAACAGGCGATTTCCGATCAACAGACTGCGGAGGGTGCTCTCAAGGCCGCTCGGGACGCTGTCCTTCTCTTTGGGAAGACGGCTGGCGAAATCGATCAGATGGTCGCTTCGCGAAAGATCGATCCTGCGCTGGTCGTGCACAGCCCTATTGCGGGCAAGGTCACGGGCAAGAGCGCGCAACCGGGATTCTTCGTGCAGCCAGGAAATGCTCCAGCGCCGTACTCAGTTGCCGACGTATCGCTCAAATGGATGCTGGCAAACGTTCCGGAGAGCGAAAGTGCCTTTTATCACTTGGGGCAGCCGGTCGAAGTGAGGGTGATGGCTTATCCCGATCGGGTGTTCAAAGGCAGAGTCTCGAAAATCTACGAGGCGGTGGATCCGAACACGCATCGAGTAACGATCCGCTCCGAAGTCGCCGATCTCAGGAATGAACTGCGTCCGGGAATGCTCGCTAATTTCATCATCCGCGTCGAGGATCCCCTGGAAGCACCGGCGATACCAGCAAACGGGGTAGTCCGCGAACCCGACGGCACCATGGTGGCCTGGGTCACGACTGATCGCCGACATTTCGTGCAAAGGGTCATCAAGACAGGCCTGCGACAAAACGGCCAAGTGCAGATCCTAGAGGGCTTGCAACGAGGGGAATGGGTCGTTAGCGACGGTGCGGTGTTTCTCGGCAACATGTTGGAGGCGCCAACGTCGGATTAAGTTCGTACTGTCTCCAGCGGCGAATCATGTTCAAGTCGCTCATTTCATTTTGCATCAACCGACGCCCGATTGTGGTCCTAGGGTTACTGCTCTTTGCTGGTGCTGGGTTTGCTGCGTTTAAGCAGCTGAATATAGAGGCTTATCCGAATCCCACTCCTGTGATCCTCGAAATTACGGCGCAGGCGCCGGGCCTCTCCGCCGAGGAGATGGAGCGTTATTACACCATCCCCATGGAGATTGGGCTTTACTCCACGCCTGGAATCGATGTCATCCGTTCCACATCGTTCTACGGCCTGTCTTTTGTGCGCGTGGCATTCAAGTACGGAGTGGACTATTTCTTCGCCTACAGTCAGGCCTCAATCGCGATGCAGCAGAATGTCAGCCTTCCCGGTGGCTTGGTGCCCACCATCCAGGCGAACAGTTCAACGGGCGAGATTTATCGCTATCAGGTCGTCGGCCCCCCGCATTTTGGAATCACCAATCTGCGCACGGTCCAGGACTGGATCGTCACCCGGCGGTTACTGACGATCCCTGGCGTTGCGGCTGTCAACAGCTGGGGCGGACCTACTAAGGAATTTCAAGTCGAAGTCGATCCTCACAAGCTCGAAGCCTACAACGTTACAGTTCCTCAAATCCTCACTGCGCTAGGCAACGCGAACATCAATGTGGGCGGGCGGGAAATCTCGATCGGCCAGCAATCAATCAATATCCGCGGGGTCGGCCTCATCGATGACGGCGGAAATGATGACTTGCGGGAAGGCAACAAGGTCGATGACATCGAAAACGTGGTGCTGAGCCAGGAAAACAGCGTTCCAGTGCTGATTAGGGATGTGGGTAAGGTCTCGGTCGGTTACCGGCCAAGGCTCGGCATCCTAGGCCGAGACGGCAACGACGATGTCGTCGGCGCCATCGTCGTGCAGAGACGCACGGAAAAGACAGCTGACATGATTCCCAAGGTCAAAGCGGCCATTGACAAGCTGAATCATGACGGAAGTCTGCCGTCGGGAGTTGAAGTCGTTCCTTTCTACGACCGTTCATGGCTGGTCGCCATTACCACGCACACCGTTCTGCACAATCTGATTTTTGGGTGCGTACTGGTATTTCTCATTCAATGGATTTTCTTGGGGAATCTCCGCAGTGCAGTCATCGTCGGGTTAAACATCCCGTTCGCCCTGTTCTTCGCGATCATCCTTCTCGTCATCTTTGGAGAAAGCGCAAACCTGCTCTCTCTTGGGGCCGTAGATTTCGGGATCATTGTGGATTCGGCTGTGATTTTGGTGGAGAACGTCTTCCGGAATTTCCAGTTGAATGCCGAAGACAAGCAAGGCCTGCTGCAGCGTCTCTCTGAGGGCTCTTGGGGTCCCGATCCGACTCGAGTGCCGGGACAGCCCACAACCGCGGATGGCTGGACCGAGCGGGGGCGATTGATTCTGATCAGTGCCCTGCAGGTGGACAAGGCAGTTCTGTTCTCCGCCCTTATCACCGTCGCCGCCTTCGTCCCGCTGTTTACCATGCAGGGGGTGGAAGGACAGATTTTCGGCCCTATGGCGCGGACCTACGGCTACGCGCTGGCGGGGGCGCTCCTCGCGACGTTTACGGTTACGCCAGTCATGGCTTTGTTCCTGCTCCCAGAGCATGTGAAGGAAACCGAGACGATCCTCGTCCGCTTGCTGCACCATGCCTACAACCCCGCACTGCGTCTGGCCCTGGCGAGGCGGGCCGCGGCCGTGGGAGTTGGCATCGCCTTCCTTCTGTTGGCCGGATTGCTGACCAGTCGCCTGGGAAGCGAATTTCTTCCCCATCTGGAAGAAGGCAATTTCTGGATTCGCGCTTCCATGCCTATGACGCTCTCGCTGCAGGACGGAGAGGCAGCGACCAGAAAAATGCGCGAGATTCTCTTGCGCCACCCGGAAGTTATCACCCTCGTTTCCCAACATGGCCGGCCCGACGACGGCAGCGATGCCGCACCCTTCTCCAACGTTGAACTGTTCGCTCCACTCAAGCCGTTTGACCAGTGGCCCCGAGGCCTGAGCAAAGAGAAGCTAACCGAGCAGATCCAAACCGAGTTTCAGAATGAGCTGCCTGGGGTCATCTTCAATTTTTCGCAATATATTCAGGACAACATCGAGGAAGCAGTCTCCGGGGTTAAGGGCTCTAACTCCGTCAAGATCGTCGGTCCCAATCTCCTAGTGCTGACGAAACTAGCTGAGCAGGTTCGCGATGAAATGAGCCAGGTGCGCGGCGTCGCCGACCTAGGCATCTTTCCCGTCCTTGGCCAGCCCAACTTGAACATCAAGGTGGATCGTGAGAAGGCAGCACGCTACGGCTTGAATTCCGGTGATGTTAACGCTGTGATTCAAGCCACGATGGGCGGAGCGGTTGCGACTTCGGTCTTGGAAGGGGATCGACAATTCGATCTGGTCGTGCGTTACCCGCCGGAATACCGCAACAGCATAGATGAGATCCGCAACGTCAAAGTCGCTTACCCAGCGGCGAGTGGCACCAACGCCTATATCCCGTTGAGCGAACTGGCGACGATCAGCCTGGATACGGGTGCAGCCTGGATCTATCACGAAAGCATGCAGCGATTCATTCCCGTGAAGTTTAGCGTGCGGGGCCGGGATCTCGGCAATACCGTCGAAGAAGCTCAGCAGCAAATTGCAAGGAATGTGCACCTTCCTTCTGGCTACCACCTGATCTGGGCTGGGGAATTCGGAGACCTTCAGGAGGCTAAGCAACGCCTGGAGGTGGTAGTACCGATCAGTTTGGTGCTGATTCTGGGGTTGCTCTATGCCCAATTTAATTCGCTGCGCGATAGCCTTCTGGCATTGGCCGGAATCCCGTTTGCGGTTGCTGGTGGTGTATTGGCGCTCTATGTCTCCGGACTTGATTTCAGTGTTTCCGCGGCCATCGGTTTCGTTTCGTTGTTTGGCGTATCGGTCATGGACGGCATCTTGATGATTACGTACTACAACCAGGAACGACAGCTTCGTCCAGGGACACCTATGGAGGCGATGTACCGAGCTGCAACCACCCGCATGCGTCCTCTGCTGATGACCGCGCTCTCAGCCTGCATTGGTTTGTTTCCCGCTGCGATCTCCACCGGCATCGGCAGCCAGGTGCAGCGCCCACTCGCTACAGTGATTGTCGGCGGCATGCTGGTCGGCCCTCTCATGCTGCTGCTCGCAGTGCCGCCGTTGAGAATGATTTTCTTGGGTGGTGAAGACGGCTCGCTGCCGGAGGCTGGGACAGAATGAAGATTGCCAGTCTGATCCCTCTGATTGCCAGCTGCGTTCTAATGCACAGCCTCGGTTATGCCTCGGTCTCCAATTCCGAACCGCAACCTAGCGAGTCGACCGCAGCAGTGAGCCTTGGTTCGAGGGAAGCACAACGTGCAATTCCGAGTACCGAGAGTAAAGGACGGAAGGAGGCGGTCGCCTCGTCGGAACGAGGGAACAGCCGCAGCTTTGAGGACATTCATTCGCGCAGTGGTGCGAGCCTGAGCAAGGCGAATCGTCCGAGGCAGGTTCGGCACAGGCACGAGTATTCGAGCCCAGAAAATGTTACCAGCAAGCAGCGATCGCTTCTGAGCAAACCTGGCTCGGCAAGCAAAGTCCTCAACGGTCCCAATTCAGGGGTTCGGTTCGCAACTGGCTTGGCCATCTCCGGCCGGTTCTTTAGGAATGGTCGCAATCGCGGCGTAATCCCCTCGGTCATCGGCGGACCAGCCAACACCAAGAGAAATGTGGAGACGATCAACGGAACTGAGGTTCACCGCAGGCACGTGAATGGATCCTTATGACTCGCATTGGCAAATCGTGTGAAATGGCCCGCGTTGCGATCGCAGCCTTACTCCTCACCGCCGGTTGTACCGTGGGTCCGAATTTCAAGAGGCCGGTGGCGCCGCAGGTTCCGGGTTATACGCCCACTCCGCCTGCGACCACCGCCAGCACGCAAAATGTCAGTGGCGGGGAGGCGCAGCAGTTTCTTCAAGGGAAGGATATTCCTGGAGAGTGGTGGACCTTGTTCCATTCCAGGGCATTGAACGACTTGATTGAGCGTTCGCTCAAGAGCAATCCCAATTTGAAGGCGGCACGAGCGGCGCTGTTGGTGGCAAGAGAGAATATGCTCGCGCAACGTGGCGCATACTACCCGATGGTTACGGGCACTTTTGCAGCGGACCACTCGAAGACATCAAATGTGGTTTCGCCTGCCACCGCCAACGGTGCGATTTACTACAGTCTCTACACACCACAGGTCGCAGTGTCATTCGTGCCTGATGTCTTTGGCCTCAATCGCAGAACGGTCGAGTCTTTGCAAGCTCAGGAGCGGCAGGCGAGTTTCGCCTTGGCTGCGACCCATATCACCTTGAGCTCAAACGTCGCCGCCGCCGCCATCCAAGAAGCGTCGTTGCGGTCTCAGATTGATGCGACCCGTCAACTGATCGAAATCAATACACACATGCTGGAGCTCATCCGAAAGCAATTCGAGAAAGGTTATGTGGGGCGGCTCGATGTTGCTGCGCAGGAATCCCAGCTGGCGGAAGTCACCGCTACCCTGCCGCCATTGCTGAAGCAGTTGACGCAACAGCGCGACCTGTTAATTGTGCTTTCAGGCGGATTACCCAACGAGGAATTGGCCGAGACCTTTGAACTTTCCAGTGTGCAGCTGCCCCAGGAACTCCCGCTAAGTCTTCCATCAAAACTCGTCGAGCAACGCCCGGATGTGCGCCAGGCAGAAGAGAACTTGCATTCTGCCTGCGCCTTGATCGGGGTTGCGCGTGCCAATCGGCTGCCAAGTTTTCAGCTGACGGCTGACGTTGGCAGCATGGCGTTGATTTTCACCCACATGTTCTCGGCAGGCACAGGCTTTTGGGACCTGGGGGGAAGCGCCTCACAGACCATCTTTCAGGGTGGCACGCTCCTCCACCACGAGCGCGCTGCACGAGCGGCGTATGTTCAGGCTTCGGAACAATATCGCAGCACTGTGCTGACAGCGTTCGAAAATGTGGCAGACACGCTGCACGCTCTAGAACAGGACGCCGACTCTCTAAAGGCGGCGGCAGCCGCAAGAGATGCGGCCAAGGTGACGCTGGATCTCACGACAAAGCAATTGCAGGTCGGCTATGCAAGTTATCTGACGCTTTTAAACGCAGAACAGGCCTACCAGCAGGCCTTGATTAATTTAGTGCAGGCTCAGTCCAATCGCTATGCCGACACCACTGCGCTGTTCCAAGCTCTCGGGGGCGGATGGTGGAACCGACCGGACGTGCCTACGACTTGAGGCCGCATGGAGAAGTGGGACATCCTCCCCCCTCAAAACAATCGCAGCAGATGGAAATTCACTGCGCTGGCGGCAGATCATTCGTCGCCGCGCACTTTCCACCAATCCATCTTCTCGAACTCGGCCATTTTCTCGTCGCCGTGCTGCGTGTACCAGTTCCGCCAGGCTGACGCGTCGGCCGCCAGGCTTTCGTCGGTGATCTCGCGCAGTGCCATGAAGCTCCAGCTACGCATCACCGGGGTGGTCCGAGGATCTTCTGTCAGGTCGATGAACTTCGGCACCATTCGCATGCGCTGCTTACGCATGAAATTACCGCAGTCGGAGATGTTACATCCGGCGCGGTCGCGCACCGTGTCCGATGGATCGTGAGTAAACGATTCGAAAAGTACGTCGAGGGCTTCGTCGGTTCCTAAATAGCGCATTCCTTCGACGGCCCATTGGCGCACATTGGCGTCAGGATCGCTGCGGGCGTACTCGACCAGAACCGGGTAGATGCGAGCGTAGCCGACTCCGCGGCCCGCCATCATTCCCATGAAGTAAACTGCGGCTTGGCGATAGCCGGGGTCGGTTTTCGCCTTGGCGATGAGCAGGTCGACCGAGTTGTCGCTCTTCGACCATCCGTCCATGGCAAGGTTGAGATCGGCGTTGGCGTAGCGCACACGTAGATCGGTCGAAAACCGCGAACGCCATTCCAGCTGCTTCATGTGCTCGGTGAGTTTGATGTCGCCGAGCCAAATGCCAATGCTCTGCTCGAACAGGTCCAACGCACGAGAATCATGCCGGATGGCGCGCTCCAACAGCTCCTCCGCCTGCGCCTGTTCTGGCATTCCTTGGAGACGCTGCACATCGGAGTCGGTTAACGCTGAATAGTCGACCGACTGTACCGGAGACTTCATCGTCGTTACCCGCCGGGTGGTACCTCGGCGAGGTGCAGTGTTTTTCCCGGAAGAGGATCGAATCAGGAAACCGAATGCAAACAGGCCGGACAGAATCGCAATTCCCAGCGCGAGAGCCACACGGGCCGGGGGCGACGCTTGAGGCGAGGCCATTCCGCGCTGCGGCGGTCGCCCGTAGCTTCCCAAGCCCATGTCCACTTGAACATGGGTGTCGAGCTTCAGTCCCACCAGCTTTTCGAGTTGTGCGGCCACCCAGCGCGCTTCTTGGCGGTCGTCGATTAAATCGGCCAAGGTTATTTTCTGGCCGCTCTTGGTTTGCAGGCGAAGTGAATAGGTGGGTGGCGTGCTTTGCCCGGTTGTCGCGCAAAGAATCTGGGCGATGTCGGAATAGGGGATTTCAACGGTCGTGCCGATGCCGACCCAAGCGCGGCGGAAAACCAGCTTACCGTTGCCCGCCTCGATGCAAAACGATTGCGCCAGCGACTTGACCAGTATGTAGATCGGCAAAAGGTCGAACAAGCCGAAGACAATCGTGAAAAATATTGGTGCCTGCGAGTGGCCCAGGAAGTACACCAGGAAGGTCCATCCTGCGGCAATCAGGGTCGCGATTCCGATGCGGGCGGGACTGCGAAGGGCCGGAAAGTAATACTCGGTGCCGCCATTTGCGCCTGCGCCAACGACAACCTTCGGATTGTTCGGCGGGAGCACATCCTCCGAATCACTCTCGAAGCCGGCTGACACTGTTGCGGCATCGGAATCACCGAAACTGCCGGCTGCCTGCGGTTGCGGGGTCAGACGAAAGACGGGAACTTCGAAGTCGTCGGAAAAGCTGACGCCCGGCGTGTCCGCTTCGGCGTGCAAGATCCAAAGCAGTTGGTCTCTGGGCTGGTCGTGGTTGGTCTCGTAGGCGTCGCTGGGGATGTTGAAGTCCACGGGGATGGCGGCGTCCCCCACTGCACCAGGCGTGATCGACTGCTCCGAGACATTCTTGTCGCTTTGCCACAGAACGACTTTGTTGGTGGAGCGATTCTCTTGCCCGCCAGCGACGATCTGCCGAACGCAAGACAAACGCAGGTTGATGCCGTGCCGGGTGGTGGTATTAAAGCGCAGGTGGATCGAGCCGCGTAGTGGTTTTCCCGGGGAGAAGGGAAGTGAGGCGAAATGAAAATAGGTTTGCCCAAAACGTTCGCGCCGAACCGCGGCGCGTACCGCTTGGAAAGCCAGGACCACACCCACGGCAACGAACAAAAGAGGGCCCAGATATTTGGTATCGGAAGTCCGCAGGAATTGCGGAATCGCCGCTGCTGCGACGGAAATTGCGATTAGGTTCCACAAGCTGGCGAACAGGGCGAGGCCAATCGCTTTCTTGGAGTCATTGCCGTACGCGCGGCTGGCGGCCCAATCCTTGCGCCAAAGCCATGGTGAGTCGGGATTGGACTGCTCGAGTGCGGCCTGCTGGCCGAGCTTGCGTGTGCCGTAGACAGCGCTGGTAGGCAAAGCCCCGCCGATGGCCACGAAAATTGCGCAAGCTACGACTCCTACTGCCCGGTTGCCGTGGACGGATCCCGGCGGGGCAAACAGAAGCGCCCATCCGATGAATAGACCGACCGCGAGAAACACCATTCCAAACAGGACAGACAATACGGCCGCGGCTTTGGAGGGCTTGTTCACAGCCGAATTATAGGGTTCGCAGGCGCCATCTGAGCATGGAAGTGAAGGGTGAAGTTACGCTGGTAAGTGATACCTTGAGGCGGACATCGGACTCTGAAGTTGAACGAGCACAAAGCTGTGACAGCTGACGTATAATCTGCAACCTCGACCATTCAGGTCCTTCATAGCGGTTGGAGGATATCGGTGAGCAAAACGCGCGGAAATGTCGTGAACAGCGGGGAAGGGATCAAGGCATTGGCGGCGGGCGGTTTGAACGTTGCGAGTGCATCGCCGAAAGGGCACACCCGACACGTCGCACAGCGGCTAGTCAGAGGGACATGCAATGCGTAATCACAGGGCAGACCAAGTCAGGCAAGTCGATCATCGTAAGCCATGCGCCGGTTAAGCCTGTAACGGTCGCCATGATGCCGGGTTACGAGTTTTATCGTCTTTGGGGGAGCGACTCAAGACAGGTGCTCCCGTCGGACGGAACCCCGCCGTCGCAGCCTCAGTTCTTTCCGCCGAAGAACGGTTTCCGGTTCGGTATGTTTACCCTGCCGCCGGCCGCCAGAAGCAGTGCCCAGCTATCACCCCCTCCCGCCCTACGAGAAGAAATGGAACGGAAATTGCTACGAGCATTGGAGGTCTTGGAAGCCGATCACCCGGGCATGCACACCACCGATACCGTGGACTTCGATATCGTCGTTTTCGGCGAGGTGGTGTCGGAATTGGATGACGGAGCTGAGGTCGTGCTCAAAGCGGGCGATTGCGTCATTCAAAACGGAACCCGTCACGCGTGGCACAACCGCTCCGGCGAAGAATGTGTGATTGCTTTTTCCGTGGTGGGCGCGGACCGCAAACGGATCACCACCTGAACGCTCCACGTCCTTCGACCACTGCCACCGAGCTTTCTGACGTGACTTTGTGGAAAAGAGGAGGACCAACCCCCGCCGCGGTGCACTAGCACCCGCACCTGACTTCCGGATGGCCCGTAATCAGGATTAACCGAAACGCGACAGACTATGGGTTCAGCGGCATGGAAGAATATTCTCTTTTCCAAAGGAATTGCGGCCGTGTGATTCGCGCAATCGTCACCAGAACCAAGAAACTCCCCGCCCAGACTTCCAGTTGCTTTATATTACTCGGCGTTCGTGGTCCGTCCCACGGCATGTAATTCGCCACCAGCACTACTTTCGTGTGGTTGTCGGGATCGTAACGCACGACGATCGGTGTCCCCGGCGGATGCTCGCCCACCCACTCTACGAACGGTTCAATCTGGTTGGAAGGGTATTGCCAAACATTGGGTGAAGGAACATTGATCGAATAGACGTTCGCCACATTCTGCTCTGCACCTACCGCGTAGCTCAAGCGGCAGTGGATGTAGTACTTTTCCCGCCGACCGCTGCTTGTCTGATCTAGGCCGCATCTGTCAACGTGCGCCGTCACCTCCGGCCACCGCGCCTGGGCATGCTCCTGCCAGGCTTGTGCCGCGGTCACCACCGCCGCGAAGATCGTGCACAGCCCTGACAAGGCAACCAGCACTATCAATCCCAGCCACATCAATTGACCTTTTGCCGCCGTTTCCGTCGTCATCTCTGGCCCCACGAAACCCCATTCATGGTACAAGTACATCGCAGCCCGGTGCAGAACTTCTGGATTTGATGATCCCGATTGATTACCTACTATTCCGGGCGGCTTCCCCGCGTTTCGTTAGGTCCCGATTGGTCGGCCATCCCCAACCCGGCCCGCGCTCGGTACGCATACAACACTGCGAGTAAGGGCGCGGCCACGAGCACTCCCCAGAATGGCCAAAGCACTCCAAGCACGATCGGCGTAAAGACGGATGCCCAGATTGGTACCTTAGCGGTTCTTTTCATTATGTATGGCTGGAGCAACAGCCCGTCGAGCACGGCAATGATGGCATAAAGCACGAGCACGCCGAGAGGGTGCTCCCAATCCATCCACCCGATGGTCGCAGCGAGACCGGGTCCCAACAACCCGAGAATCGGTCCAAAGTGTGGCACGATCTGGAGTACTGCTGCAATCAGCGCCCACAGCAGAGCCAGCGGGACATGCAGAATGTAGAGTCCGGTCAGCCATAGTACTCCGACAGCCAGAGAGTCCTGGAGCTGGGCAACGGCCCAGTTCTTGAGCGCGACGCCTGTGGTGCGTAGGTGATCTCCGAAGTTCATCATCGCTCCTGCGCACCTCTGTTGATACCACACGGGGCCATGCGTGAACTCGCCCTTTTTTCACCAGTGATCTGGAATCTCTGCCTGTCGGGTGTAACTTTCCACTCGGATGAAACTGTTTACAGATCGACAAGATGCCCTTCGTTTCTGGGGTTTGGCTATGATGCCACACCGTGAGATTCTCCTGACGACGGGCTGAGGGAAAGGTTCGAGATTCGATCGGTGTTGGTGGACGTAGCGCGAAACGACAATCCGTGGCATTCTCAAAGCAAGCCTGAGGATTCTGCTATGACCCGCATCGTATCCGCCGTCCGGATCGCCTCCCGCCGTCTCTGGCACGTCCCTGGCTTTACTCTCACGGTCCTGCTGACCCTCGCGCTCGGTATCGGTGCGACGACCGCCATCTTCTCGCTGATCGAGGGAATTCTCTTGCGCCCGTTGCCATTCCACGATCCCGATCGTCTCGTCGACCTTGGAGATCGCCTCGGTGACAGTCCGGGTCTGCCCGTCACTGCGCGCGAGATCGGCACCTACACTTCAGCCGCGACGGCATTTTCACGGATTGGAGCTGAGCGTTCGGTTGACTTCGAGCTTTCCGCCGACGCCACTCCGTCGCTCCTTCACGCAGCGCGGATGACCGCAAGTGTCTTTCCGGTGCTGGATGTTGCGCCCTTGCTTGGCCGCGTGTTCACACAGCAGGAAGATGACAGCCATGCTCCGGTCACCGTTCTCAGCTGTGGACTCTGGGTGAAGCGCTACAATCGCGACCCGCGCATCCTCGGCACGACCATCACACTGAGCCGTCGTAATTACACGATTGTTGGTGTCATGCCGCCAGGGTTTGAGTTTCCCGTGGCTGTCGGGCGACTGGATCAGGCGCAACTGTGGGTTCCCATGAGTTTGACTGCGGATGATCTTTCCGATGCCAATGTTGCGCTGTGGGGATACCATCTGGTGGCTCGCCTCAAACCCGGCATCGGCTTACCGCAGGCGGCGCAGGATGCCAATCGAGTCGCGCAGGAGGTGATGCGCGACTTTCCTCCCGCCTTGTCGGCGGTGCGGATCCATGGCGACGTTCGACCGTTGCGCGAGTTCATTGCAGGAGCCGCCGGGCCCCTGCTGCGGACGCTTTTCTTTGCGGTTTCGGTGGTTCTGCTGATCGCCTGCCTCAATGTCGCGGTGCTGATGCTGGTGCGTGCGCTGCGCCGTCGCCGCGCATTCGCCGTGACTCTCGCCCTTGGTGCAAGAGCGCGAGCTATGCTCGGTGAAGCCCTGTGTGAGGGCCTTTTGCTCAGCCTCGCAGGCGGTCTGCTGGGCCTGGCCTTTGCCGCCGCGGTCATCCGGACCGAAACCAGGCTTTTGCCCGATTCCCTGCCGCGCATCGGTTCGGTTTCGCTTGATCCCTGGGTGGCATTCTTTGCGCTGCTGCTCGCCGTTGTTACGGGCGCGGTTTGCAGTCTTGCGCCCGCATGGGCGGCAATCCACACGAACTTGCTCGAAGGGCTTAGGGACGATGCCCGCACCAGCACTGGAAATGCACATCATGGCTGGCTGCGATCGACTCTGGTGGTGGCCGAGATTGCCATTGCCCTGATCCTGCTCACCGCTTCGCTGGCCTTCCTGCGCAGCTACCAGAACATGCTCGCTGTCGATCCTGGCTTCTGTCCCGAACACGTTCTGGTCGCCGGCTACGAACTACCGGGCAGTCAGTACAAGACCAACGCCTCGGTGGCGACCTTCAATCGCGAAGTGGTCGATCGTCTCGCCAGCCAGGCTTCCGTTACAGCCGTGGGGCTGAGTAGTTCTCTGCCTGCCAATGGCAGCGCCGGACAAGCCGACTACACCGTCGAAGGATCGTCTGCTGCCAGCTGGAAAATGCGTTTCGCGCCCTTTGTTGAAACCTATGGCGATTATTTCCGGGCGATGGGGATTACCCTTATCGCCGGCCGCACATTTACGATTCTCGATCAGGCAGATAAACCTCTGGTGATCGTTGTGAATCAGTCGATGGCCCGGCATTCCTGGCCCGGCGAGAATCCAATTGGCAAACGCATGCACCTCGGCAATCCTCACGCACCGTTACCGTGGGCCACGGTGGTGGGCATCGTCGGCGATACCAGGATCGGCGCTCCCGATCAGCCTGCTCCGGATCAGTTTTATTTTCCCCTCGCGCAGCCGTCCATCATTGACGGCACCGGTTCCTCGGGCGGCACTCCCGCGCTTTCCGGCGGCTTCATCACTCTGCGCTCAACGCTTCCGCCGGAACAGGTGATCGCCACCTTGCGGACTGTGGTCGCGGGGATAGATCCACAACTCGCCCTCGATCCGGTGGGGTCCATGACTGAGGCTCTTTCCAGCGTCGAGGCGCCTCGCCGCTTCAACACCCGCCTGATCGCGACCTTCGCCGTTGCCGCGCTGCTTCTCGCGGTGATGGGTATCTACGCCGTGATGGCTTTCAGCGTGTCGTTGCGTACGCAGGAAATCGCAATCCGCATGGCTCTGGGCGCGCAGCGTGCGTCCATCGCGCGCCTCATCCTTGGTTCCGGAGCCAAAATCGCACTGCTGGGCTGCGCGCTGGGGGTCATAGGCTCGCTCGGCGCGATCCATCTTGTCGCTTCGCTTCTTTTTGATGTCAGCGCAACTGAGCCTCGGATTTACGCAACGAGTGTGGTCATCATGATCCTCCTTGCGCTTGCAGCGTGCGCACTGCCGGCGCGCCGCGCCGCCTCCTCCGATCCCATCCGCACACTGCGCGCTGCCTAGCAGAGATCCATTGCACGGCAGGGAACAGTCAGCAACGCGACCTGGATGATCCTGGCTAGAGCAGACCCAAAGAGCGTGCAGGGGCAAATGGGGCATTCCCGTGTGTCGACCACCATGGAGATCTGTGCCCAGATCGTTTTAGCCGGACAACGACTTGCGGTCGAGCAACTTTCTGAGTTCGCTAACGGCTTTATCGAACGCGCGCGACAATATTCATCACCAGGCATTCTCCCCGGTGCGCGCGTCCGATAAAGCACTAACGTCATCCTTCCACAATCTTGAACCGGCTTCCTAGAAGCCGATCTGGCCCGTATCGTTAGGAATCTGCCGTAGCCCATGACTTCTGAGTTGCCCGCCATCGGGACTTAGACGGCAACTTTCATACGCACGTGAGCGTACTATACGTTTAGGTGAATATGTAAGGGCGCCGATCGAGGGATAGGAAGAGAGTCATGCGAGCAGCTTTTTTCGCACCTATAGC